>JAAWMH010000004.1 GCA_022798335.1 Clostridia bacterium
CTATCCATGCTATTCTAATAACATCTATTCTATCTCTTAAATCTGCTATTTTATAGCTCTCTGATGCTTTATTGGCCTGCCCAATAATTCCTCCTTGTAGTACTACTTGTATGGTTATTCCAGCCAAAATTAAAAGCACTACTATAGTAACGACTAATGCAATCAAAGTTATCCCAGCTGTCGCAGTTTTTCTGCTTACAGATGGGATATATGGCATAATACTGCTAGATGCGTTTTTAGCATCTAACTTATTTATTTTTTCTTTCCTTAAACTTTTTCCCTTTGTGTAAAAACTACTTGTGTGTGTGTGTGTGTGTGTGTGTGTGTACAGCCTCAAGGCTTTCATGTTTTTTCATTTTTCTTTTTTCCTCCTATGTATTTTTTATGCACAACTTTTCTTTTTATATTGTGTGCTATCTAATAGTTTTTATTCATGTTTCATACTGTTTATTTCTCACTATTAGAAAACGTTTAATATATATTTATAGTATATATTAAACAATACGAATTGTAAATATTTTTTTGTAATTTTTTCTATTTTTTTGTAAAATATAGGGTTTATATTTTTTTATTTTTTGAAAATACTAATATTGAAAAAACAATAGGAGGATTTTAAATATGTCAAAATATGGTAAGTGGATTTTGATTTTAAGTATTATTATTATAGCTGCTTTAGCTGTTTATTTTTTCTTTTCTCAACATAACACCAATCCTTCTCCTTCTGCTGCACAAAGAATATCTACCGAAACCCAAGTGCCTCAAGATAATTCTATTAAAACTCCCGAAATTGTAGAAACCGAAATTTCTAAATTTTCTACTGATATTTTAGTAGATGATAATAATCGTGATACAAACTTAGAACTTACCACTTCTAAAATCAATAACTATATTGTAAAAAATGAAGAAGAATTTTCTTTTAATAAAGTTGTTGGTAATCCTACTCCTGATAAAGGATATGAAAAAGCTGGTATCTTTGTAAACGGTAAAAAAGAAAAAGGATATGGTGGTGGTAATTGCCAAGTAAGTACTACTTTGTATGATGCCGTTCTAAAAGTAGATGGTTTAAAAATAACAGAAAGACATGAACATGGAAAAGAAGTTGGCTATGTAAAACAAGGAAAAGATGCTACTGTTGTTTATGATGAATTAGATTTAAAATTTAAAAATAATACTGGTTATGATATCAAAATTTATAGTAATGTAACAGATAACAAAGTACATGTACGACTTGTAAAATTATCTAATAACTCAAAATGAGACAATGGGGACTGTCCCCATTGTCTCATTTTGGTTATAAATTTCTTATCTGTTTAATATACTTAATACTAATTACAGGAGGTTTTTATAATGACTAAGAAAAAACTTTTTTTTAATATATTACTTTTAATTTTTATTTTACTTTTTATTAGCTCTCCTATTATTTTAGCTACTGATAGCATTTTAGTTTGGTCTAATGAAAATAATTCTTTAAACACTAATGAAACAGCTTTAACTTCTGCTACATCAGCTGATTTAAAATTAGACTGTGGAAGTGCTATTTTAATAGAACAGCACTCTGGAAAAGTTTTATATGATTACAATATGCATGAAAAGTTAAGGCCTGCAAGTGTTACAAAGGTTATGACTATTTTACTTATTATGGAAGCAATTGATTCTCGGAAAACTTTCTTATACAGATAAAATACCATGTTCTGCAAATGCTACTAGCATGGGTGGCTCTCAAATTTGGCTAGATCCGCGTGAAGAACTTACTGTAGATGAAATGTTAAAAGCAATCTGTGTTGTTTCTGCTAATGATTGTACTGTTGCTATGGCAGAATACCTAGCAGGCTCTCAAGAAGCCTTTGTACAAAAAATGAATGCTCGAGCAAAAGAACTTGGTATGAATGATACTTGTTTTAAAAATTGTCATGGAATTGATGAAGATGGTCATGTTACTTCAAGTTATGATATTAGCTTAATGTCAAGAGAATTATTAAACAACCATCCTAACATCACAAAATATACTACTATTTGGATGGATAGTTTAAGAGATGGCAAATCTAGTTTAGTAAATACCAATAAATTAATCCGTAACTATAAAGGAGCAACTGGGCTAAAAACTGGCTCTACTTCTATTGCCCTATATAACCTTTCTGCTAGTGCTACACGAGATGATTTATCTTTAATTGCTGTTATCATGAAAGCACCTTCTACTAAAGTACGTTTTGCAGAAGCTCAAAAACTTTTAGATTATGGTTTCAACAATTTTGAGTATAAAAAACTAGCAAATAAAGGCGATATTGTGAAACAAGTAAATATTTATAAAGGTGTAGAGCAAACTGTTAATGCTATTTTAGAAACAGACAGTGGTATTTTAATTGAAAAAGGGCAAGATAAAAATATAGAGCAACAAATAGAAGTTCTAGATGCACTTTCTAGTCCTATTGAGCAAGGGCAAATTCTTGGAACCGTTACTTACCGTCTAAATAATGAAGAAATTGGAAAGATAAATGTTATAGCTCAAAACGAAGTTTCCAAAAATACAGTTTTTAATATGATTGAATATGTTTATTCTAAATGGTTTTCCCTTTTTAGAAGTTAAAAAAACCTTAGCATTTTGGATTTTATCCATATGCTAAGGTTTCTTTACTATTTTCTTATCTTAATTTTCTATTTATAATAACCATTCTCATAAAGAAAATTGCTGCAATTGATACAGTTCCTATAATTCCTACTGTTAAAATAGTATTGTTTCCTCCTGTTTGTGGTAATTTTTCATTTGTAGTATCTTTATTATTTTCTGTTTGATTATGAATAACGTTTAATTCTTCATTGGTAGTATTATTATCTACTACTTGATTTGTATTATTATCTGGCGTTTGAATTGTATTATCAGTGGTATTATTCCCGTCAGGGATAATTGGATCTTTATCATCTTCTCCTGGATTTGGTTTTGGATTTACTGTTCCATTTTTTACTTTCATTTCTTTATATGCTCTTGTAATTGCAATATCTCCTGTACCACCTGAAACAGTTATATTTTTTAGTGTTATTACTAAATTTTGTTTTGCACTTTCTTTTACTTTAAAAGTAAATTTTAATATTGTTTCAGTTCCAGTTACATTATTATTTTTATCTGTAATTAACTTTCCATTTTCCTCATTGTAGTTAGGAGTTGCCCAACCATTTTGCCCTTCCATTTTTACTAAAGTTAAACTATCTGCATCATATTCTAAACTAGCCATTAAAGCTGCAACTCCTTTACTAGTTTTTAAACCAGATACAACTACATTTATAACAACTTCTTCGCCCTTATCAAACTCTTCTTTGGTTGTTTGTAAATTTATACTACAATCAGCTGCATATACATTTCCTATAATGCATATTAACATTGTTAAAACTAAGCCTAATCCTACGATTATTTTTTTCATAGTATCTCCTTTACTTTTTATTTTGTCTTTAATTATTTTCTGCAAGTCCTATTATCATTAATTTTAAGCTTGCAACATCATTGATTGAAATTTTTCCATTAAAGTCTATATCTCCTGCTTTTTCATAAATACCTGTTAATAGTTCTTTTCCAATAAGATGTATTTTTATTAAAGCTAAATCATTTGGGGTTATAGTTCCATTTCCATCTACATCAGCTGTTACAATAAGTGTATATTCTAAACTTGTACCTACTGTTAAAACAGTTCCTGTTCCTATAATGCTTTCATCTGTCAAAACAGTTCCATTTTTATCTTTAAATACTAAATTTCCTTGTGCTGTAACATTTTGTTTAAATATTGCAACTGTAGTATCTGCATTTATCTTTGAAATAAGATTTGCAGTATTATCAATTACATAAACTTCAGAAGTGATTTTATCTTCTGGTACTGGTACTACTACTTTTACCTTTATCTGTGCATTATTAGAATTAATATCTGCTTCTCCATCAGATGCTGCAACTGTTTTTATTGTAAAAGCAGTTTCTACATCGCTTGTTAAAGTTTCTTTTACTTTTAATTTTATAGTTCCAATAAGACCTTCTTTAATTCCTTCGTTGTTTTCACCTGAACCAGTTGTAACAAATTTAAGATTATTTGGATTTTCACTAGTTACACCCCAACCATTTGCTGGTGTTATTATTTTTCCGTCTTGTAAAACAATTTCTAAAATATCTTTGTTATATTCTAATTGTCCTTCAATAGCATATAAGCCTTTTTGCATATTTTTGAAGTTTCCAATAGCTATATTTAAACTAAACTCATCTCCTGGTTTTAAATCTTGTAAATTTAAATTTGTATCTTGTGCAGTTATTGTTGTATCAAAGCTTCTAACTACTACATTACATTCATCGCTTTGTGTTTCTTCACTTGATGTTTCTAAAGTTGTTGTAACTTTTAACATATATCTTCCTGTATCTTCTACTTTAAGATTTTCAATTTCTAATACTTTATTTGTTTTTCCTTCTAATTTCACACCATCTTTATACCATTGATAAGTTTGAATACCTTGTGTTTGTTCTACTGTTGGTGTTATAGTTAGTTTTTCATTAATGGTTGTTGTAATTTGTGTTTGGTTCATTGTAATTTTAGCTGGAGTAGCTTTTAAAATAACTACTGTTTCTCCTTTTTCTTCTTCAGCTTGTGCTACTTCTTTTGCAATATAAGTAGCATCTACAATTACATTTCCATCTTTAATGTCATCATAATTTACTGTAATTTCCATAACATCTTTGTTAGTAATTTCTATAGTTTTTCCACATACTGTAATAGTTTCTATTTGATATCCTTCGTTTGGAGTAATTCTAAATGTTTTGCTTTCATTTTCATTAACATCTAGAATATCTCCTGCTGCCTTTAAAGCATTATTATCAGCTTCGTTTACAGCAACTATTGTACCATTTGCTACACTTGATAATACTAATTGTTTTGTTTTATTTGCTTTTTCTGCTTCTGTCATATTAACTGCTGCAATAGCAAATGGGCTAAATGCATCACAAGTAATAATTAAACCATATTGTGTTACAACACAAGGAATTTCTTCAACTTCTATTACATTTCCTGCCTTATCTTTTTTAAAGTGATATGCTTTAAAAGTAACTCCTGCATCTTCTGGTCCATAACCTGCTGGGAAACCTAAAGATAATCTTAATCTGTGTCCTGTTTGTACTACATATTTTTTACATGCATTTAATGATATATTATAGGTTTCACTTTTTAAAATTTCTTGATTTGTTTGTTGTAATTCGTTTTCCATTAAGTTATTCATATCTTCTTTTTCATCTATTGTTGTTTTTGTTGTTACTAAAGCGATTCTATTTTTTAATTCATCTGCAACTGATTCTCCATCTTCTGTTTTCCATCCAGTTAATGAAAGGTCTTCATCTGCCATTAAAGTTGGTCTTGCAAATAAGTTCCAATTTCTATATTTGTTCATACTGAAAGCACATGCAATTTGGTTTGTAGCTCCATACATAATTTCCATTGGTTCTTTACCACTATTTTTACCAACAAGTCCTGTTGGATAAATTATATAGCCTGCTCCATCATCTGCAAACATTTTACTTGGTGTAAAGTCAAATGTGATTGTACGTTTTCCATCAAAACTAAAGTTTTCTACTTTAGCACTCTCAGCACCTGTTGGTCCTGAAGATTCAAATTTATATCCTATTTCTTTTCCTTCTACTGGTATTAAATCATCATCATAAACGATTGTTACATGATAGGTTCTACCTACTGAAAGATCTGCTGTTGGTACTGGGTCTTGTGTTTTAATATATGGTTTTGCTCTATAAGTTCCACTTGGATTATATAATTTTCCTGTTTGTGCTATTATATCATCTTCTGTTCCTTGGAAACTTAAATAGGTAGGGTCATTTTTATAATCTCCTGGTGCTAAGTCAGTTACTGCAAATTCCATATATTCTCCATTTGGTACAGTAAGGTAAATATAATCTCCTCTATCTTGAAATCCTCCTGCATATACATCATCAAGGAAATATCCCCATTTTCCTTCTAACCAAACTTCATCACCTGGTCTATATTCATGATATTTTGCAAGTATATAATATCCTTGTTCTATTGCTTTTCTATAACCCATATTATTATAGCTTATAAAATAGTCTCCTGCTTTATATTCATCTGTTTCATTTCCTTCTTGTTTATATTTTACAACTAATCCATTTACTTCTGTAACTGAACTAATTCCCATTTCTTCTTCTTCTAATTCTGGATATTCAAATACATAATCACCTGCTGCTTCTACCTTTTCTACTGCTGTGTGTTCTTTTGCCATCATCATTTTTCCTACTAGCAAATATCTTGTATTTTCAAATCCTTGAACAATGTCCCATCCTGGTTCTCTATCTGTATAGTCTTCTCCTGGTACTTTTACTTTACGAGTATATGGATCATCCATGGTAGTATCTACTGCATACCATTTCTTATCTGCAGTTCTTGCAGTTGTATCTGTTAATGCTACATAGTTCCACATATGTGCAACAGGTAATGCACCTTCTGATTGGTGAAGACCTTGTACTAAAATACATGTCATATTTAATTTATCTAAAATAGTTTTGAAAGCTCTTGCATATCCTTCACATACACCCTGACCTTTTACTAAAATACCATAAGGTGTACCTAAGAAATCTTCATATCCTGGTGTACAATCTGTTTCTAGTCTGTACCCTGCCATATGAGTTATTTTATTATGAACATATTTTATTTTTTCTGTTTCTGCATTTTTGCCTTCTTCAATTTGTAAGTTATTTACTTCTGCCACTATTTCATTTACTTTGTTTTCAAATTCTGTTATAGCTGTTTCAACAGCTGCTTGATCTTCAAATCCATCTACACGATAGTTTGTATTGCTTCCTGCTCCAACATAGGCATGGTAGTTTCCATCTGCATCTTTAGTTGTTCTAATTGCTAATTTATTAAAACTTACATAAAATACTTCTGGAAAATCTGCATAAAATGCATATCTTGCAGCCTGAAATTCTTTCTTTAAGTTAATAGTTCCATCTTCATATGATTTTATTTCTTCTGATGTAAAATGTCCATTTGCTACTAAATCATATTTTTCTGTTCCTGTTTTTAATATTCCATTATTTTTCATTGCTACTATTCCAGCATATATTTTTTTAGCTGTAGCACTTAGCTGATCATAATGAAAGTTTCCTGTTAATTCTGTATTTGTTTGTTCTTCTGCTGCATATACAAAGTTAGTAAATTGAATAAAACTAAATTGTGCTATTAACATTATTGCAAGTATTAATGTTACTATAATTTTCTTCAATTTCATAATTTAAAATCTCTCCTTTTAATTTAATTTTTCATTTTTTATGGCATATTTATATTGCCTTTAAGGGATTTATGTCCCCTCTTAATAATAATACCATAGGTTACATAATGTGTCAATGTTTTCCATGTTTTTTTAATTGAAATATCACTCTCCTTATGTATTTTATTTTATGTAAATATTTTTCTGCTTATTTATACAAAAAGTTTTGCTGTATTAGTTATTGTACAATTATTTTTTTGAAAAGTAAAGAGATTAAATTTATTGTTACATAAATTTAATCTCTTTGTCATTTTTTTGTAATATTTACTCTTCATATCCTCTCATATTTTCATTTTCTGTCTCATCATATTCATATTCATACATTACATTTTCTGTTCTTGGAATTTTACTTCTTCTTGGTCTTGTTTTTGCCATAGTGTTAATTGAAGGTGGCTGAGTTAAGTCATCTAAAGCTTCTTTCATTTCTTTTCTTTCTCTTTCTTTGCTTTTTAACTCTTCTTTTTTCTCCTCTTTTTTATTTTGCATACTTTTATTCAAGAAACTATTCATTTTTTCCATTAAATCTGGCACATAATCTAATAGTCTATCTACAGAAGAACAATGCTCTATTGGTAATAGCTTTACATTATTTGGCTGTACTACTAAAAATGCTATTGGAGAAATTGAAACTCCTGCTCCGGCTTCCTCCTCCAAACGGTAAACGATATTGAATTGCTTCTTCTTTTTCTTTTTTAGTATATTCATCTATTGTTTCACCTTTAAATTCGCTCCCTCCCGCTGCAAAGCCAAAACCAACTTTTGAAATAGGAATAATAACAATATTATTACTTGTTTCAATTGGTTCACCTATAATAGTATTTACATCTATCATGTCTTGAATACTATTCATAGCTGTAACCATAAGATTTTCTATTGGATGCTGTTCGTTCATTTTCATCACTTTTTCCTTTCTTTATCAAGATATATATTACATTTATAATATGTACCATTTTTAGTTCAATTATACAGTTAAAGCTAATTTTATATAAATTTTTGTTTTGATAAATTGGTACAATTTCATATTGATATTTTCGTTTTTCTAAACTAGTTGCTGTTTTTCCTAATAAAATAGAAATAGCACTTGAAAGGGTTGCTACTAAAAAAGAAGTTAGTACTGGGCTTTTTACTCCTAACTTACTTTGTAAATAAAATTTAGAAATTTTAAGTTGTAATTTTTTTAAAACTTTTAAGTCTTGCAATTTTAATTTTTGTTCTACTTTTTTGATATCAATTTGGATTGGCATTTTCTTTATAATTTCTTTTACTTTCTGCTCATTAAAACAAGTTTTTATCCATCTAATTTTATTTAAAAAGTACAAAGATAGTACTACGCGATATTCTAATTTACTTTGTATTTCATAATTTGTTAGTTCTAACTTTTCTACTTCTATTTTTAAGGTAGAAAACATAACTAAGCATAATATAAATAATACAAGTATTATAAGTCCAAGCAAAATAAAAACCAATACCATGATAACCTCCTTTTTTAGACGTTACATGATATTAGTTTTACCTTTTTTTTCATTTTTAAACATTACTTACAATTATTTTGATACTTTCTATATTTTACTACCATACAACAATTTATTTACGTTTTGCTTTTTCTACCATAATATCTCCAAAAATTTCTTCTTGGCTTGTTGTTACTTTACTTCTTCTTGATAGTTCTAGCAGTCCTGAAAATGCTGTAACCATTTCTTGATTATTACATTTTTTTATAGAAAATAAGCTGTTAAAAATAAACCTTTTCTTACGAATTAGTTCTTTAAACATTACTTTTACTTTACTTTCTACAGTATATGTATCTGTAATTGCAATTTGTTCAATGTTTTTTGCATTTTGATTTAATTTTTGTGCATTTCTTTTAACTAGTTCTTCATATATTTTTGGAATAAGTTCTTTTGTATATTGATTTTCTATTTTTTGTTTTGGAAGCTCTATGTTTTCAGCATTCTTAAATACCTTTCTTGCATTTTGATTAACTAATTCTCTAAATTTTTTTGTAATTTCTTTATATTTTTTATATTCTATAATTCTTCTTAAAAGTTCTTCTTCTGTTAATTCTTTTTCATCTTCTACTTCTGTTGGTAAAAGTGTTTTTGACTTTAAGTATAGCAGTGTAGATGCCATAATTAAAAATTCACTAGCTATTTCTAAGTTTAATTCTTCCATTTCATTTAAGTAATTAATATATTGATCTGTTATTTCACTTAAGTTAATATCACAAATATCCATTTTGTTTTTATCAATTAAATGACATAATAAATCTAATGGTCCTTCAAAGTTTTCTATTTTAACGTTATATTTATTAGTTTCTAATGTTAATACATTTGGCATCTTTGCTTCCATCCTTATATTTATGTTTTTTATTTTAGCTTTCATTTACTAGTTTTTATAATTAGTCTGTTTCTTCATATGCTATTTTAATGTTTTCTAATAAATAGCCTTTTTTTAATAAAAAGTGTTCTACTTCTTGTTTTTCTAATTGCATTTGTTTTTTTAAGATAATTTTTTTAGCACATGCAATTTCATAATTCTTTAATTCTTCTTGCTTTTTTGTAAAATATGAGTCTATCATATCACTATTTAGTCCTTTTGTATAGAGTTTGTTTCTCATTTCTCTTAAAGAAAGCGTATGGATTGCTATATGTTCATCTACTGCTCTTTTAATATAATTCTCATCATCAATATAACCATTTTGTTTTAAGTTTTCTACTACTTCTTCTAGCAATATTGTGTCTTGAAAAGAAGAGAACTTTTGTCTTACTTCTTTTTCTGTTCTCTTCTTATATAATACATATTTTAATACTTTTGTTTTTAAAGCATCTAATTCTTGTAGTTCATTATATTTTTCATTCTTATTATCAATTTTTGTATTAGGTATTTTGTCATTATACTCTTTTATAAAATCCTCAAAAGTTTTCATTTATTTATTCCTTATTTTTATTTTTGAAACTTTATTCTTCTTCCTCTGGTGCTTTTTCTTGTTCTGGATCTATTTCTTCATCTCCTAAACTCTTTTCAAAAGCTTGTGCATAGTTATCTCTAATTTTCTTTTCTACTTCTTCTGCTATTTTTGGATTTTCTGTTAAATAAGTTTTAGCATTTTCTCTACCTTGCCCAATTCTTTCTCCGCTATAGCTAAACCATGAACCACTCTTTTCTATAATATTTAAATTTACTGCAATATCTAAAAGATTTCCTTCTTTAGAAATACCTTTTCCATAAATAATATCAAATTCTGCTTCTCTAAATGGTGGCGCTACTTTATTTTTTACCACTTTTACTCTAGTACGGTTTCCTATTACTTCTCCATCTTGTTTTAAGCTTTCTATTCTTCTAATGTCTAATCTAACAGATGCATAAAATTTTAGTGCTCTACCACCTGGTGTTGTTTCTGGATTTCCAAACATAACACCTACTTTTTCTCTTAATTGATTGATAAATACAATAACACATTTTGATTTATTAATAACACCTGCTAATTTTCTTAATGCCTGAGACATTAGTCTTGCTTGTAAGCCTACATGACTGTCTCCCATATCGCCATCAATTTCTGCTTTTGGAACTAAAGCTGCTACTGAATCTACTACAATAATATCTAATGCACCACTTCTTACTAATGCTTCTGCTATTTCTAATGCTTGTTCTCCTGTGTCTGGTTGAGAAACAATTAAATTATCAATATCTACTCCTAAATGTTTTGCATATACTGGGTCTAATGCATGCTCTGCATCAATAAATGCTGCTTCTCCTCCCATTTTTTGTGCTTCTGCTATAATATGTAATGCTATGGTTGTTTTTCCAGAAGATTCTGGACCAAATACTTCTATAATTCTTCCTCTAGGAATTCCACCAATTCCTAAAGCAATATCTAAACTTAATGCTCCTGTTGGAATAGCCTCTACATTCATTGCTGAAAAATCTCCTAATTTCATAACAGAGCCTTTTCCAAATTGTTTTTCTATTTGACCTAATGCTGCTTCTAATGCTTTCATTTTTTCTGAGTTTTCATTATTCATTCTTTTTTCCTCCTACTATTTAAAACGTATGTTTGTGTTTATTATATCTTATTTAAAAATATTGTCAAGTATTTTTTTATTTTTCATTTAAAAATTTTAATCTTGCCTATACCAATTAGAAAAATGGTAATAAATATTATAATGATTTGGTGTAATTTCGCCTCTAAAAGTAGTATTGTATATGACAAACTCTTGATTTCTATATAAACTTATATAAGGCACTTCTTCTTCATATATTTCAAATAATCTTTTATATTTTTCTTTTCTTAAATTTTCTTCTGTAATATTGTTTAATTCTTTTAAAATATTTTCTACTTCTTGATTTTGATAATTTGCTAAATTTCCTTTTCCTAAAATGCCTGTAAGATCTGGTGAAATTGCAGAATATACTCCTGTTAAAATCATCTCATACGAACTATTTTTTATATCATTTTTGTATTTATTATCAGATACTTCTTGCAATTTTATTTTAATTCCTATTTCTTCTAATTGCTTTTTTATTTCATTTGCTACTTTTACTCTTTGAGTATTACTTTTACTAACTGTAAGTGTGATATTTAGTGTTTTTGTTCTACCTGCTATCTGCTTTTGCCAAATACCATATTCATATTTCCAGCCTGCTTCTTCTAATACTTTTTTGGCTTTTTCCTTTTCTTGCTTATCAGATGATACTAGCACTTCTTTTGTTAAATATGTTCCTTCTAGTGGTAGCTGTGCAAGTTCTGCTTTATCTTCTAAACTTGTGGCAATTATTCTTTTTTTATCTACAGCATAGCTAATGGCTTTTCGTACTTCTTTATATTGTAGCAAACTGTCTTCACAATTTAATGCTAAATAGTCATATTCTCTACCTGCATATACTTTTTTTCCATACCCCATACTTCCTATATATTCTTCTATATTCTGATTAGCTGTATGAAATAAGTCTATATTTCCTAATTTGAAATCATTATAGATTTCTCCTATTGTGTTATATAATGTAATACTAATATTTTTGATATTACTATTTTCTTCTTCTCTATAATTTTCATTTTGTGTTAGTTCTATTTTATCTTTTTCTAACTTTACAATTTTATATTTTCCTGTTCCTATAGGAATTTGTTTTTCATTTTCTTTAGCATTTATAATTGGGAAAATAAGGTAATATTCAAAAAAAGGTACTTCCCTGCTTAATTCTATACGAATAGTATGTTCATCTATTATTTGTACTTTTTCAATATCTTTTACATTTTCGTAATAAATAGCATCTTTTCTTTTTTGCAATTCTTCTATTGAAAACTTAATATCTTGTGCAGATAAGTTTTCTTTATTAGACCATTTAACATTTTCTTTTAGTTTTATAATATAACTTTTTGCATCTACTTTTGACCATTCTTTTGCAAGACATTGCTCTATATGATAGTCTTCTGTAATAGTTAATAATGGTTCAAAAATAAGAGTATCTATATAAACAACTTCTCGATTTTTAGTTTTATAAGGGTGTATTGTGTCAAATTGTGAAATTCCTAAACGAAGACTTGTAATTATATTAATTGTTTCATATGTAATTGTTTGATTTTTTTCTTCTGCTTCTGAAGTATTTTGAAAATAGAAATAAGTTAGACCGTATTATGCTCCCTATAATAAGTAAAACAATTATAACTTTAGATATTTTGAACTTCATACTTTTCTCCTCATATTTTTGTTATCATATAATATCTTTCCATAATTTGCAATTGTTCATACAAATTTTAAACAAAAAAGATGTAGGTTAGTCAATGATGTGTCACAAAATATTTAAAACAATATAGTTTAATACCAATATTTATGATAAAGTGATTTTACTTTACACTTTAATTTGATT
>JAAWMH010000035.1 GCA_022798335.1 Clostridia bacterium
AAAGGTTTTAAAACCTTTTTCAGTTTTACGGAATACTATCAAAATACTTTATGCGTTTTCAGAAAATCCATAAAATTTAAAAGAGCATAATAAAGCTGACAGTCCCTGACCCTAAGTTCTCCTTTATATGTTGCAAATATTTCTTTTAAAGCATGAATAGTAGAGCTGTTTTCTTTCAAAGAATCAATAAGCGGCTTTTTCTTGTTGGCGCTATGAAGTTGCTTTAAGCAACTATACAGCTTAGGGTGATTTTCTTCTAAATTTAAGCCATCAAAATTATCAATACATAAGTCAAATATTACTATCATAACATACTCATGGCATTATGTCAACGAATATATTATTACAAATTATATATTAGTAGGAGGAAAATAGATGGACAAGTTTATTAAAAATGCTGCTATTTATCTTACAATAAAATGGGAAATAGTCTACTTATCCAAAAGCAAGCCTATTCTAAAAATTTTCAAAATAGGCTTGCTTTTGAATAAATATTAAGTTAAAGGTTGCATCTCGTCAGAATTAAAATAGAGATAATACTCTTTTCCTTGAGTATCAATCCAATAAGCTCTATCAAATACTGTGTCTGGAATTTCTATTTGAGCAAATCCTTGTTCACCAAAACAACTCATATACTTATATTTTATTTCGCATATTTCTTCACCAGCTTTATTAATGAAACCAAAAAGTCCATTTAATTTTACAACTGCATATCCGAAATAGTAGTCATGAATTTCATCATAAGTTCGAGGGGTTATCTGTTCAAATTTTTTGTTTATAACAGCCCATTTGCCATTCTCATCTCTTACAATTGCAAGACCATTTATAAAGTCAGATGCACTAGTATAGATTAATGGACAAGCTTCTTCACCTTTTGTATTAATGTAACCAAACCTCAAAAACTTTCCTTTAGGAACTCCAACCATAGCATATCCTTCCCAAAATGCACTGGGTTCTTGTCTGCCAAGTTTGAAGCTATATGGAAATTGATACTGAATAGGACAGATTTCATTCCCATCAACGTCAATAAATCCCCATTTGCCATTCTCTTTTACCGCTGCAAATCCATCATGGAATGGCGATAAAAAATCGTAGTACTTTACAGTACCATCTTTCCGCCTGACCTCATACTTCTTCATAAAATTTTCCTCCTTATTAATGAGAAAAGAATATTAAGATATAGGACTTGCCTAAATCAGTGCATATTATAGCACTATTTTGCATAATTTGCAAATATAACTTGGAGATTAGAGAGGGTTAGAATTATTATGGCATAATTTAGAATGTGATAGAAAAACTGTAGGGAGTAGAGGAAAGAGTAAATATTTTCTATTTGAAAAAATTTACTCTTTTTAAATGTTTTACAAAATTTCAACAACCTTTCCATAAATATTACTTTTAGAAATCCATCCATTCACATGCTTGTGATTGTTCGATATCTGATACAAATTATTCCGAATCGCCGAAATTTTATGAAGATAGAAATGCCCGTTTACTTTACAAAATACAATATCATTTTTCTTTAATATTACATCTTCTGTTATTGGAACTACTATAACAGACTGACCTGATTTTAATCTAGGAGTCATAGATTGGCCATATCCTGTTACTTTACATTTTTCTCCATTTAGTAAATGTTGCATGGTAATTGCATTTTCTTTTCCTTCAAACATAATATTTTTCCTTTCTTTCTAATTAGAATATAAGGCTTATATCTATATTTGTCACAATGGCAATATTAACATAACTTGTTCTATTTGTCAATATTATAAAGAACTAGACATTTAAATGCAATAACTAAAAAGTTTTTACAATATAAGTAGGGAATAGGGGAATAGGCTATTTCAATTATTATAGTTATCAAATAACCTAAATAACAATTTCTATGATAAATTTTAAAAATTTTATAAATAATAGTTAAAAGTATAAAACAAAATTATAATGATAAATGAAAATTTTTTTTAATTATAAAAATTGATATATTTTAGATTTTGAATTTTCATTTTGTGCAAAGTTTAATTTTTAAAGTCTAATTTCAAAAAGCGAACATTTGTTGTAATTGTTTGTAAATGAAAATTTTTATTATAACTTTATAAAGTTCTATATAAATTTAGATTACTAATTCTATAACATAAATTTCATATTATGAAGCTTTAAAATCAATTTTAAGACATTTTAATAATATATCCAACAGTTATATATTTTAAATTAGAATATATTTAATAAAATGTTATCTTTATAATATGAATTTAGTTAGAATGCTTATTTTTAGGCATTTATTAAAAGTGCTGAAAAACGGCTAAAAAAAACGAGGCTCTAAAATCGTTTTTAAGCCGTTTTTATTTTTTAGACATATAGTTTGTTGTCTATAAAATCAAGCAAAATGCTGAAATATAAGCATTTAAGAATTTTTGATAAAATAATCTAAAGTTATATAAATTTTTTTAAAATTATAAGGTTACAATAATGAAAAAAAATCCAACCAGGAATAATCAAAAATAATGAAGCTCCAGAATCGATTTTAAGGAGTTTTTATTAATAATGAATATAGTTTGTTGTTAAAGAATAAGCTTGAGAATAGCTAATATAAAGGAATAGCAAGATTTATGAAGATAGGACCATATACATGGTTCTATCTTTGTGATCCTACTCCTTATTGCGCAAAACTTTGATTTTGCGCAATAAGATGTGCATAAAAATATATAGCAATTACTCCCTCTCTCTTTATTATATATTACAAAAGAGCTAGATTTAATAGTTTCTAACTCTTTTTCATTTTTTTAATTTAGTTTTATTTTATTCTTTATTCATTTTACATTCTTTAAAAAATACGACATTCTTTCTAAAAAGTCTATATTTGTTTTAGTTTGCATCATTTGTGTAATTAGTTCTTCTGTTACATCTGCAACAGACATTGTAGACATTGCTTTTCTCAATGCAAATACTGTTTCTAGCTCTTTAGATTCTAACAATAGCTCTTCTCTTCTTGTTCCAGATTTGTTAATATCAATTGCTGGGAAGATTCTCTTTTCTGATAATTTTCTGTCTAAATGTACTTCCATATTTCCAGTACCTTTAAATTCTTCAAAAATAACATCGTCCATCCTGCTACCTGTTTCTATTAAAGCAGTAGCTAAAATTGTTAAACTTCCTCCATTTTCTATATTTCTTGCTGCTCCAAAGAACTTTTTAGGTTTGTGTAGTGCACTTGGATCTAAACCTCCTGATAATGTTCTACCTGAAGATGGTATTACTAAGTTATATGCTCTTGCTAAACGTGTAATACTATCTAATAAAATAACAACATCTTTCTTTTGCTCTGTTAGTCTTTTGGCTCTTTCTAATACCATTTCTGCAACTTTTACATGGTGTTCTGGAAGTTCATCAAAAGTAGAATAAATAACATCTCCTTTAATGCTTCTTCTCATATCTGTTACTTCTTCTGGACGTTCATCTATCAAAAGTACTATTAATTCTATTTCTGGATTATTGGTTGTAATGCTATTTGCTATTTTTTTTAATAAAGTAGTTTTTCCAACTTTAGGTGGTGCAACAATCATTCCCCTTTGTCCTTTTCCAATTGGAGACATTAGGTCAATAATTCTCATCGCATATTCATTTGGAACAGTTTCTAATCTAATTCTTTGATTTGGATACACTGGAACAAGGTCATCAAATTTTGTTCTTCTATATGCCTTTTCTGGAGCTTCTCCATTTACTTCTCCAACATAGATTAATGCTGGGAATTTTTCTCCTTCTTTTGGCATTCTTGAAATTCCTTTTATTTTATCTCCTTTATCTAAGCGAAATCTTCTTATTTGTACAGGAGAAATGTATACATCTTTTGGAGTGGATAAATAGTTTTCACCTCTTAAAAATCCATAACCATCTGGTAATACCTCTAAAATTCCTTCTACAATTTGATCATCTGCATTTGTTATTTTGTATCCTTCTACTATTTGCTCACTTACTATATTAGTATTATTTTCATCAGAAACATTTATGTTATATTCTATTTCCTTTTTTACTTCCTCTTGGCTATAGTCAAGAGCTTGTCCTTCACTTTGGCTTAAAGCTTCAGAAAGCACCTGTATAAGCTCTTCTTTTTTTAGTTTTGAACTATTTTTAATAGCTTTTTCCTTTGCTAATTGACGTAATTGGGCTAATGTATAGTTCTCAAAATTCATGTAATTACCTCCTATATAATTTATTATAATATGTTTTTTTGTACTTGGGGCTAAATAAGACGAAAACGACTTTTGGATAAAAAACCAATTCGATAAAATAAAGAATAATAATGAGGAGGAAACATGCCCCTCCACCTATTATATTTTGATTATTTACTAATATCTATATATACCTTTTCATTTGGCAAATACATATCTAACTTATCTCTTGCTATTTGCTCTATATATTCTTTTGAATTTATATTTGACTTTGTTTCATTTAGTTCTTTTTTTCTCTCTTCTTCTGTAGCTATTTGTTCTCTATACCTTTCTTCATCTGCTTTATAAGCATTTAAGTTTTTTTGTTGTACAAAGAAAGTATATATAACATAAACGGCAATAGCAATAAACAGAACTCTTTTTAAGATAAATTTTAAATTATCATTTTTCATATGTAAAATCTTTCCTTATTAATTTCTTGAATTATTATAACACACTATATTTACTTTTTCTACATTTTTCCTAAAAATCCTTTTTTTTCTTTAACTTTTATTCATTTTTTGTAATTTTCTTTACATTATTTGTCATATTTTCTTTCTTTTTGTAGATTTTTGTATTTAATTTCTTTATAAAAACCGTTATAGGTTTTATTATAATATTTTGTATTATTTTTTTTATGAAACAAACTGGATAAGAAATTATTTTCTTTATTCCTAATACAATAGGTACACTACATTTTATAATAAACTTACTAATTGTTACCATATATAAGAAAATACCTAGTATAATCCCTATAAATATGTAACTTCTTATTTCTCCATTATTAAAGCAAAAAATAGAAAATAGAAGAATAGCACCTGTTAAAATCCAAAACAAAATATCTTGTAAATAAGTAATAATATCAGCGGTTTTAAAGCTTTTCCTTAAAATTCTAAAAATGTCAAATAAAATTCCAATTACAATTCCTGTAATTGTAAAGGCTACTAAACAAAATAACTGTCTATATACTTCTTCCATCCTCTCACCTACTTAAATATTTTATTTAAAAATCCTCCTGCATTTTTCTCCATGCTTTCTTTTTCGCTATAAGCAAGTTGTGTTATTTCTCCATCTACTGTAACTTCTGAGGTGTCTAAGCTTAATTTATTAATTCTAAGATTTTCTCCTTTTACGGTTAATAAACCTAGTTCTGTTTCTAATATAACAATCTGGTCATCAAAACTTAAAACATCTAAAACTCCTGTAATATTTAACTTTTCTCTATTTTCCAAAACAATATTTTGAATAATATTCGTTCCTATCTTTCTATCATCTATTGGCATTCATACCACTCCTTATTTTCAAAATAGTCTATTTATATATATTCAGGCCTTGTCTATTTTAGAACAAATTAATTGTAAATAAAAAAAATACAGATCTTAGTCTGTATTTTTAGCTTATAATGCTTCCTTCTTTTTCTTCTATAGTAGATGCTACTATTATTTTTATTTGATACTTTTTTGCAATTTTAATGCTTCTATCATGCAATACTTTAGCTCCCTTTCTTACTAATTCCTCCATTTCTTCGTAAGAAAGGTTCTCTATTTTTTTTGCTTCTAAATACTTATGTGGATCTTTATTATAAACTCCATCTATATCTGTAAAAATATAACATTCTTTTTGACCTAATGCTGCTGTAATTGCTACTGCCGTGGTGTCAGAACCATCTCTACCTAATGTAGTAATATTTTGTTTTTTATCAATTCCCTGAAATCCTGCAATTACTATTACTTGATTATTTTTTAGTTCTTCTAAAATTCGTATCGGATAAATGTCTTGTATTTTTGCTTTTGTATAGTCTGAACTTGTTAGAATTCCTGCCTGCCATCCTGTAAGAGATATTGCTTTATACCCTAATTTTTGTAATGCCATAGTAAACTTTGCACAAGATATTTGTTCTCCTGTAGATAAAAGCATATCTAATTCTCTTGTATTTAACTGTTTATCTAATTCTTGCGCTTCTTTTATTAACTCATCTGTTTTGTTTCCTTGTGCAGATACAATTACAACTGCTCTTTTCTTTTGTTCTAAAAAAGATTTTACTTTTTGTACCGCCTGCTCTATTTTTTGATTATCTGCAAGCGAGCTTCCTCCAAATTTCATAACCACTAAATTATCCATAAGAACCACAAATCCTTATATAAAAAATACAAGTCAATTTGATTTCAAATTTGACTTGTATATTATATGAATCTTTTTTTATTTTGTTTCTTTTATTTAAGATTAAATTTTAAATAGCTATCCATAAAACCATTTAAGTCTCCGTCCATAACAGCTTCTACATTTCCTACTTCGTAGCCTGTTCTATGGTCTTTTACTAATGTATACGGACAAAACACATAAGAACGAATTTGACTTCCCCATGCAATTTCCATTTGCACTCCTTTTAATTCTTCTATAGTATCTTTTTGCTCTTTTTCTTTTAAATTCAATAGCTTTGATTTTAACATTTTCATTGCTGTTTCTCTGTTTTGTATTTGAGAACGTTCTGACTGACAAGCTACTACAATATTAGTTGGTATATGTGTAATTCTAATTGCTGATGAAGTTTTATTAACATGTTGTCCTCCTGCACCTGAAGCACGATAAGTGTCTATTCGTAAATCATCTGGATTAATATCAATTTCAATATCTTCTGTTATTTCTGGTAATACTTCAATTGAAGCAAATGAAGTATGCCTTCTTCCTCCACTATCAAAAGGAGATATTCTAACTAGCCTATGCACTCCCATCTCCCCTTTTAAATATCCATAGCTATACGACCCATTAATAGAAAAAGTAACACTTTTTAATCCTGCTTCGTCTCCTTCTAAGTAGTCTAGTTCTTTTACCTCATATCCATTTGCTGTTGCCCATCTTGTATACATTCTATATAACATTTCTGCCCAGTCTTGAGCTTCTGTTCCACCTGCACCTGGATGAATTGTCAATATAGCATTGTTATTATCGTATTTATCAGATAGCAAAGTAGTAATTTCTAATTTTTCAATTTCTTTTGCTATATTAGCTGTTGTTTTTAAGACTTCCTTTGCTAATTCTTCGTCAGGCTCCACACTTAAAAGTTCACTCATCTCTAATACATTTTGTAATTCGGTATCTATTTTGGTATAGCCTTCTACTTTTTCTTTTAATGTATTTATTTGTTTTAATACAATAGCACTTTTTTTACTATCCAACCAAAAATCTTGCTCAGTGGTTTGTTTCTCTAATTCTTGAAGTTCTTTTTTTAACTTATCTAATTCAAAGTGAATCACCTATTTGTTTTAGCTTTTGTGCTAATTCTTGTAATTTTTTAGAATTTTCTTCTAATTCTAGCATTCTTTCTCACTCCTTTTCCTTTGATATTACTATATCATAATTTTTTTTTTACTTCAACTAAAACGAGAGGCAATGTCTCTCGTTTATTTAAGGATATAGTGTTTTACTTCCAGTAATTATCAGGATTTTGAGGTTTTACCAGTTCTCCCCAATGGTTGCAGTAATTTACAAGCCATTTCTCATTTTTGAAAAGAAAATATGGAGTTTTCATTTTACATCTATTAACTGCCCTACTTGTTGACATCCTTCTTTCTTAAAAAATGCCCAGTAATCTTCTCTTTATAGCATCATTTACATAATGTGTCAATTGATTTATTCCCTATCACTTCGGCTTTCTTTACTTTTTAGTACATAAAAAAATCAAAAAGTGCTGTCAGATGTGTGTTTACTCCTGTCAGCACTTTTTGATACCAAACTTATTATACAAATACTTTTATTTTCCACAACAGTTCTTATATTTCTTTCCTGAGCCGCATGGGCATGGTTCATTTCTTCCTACTTCTGGTTCTGTATTTACAACTGTCGTAATACCTCCTGATTTTCTTGGCGCATTACCATCTAAATCTTTTAAAGTTTCTTCTTCAAAACCTTGTCCTGTAATTTTAATAGAAGTTGTTCTTTGAAGATTTTCTTCTCTTTTTCTTGCATTCATTATAAATTTAACAACATCTGTTTTGATATCTAATACCATTTGGTCAAACATGTCTGCTCCCTCTATTCTATATTGAACAACAGGATCTTTTTGACCATAAGCACGAAGACCAATACCATTTTTTAGTTCATCCATTCCATCAATATGGTCCATCCATCTTTCATCTACAATTTTTAACATGATAACACGCTCTAATTCGCGCATAGCCTCTTGTCCAATTGTTTGCTCTTTTTCATCATAAATTGCATGTGCTTTTTCTTTTAGTTCTTCTATTACTTCACTTACTTTTATATTATCTTTTTGAATGCTTTCTAATTCTGTAATACCAAAGTTTACGCCTATATCTTGCATAAATGCTTCTGGATTAAAATCAGCTGTTTCAGACAAATATTCCATTGCGGTTTCTTCTGCTAAAGAGTCTATCATGTTACCGATATGCTCTTTTAAGTCTTCCCCATCTAGTACTTTTCTTCTTTCATCATAAATAATGCCTCTTTGTACATTCATAACATCATCATATTGAAGCACATTTTTACGAATACTAAAGTTTCTACTTTCCACTTTTCTTTGTGCAGATTCTACTGCATTAGAAAGAATTTTGGCTTGAATTGGCATATTTTCATCTGCACCTAAAGTATCATATACTCTTGTAATAGTATCTCCACCAAAGATTTTCATCAAATCATCATCTAAACCAATATAAAATTTAGATTCACCATTATCCCCTTGACGACCACTACGACCACGAAGCTGATTATCAATTCTTCTAGACTCATGTCTTTCTGTACCAATAATTTTTAGTCCGCCTGCTTCTATTACTTTTTGTTTTTCTTCTTTTATTTCACTTTCAAATTTTTCTTGTAAATCTTTAAATTTTCTTCTTGCTTCTAAAACTGTTTCATCTTCTGTTTCATTAAATGCTGTTGCTTGTTCTAATTGTTCTTCTGTATAACGCTGTTTTCTCATTTCTTGTTTTGCTAAATATTCACTATTACCACCAAGCATAATATCAGTACCACGTCCTGCCATGTTTGTTGCAATAGTTACGCTTCCGAAATTTACCAGCTTGTGCTATAATTTCTGCTTCTTTTTCATGGAATTTTGCATTTAATACTTCATGCTTAATTCCTTCTTTTTTTAGCATGCTACTTAGCTTTTCAGACTTTTCAATAGATACTGTACCAACTAAAACTGGTTGACCTTTACTATGGCTTTCTTTAATGTCTTCTATTACTGCTCTAAATTTAGCATTTTCATTTTTATAAATAATGTCTGGATGATCTTTACGAATCATTGGTTTATTAGTTGGTATTTCTATAACATCTAATTTATAAATTTCTTCAAATTCTGCTTCTTCTGTCATGGCAGTACCTGTCATACCAGATAATTTGTTATACATTCTAAAATAATTTTGGAATGTAATAGTTGCTAATGTTTTAGATTCATCTGCAATTTTTACATGTTCTTTTGCTTCAATTGCTTGATGAAGCCCATTATTATATCTTCTTCCGTACATAATTCTTCCTGTAAATTCATCTACAATTAGTACTTCTCCATCTTTTACAATATAGTCTATATCTTTTTTCATAATACCATGAGCACGAAGTGCTTGGTTAACATTATGTACAATTTCTGAGTTTTCTATATCATTAAAGTTTTCTAGGTTAAATTCTTCTTCTGCTTTTTTAATACCTTTTTGTGTTAAAGAAGCTGACTTTGCTTTTAAGTCTACAATATAATCATATTTTTCATTATCTTCTGCTTGTTCTTCATCTTTTTCGTCTTCTTCTACAATAACCTTTGGCGTTAACCTTTTTACAAAATTATCTGCCCTTTTATATAAATCTGATGATTGTGTTCCTCTACCTGAAATAATAAGTGGTGTACGAGCTTCATCTATCAAAATACTATCAATCTCATCAACAATAGCATAGTTTAACTCTCTTTGTACTAATTGTTCTTTATAAATAACCATATTATCTCTTAAATAGTCAAAGCCAAACTCATTATTCGTACCATAAGTAACATCGCAGTTATATGCTTCTCTTTTTGCTTCTGGCTCCATTCCAGCTACTACTAGTCCTACTGTTAGTCCTAAAAATTTATATACTTTTCCCATCCATTCACTATCTCTTTTTGCTAAATAATCATTAACAGTAATAACATGAACACCTTTTCCTGTTAAAGCATTTAAGTATACAGGAAGGGTTGCAACTAAAGTTTTACCTTCACCTGTTCTCATTTCTGCAATTCTACCTTGGTGTAAAATGACACCACCAATTAGTTGTACATCAAAATGACGCATTCCTAATACTCTTTTAGATGCTTCTCTCATGACTGCAAATGCTTCTGGTAAAATTTCATCTAATGTTTTACCATTTGCTAATTTTTGTTTTAATTCATCTGTTTTACTACGTAACTGGCTATCGGTTAGTTTAGCTATTTCTTCTTCTAAACTGTTAATTTTCTCAATAATTGGCTTTATTCTTTTAACTTCTTTTTCACTATATGTCTTAAATAATCCCATGTGTTTTCTTCCTTCCTCCATACGTTAACTTATACATATGCTACTATATCACTTTTGTAAAAAAATCGCAAGGGATAACTTAATCTTTATTTGCACTTTTTCTAAAACCATGGTATAATTACAATCACTTTAAGGGTAATACCCTATTTTTTAAAAATGGAGGTTTGACATCATGTTAAAAAAGCTAATGGATTACCTTTATTCTAGTCGGAAAAACGCTCTTCGATTTAGTGTTTTAGCTGCATGTTCTTGTTTCTTCTTTCCAATATTGATTAGTCTATTGTTAATTAAATTGCCTTGGTTTAGTAAATTTTCTATTTACGATTTAAGTTGCGCTTTCATTGTAATTTTTATAGGACTATTTCTCTGTTTGAGTGCTTACATGCTCTGGACAGCCTATAAAGAAGAACGTGAAGAAGAACAAAATGCAAAAAATTTAACACAAGCTGATTATGAAAATGCTTATCAAGACTATGTAGACATCGTAAAAAATATTCTTCAAAAAGAAGAATACCAAGAAATTACTCTAAAAAAAGATTGGATACTAAAATTTGCAGACTATTTTTTGGATATTTCTGAGCTTCGTAAAAACTGTTTTACTGATTTCGAAATAGCAGCTTGCCTTATGTTTGCAGTCACTCCCATATTTTATGGTACTATCCATATTCGTTTTGCTTTTGAATGTGCTAAAGAACTTATTGGCAATCCTAGTTCTTATGAAATTATTCACCTTGATAGTTACAGACTTCAAATAGCGGAAAAAGAAAGTTCGAGTATAATTGACTTTTCTATTCCAGACCCCAAACTTTCTAGTGAAGCTACTTTATCACTGCTTGGCACTTATCTTTCTTTAAGAAGTAATATCTACAGTATACTGCCTTTAGCAGACTTTTTACGAATTTTGTATATTCGCCAGCAAAAACTTCAGTCATAATGGTGTAATTATTAACTTTTGCAAAATTATGATTTATGAAAGGATGGTAACTATGCGAAAATTTTCTGTGAAACTTTGGGCAACTTGGTGGCCGCAATACCCTTTTAGATTGTTATTCATTTGGTTGCTCATTGCTGTTATAGCAATGTTTACTACTACGCTAACACAATCAGCTGTCCTACCAATTGCTTTCATTATTTTAGTTGGACTTTTTACTTTTATCACTTATCAGCTTTATATCTCCGAAGATAAGAAAACGAAAAACGCGTTGGAAAATCGGAAGCCAGAAGATTATATGAAAAAGCATCTACAATATGTTGATTTTGTTCATACAAAGGCAAATAAAGAAGATTTTTGCCTTCAAATAGCAGATGAAAAATGGGTTCCTACTTTTGATAACTGTATTTGTTCCTATGCGCCTGGACATAGAACTTTAAGCAATTTCGATATCGCAGCTTGTTTGATTTACGCATTTCTTTTAGAAGAATGTAGTAATGAGGAATTAGTCTTTATCTTCAAGTGTGTAAAAACACTTATTTCTACTCCTAAAACTTACAATGTAAAATATCTTTTAGGAGAAGAAATTGTACTAGAATTTAAGGAAAGCAATGAAGCCGTTTTTGTCAACCTTCCTGATGAACAAATTTCTATGGAAGGACTTTTAAGTATTTTTAAAGCTTATTTTATTCCTCAAGATGCTAATGGAGTTTCTCAGCTTTCTGACTTTTTGCATATTTTGTACTTAAGAGCAGCTAAACAATAACTTCATGTACCCCAGCAGCTAATGGTAATTACCATTA
>JAAWMH010000039.1 GCA_022798335.1 Clostridia bacterium
CCTTTATCGTTGACAATAATTTCTACTGTATAGCCATCTTTGGTATTTAATAAATAAACATCATTTCCACTTTCATCTTTTTCTGGACCTTCTACGTCATCATAGGTTTCTATAATATCTGCTTTAATAAGTCTATCCCATAAATCTGTAAGTGGCAAGCTTGGATCTATTGTTTTATCTGCTATCCATGCTATTCTAATAACATCTATCCTATCTCTTAAATCTGCTATTTTATAGCTTTCTGACGCTCTATTTGCCTGCCCTATAATTCCACCTTGTAATACTACTTGGATGGTAATTCCGGCTAATATAAGCAAGACAACTATTGTAACTACTAAAGCAATTAAGGTAATACCTGCCATTTTGTTTTTCTTCATCTTTTTCTCCTCCTATGCATCTTTATTTTTTCCATTTTTCCTTTGTTTTATACATTTTTCCTTTTATGTATTTTATTTGGATATTTCCAAATATATTGTTATTTTATCTATCCCTTTTTATTTTGTCAATATCTTTAAAATAACTTATTTTAAGCCAATATTAAAATTCTTTTCTTTTATTTTCTTTTTCTCTTAGTGTATGTACATTTTGCACTTTTAGTAGTAGATTGTATTTATTTTTAATGTTATACAATTGTAATTTTTTTGTAACCTTTTTGTAATATAAATATGGTTACTTTCTTATTTGCTCGGATATTTCCAAATATTGTTTCTCGCTATTTTGCTATACTAAAAATAAATTTTAAAACTTTTTAGAAAAAATAACCTTAGGAGGAATATTTATGCTAATATCAGATGCTATTAATTTACGTATTACAGAATTATTAAAGAAAAACAATTTAACTGTTTACAAACTTTCCTATCGTGCTGGTATTTCTAATTCTATTATTAGTGATTGTAAACGTGGTAAAGTAAAAGAGCCAACAATTAGTTCTATTATTCACATTTGCGAAGGTTTTGATATAGAACTAAAAGAATTTTTCGATACTCCCTACTTTAAAGATGTAGAAGCAATTGATAGGTTTGAAAAAGAAAGTCATAAAATTAGTTAAGCATAAATGATTAGAGGTCTTTTCTAGTCTTTTTATTTTGCCTTATAGTTAAAATATTACTGTTTTAGTTATGTTTTTTAATAGTCTGACCTGTCCTAAATAACCCCAAAAAAGGACTGAT
Source organism: Clostridia bacterium (assembly GCA_022798335.1). GTDB lineage: Bacteria > Bacillota > Clostridia > TANB77 > CAG-508 > CAG-273. The sequence goes on from JAAWMH010000039.1 coordinate 1,170, forward strand.
CCCATTTATTTACTATTTACAATTTCTACAATATCTGCAATGTAATCTCCTATTACTGGTATATTTAAAGTAACAATTTTTTGGAGTACCATAAGTAAAATGGCAGTTAAAATAGTAAAGCCAATGCCTATTCCTATTCCTTTGCTAATTCCTGTTATTAAATTACGTATAATGAGTTCTTTTTTATTTCCTAGTAGTTCTGCTATTTCTAATATGTTATTTTTAGTTAGTATAAAATTTAGTTTTTCTAAATTTCTTAACAGCCTTTTTTCTAATCTGCCTTTTTTAAACATAAAAAACCTCCATCTAATATTAAGATGAAGATTTTTTTTATTTTTATTCAAATACTTTTTATAAATACTTAGTTAATAGTGTTATCTGTAGTATTAACTACTATATTGTTTACATGGTTATTATTTAAGCCTTGTTGATTATTTTTTTCTTTTTCCTTTTCTTTCATCAGTTTTTCTAGTTTAGCAAGTAATTCTTGCAATTTTGCCATATCTCTTCCATACATTTCCCAATTGCCATTTTCACTAGATTGTTTTAAGTTGTTATTTGTTTTTAGAATTGCTGTTATAATTTCTTCTATACTGTCTGTACTTTCTACTTCAATATCTACTGCATATTGTGAAACTAAATTATCTAAAGCTTCTTTTAAATTATTTCCAATTGCTACTTTATTTCCAGAAGCTACTACTACTTTTTTTAAAGTAGGTGCTGTGTTTTCTTCATTCATATATTGCCTATAAATTGGCTCTATGTATAAAAGAGAATGGTTCATTGGAATTACAATCATATCTTTGATTAGTTTTGTTCCTGTTACATTTAAATCTTCTATTTCTTTTGCTATTGTTTCATCTTGTTCTAATTGTGTATCTATTTGCATTGGTCCTAATACATTGCTATCTGTTGGATATTTATATAAAGTAAGGTTTGCTTTTCCTTCTTCATATCTTCCTATTAAGTATGCTGTAATATTTTGTTTTTGATATGGTGTATATGGAATAATTAATCCTAAAGTAGGCTCTTCTTTATCGATTGTTTTTACCATAGCATAATAGCTTTCTATTGGTGTGCCTGTTTTAGTAGCTACTTTTGTATTATTATGTGTAGCTACTTTCCAAATATCGTCTCCTCTATATAAAACATCTGTCTGAATATTATGATATCTTTCCATTACTTGTGCTTGAATATTGTATAAAAATTTTGGATATACAAATTGGCTGCTAATATCTTCTGAAATAGTAATATCTTTTTCTACAAATAAGTCTTTATATATTTTTTGATATGCCATAATAATTGGATCGTTTCTATCTGTTATGTAATATTCTACTGTTCCATCATAAGCGTCTATTAACACTTTAACAGAATTTCTAATGTAGTTTAAATCTAATTTATTTAATAAGCTATCTTTTTGCAAAGTAGTTCTTTGTGAATATGGATAATAATTTGAAGTAGTATATCCATCTAATACCCATACTAGCCTTCCTTCTTTTGTTACTACTAAATATGGGTCTTCATCATATAAAATGTGTGGCATTAATGTTTTTGCTCTTTGTATAATATTTCGGTTGATTAATATCTTACTTTCAGAATTTACATTTCCTGAAAATGCTAATTTAAAATCTTTTTCTCTCATTGCTAAAATAAATCTATCTAAAAAGTTTAGTTTAAGTCCTGCTTTTCCTTCATAAACATTTTCTGCATTTTCTGCTTTTGTAGATGAAGTAATTGGATAGTCAAATTCTGCTTTTGCTTTACTATTTGTTACTACTGTATCGTTTGTTTCTAAGCCAAAATAAATACGTGGCTCTTGTACTTTTACTACTTCATTTTCGTTTTCTTCAAACCCTTTTTGTAAATGTACTAAATCTCCTTTGTTATCTACTGTTGTGGCTGAGGTAATAACTACCCCGTATCCATGTGTATATTGATAGGTTTTATTATTATATGTTCCTGCTGAATTTGTAATTTCGCGTGGTGAAATATATACTAAACTTTGTTTTCCGTCTACTAAGTAGCTTGCAATTTTAGTTGTTCTATAAGTATAATAGCCTTTATTGGTTTGTAAAATATTCAAATTTTTAAGTACAATATCTGGTCCTGCAATTACAATATTATTAGCAACTATTTCGTTTTCTTGTAATTCTTTTTTGGTAACTGTTTCATTTTCTCCTACATTTACTTCTTCTATATTAATGCCATATGCTTGTTTTGTAGCATTTATATTTGCTTTTATGTATTCTTGCTGCTTATCTAATTCATTAGGATTTACAAAAATTGCTTCAAAACCTATTAGAATTACCATCATAATTACTAAATAACTAGGTACTGTTGCTAATGAAATAAGTACTTTTTTAGTAACTCCTTTTTTAAAATAATGTACTGCCATAAGAATAGAAATTAAAACAACCACCGCTAAAATACGGTATCCCCATAAATTAATAGTTACTTCTGATATTCCTGCTCCCCAAAGTGAGTAGGCAGCTTCTCCTTCATTTCCTGGTAAAGTCATAAATTTTTGAATTCCTACATTTAAAGTTTCTGTAAAAATAACTCCTGCTAACAAAATAGCAATAATCATAATGTTTGTGCAAAGTTGTTTTAATATTTTACTTTGTTTTAATGTTTCTCTATTAATACCATCAAAATAGCTATTAAAGGCAATAATATAATATAATGCTGCATAAATAGTTAAGCCTACTACTAACATAAAAATGTAACGTAGCACAAATTGTACAAATGGTTGTCCAAAAATAAAGTAACCTATGTCATACCCTAATATTGGGTCTGTTAATCCAAAAGACGTAGCATTTACACATAGTAAAAGTTTTTCTAGCATCGTATTTGTAACAAAAAAGCTAACAATAATAGCACCTATAAATGCAATAGATTTATTAAGCATTTTAGGAATTTGCTTTTTTTCTTCTTCAAAAAATGGTCTTAACCCTTTTTTTATTCTTTTATTAGTTAGATAAATTAAAAAATATAAGATGACAAAATTAACACCAAAAGTAAGCACCTGGTAAGATAAGTTTTGCCAATAAATACTTAAATATTTTTCTCCTAGCTCTAAGGTTTCTAAATATTCTCCTCTATAAATAACATAGGTAACTAAAATAGCTAGAATGAAAAAAATAAGTACAATCCCTTTTCTTTTCTTCTTCTTTGGTGCTTGCAATTGTAGTTTTGTTTCTTCTTCCATTTTTTATTTACTCCTTTATTCTACGACTCATTCTTCGTCTACAGCTATTATCAGTATACAACTTTCGTTTTACTCAAGTTGTATAAGTAATCTGTACGACTCATTCTTCGTCTACAGCTTACTTAAATAAAGCTTGTGCAAAATCGTTACTATTAAATACTTCCATGTCGTCTATTTGTTCTCCTACGCCAATAAATTTAACTGGCATTTGGTTTTCATGAACAATTCCAACTACTACTCCACCTTTTGCTGTTCCATCTAACTTTGTTAATATTAGTCCATTAATATCTACGGTTTCTTTAAAAGCCTTTACTTGTAAAATTGCATTTTGCCCTGTGGTAGCATCTAATACCATTAATACTTCTTTTGAAGCTTCTGGAAGTTCTCTATCGATTACTTTTTTTATTTTTATTAACTCATCCATTAAGTATTTTTTGTTATGTAATCTTCCTGCAGTATCACATATTAGTATATCACTATTTGTTTGTTTAGTAATTTGTATAGCATCATATACTACTGATGCAGGGTCTGCTCCTTCTTCTTTTTTTACTATTTGGCACTCTGCCCTTTTTGCCCATATTTCTAGTTGCTCTACAGCTGCTGCTCTAAAGGTATCTGCTGCTGCAATTACTACTTTCTTTCCCTCTTTTTTTAATTTATTAGCAATTTTTCCAATAGAAGTTGTTTTTCCGAACTCCATTTACACCTACTACTAAAATTACAGATGGATGTGTTTCTAGTTTTAAACTATTATCTACTTCATCTAATATTTGAGCAATTTCTGCTTTTAAGGCGTTTTTTACGCCTTCTTCATCTTCTATTTTTTCTTTTTTTATTCTATTTCTTAAATTTTCAATAATTTGTGTAGAAGTTTCTGCTCCTACGTCTGACATAATAAGTATTTCTTCTAGTTCTTCTAATAGATCCTCATCTACTTTTCTAAAGCTGCTAAATACATTATTTATTTTTTCATCAAAAGAATCTTTAGTTTTACTTAACCCTTGTTTTAATTTATCGAAAAATCCCACTTATTTTTTCTCCTTTATCTTTATAGTAATAGTAGTATTTTATCATGATACGAAAGATATATCAACCCTTTATTAAAAAGCAAACAAATAGTGCCCAAACTATCAGACACCATTTGTTTGCTTAAGTTGTTGGTGCATACCTTTTTTATCTAGCCTTTTTTTCTTTTTGGTAGGCACACTTGGCTTTTATGCCATTTATTACTCCCTTATCATAACTCTACTATCATATTCTTACTATATTTCCATGCTAATATACGAAAAACCAATTGATTGATTGTTTCTTCACTTAATTTATTACTTTTTATAGCCTCTTTTACAGCATAAATACTATTTTCATAGTCTGATACAATAATAAGGCTATTACCTGCTAAAATAGCTTTCATAACTATATCTTCATCTTTTGATACAGCTGCCATGGTTAAGTCATCTGTAATAATAATTCCTGTAAAGTTTAAATCTTTTCTTAACAATTCATGTACGTTTTTAGAAAGTGATGCTGGATTTTTACTATCTATACTTGTAACAATATTATGGCTAATTAACACAGCTTCTGCACCTGCTTGTATTCCTATGCGAAATGGTAGCAAATCATTATTATATATTTCCTCATAACTTCTCTTATCTACACTTTTTCCTGTATGAGTATCTACATTATTTCCATACCCTGGAAAATGCTTTAATGTATAGGAAACACTTGTATTTTTACTTGCTTCAATAATAGTTTTAGCATAAGTAGCAGTTAATGATGCATCTTTTCCTAAACTTCTTTTATACATATAATCATTTGAACTTGTAGCAATATCTACTACTGGTGCTAAATTAAGATTTATTTTTAATTCTTCTAGTAATTTACTTTTTTCTATAGTATCTTCTTTTATCTTTGAAAAGCCTCCATTTTTATATAATTCTTTTGATGCTAAAAATTTGCTATTTCTTAAATTTTTATTGCTACTAATTCTAACAACTGTTCCTCCTTCTTCATCTACTGCTGTTAAAATAGGTATTTTACTAACTTTTTGAAGTTTTTGAATCATTTCTTGTACTTGCTGTTTTGTTTTTCCTCGAAAGTCTTTTTCAAAAAACAAATACCCTCCAAATTGATACTTCTCTAGAACTTCTATTTGATTACTATTTGGATAACTTACTAAAAAAATTTGTCCTATTTTTTCATCTAAAGTTAATGTTTGTAATTTTTCATATGCTAATTCATAATATTCTTTAAAAATTCCGTTATCTTGCCATTCTTCTGGAATTTTACTTTTTAGTTCTTCTTTTTCTACTATACTTTGATTATTATACTTAGTAGTTTCTTTATTTGCATAATCTGCTTTTAAAATCATTATCATTGTTATTCCTATTATAATTAATAATATCATTAGATATTTTTTCTTCATGATACTCTTCCTTTTTTAATTTTTATTTATTGTATCATATCTCTAAAGAGCCTATAATATACCTATTTTATAAAAAAAGGCTTAAGGAATAACCTTAAGCCTTTTTTGCTTTTCTTTATTTTGCTACAATTTCTAATACTTCTTGAGGAAGATACCTAGAAACATTTTTACCATTTCTAAGCAGTTCCATAACCATGCTTGAACTAATCGTTCCTAATTTGCCTGCTCTAATATAAACAGTGTCAAGCTCAGATAATTCTTCGTTAATAGCTGCCATATTTTCTTCATACTCATAGTCCATTCCATTTCTAATGCCTCTTACTAAAAAATTAGCTTCATGTTCTAAGGCAACATCTACTGAAAGCTTACTGTAGGAAATAACACATACATTATTCAAATGTTCTTTCTTTAAAACCTTCTTTATCGCTTCTTGCATTTCCTTCCTATCAAATCTTCTTACCTTTTGAGGATTTTCTCCAATTCCTACAATTACTTTATCAAAAAGCTGTGCTGCTTTAGCAATTACGTGTAAATGCCCATTTGTAAAAGGGTCAAAGCTTCCTGTATAAAAGCCTATCTTCATTTTTTATCCTCCTTTTTGGTTAGGTAAATGGTACCTTTCTGACAATACAGATATAGCAGATGTAGCATATCAGATGTTTGCATTATGGGAATAGTTTTTCCATAGGTATTAGTACTCATAAATGAAAGTTGCATTCTTAAACTTAAATCACTGTTTTTTATTAAGCCCTCTGGAATTACAATTTTCACCTCAGGATGCTTTTCTTCTATCCATTTGCCTTCTTCATTTTCATAATAGGTACTAGGTTTAGAAATTAGTTTTAGTGCACATTGCATAGCCAATTTTATATTAATTACTTCTTGTTCAATAGAATTATTATAAATAATTATGTGGTTTTTTATAAGTGCCCACATTAAGCAAGATGCTACAAGAAAAGTATCTGGTGTTCCAACAATTTTGTATGTACATACATACTTTTGGTATCGATCAAATGTCTTAAGATAATTTAGACTTGTTGAAACTGAAACCATTTCTAGATGTAGCACCTCTGGAGTAATTTTCTCTAAAAGATTTGCAATTTCTTCATCTACCAAGGAAATATAAGAAGCATATTTAATTTTTAGTTCTTTTAGTAGCTTTTTTGTTTCTTCTGCTTTTTGTTTCTCATCTTTATCAGCTGATCTTACTATCAATGCTAGCCCTATTACTGTGTAAATAGTAAAAACAAGAATTGCAAGAAATCCCAATCCCATACTATTGGGGATTTCTTCTGCCGAAAAAAACATAGGTATCAGACTTAGCAATCCTCCCCAAATAATAATGCCTACAAAGAATACATTTCTTTCCCACGACTGCTTGACTTTCCGTTTCATAGCATTGTTCCTCCTTCAAAATTATTTGATTGTTAAATAAAAATAATAGCTCTTTGCTAATGATAGAATATTATCACAATTTCTTTTATTTTTCAACAGTTTCACCATTTAATCATTCCTTTACTTTTTATGTAAATTATGGTATACTATAGTTATACAGGGCAATTATGCTCTAATTTTATATTATGGAGGGTTCTTCTATGTTAATGACGGTAAACAAGGCCGAGTGCACTCGTAACATTCTTCGGCTGGCAAATTATGTAATTAAGCCCTGCACTAAGCTCCAGATGGACAACATTGTTTTTCCTAAATGGAATAAGGCAGGACTGTTAGGCATGATTTTCCGACAGAATATTCGTACTAAAGAGCAACCCGAAGGCTGTTTTTATGATGAAGCCACCTACCAGGTAGTTATGCGTGTTATTAAGGGTCATGTTCTGATGACTGGCGGCAGACCTGATGCCTATACCTGGAAGCAGAGTAAAGTGGATAGCTCTAAAAACATTCGCCTCATTGGAACCAACTGTGCTGAAGCTGTTCTCAATCTTTCCGAAATTATTCAAACCATTCCTGATCCTACGGAGAAACGTCTTTTTGCAGATATGTTCTGTCGCTTGAAAGACGACCTTCTTTTGATTACTTCGCCCGTAGAGCAACGTTCTTGCATTGAAATCACCGAGGAACTGTACCAGTCAGGTCTTACCTATTGTGTTGACCAGTGGATGGAAACCGATGCAGACGGCAAGGCTGCTGTTACCAACTTAGATGTTGGCGATTTTCTTATCGTTTCCGAGCACAAAGACAGCGTTTACTGCATTCGTCATGATGAGTTCATGGCTACCCATTGTTTAACGTAATTTCATAACTCTCCTTAGCATCCATGCTAAGCAAATAACAGTGTTGTTTGTAAAAATGGAAATACTAGAGGGCTTCCTATTTTAGGGAGCCCTCTATAGCCTTATTTTTTTTGGTATTTCCTATTTTTATTTTTTATCTTGGTGTGACATATCTATTTTAAACCTATATAAATTAATTTTTTAAATGCTATTTATAAATATGAAGTAACTTTATTTGGTTGTAATGATTTTCTCTATAATTTCCATATTTTCTATCTTATTAATTCCAAAGCATTTCTTTCCTAAATCTTTTATTGAAGCTCCTAGATGATAATATGCATCATATATTTGACCATCAAAAAATATTCTTTGCTTGATATTTTCTTCTAACTGAAGCTGATTAAATACTTCATCAAATTTTTTATTATGTTCTTGTAATTGATATTCTACATTTGTTAATCTCTCGAATACTTGCCCGTTAATCATTAAAAACTTTCTCATTTCAACAAAGGCATTCATAATATTTATACTTACTTGAATAGCTATATCATTTTTTAACAAACCTGATAACATAGCTATTCCTTGTTCTGTAAATACATAAGGTACATATTTCTTCCCTCTATACTTACTATTTTCACTTTTTGAACTGGTCGCAATTTGCGACCAGTTATTTTCCTGATCTAAATTTAAAATTGTAGTTTGTCTTTTCAATTTTTTGACTTCTTCTTCGCTTAATTGAAAACAGAAATTTTTTGGAAATCTTTTTTTATTTCTACTTACAGTTTCATTTACTCTTTTTGTTTGGTAATTATATAATCTTGCCACATCACTATCTAGCATAACCTGTTTACCTCTTATTGTGTATATTAAGTTTTTTATATCTTCGATAGTCAATTCATTTTGAATTGCTAATTTATTTTCTTCCATGGTTTCACATCCTTTTCTTACTCTATGCATTCTAAAACATTTGTTCTTCAATGTCAAGACTTTTGCAATTTTTAATTCTAAAATTTATGCTATTAAAAAGATATAAAGCAACTTTATTTTGCTGTGCTGAATCCATTTCCATAATTTTGCTTGATACAAAAATTGTATAAGGATAGTTTGCAAAATTGACAGTAATTGTTCTATATTCTATATTAATTTCTTTTAATTTTTGGGGTATGGGATGCAAATCCCATATTGAAATTTGTGCGGGAGTACAAATTCAGTGCTTGCTAGGACAAGAATTTGTAAATTCTAAAATATTGCATTTTTTCTTGTGCCATTTTTAACTGTGTACCCATATGAAAAAACAACCTACAAACTTTATAGTTCGTAAGTTGCTATAAAATGGAGCATTTTAGGAGGTTATTTGCGAAAAATATGTCTATTTTTCATAGTGTTCCTCCCACATTTTGCTCAAAAAAATAATTGACTAATCAACTGTTGAAATTAGTATAGCATAAAATAAAAAAACAAGCAACTAATTATTTCTAAATAGTTGCCTATTGTATTTATCTATTTTTGAGTTATCTCCATATTCAGTTTATTTTTTTGAATTATACATTGCGTTGACAC
>JAAWMH010000018.1 GCA_022798335.1 Clostridia bacterium
AGGAGGAAATACCTGTTCCCATACCGAACACAGAAGTCAAGCTCCTATGTGCCGAAGATATTTGTGGGTTACCCTGCTGAGAAAATAGGTGGTCGCCAGTTTTTTTTATGCCTAAAAATGAAAAGTTTATATAAATTGAAGATAAAAAAGAAGCTAGAAATTAGATTTTTTCTAATTTGTGGTTTCTTTTTTTTTAGGTTTGTACTATAATTAAAAAAATAGAAAGAATGATAAAGGAGAAAAAAATGAATAGTAATTCGTTAAATCAAATAGAAGAAAGCAGCGTAAGTAATATTTCAGATGAAAGAAAGATAAATATTATTAATTTAATGTTTATGTTTATAAAAGAAACAGATTTTACACCAAGTAAAGAAAAAATGAAAAACTTTCAAGTATTAACACAAGATGAAAGAGACTTTATAGATTTTGTATATGATGAAATATGTAAGCTTAAAATTGAAGGGAATGTAAAAGATAGAGCTTATCAAGAAGAGTTAAAAGATAAGTTATTTGATAGATTTGGTGTTTCTAAAGCGCTTGTAGAAAAATCAAGAGGGGAAGCAAAAGATAGAGCAAATAAATTGCAAAAGGATTTTTATGAACAACCAGGAAGGCAACAAGACAAAGCTGATGGAGTAGCAATAGATGCTGAAACCAAAGAGCTAGGAATTATAGAAGAGAGCAAAAATATAGGAGAAGCATGCAATACAGGTGAAATTAGACAAGATTTATATAAACCAGCTTTTTTATGTGGACAGGCAAGAGATGATAAAGAAAAACCTTTTGTTAATTTATTAAAATGTAGACCAGATAATATTGTAGATCATAAGTATCAATTTGGAGATAAAAGTTATACAATAAGAAAAACAGGCGAGTTAGTATATATGCCTACTCCTGCAATGGAAGATAGTATATCACAATATGAAATTATAATAGAAGGAGCATTTCCAACAATATCTGTAAAAAGATTTGGAGATATTTCTTTTAATAAAATGAGTAATCCAGCTTATAGTTCAGCAGTATTTTTAGGTTTAATAAAAGATTCTAATTTAACAGATGAATCATTACATGGCTATTTAGGAACTTTACAACCTAAAAGAGATGAACAAGGAAATTTAACAAGCTTATATGAAATTGTACATTTGCCAGAAGAATATACAGCTGTTGTTATATGGGAAGAAATTGAAAAATTAAGAAGTGAAAAACAAGATAAAGAAACTAAAGGGAGTTTAGGAGGAGACGTAAGATGAGTAGGACTATTTGGAAATCAGGAACATTTCTTTATCCTCTTCCTGTTGTTATGGTATCTTGTGGAACAATGGAAAAAAGTAATATTATAACAGTAGCATGGACAGGTATTATTAATACAGATAAGCCAATGTGCTATATTTCTATAAGAAAAGAAAGGCATTCTCATAATATTATTAAAAATACAAAAGAATTTGCTATTAATTTAACAAATCAGGAATTAGCATATGCTACAGATTGGTGTGGTGTAAAAACAGGAGCTAAGGTAGATAAATTTGCAGAAATGAAATTAACAAAGGAAAAAGCAAAATTTATTAGTTGTCCTTTAATTAAAGAAAGTCCTGTTGCTATTGAATGTAAAGTAAAAGAAATTCGTAATTTAGGAAGTCACGATATGTTTATAGCAGAAATTATATCAATAGATGCAGACGAAAAGTATATTGATAAAAATGGGGCATTTGATATTACTAAGTGTAACTTAATTACTTATAGTAATGGAAAATATTTTACTTTAGGAAAACAAATTGGCAAATTTGGATATTCTGTGCAAAAAGTAACTAAAAATAAAAAAAAGGTACAAAATAATAATACACTAAAAAGAAAAATAAGTAAAAAGAAAGATAAGAAAACTACTTTTAAAAATAAAAGATAAACAAAAAGATTTTAAATTTAAGAAAGAGAGACTAAAAAATGAGAAAACAAATCAATCAATATGTTTCTTGGATAGGAAAAACAGATTGGGAACTAAAAAAATTTCATGGAGATGAATTTACTACAACAAAAGGTTCTTCTTATAATGCCTATTTAATAGAAGATGAAAAAAATATTTTAATCGACACGGTTTGGCTACCTTATGATAGAGAATTTGTATCAAATTTAAAGCAAGAAATAGAATTAAATAAAATAGATGCTATTATTATTCAGCATGGAGAAGTAGATCACAGTGGAGCTTTAATAGAACTTATGAAACAAATACCTAACACACCAATTTACTGTACACAAAATGCTGTAAAATCATTAAAAGGGCAGTATCATGAAGAGTGGAATTTTAAAACTGTAAAAACAGGAGATACCTTAAATATAGGAAAACATACTTTAACATTTATAGAAGCTCCTATGCTACATTGGCCAGATACTATGTTTACCTATATGGATAATGAAGAAATTTTATTTAGTAATGATGGATTTGGACAGCATTTAGCATCAGAATATTTATATGCAGATGAAGTAGAAAGTAGTCAGTTGTGGGAACAAGCACTTACTTATTATGCTAATATTTTAGCACCATTTGGAATGATGGTAAAAAAGAAAATAGAGCAAATATTAGCAATGCAATTGCCTATTAAGATGATATGCCCAAGCCATGGACTTATTTGGAGAAAAGAGCCTAAGCAAATTGTACAAAAATATTTAGAATGGGCAGAAAATTATCAAGAAAATCAAATTACAATTTTGTATGATACTATGTGGAATTCTACTAGAAAAATGGCAGAAGCAATAGCACAAGGAATACAAAATGAAAATGAACAAGTAATGATTAAAATAGTAAATACTGCAAAAGAAGATAAAACAGAGGTATTAACACAAGTTTTTAAATCTAAAATGATTTTATTAGGTTCTCCTACAGTTAATAATGGATATTTACATTCTATTGCAGGAATTTTAGAAATGATAAAAGGGATGAAATTAAAAAATAAAAAGGCAACTGCTTTTGGAAGTTATGGATGGAGTGGAGAAGCAGTAAATCAGATTATTCAGAGTTTAAAAGAAGCTGGATTTGAGATAGTAAATGATGGCATAAAGCAAATGTGGACACCAGATGAACCAATGGAAAAAGAATGTATAAAATTTGGACAAGAAATAGCAAAAAAATTGTAATGATAAAAGATAATAAGGGTGCGTAATAGACATTTACTATAAAAAATAGACTGTCTCAGTTTGAGCAGTCTATTTTTTGTATATCAATGAATCTGTTTTGATATTGATAAAACTTATCGATTTTTGTTAAAGTATTCTTCAAATTCTTCTTTAGAAATAGGCTTTGAGTAGTAGTAACCTTGAATAACGTCACAATTTAAGTTTTTAACATATTCTGCTTGTTCTTTTGTTTCAACACCTTCTACAATTGTTTTTACTTCAATTTTTTTTGCTAAATATACAATATAGTTAATAATGTTTTTATCACTTTCAAGATTTGCCTTATCTACAAAAACTTTATCTATTTTAATAATATCAATTGGCATATTTTGTAACATACTAAGTGAAGAATAGCCTGTTCCAAAGTCATCAATAGAAACAACAAATCCCTTTTCTTTAATAGAATTTAAAACTTTTATAATATCAATTTTATCATTAACAGTAGCACTTTCAGTAATTTCTAAATCGATTTTACTTCTATCAATACCATATTTGTCAGTAATTTCAACGTATTCATCAATAAAGTTTTCATATACAAAATGTTCTTTTGAAACATTAATAGAAACAATTGGTACAAAACCATATTTTTCTTTCCAACTAGCAATGTCTTTACAAGCTTGTTCAAAAATGTATAAATCTAATTTTACAATAAATTTGTTTTTTTCAAATAAAGGAATAAATTTTCCAGGTGGAATGATTTGACCATTTCTATGCCATCTAACTAGTGCTTCAGCACCAACTACTTTTTCTGTATTAGCAGCGGTTTTTGGCTGATAAACAACAACAAATTCATTATCTTTTAAAGCTTGTTCCATACAAGACTCAATTTGTTGTTCTTCTACTAATTGATTTTCTAAATCATCACCAAAAATATAATAATTGTCATTATATAGTCCTTTTATTCTAGAACGAGCCATATAAGCTTTATCTAAAGCTTTATTAATATCTGTATCTTCCTGCTTTAATTTGTAAACACCAATCGATAAATTAACATGTAAAGAGGTATTAGCTATTTTTAAATTAGAAGCATCATGGAAAATTTTATTAAGTAAAGTTTCTATATCTTTTGTATAACTAAAAATAGTAGCAAAAACATCATTTGAAATTCTACAAGTAATATTATCTTCTGGTAATATAGTATTTAATTTAACAGCAAGTGCTTCTAAAATTTTGTTACAAAATTCAAAACCATATATATTATTAAGTGCTTTAAATTTATTAATGTCTAATGCAATAATATACTTTGACTTAGAGTTATTTTGCAAAAATTTAATAGCATTTTCTTTAAAATAAGCTTCATTACCAATTTTCGTTATCGGATCGATATAAGCAACTGTATATAGATTTCTGTTCTTTTTTTGAATAGATAAATCTATAAAAATACAAATACCAATAATAATAATGGTAATACTAATACAAGAAACAAGGGCAATTGCTAAAAATTGAATCAGTTCTTTAGCAATTGTATCATCAGGAGCAATGGTAATTACATACCAATCATTTGTATTTACTTTTTCATAGTGGATAAAGTAGGTGTTTTTATTAAGTTTTAAATCAAAGGTCCCTACTTGTTTAGCCTTCATATGGTTTTTCATTTCATCAAGTTTTGAAATATCGAAGTGATTAGATAAAGAATTATTGATAACTTCAAAAAAGTTAGCATTTGGTGTAGTAATATTATTAGAAGAATCAATAAGTACTAAACCATTATTATTTACTAAATAAGTACTTCCCTTTCCATGGAATAATTGTCTTAACAAAATTTCTTTATAATCTTCGGTATGAATAGTAGCAAATAATATTAAATTTTTGTTATTCAAAGTAAAGGTTTTAGCATATACATTTACGAGTTTTTCAGAACCATAAATAACACTTGGTTCATTTTCTGCTAAGTAAACGGTAGTATTTGCTTTAGCAAAATAATTTTCTATATTAGCATAGTTTTTTACAGTATGTCCATCACTAGTTGTTCCATTACCATTTTGATCTAAAATAACTAGTCTAGTAAAATGATAAGCATTTAAATCGGGATTATAACGTCTAAAAATATCTTCTGGTGTATCAAAAAAGCCGCTATTGATAGAATCTATTATAATTTCAATAAATCTTTTCTGCTCTGAAATAGCAAGGTTGAGTTGCGCAGTGGTTTGTTCACTAAGTTCTGTAATATTATTGTATACATTTTCATAGGTAAGGTTTTTTACATAATTTACACCATAAAAAGAGAGTAATAACATAATGATAAATAAAGGAAGTATCCATTTAACGTTTAACTTGTAACGATTAGCATTGGTATAATATTTATTTTGAATTCTAATTCTAGTTTTTGTATCCATCATAATTTTTACATATAATCTATTATCTAAAAGGTAGTAGACAATGAAATTATTTTCCTTTCTTTTTATATTTTAAAATTTATATATCTACTATATAATAAAGAAGAAAAAAATACAACATTGTTTAGTCAAAAAAATAACAAATCCTAATAGGTTTCATATAATACAAATAAAAGGTGGGTAATAGTATGAAATTAGGATTATGCTTAGCACGGAGGAGGAATAAAGGGAGCAGCTCATATAGGTGCACTAAAAGCATTTGAAGAAGAAGGAATAGAATTTGACTATATTTCTGGAGCTTCATCAGGAAGTATTATAGCAGCACTTTATGCAAGTGGATATACAGCAAGTCAAATATATAGTTTATTTCAAAAGTATGCTAAGAAAATAAAATATGTAGAATGGAAAAATATTTTTAAACTAGTAGGAGGACTTATCTTTAAAAGACAAGTAGTAATAGACGGACTAAATAGTGGAAGAATAATTGAAAATATAGTAGAAGAAGCTTGCAAACAAAAGGGAATTTATCAAATAAAAGAAGTGAAGAAAAAATTATTAATTTCTAGCGTAGATTTAGATGAAGGAACTGTGTACATGTTTTCTTCTTTTTCAAAAACAAAACCAAGAATAGAAAATAGAGAAATTACAAAAGGTTATTCTAATAAAATAGAATACATAACTGAAGTACCTATTGCAAAGGCAGTAAGAGCAAGTTGCAGTTTTCCAGGTGTATTTTCGCCTTGCATATATAAAGAGCATAAATTAGTAGATGGAGGTATTAGAGAGAACATACCGTGGAAGGAGTTAAAAGCAAATGGAGTAGACAAAGTAATTAGCATTGTTTTTCCAAAAAGAATAAAAAGTAAAGAAAATAAAAATATTATAGATGTTATTAGTGGGGCGATAGAACTAATGGGGCAAGAACTTTCTAATTATGAACTAGAAGGAGCAGATTATCTGCTAAAAATAGATACAGTAAATACCTCTTTATTAGATACAAGCAAGTTAGAATATTTTTATCAAAAAGGGTATGAAGAAGCAAAAAGGAAAATACCAACTTTTTTTGCAAGTTTCCACTAAAATAGTTGACATATATTAAAAAAAATGATATGATATCTAAGCGTATGTGATAAACATACGCTTAAAAAACGAAACAAAACTTTAGAAAGCTGAGGTGTGTTAAATGGCTACAAAAGGAGCAAGAGAACCAATCACATTAGAATGTACAGAATGTAAAAGAAGAAATTACTTAACAGAAAAGAATAAAAAGAACAACACAGATAGACTAGAAATTGTTAAGTATTGTAAATTCTGCAAAAAACGTACAACACATAAAGAAACAAAATAAACCTTTTAAGGGGGAAACTTAAATGCCTAAAGATGTAACGAAGAAAGAAAATAAAGAAAAAAAAGAGAAGAAACATTTTTTTAAAGATTTTAAGGCAGAATTAAAAAGAGTAATTTGGCCAACACCAAAGCAACTTATTAATAATACAGTTGCAGTTATTACGATTGTACTAATTACGGCTGTTATTGTATTTGCATTAGATTTTATTTTCAAAACAATGGATGACTATGGAATAAACAAACTAAGAAGTTTTGTAGATACAAATAATGAACAAGTACAAAATAATACTACTAACCAAGAGGCTCAAAATACAATGAATAATGCTTTAAATAATGAAGCTACTAATAATGAACAAACCAATGCTACAAGCAATAGCCAAGTTAACAATAATACTGTAAATGAATAATAAGGAGGCCTCAAGATGTCTCAAGAAAAAGATGATGTAATGCCAAGATGGTATGTTGTACATACTTATTCAGGGTATGAAAATAAAGTAAAAACAGACTTAGAAAAAACTATTAAAAACAGGGAACTAGAGGAGTTCTTTTTTGAAATTATTGTTCCAATGGAAGAGCAAATTGAAATTAAAGAAGGACAAAGAAAAACAAACCTAAAAAAAGTTTTTCCAGGGTATGTTTTAATTAAAATGATTGTAACAGAAAAAACATGGTATATTGTAAGAAATACAAGAGGTGTTACAGGTTTTGTTGGTTCAGGTACAGATCCAATTCCTTTAACAGATGAGGAAATTAGAAAAATGGGATTTGAGCAAGTAGCTGTAAAGGTAGATTATACTGTAAATGATACAGTTCGTATCATAGATGGACCATTAACAGATTTTACAGGTACTGTAATAGAATTGAGCAAAGAAAAACATAAGGTAAAAGTATTAGTATCTATGTTTGGAAGAGAAACACCAGTTGAGTTAGAGTTTGCACAAGTTCAAAAACTATAAGTTAGTAATCTATTTTTAGATTAATATACATATTTAAAAACTAAAAGGAGGTGCTAAAACAATGGCAGAAAAAGAAATAGGAAGTGTAGTTAAATTACAAATTCCAGCAGGAAAGGCTTCACCAGCTCCACCAGTAGGTCCAGCTTTAGGTGCGGCAGGAGTTAACATTATGGATTTCGTAAAACAATTCAATGATAAAACAGCAGCAATGGGAAATACTGTTATTCCAGTTGTTATTACAGTATACAAAGATAAATCATTTGAATTTATTACCAAAGAACCACCTATGGCAGTGTTAATTAAACAAGCTGTAAAAATAGAAAAAGGTTCTGGAAAACCTAATAAAGATAAAGTAGCAAAAATAACAAAAGCACAATTAGAAGAAATTGCTAAAAAGAAAATGCCAGACTTAAATGCAGCATCAGTAGAAGCTGCAATGAGTATGGTAGCAGGAACTGCAAGATCTATGGGAGTAGTAGTTACTGACTAAAAAAGTATTGGGAGAAAGTAGTTTTAAATACTTTCGATTGAACCAAAGGAGGTAAAAATGAAAAAAGGAAAGAGATATCAAGAAGCAGAAAAACTAATTGATAGAAAAAAATTGTATGGTGCTAAAGAAGCATTAGATACAATTGAAAAAATGCCAAAAACAAAATTTGACGAAACAGTGGAATTACATGTTAAGTTAGGTGTTGATTCAAAACAAGCAGATCAACAAGTAAGAGGTACAACAGTACTTCCAAATGGTACAGGTAAAACACAAAGAGTGTTAGTGTTTGCAAAAGGACCAAAAGCAGAAGAAGCTACAAAAGCAGGAGCTGACTTCGTTGGAGCAGAAGAATTAATACCAAAAATTGAAAAAGAAAACTGGTTTGAATATGATGTTATTGTTGCAACTCCAGATATGATGGGTGTTGTAGGAAGACTTGGTAAGGTATTAGGACCAAAAGGATTAATGCCAAACCCAAAATCAGGTACAGTAACAATGGATGTTACTAAAGCAATCAATGAAATTAAATCAGGTAAAGTAGAATACAGACTTGACAAAAATAACATTGTTCACTTAGGTTTTGGAAAAGTATCATTTGGAGCAGAGAAGCTATTAGAAAACTATGAAACTATTATAAATGCTATTATCAAAGCAAAACCAGCAGCAGCTAAGGGACAATATATTAAAAGTGTAGCAATCTCTACTACAATGGGACCAAGTATGTATATTGATCAAAAATAAAAAATAAATAGAGCCTAAGAAAGTAAGCAAAAAGTAAGTCTTACCGAGGCAAAGAGAAGCGGATTTATCCAATAGATCTTTGTCTTGTTAAATAGGCAAAAATTTATTGGATATTTTATTTTAACAAACAATTTTAGGAGGTGAAAAAATGGCAAGTAATACAATTTTACAAAAAAAAGAAGAAGAAGTAAAAGAACTAGCAGAAAAATTAAAAGAAGCAAAAGTAATTCTTTTAACAGATTACAGAGGTATTAACGTTGCAGATGTAACAAAATTAAGAACAGATTTAAGAAATGTTCATACAGAATACAAAGTTATAAAAAATAACATTGTAAAAAGAGCATTAAATGAAAATGGGGAAAATGGTTTAGATGATTTATTAGAAGGACCAACAGCGGTTATTTTTGGATCAGAAGATTATTTAGAACCATCTAAAGTAGTTTACAACTATACTAAAGCTAACGAATTCTACAAAATAAAAGGTGGAATTATTGATGGAAAAGTAATGACAGCAGAAGAAATTATAACTTTAGCAAAATTACCATCAAGACAAGAGCTTCTTGCAAAATTGGCAGGTGCTTTACTTGGAAATATTACCAAGTTGGCAGTTGCATTAGATGCAGTTAAAGCACAAAAAGAGAATGCATAAATTTTAAAAGAAAATGCAAAGTAAAAAAATTATAATAAAAAATAAGAAGGAGGTCATTTTAAAATGGCAAAAATTGATGAATTATTAGAAACTATCGACACTTTAACAGTTGTTGAATTAGCAGAATTAGTAAAAGGTATTGAAGAAAAATATGGAGTATCTGCAGCAGCAGTTGCAGCACCAGTAGCAGGTGGAGCAGCAGCAGGAGCAGCTGAAGAAAAATCAGAATTTAATGTAGTATTAAAAGATGCAGGAGCAAATAAAATTCAAGTAATTAAAGTAGTAAGAGATGCTACAGGATTAGGATTAAAAGAAGCTAAAGATTTAGTAGATGGAGCACCAAAAGCAGTTAAAGAAGGCGTTAAGAAAGAAGAAGCAGAAGAATTAAAAGCTAAATTTGAAGAAGCAG
>JAAWMH010000038.1 GCA_022798335.1 Clostridia bacterium
TGAAGACAAAATAGTAATTGTCATAAATAGCATTAAACAAATAACGCTCATACTAATTACAGTAGTATTTATTTTATTATTTAATTGTCTTAGTACAAACATATTTGTTCCTTTATAGTAAATGCCTTTCATTTTTTGTATAAATCCTAATGTAAATCCTGATAATGACCAAAAGATAAGAACTGTACTTACAATTCCCATGATAATTGGTAGTAACAATTTTTCTGCACTATCTAAAGTATCACTCTTAACAGTTACTAAAGAGTAAGCATATCCTAATATAACTGTTCCTATGATAAACACTAATACAGAAAGTATTGGATTTTTTATTTTTACCTTCTCATTTTTCTTAGTAGCATTTAATAAATTAATGAGTTTATATCTTGATACACTCATTGTATTAAATATCAT
Organism: Clostridia bacterium; assembly: GCA_022798335.1. GTDB lineage: Bacteria > Bacillota > Clostridia > TANB77 > CAG-508 > CAG-273. The sequence continues at coordinate 412 of JAAWMH010000038.1, forward strand.
TACTAGTACATACATAATAGCAAAGTAAATACCCGTTTTGATGCAACTATCTTTTGAAAATGTAAATTGAAATTCACTCATATCTGCTTCAAACATTTTAGCAACTAGCACAGACATAAATTGAGAAGCAAAAACACCTACAACAATTCCTACAATTAAAGAAATAATCCCTACAAAAACAGTTTCTAGTAAAATAATTTTAGAAATTTGCCTTTTTCCCATTCCTAAAGTCATATAAATACCAAATTCTTTTTTTCTTCGATTTACTAAAAAACTATTTGCATATATTATTAAAATACCTAATATAATTGCTACAAATACAGACACATACCCAAGCATTTCTATCATTAAGGTAATAATTTGTCTTTGCGAGTTTGAAACTGTTAGCATTGCTTGCTGGCTATCTAAAGAATTAAACATATAAAAGATAGCAACTCCTAATACTAATGTTAAAAAGTAAATTGCATAGTCTTTGATACTTTTTTTCATATTCTTAAAAGATAATTTAAATAACATCGTTTAAATCACCTCCAAGAAGTGTTTGTACTTCTATAATTTTTTCAAAGAATTGTTTTCTTGTAGAATCTCCTTTGATTAATTCGTTAAATATTTTGCCATCTTTAATAAACAAAATTCTGCTTGCGTAAGAAGCGGTAAAAGCATCATGTGTTACCATTAAAATGGTAGCGTTTAAAGTTTGATTTAAAAATTCAAAGTTTTCTAATAATTGTCTTGCTGCTTTTGAATCTAAAGCACCGAGTTGGTTCATCTGCTAATACTAATTTAGGGTTAGTAATTAGTGCTCTGCTTGATGCTATTCTTTGTTTTTGTCCTCCTGATACTTGATAAGGATATTTATTTAAAATATCTGTTATTTCTAATTTTTGTGCTATTTCATTTACTCTTTTTTCTATTTCTTGATGGTTTACTTTTTGAATGGTTAATGCTAATGCTATATTTTCATAAGCAGTTAAAGTATCTAATAAATTAAAATCTTGAAAAATAAATCCTAGTTCTTCTCTTCTAAACTTGTTAATACTATTTCCTTTTAACTTTGTAATATCTTTTCCATTAATGATAATATGTCCTGCTGTTATTCTGTCAATGGTCGATATGCAATTTAAAAGTGTTGTTTTACCAGAACCAGATGCCCCCATAATTCCAACAAATTCGCCTTGTTCTACTGTAAAACTAATGTTGTCGATTGCTTTACTTAAATTTGACCTTGTTCCATAGTATTTTTCAATATTTTGTACCTCTAATATTTTACTCATTTTTTGTTCTTCCTTTCTTTTTCGTTGTAATTAAGCTTTCTTCTATTTATGAAAATAGTTTAACCTTGACTTAGCTTAATTAAAATATAATCTATTTTCCTCTTTTTTTCCATCGATTTTACTTACAGTAGTATTACATTTTTGTAAGGTTAGACTATTCTTTTTGACTTTTACCTTAGTTTATGGTATAATAAACTGTAAGCATTATGCTTTTTGGTTATTCCTTTTAGCACTATCCCTAAAAATCATATTACAACATAAGAAAGGAAGATTTTTACAAATGAATGCTGCGGAGACTATTAAAAAGTTGAAGGATCGTCTTGCCAAGGCGGCGGAAATCGCTAGTAGCGATGTTTCCTCTACTGCGGACAACGCCCGCCGGGCCACGGTAGAAAATGCCCAGCTCTACAAAAGCGAGATGGAGTACCTCATCTCCTCCATTGAGTACATCGAGAAGGTCCCCATCTTCATTGTTGCTAAGCCTACGCTCAACAAAAAGTCTGCCCAGGCGGACTTTGCGTCGGTCGAAGAGGATGGGTTCTTCTACCAGCTAGTCCTTTTGAGGAGCTACCCGTTCCAAAAAGTTTTTCTTCTTTGGGTGGCCTCTGTCTCTGAGCTGTAAACAATCATTTTCCCCGGCAGGCATTGTCTGCCGGGGACACTTATTTTAATTCTACATAAGTACTTTTAGGAAATATAATCTTTACTTGTGTTCCTATTTTTTCTTGTGAATTTAAAGCGATTCCTAATCCTAACTTATGACATAACTTTTTACATAAATATAAACCAATACCAGTAGACTTTTTATTTGCATTTCTACCGTTTGTTCCTGTAAATCCTTTCTCAAATACCTTTGTTATTTCTGCTTGTTTTATTCCTATTCCATTATCATTTATACATAGTGTTACACTTTCTTGGTTTTGTTTAGCATATATTTCTATTACTAAATTTTCTTGTGGCTTTTTATATTTTCTACTATTTTGTATCAATTGATTCAAAATAAATATCATCCATTTACTATCTGTATAAACCTCTAAATCTAGGTCATGTATATTAAGAATAATTTTTTCTTGTATAAGGCTATTTTTATTCTTTTTAATGCTTTCGTTTACAATTTCTTTTAAGCTACTTTTTTTAATATAATAGTCTTTTTCTAACGTATTACTTCTTGCATAAAATAGAGCTTGCTCTGTATAACTTTCTATTTTATCTAATTCTTCATCTATACTTTTGGTAACCGCATTTTTGTTATTTTCTATTACCATTTTACCACTTGCTATAGGAAGTTTTATTTCATGAATCCATAATTCTATATAGTCTTTGTATTCTTCTTGCATGTATTTATATTTATTTACATTTTCTATCATAGATGCATCTACTTGTAGCATAACCTCTCTTAAAATTTTTCCTTCTAAAAAATTAGGATCTTTTACAATTTCTGCTATTAAATATTTTTCTTCTAAACTATCTAAAGTATTTTGCAAATTTTGATAAAATTTTCTTTTAGGAAAATATTCTATCAATAGAGCTATTACATAAGTAACAAATATAATAATTAGTATATATAGTTTTATAAAGCTTCCAAATCGATACGGAATTAAAAATATTTCTATTGTGATAACTGCTATGGTTAATAACATAATAGTTATTACTTTATCTTTTATAAAAGTTTTAAAAGCCATTTTACGCTCCCTTCCTTTTTATAATAAAATATAGCCCTGTCCTCTTTTGGTTTCTAGTAGTTCTTTTAAGTTTAGCTCTTCTAACTTGCTTCGTAGCCTTGTAATATTTACAGTAAGTGTATTATCATCTATAAAACTTTCACTTTCCCATAAACATTCCATAATTTCTTCTCTTGAGACAATCCTTTTTCTGTTTTGTACTAAATATTTTAAAATTTTATATTCATTTTTCGTAAGTTCAATAATTTTTCCTTCTTTTTCAATAGTGCTATTAGAGGTATTTAAAACAAACTCTTTTGCATCTATTTTTTCGCTATTTTCTAATAACATGTTGCTTCTTCTTAATAAAGAACTTATTTTAGCAAGTAAAATATGAATATTAAATGGCTTAGTTACATACTGGTCTGCCCCATTATTAATGCTTAATAATTCGTCTATTTCATTATCTCTACTAGTTACCATGATAATAGGTAAATTAGATTGTTTTCTAATCTCTTTGCAAATATGTTCTCCATCTGCACCTGGTAAATTAATATCTAATAACAATAAATCTGGATTTAAGTCTAAAATATCTTGTATGGTATTTTCAAAACTTTTTAGAGTTTTTACTTGATAGCCATTATTATTTAAAAAGATTTCTAATTCATTTCGTAGTTTTTCATCATCTTCTACAATTAGTATTTTTTGCATACATTTTTTCAACTCCTATAAAAATATTATATCATAAGCTCTAAAAAAATAAACCTTACAGTTTTGTAAGGTTATTAATCATAAGTTTTTCTTTTAATTGATTGTTTTTTAAAAATCTATTTTCTTTTATATTTTTTGCTATATAGGTACACTCTTTATATAACTTCTCTCCTTTTTTCTTAATATATATTCCTACTATTCTGCATGGTTTTTCTAATATATATTCTCGTATATCTCCTTTTAAAAGTGTTTTTGGATAGTTTCTTTTTCCTTCTGTATCAAATCCCATCATCAAATTGTTATTCCCCGCTATTTTATCTAGTGATAAATAGACTTTATTTTGTTTATACCTGCCAAACATTTTGGCATATGAACTTATTTGCATTGCTTTTATCAAATTCTTTAACTTTAATATTGTAGTATTATCTTTGTAATCAAAGTCTGAAATTCTTAATCTAACCTCTCTCCTATAAAAATTTAAAGAGAGGCAAGTTATACCTTAGTATAATTTGCCCCTCTTCTGATTGATTAATTGATTGTCCGCCAATCTGTAAACTTATCTAGTTTACTAAAATTTCAGGTTAGATGATTGCCTGCCAATCTTTGAGCCCCTATGTCTCAATGAATTTCGGATTTTTTAGATGTCAATCCATCTTGATAGATTTTTTCTATCTTTATTAGTATATTTATTATACAATAAATCATACACAATTTCAAGTTTTTTTTGCGTTTTTTCCAATTTATGGTACTACTTTTGTATATCCTGTTAAATCTGGCTTTGCTACTTCTTCATCTGTTATTTCATTAATTCTCCAGTCTGTATATTCTATATAACTATTTCTTTTCTTTTCATTTTCCCTTTGTACATAACCGTCTTGTCTTTTCATAATTAAACCTGTTTCTTTGCTAATCCATTCTTTTGAATTTCCCTGATTAATTACATAGCAGTCTTCTCCATTTACTTTTTCGCTATACATAATAGACATTAGAATTGCTATTTTTCGGTATTCTTTTTCTGTATAGAAACTTTGTATTTCTGGCATATATCCTATAACAAGGTTATCTGGATCATCTATTACAATCTTTTTATACTCAGGTGCAATTGCTAAACCTTCGTTATTTTTGCTGTCTTTCCACATAATTAAATTATTGTTATTCCATTTATGATATACTTTTACAATATCATCTTTTCTATATGTTTTTGTTTCAGTATCTACTTTGCTATTATCTTCATAATGAGAAGTAGTATAACTATAATTTGTTACATTATCATATTGTGCATTTTTTTGCAATATTTGATTAAAAATAATGGTATTTCTAATGACAATCATAACATATGCTACTGCAAATATGCCTATTAGAATAAAAAGTATTTTTAAAAATTTAACACCTATGGTTTCTTTTTTCTTTTCTTGCTTTTTTACTTTAAATTCCTTTGCATTTTCTTTATTTTCTTCCACTTTGTTCTCCTTTTTCTTTCGTTAAATATTTTTAATGATATATATTTTTTCTATGTCCTACCTCTAATATTAAAATCACTACTTCTTTTTCTTTTATTTGTGCTATTACTCTATAATCTCCAATTCTATATCTCCATTGACCTGCTTTATTTTCCACTAAAGCTTTTCCATGTGCCCTTGGATTTTCGCAATCTTGCAAATTTTTATCTATCCACGCATAGATAAGACTTCTAGTATATTGATCCATCTTTTTTAGTTGCTTGATTGCAAGTAAAGTATACTCTACCTTATATTTCTTCAATTTCTAACATTGCTGCAACTTCTTCGTGGCTATAAGTTACTGGATTTTTCTTATATTCTTCTATTGCTTTTTTATAACTTTCTAAATCATATTCATCTTCAATTTTTTCTAATACTGCTTCTCTTACTAAATCAGACAAAGAAATATTATTTAATTCTGCATATGCTTTTATCAATTTAGTATCTTTTTCATTTAATCTTACTGAAATAGTCATATTTATCACTCCTTTTTATTATTGTACTACATTGTATTACATGTGTCAATATGGTGTGATACTATTTTTTGTAAAATTTATTTTTTTATACTTTTACCATTTAATTATTTTCTCCCATGGTAAGTTTTCTTTTCCAAAATGTCCATAATTTGTTGTTTGTTTATAAATTGGCTTTTTTAAACCTAAATAATTTATCATACCTTTTGGAGATAAATCAAATTTATTTCTAATTAACTCTACAATTTCTTCTTCTGGCATTTTTGAAGTTCCAAAAGTATCTACACAAATAGATAATGGTTGTTCCACTCCAATTGCATAGGCTACTTGTATTTCACATTTTTTGGCTATTTCGTTTGCTACAATATTTTTAGCAATATGACGAAGCATATATGCTGCTGATCTATCTACTTTGCTAGCATCTTTTCCAGAAAAAGCTCCTCCTCCATGTTTGCTATACCCACCATAAGTATCTACAATAATTTTTCTTCCTGTTAAGCCTGTATCTCCTAAAGGACCTCCAATTACAAATCTTCCTGTTGGATTTACATAGATTTTTGTATTTTCATCTATATATCTTTCTGGCACTACTTCTTGAATTACTTTTTCTGTAATATCTTTTTTCATTTGTTCTAAGCTAATGTCTTCTAAATGCTGGTTAGATACTAAAATAGTTTCTATTCTTTTTGGTTTTCCTTCTTCATATTCTACTGTAACTTGTGTTTTTCCATCTGGACGTAAATATGGAATAGCTTTATTTTTTCTTACTTCTGTTAGCTTTTGGGCTAGCTTATGTGCCATATCTATTGCAAATGGCATATAATTTTCGGTTTCATCACTTGCATATCCAAACATAATACCTTGGTCTCCTGCACCACCTATATCTACTCCCATTGCTATATCTGGGCTTTGTGTTGTAAGGTTAATGTCTATGTTACAAGCTTTATAATCTATATCTGTTTTTTCGTTATCGTAGCCAACTTCTTTAATAGTATTTCTTGCAATTTCTTCTATATTGATTTTTGCCTTTGTAGTAATTTGCCCTGCTACTGTAATTTTATTTGCAGATGCAAATGTTTCTACTGCTACTCTTGAATTTTCATCTTGCTCTAAACAACTATCTAAAATGCTATCTGAAATATAATCACATAGTTTATCTGGGTGTCCCTCAGTTACACTTTCTGAGGTAAAAAAATAGTTTTTCATTTTTTATCACATTTCCTTCCTTTGACTATTTTACTTCATTGTTCTTTCCTTATTCTACTAAATGTTTGTTTTTTTTTCAATATGTTTGGGAATTATTTGGGGAAATAAAATAAAAAAGTGATATAGCTTTTTGATTTTTTACTATATCACTTTAATATATTACAAAAAAATTACCACACTGTACTTGATAAGCTACCCATCAACATATTTTATTGATAAGACTTTATTTTATATAAAGTCCTATACGGAAGCCAATAGAGTCGTCGCGAACCAGTGTACCGTTGTAGCCGCGACTAGCTGCAAAAATGCTTGTGTTGTTGTAAGAACCTCCTCTATGAGTTCTAGGAGTGGTGCTGAGCGTACAGTATTCTGTTGTCCATTCTTTTACATTAGAAGCTATATCATGAATATTGCATACTTTATCTCCTGCTGTTCCTGTATTTATTAAACTTGAATTTACTGATTTCTTATTTGCATAATTATTATTTCCACTATAATTTTGAATAAATACAATTGCTGTATCCCACATATAACTATTGACTAAATCACT
>JAAWMH010000026.1 GCA_022798335.1 Clostridia bacterium
ATAAAAAGTAAAACAAAAATAATATAAAATGAAAAAGTAAAACATGCAAATGGAAAATAGAAAATAATAAAAAGAAAAATAAAATTAAAGAAGAATATAGAAGGTAAATAGAAATTAAAAATAAGAAAGAGTTAAAAGAAGGTAAGATAAAAAAGAGGTAAAAAATGAAAAGAGAAAATTGAAAAAGAAGATTACTAAGAAAATTGTAGGAAGAAGAAATCGTACAAAGAAAGAATAGAAAGTGAAAGAAAAGGCAATATATAAATATTGTCATATAGACAGGCAGATGGATCGAAAAATAAAAGAAGGACTTGAAGTAAGGAAGATGATTAAGAGCTAAAAGAATAATGATATAGAAAAAAGAAGCTAAGATAGAGAAACGTAATAGTCAAAAGTATAACGGAATAAACAAAAAGTGTATTTTATAGCAAAGAAATTAGAAAACTAAAGCAGGTAGACATAAATTAAAAGCAGAAAAGCAAAGAAAGGACTTTGAGGAGGTAAAGAAAGAAAAACATAGAAGAAAAACAAATTTTGTGTCAAATAGACATAAAAGTAAATGCGAACAAACGATCCTGAATAGCTTTTATAAATCGAACAAATAATGTTAAATTATTTGTTCGATAGCAATATAATTTTTAAATTCTATAATTTTAAAATTATTTTTTTCAAAACTATAATTATTAAAATCTTCTTTTTTTATAATATAAATACAGGATTGATTTTCCACAGAAATATTAGAGATATTAGTAAAATAATAATTACCAAAATGAGTTACTTGTCTAAATCCAGTATGAGGATTATCATATTCAACACTTTGATAAAAATCTTGTGAAGAATATTTTGTATAAAATAGTACATACATATAAGGTTCTTTAATTTTATTAGTAATATAAATTTTTTTATTTTCTAAATGATTAGTATAATTAAATACCTCTTCTAAATTTCCTTCAAATGTAAAATAGCTATTCCAATCTTGACTAAAATAATTTGGTAGCATTAAAATAAAAGATATACTATAAATAGCAATTAATGCAATTGATATTAATTTTTGTTTATGCTTTAGCAAAAAGTAAATACCTATAATACAATAGTAAATGATAGGAATAAATATGATATTCAATCTATTTATATTAGGTTCACATATAAACATTAATAGTAAGCAAATAATAAAATAAAGATTAAAAATATAGTAGTAATTTATTTCTATTTTTTTTACTTGCTTTGAAAAACAAATTAAAATTCCCAAAAATAAAAAGATAGTAGAAATTGGATAAATTGTTCCAAAAAATTTCAAAGCATTCCAAGGAAGGTTATCATATTGCAACAATAGAACATAAAGGCTATTAACAAAATTTGAAATACTTTGAGTTAAAAAATTCATAGAGAAAATAGAAGTAAGTTCCTCATAACGATTAGAACTTAATCTTGGAATAGTCATAAATGGTAAATTAAGTTGTGGTAAGTGAAATGTATTAATTAAAACAAATAAAATAAGTGGTAAAGTAATAATAAATATAATACAAATTGCGAAAAATGATTGTACTAAGGTAATTTCTTTTTTTCTAATTAATATAATAAGTAGCGGAATAATAAAGAGTGGTAAAAAGAAATAAGAGGTAGCATAAGCATATGCACTTAATCCAGCAAAAATAAAAGAGAGATAAAAAAATTTTTTATTTCTATTTTTTAATCCTTTTATTAAAAAAAATAGAAAATATAAAATAAAGTCTGGAAAAAGGTTTGATTCTAATCCCCATCTGCTTTTTAAAATGTGCCAAGGGCAAATTGCAAAAAAGGCAAGACCAATTAGTGCTAGTTTTTTGTTCGTAATTTCTTTTAAGAGAAAATAAAAAAAGAATAAAGAAATAGAGCCTATAATAGCCATAGGAAGCCTTATAGATAAAGTAGTTAAACCAAATAAACTAATAAAAGGGATAATTAAATAAGTAAGTAATGCATTTTGACCACTTCCCCAAGCTACAAGATATACAGGTAAAAAGTTTCCATTACGATCATTTCCAGTAGTTAAAATAGAATAGGCTTCATATCCAGCAGAAGCTTCATCTACATTTAAAGCATTAGGATAGTCAGAGATTCCAACTATCCTAATAAGAATGCCAATTAGAAAAATAGTACTTAAGATAATGTTGTATTTATTAATTTGAAAAAAGTTTTTTATTTTTTCCATTATAAATTACTCCTTTTCATAAATATCAAAAATGCTAATTTCTCCAATTTTGTTTAAATTATTTTTAATATAAGAAATGACATATTCTGGAGTTTGCCAATTTCTTGTATAATTATCATTTTTTATTAAAATTTGAGAACCACTTTTTAAGTTTTTTATTTTTTCAATTTGTCCATTTTCACCTAAGCTACCAAGATTTCCCTTTAAAAATAAATTAAAATCTTTATAATATCTATTAATAGGTATCATATAAATAGCAGCTTCGGCATCTAAAATATATACAGGTGTATTTTGCATTAGTATGTATGAATCTATAGTATTTATTTTATTTAATAGTTGTTCAGAAATAGGAATTTGTAAGTAATGTGAAATGTTATGATTTTTTCTAGAATCAATAACATAATTTCCTAGTAAAATAAGGGAAGCTATAAGGTAACAAACTAAGCTTAAATTAATAATGGATTTTAAAGTTTCTTTTATAAATGATTTTATTTTTAAATTTATTAGTATTTTATTTTTTAGCCAAGATATAAAGCAAAATAATAAATAAAAAAACAAAACTAAAAATGGAGTAATACCAATTAAAAAATGAATATTATCTGATATCGGAAAAATGACTACCAAAGAGCCAATTGAATAACAATAAAATCCAAGTAATTTTTGTTTCTTTTTTATTATCAAATAAAACCCACTAATTACAATGGCGATAGGAATAAAAGTACTTAGGAGTTTTATTATGACATTATTTGAATTTAGTAAATAAGTATAGGGAATTGAATTTGTAAAAGTTTTAATTCCTAAAATAGTATAGTCTATAAAATCTTTAAGTGCGTTATGAGTCATTAAATAAATTAATAAAATACTAATTAGAAGAGCGATACCTAATATAGTAATAAAACTATTTTTTAAATATATTTTTATATCAGATTTATGTTTTATAAATAAAGCAGGATAAAAAACACTGATAAAGCTAATAATAGCACCAGTAGATTGTTTTAATAAAATGCAAAAACCACTTAAAATACCAATGTTAAAATAGTATAAAAAAGACTTATTTTTTTGGTCATTATTTTGGATAGAAAAATAAATTAATATAAAAGTAATAATTAGTAATGCAAAATTATAATCAATACAAATATAATCTTGTAAAAGTAAAAATAGTAATAGCATAAAAATAAAAATGTAAGATAAGTTTATTTTTAATTTTTTAAATATTTTATAAATCATATAAAATAAAATAGAAATTAAAAAAATAGCTAATATTCTAAATACTAATAATTCATTTCCAAATAATAAAAAGAAAATTGAAACGATAAAGGGAAGTAAAGGAGTTTGAAGCATATTAAAATCACGATAAGGTACTAACCCATTAGCTATATTATAAGCAAAATTATAATTCCAAACTTCATCTAAATTATTAAGAGGTTTAGATAAAATAACAGGAGAAATAATAAATAAAATAGTAGTAAATAATAAAATATTAAAATAGTGTGATTTTATCCAATTTATAATTTTCATTATTCCTCCTAAAATTTTAAATCTCTATATTTATTTTTTTATCAATAATATATTGAGGTCTTCCTTTTACCTCATCATAAATTCTAGCAATATATTCACTCATCATCCAAAGTGAAATTAAAATAATGCCAGATAAAAAAGTGAAAGTAACCATTAAAGAGGTCCAACCAGCAGTTAAGTTATTCCACTTAAAAATATAAGATAAAAGTGAATAGATTAAAATGATAAAAGAGGCTATTACAGAAAGAATGCCAAGACCTCCAACCATTTTCAGTGGCTTTGTAGAAAAACTAATAATTCCATCAGAAGCAAGTTTTAACATTTTCTTTAAAGGATATTTTGTTTTTCCAGCAAAACGCTCTTTTCTTTCATATGCAAAAGGGATTTGTTTAAACCCTACCCAACTAAATAAACCTCTTAGGAATTTATTATGTTCAGGCAGTTCATTGATAACTTCAATTACTTTTTTATCTACTAAACGAAAATCACCAGTATCTTTTGGAATATCAACATCAGATAAAGCATTTAAAGTTTGATAAAACATTTTTGCAGTAAGTAATTTAAACTTAGATTCACCTTCTCTTAGTTTTCTTTTTCCATAAATTACTTCATAGCCGTCTTCCCATAATTTTAACATCTCTGGAAGCAATTCTGGTGGATCTTGTAAATCTGCATCAATAATAACAACAGCATCTCCAGTAACATATTTTATACCAGCAGTAACAGCGCATTGATGTCCGAAATTTCTTGAAAACGATAAAATCTTTACATTTTTATCTTCTTTTGCAATATCTTCTAAAATTTGTAATGTTTTATCTTGACTTCCATCATTAACAAAGACAATTTCATAGCTGTAATTAGAAAGAGAGGTTAAAACTTTTTTCATTCTTTGATAACATTCATTTGCAACTTCTTCTTCATAATACATTGGTATAACAACTGATACTTTTTTCATATAAAATAGATTCCTTTCTTTACTTAAACATTTGACATTTTTGTTTCTATATTTTCAGTAGCATTTTCTTGCTCAATAGCCTTAAGTTCATTTTGTTTTTTCATTAAATTATCTTTAGCAACTGTCATTAAAAGTTTAATTCTGTTGGTTTGATTTGCTTCGCTTGCACCAGGATCATAGTCAATAGGAGAAATATTAGCTTCAGGAAACTTGTTTCTAATTGTTTTAATAACACCCTTTCCAACAACATGATTTGGAAGACAAGCAAATGGTTGTACACAAACAATATTTGGAATGCCATGTTCAATATATTCAATCATTTCAGCAGTTAAAAACCAACCTTCACCAGTTTGATTACCAATAGATAAAATATCATTTACTTTAGTTTCTAGCTCAAAAATATTACAAGGTAGTAAATAGCCTTTTTTAGAATTGCTAAGAGCAATAATAACGTCTTTTTCTAAAATATCAATTAATTTAATAGCAGCTTTGAAAAGTTTTGCTTTTACTTTATCTGTTTTAATCAATTGATTAAAGGTAATTTTATGAGTAGCAATAAATTTGACAAAGCCCATAAAATCAGGCAAAACTACTTCTGCGCCTTCTTGTTCTAATTTATCAGCTACAAAATTATTACCAAAAGGATGATATTTAATTAAAACTTCTCCAACAATACCAACCTTAGGTTTTTGAATAGAAGTATCTAATTCAATTTTTTCAAAGTCAGATACTATTTCGTAAATACTTTGCTTAAATTCTTTTAAGCTAGATTTTTCTAACAGCCCTTTACATTTTTCCATCCACTTATCAAAATGTTTTTGAGTTTCTCCCTTATGTACTTCATAAGCCCTATTTTTAGTTAGCATTTTTTGAAGTAAATCTGCATAAACTACCATTTTTAATAATCTTTCAATTAGTGGCATTGTAATTTTAAAGCCAGGCATTTTTTCCATACCTACTACATTAAAAGAAATAACAGGAATATTTTCAAAACCAGCATCTTTTAAAGCTTTACGAATAAACCCTATATAATTAGTTGCTCTACAGCCGCCGCCAGTTTGAGACATAATAAGAGCGGTTTTATTTAAGTCATATTTTCCAGACTCTAAAGCTTCAATCATCTGCCCAGTTGTTAAAATAGAAGGATAACAAGCATCATTATTTACATACTTTAAACCAGTTTCTACTGTATGTGAAGTACATTCCTTTAAAAGAACTACATTATAGCCAGAACTGCGAACTGCAGCTTCTAAAAGCTCAAAATGAATAGGAGCCATTTGAGGAATTAAAATAGTATAGTCTTTTTTCATATCTTTCGTAAAGATTTTTTTAGTTACTTCATAGTTTCCAGTACCTTTTTGTAATTCCTTATTTTGTTCTCTCTTTTTCATACTAGCTAGAAGAGAACGAATACGAATACGAACAGCACCTAAGTTATTAATTTCATCTATTTTTATTAAAGTATACATTTTGCCAAAGCTGTTTAGGATTTCTTCAACTTGATCAGTTGTTACAGCATCAACACCACAACCAAAAGAATTCAATTGTACTAATTCTAAGTTATCATGTTTTCCAACAAAATCAGCAGCAGCATATAGCCTTGCATGAAATACCCATTGGTCAACAACGCGAATAGGTCTTTTTACTTCAGTTTGATTAGAAATACTATCTTCTGTTAATACACAAAGACCAAGACTTGTAATTAAAGTATCAATACCATGATTTACTTCAGGGTCTACATGATAAGGACGACCAGCTAAAACAATACCTTTTAAGTGATGTTGTTTCATATAGTCTAAAGTCTCTTGTCCCTTCATGTGAATATCTTCTTTACATTTTTGATATTCAACTTCTGCTTTCTTAGCAGCTTCGAACAACTCTTTTTTAGTAAAGTGATATTCCTCAAATTCAGGTAGTTCTAAAATAGTTTTTACTAAAGGTTTTGCTTCAAATGGTAAAAAAGGATTAATAAATTTGATATTTTTTTCGTTCAATTCTTCAACATTGTTTTTTAATACTTCAGAGTAAGAAATAACAATAGGGCAGTTATAATGATTGTCAGCTTTTTCATATTCTTTTCTAGAGTAAGGCATACAAGGATAAAAAATGGTTGAAATTCCCTGTTTAATTAATCCTACAATATGACCATGAGAAAGTTTAGCAGGGAAGCAAACAGACTCAGAAGGCATACTTTCCATTCCTTTTTCATAAGTTTTTCGGTTACTTTTTTCAGATAATATTACACGAAACCCTAAAGAAGTTAAAAAAGTAAACCAAAAAGGATAATCTTCATACATGTTTAAAACTCTAGGAATGCCAATTATTCCACGAGGAGCGTTTTGTTCTTCTAAAGGGGTATAATCAAAAATACGTTCATATTTGTATTTTATAAGATTAGGTAAATCTTTTTTACTTTCATCAATTAAACCAGCACCCTTTTCACAACGGTTACCAGAGACATATTTAGTACCATTACTAAATTTGTTAATGGTAAGTAAACAATGGTTTTCACAACCATTACAGCGTACATGATTAATATCAATTTTAAGTTTATCTAAATCATCTAACTTAGCTAAACTTGAAGTATATTCCATATCTAGGTTAGATTCATATTGTTCCTTACTAAGAAGAGCTACACCATAAGCACCCATTAAGCCAGCAATATCAGGTCTTATTACATTTCTTCCAACAATTAATTCAAAAGCTCTCAAAACAGCATCATTATAGAAAGTACCACCTTGAACGACAATATGAGCACCTAAAGTTTTTACATCTCTTACTTTCATAACTTTTTGAATAGCATTTTTAATAACAGAGTAAGAAAGACCACTTGAAATATCTCCAACAGAGTAGCCTTCTTTTTGAGCTTGTTTAATCTTAGAATTCATAAAAACAGTACATCTAGAGCCTAAATCAACAGGTCTTCTTGCCTCTAAAGCAGAATTCACAAATTCTTCTATAGATAAATTTAAACTCTTAGCAAAAGTTTCAATAAAAGAACCACAGCCAGAAGAACAAGCCTCATTTAGCATAATGTTATCAATAGCACCTTTTTTCATACGAATATATTTCATGTCTTGTCCACCAATGTCGACAATGCTAGTAACATTAGGCATAAATTGTTTAGCAGCAGTATAATGAGCAATTGTTTCAATTTCGTTTAAATCTACATTTAAAGCAGTTTGAATTAATTTTTCGCCATAACCTGTAACACCACTAAAGCGAATTATGGCATCTTCAGGTTTTATGCTATAAAATTCTTTTAACATATTTATAACACTTTGAAGAGGATTTCCTTCATTACTGCTGTAAAGAGAATACAAAAGAGTACCGGTCTTGGTCAATTGCAACTAATTTAGTTGTAGTAGAACCAGCATCAATACCAATGAAAATGTCACCATGATATGTTTCTAAGTTTCCTTTTTTTACAGTTTCTTTACTATGCCTTTCTTTAAACTCTTGATATTCAGCATCAATAGAAAATAAAGGGCTAAGAGGATGAGTAGTATCATCATGAGATACACGAAGCATTTCAATTTTGCTCTTCAATTTTTCTACTGTAATAGGATGTGAAGAATAAACAGAATCAACAGCTGCACCTTTGGCAACTAAAAGGTGTGCTTCCTCTGGAATAATAATAGAATCTCCTTCTAAATGTAAAGTTTCAATAAAACGACTACGTAATTCAGATAAGTAGTTTAAAGGACCACCTAAAAAGGCTACTTTTCCACGAATAGGTCTACCACAAGCTAAGCCACTAATTGTTTGATTCACAACTGCTTGAAAAATAGAAGCAGCAATATCTTCCTTAGCAGCACCCTCATTTAAAAGAGGTTGAATATCTGTTTTAGCAAAAACGCCACAACGAGAAGCAATTGGGTAAATCATTTTATAATTTTTAGCAAGCTCATTTAAGCCAGTTGGGTCTGTATGTAAAAGAGAAGCCATTTGGTCAATAAAAGCACCAGTGCCACCTGCACAAGTACCATTCATACGTTGCTCAATAGATTTATCAAAATAAATAATTTTAGCATCCTCTCCACCAAGTTCAATAACGACATCAGTCTGAGGAATATACTTTTCTACAGACCTTTTACAAGAAACAACTTCCTGAATAAAAGGTAAATCTAAAAATTTAGCAGCACTCATAGCACCAGAACCTGTTAGGGCAATAGTGAATTCATAATCTTCATAATTTGCAGCTAAAGTTTCTAAAACATTACAAACAGTATTTTTTGTATCAGAAAAATGTCTTTGATAATCAGTATAAATTGTGTTTAAATTTTCGTCCATAATAACGATTTTTACAGTGGTAGATCCAACATCTAACCCAACATGTAATAATTGTTTCATAAAATATATAATCTCCTTTCAAAAAAAGGGACAAAGCTCTTTTAATAATATGATTATTGAATATAAATAATCACCCTAATTCTATAATAGAAAAGGGCGATTTGTCAATGTAAAATCATGGGAGAAAAGTGATTTTACATAGAAAATAACAAAATCAATGTTATTCAAAGAAGAATTAATAATCATTGTGAATATTCTTCATAAGGTATCTAAAAAAAAGAACATAAATTACTTCTTAACTTGTTATATTAAAATTCATTTCAAAGGTGTTTAGCATCAATAGCAATTTACGAATAAAGCTTATTTTTTCTAATTTGCTCCATATAATCTGCCTTATTTTTTCTATGCAACAACATATTACAAAGATAATAATAGTTTGACCTAATAGTATGATTATCATATTAAAAAATGGTAGATCAAAATAAGAAAATAATCCATTATTCCATAGAAAATCTCTTACTATAAAGTTATCGTGAATCAAGTATACGCCTAAAGTTAAAGGAGAAAAGAACAATATTATATTATTAACAACTCTATTTTTTATTTTTAAATTTTTAAAAAGTAAGAAGAAGCTAATAGAAGCTATTAATGTAAAAATAGAGTTATAAGAAGTTATTGAGCGAAGATAGTCTACATTATTGATAAAACTATATAAATTCATTAACTGTACTTGTAAAATAACCATAGTAAAGTAGATAAATAATAATTTAAAACTGTTTACCTTTTTATGGAAATATAATCTAATATATCCAGCTAATAGATATAAGAAAATAAACCAAATCAAACTATAGCCCCTATTTGCTTCTAAAATATGGTTAGAAGGATAAATGCTATACACAATTGATAATAACACTACTAAAATAAGAAGAAATATAAGATATTGCTTTTTAGTTAAAGTAGATACTAACTTATTGATAAAAGGAATTAATAAATATAAAGCAATATAAGCTGTCATAAACCAGTAACTTCCTGTAATAAAAGGAAATAAAGATTGTAAAAATTGTTCAAAAGTTGCTCCTTTAAAAAAAGCCAATATTAAAAAGCTTAATAAACCATAAAAAATCATTTGCAACTCTAAAGCAAGTAACTTCCTTAATTTAATTTTAGAAGTAACCATATAATATCCAGTAATCATAACAAAACAATTTACAGCTATAATACAAGCAATATTTATAATATTTATGGCATATTCATTCAGAAGCGAAACATTTGTTATAGTACTATGAACAATAGAGTGATGAATAATAATCATAATTAAACAAATCACTCTAAGTAGTTCAAAATGAGTATCTTTAATTTTTGTCTTTTCCGGAACACAAATTTTAGGAGCCTGAGCAATTAACATTTTATTACTCCTTTTCATTTTTAAATATAAAGCAAATAACCAAAAATAAAAATAAATTGGCACAAACTACCGAAAAAGAATAAAAATATGAAAAAGTTCATGAAAGCCAAAATACTTATTTTTAAAATGAGGCCATTTTAAACCATATAAAATACCACCAATTGTATAAAAAATGCCACCAGCAAGTAACCATAAAAGCGAATACAAGGCATTCAAATTAGAAAAAGTAGTAATCATAGGATAAGCAGCAACAATAACTGTCCAACCCATAGCTAGATAAAGCCCAGTAGTAAGCCACCTTGGAGCATTGAGCCAAAAGATAGTTAGCAAAATGCCAATAAGAGCTAATCCCCAAACAATGCCAAAAATACTCCAACCCCAGCCACCACGAAGAGGACCTAAACAAATAGGAGTATAAGAAGCAGCAATTAAAACATAAATCATAATATGGTCAAATTTACGAAATACACGAGTACCTTTTTCGCCCAAATTTAATAAATGGTATAAGCTACTAAAGGTATATAATAAAATTAAACTAGAACCAAAAACAGTGAAAGAAACAATATCCCAAGCACCTTCACCATAAAGAGCTGCATAAACAATTAAAAATACTAAACCAATTACTGATAATATTGCTCCAAATAAATGAGAAAATCCACTAACAGGATCTTTAATTTTTACCATATAAAAAGCCTCCTTATTTTAAAAGTGTACCATAAGTAAAAAGTTTTTAATCAATTTGCCACTACTTTACTACAAAAAAATAGTAAAGTCAAGGAATTTGACTATCAGGTATAAATAAAAAGTTCTAAAAAAAAATAGACAGCATAGAAATAGAAAAAGAAAGACAAGTTTAAAAAAGGAGAGGGTATAACATGAATAAGAAAGTATTTATTATGATAATAGGTATTTTGATAATTACTATTATAGGAGTTGGAGGATATTGGCTTTTACAAAAAAACAATAGACCAGAAGAAAAAGAAATAGAACCTCAAGAGGAAATAAGTGATGAACAAATGAGACAAACAATAGTAACATTATATTATCAAAATAAAGAAACAAAAGAACTAATGCCAGAAGGAAGAATGATAGATGCAAAAGAATTGTTAGCAGATCCATATACTACATTATTAAAACTACTATTAGAAGAGCCTAAAAATGAAAAGTTACAAAAAGTAATACCAGAAGGAACAAGAGTCTTAAAAACAGAATTAAAAGGCGATATGCTATATGTAGATTTATCAAAAGAGTTTATAGATAACCATGCAGGAGGAGAAGAGGCAGAAAATATTACTATTTATGCAATTGTAAATACATTAACAGAACTAAAAGAAGTAAACAGTATTAAAATTTTAATAAATGGAAAAGAAGATCAAGGTTTTAAAGATGGAAAGAAAAATTTTAAAAATGCTTTTGTTAGAATCGAGAAAAAGTAATCTTACTTTTTAAAAATATGATAAAGTTTGACCCCAGTTAGAATGTTTTTAAAATCATGTAAAAAATGTTCTACTTCGAAAAGAGAATGAACTGTATTCTCTTTTCTTTTTTTAAAATCAAATTTTTCTTTTTTGTTTTCCATAAAAACCTCCTATAACATATATTATGAAGAAAAAAAGAAATTGTGAAATAGAGGTTTTATAAATAGATACTTTTGTGATATACTCATATGTATAAAAGAAAAAAGAGGAAAAAATGGAAACGATATTGAATGAAGATGAAAGAATAGATGATTTAGAACTAAAAGGATTAAAAATAATCCAAAATAAAAAAGGATTTTGCTTTGGAATAGATAGCATTTTACTATCAAATTATGCAAAAGAGATAAAAAAAGAAAGCAAGATAGTAGATTTAGGAACAGGAACAGGAATTTTGCCAATCTTATTATCAGCAAAAACAAAAGGAACGAAAATAGTAGGAATAGAAATACAAAAAGAAGTAGCACAAATGGCAAATAGAAGTATTTTATTAAATAACCTGCAAGACAGAATAGAAATTGTATGTAAAGATATAAAAGAAATAAAAAGTATCTATGAGCCAAATTCATTTGATGCAATTGTTACAAATCCACCATATAAAAAGCAGGGAACAGGAGCAATCAATAGACTAGAAACCAAAATAATTGCAAGGCATGAAATAGCAGCAAGCCTAGAAGACTTTGTAAGAATAGCAAAGTATTTATTAAAAGATCAAGGAGACATTTATATAGTACATAGACCAGAAAGATTAGTAGACTTATTAAGTTATTTGCGAAAATATAAGTTAGAGCCTAAAACATTAAGATTTGTACAAGCAAATCAAGAAAAAGAGCCAAACTTAGTATTAATAAAAGCAACGAAAAATGCAAAGCCATTTTTAAAAATACAAAAGCCACTAATTATTTATAAAGAAAACGGAAGTTATACAAAAGAAATTTTAGAAATATATCATGAAAAAGGAGTTTAAAAATGGAAGGAACAATTTATCTAGTAGCTACTCCAATAGGAAATTTAGAAGATATAACTTATAGAGCAATACAAACTTTAAAGAATGTAGATTTAATAGCAGCAGAAGATACAAGACATACTTTGCAACTACTAAATCATTTTGAAATAAGCAAACCATTAATCAGTTATCATAGACACAATGAACAAATAAAAGCAGAAGAACTAATACAAAAAGTATTAGAAGGGAAAAATATTGCTATTGTAACAGATGCTGGAACACCAGGGATATCAGACCCAGGAGAAGAAATCGTAAAACAAGCAATTGAAAAACAAATAAAAGTAATACCAATACCAGGAGCAAGTGCTTTAATCAATAGCCTTATTGTATCAGGACTACCTACAAAAGAATTCTCGTTTTATGGATTTTTACCATTAAATAAGAAAAATAGAAAAGAAACATTTGAAAAAATAAAAAGAGAACAAAAAACAGTAATTTTATATGAGGCACCACATAAACTACAAAAAACATTGCAAGACATTTTAGAACAGCTAGGAAATATAAGAGCATGTTTAGTAAAAGAGCTTACCAAGATACATGAAGAAAAATACTATGGAACAATTGAGGATCTAATAGAAAAATGCCAATTACCAAAAGGAGAGTTTGTAATTGTATTAGACCTAAATGAAATAAAAATAGAAGAAAAGCAAGAAATAACTATACAAGAGCAATATCATTATTACCAAAAACAAGGACTCGAAAAAAAAGAAATTATTAAGCAAATTGCAAAAGATAGAAAAGTAAATAAAAATGAAATATATCAAATGTTTTTAGATAAAAAATAAAAATCTGTAAAATAAAATTTTACAGATTTTTTTGTATTATTCTTCAATAGTAATATCAGAAAGTTTAGATAAACATTTATCACAAACCAACTTTCCTTTATATTCAGATAGTTTTTTAGAACCACCACAAAAGATACAATTAGGTTCATACTTTTTCAAAACAATAGAAGAACCATCTACATATATTTCTATGGGATCTTTTTCTGCGATCTCAAATTTATTCCTTAGTTCAATTGGTATTACAACTCTTCCTAGTTCATCTACTCTTCTAACAATTCCTGTAGACTTCATAAGATACCTCCTCTAAATAATGATTTTCGACAAATTCATCATATATAATAATAGCACAAAATTAGCAAAAATACAACAAAGATTAGCAAAAACTGTAATTTTTTAGCAAAAAATTACAAATAATGTAAGAAAAATGTCGAAACACTACAATAAAAGTAAAAGTAATAAAAACATAGAAGATGAATAAGATAAAAAGAAAATAAATAGAAAGAAGGAAAAAACGTGCTTAATATTATTTGGCCAGCTTTTATTATAATTTCCGTTATATATGCATTAGGAACAGGAAATATAGAAAATGTAAGTAATGGTATATTTGATTCGGCAAAATCAGCAGTAGAACTAACCATTACCTTTTTTGGAACAATATGCTTATGGAATGGAATTATGGAAATTGCAAAACAAACAACACTCATTCAAAAATTAACAAAAGGATTAAAGCCATTTATCCACTTTTTATTTCCAGAAATGAAACAAAATAAACAAGCAGAAGAAGAAATTTCTATGAATGTAGTAGCAAATTTATTAGGACTAGGAAATGCAGCAACACCACTAGGATTAAAAGCAATGCAAACTATGCAAAAAGAAAATATGAAAAAAGACACCTTAACAAATTCAATGGCAATGTTTATTGTAATTAATACAGCATCTTTGCAATTAATACCAACTAATGTAATTGCCATTCGAAGTTCTTTAGAGTCAAACTCACCAAGCAGTATTATTTTGCAAGTTTGGGTAGCAACAATTGTAGCAGCAATAGTTGGAATTACCGCCACGAAAATATTAATGAAAAGGTTTTAAAATATGAAAATAGTAAATTTTCTATCAGCAGCAGCAATGCCAATGATTATTATTTTAATTATTTTATATGGAATAAAAGAAAAGAAGAAGGTATTTGATTTATTTTTAGAAGGAGCAAAAGACGGAATGAAAATAGTAGTAGAACTATTTCCAACTCTATTAGGAATATTTTTAGCAATAGGACTACTTAGAAACTCAGGAATACTAGACTGTATCATTCAAATTATTTCACCAATTACAAATCTTTTAAAAATACCAAATCAAATTTTACCACTAGCCATGCTAAGACCAATTTCAGGAAGTGCCTCTATGGGAGTAGCAGTAGATATTATGCAAAAATATGGAGTAGATAGTATGATAGGAAAAATAACTTCAACAATTATGGGATCAACAGAAACAACTTTTTATACAATAGCGATCTATACTTCTTGCATAAAAGTAAAGAAAATAAGGTTTGTACTAGCAGCAGCATTACTTGCAGACTTAGCAGGGATGATAACTTCTGTCATAATTTGTAAGATTATGTCGTGAAGTTTTTCTTGACAAATCCAGAAAATGGTAGTAATATAAAAATGCAATTTGATAAAACATGAAAGGACAAGACTTATGTTAATTCAAATTTTAATTTTTATTTCTTTATATTTTATTCTAAGACTTTTCATTTCTAAATTGTTAGCAAAACAAATTTTAAAAAGAATTTCTAAAGAATAGTAAAGAACACAATTTATGATTTTATTTTTGTAGAAGAGATTTTATATCGAGGTTCATATATTTCCCCTAATATATAAATTTATAAAAAGTGCCCCCAATTTTATCCTTTTTTCAAATTTTTTTGTTTCTCAAAATCTCTTCTACAATTCAATATTAATGATGATAAGTTTCATTATTTTGGATTTTAAAACTACGAAATAGTTGCTCTAATAAAAAAACACGAATTAATTGATGTGGAAAAGTCATTTTAGAAAAAGAAATTAGCTCATTAGAGCTTGCAAGTAGTTCTTTAGACATACCCAAAGTACCACCAATTAAAAAAGTAATATGAGAGCAAAAAAGAGTAGACTGCTCAATCTTAGTAGCAAATTCTTCAGAAGAATATTGCTTTCCAGTTAAGTCTAAAGCAATAACATAGCTATTTGGTTTAATATGAGAAGAAATAAGGTTACTTTCTTTTTGAATAATTTTTTGCTTCTCTAAAGAACTCAAAACAGCAGGAACCTTTTCATCAGATAATTCAATAATGTTAAAAATGCAATATTTAGAAAGCCTTTTGCTATATTCTAATATTGCATCTTTTAAATAATTTTCTTTTAATTTACCTACACAAATTAAATCAATATGTAACATAAAAACCTCTTAAATAGTTAAGCACCTAAATTTAAAATATTACTTGGAGCAAAGCGATTAGCAACGCCAATTTTAATAGCATTTTCATTAAAACTAGAAGAAGTACATAATTCGTCAAGAACAGTTTTATAAGCAAGCTCAGGAAAATTATTTTCTTTACTTAAATGACCAAGAAGAACATTTTTAAGCCCACTACTCATTAAATAAGAAATCGTTTTACCAGCAGCTTCATTAGACAAATGACCGATTAGGACCAGCAATTCTTTGTTTTAAAGAATAAGGATATCTAGAACATTTTAAAATGTTAGGATCATAATTAGACTCTAATAAAATAAAAGAGCTCTCTTCTAAATTTTTAATAATTCTAGAATCCATATGACCAATATCAGTAGCAATGCTAATTTTTTGATTTTGATAAAAAATATTAAAGCCACAAGGATTAGCACTATCATGAGGAATAGAAAAAGGAAGAACCTTTAATTCGCCAATATCCATATTTTGGTTTACTTGAAAAGAAAGTTTATTTTCACTTTGAACTTTACAAGAAACTTCAGGCATAGCCTCCCAAGTTTCGCTATTAGCATAAACAGGAATATCAAATTTTTTAGATAAAGTTCCTACCCCTCTAATATGGTCAATATGTTCATGTGTTATTAAAATTGCATCAATATCATGAATATCTACTTCAATACTATTTAATGCAGTTTCAATCTTTTTAGCACTTTGACCAGCATCTATTAAAATTTTAGTGGTAGGTGTTTCTAAAAATAAGCTATTTCCACTACTACCACTATATAAACTACAAAATCTAAACATATGTATTTCATCCTTTGCTTTTGTTTCTTAAGCTTCAGTCACTCTTTCAATATTAGCACCTAAACTTCTAAATTTTTCTTCAATACTTTCATAGCCCCTGTCAATATGTTCAATATTATATAAATGAGTTTCACCATTTGCAATAGTCCCAGCAATTAGTAAAGCAGCGCCAGCTCTTAAATCAGTTGCATAAACAGGAGCACCACTAAGTTCTTTTACACCTTCAAAAAGAGCAGACTTACCCTGAGCTGTAATTTTAGCACCCATTTTATTAAGTTCAAAAGTATATTGAAATCTAGAATCCCAAATACTCTCATGAACTGTACTAACACCATCAGCAATAGAAAGAACTACACCTATTTGAGGTTGCATATCTGTTGGAAAACCAGGATAAGGAAGTGTTTTCACAATAGCTTTATTCGGTTTTTTATTCATGCTAACACGAATAGAATCACCATAATCCTCAACAGTACCACCAATTTCTAAAATTTTAGCAGTAATACAATCTAAATGTTCAGGAATACAATTTTTAATTAAAATATTACCACGAGAAGCGACAGCAGCAAGCATAAAAGTACCAGCTTCAATTTGATCTGGAACAACGCTATAAGTAGTATTTCCATGTAAAGACTTTACACCATTAATTTTAATAACATCAGTACCAGCGCCACGAATGTCAGCACCCATAGTATTCAAAAAGTTTGCAACATCAACGATATGAGGCTCTTTTGCAGCATTATCAATAGTAGTAGTACCGGTCTGCAAGAACAGCAGCTAAAATAGCATTAATAGTAGCGCCAACAGAAACAATATCCATATAAATAGAAGTGCCTGTTAGTTTTTTTGCCTTAGCTGTAATTTTTCCCTGAGAAACATCTACCTTGGCGCCTAAAAGTTCAAAAGCCTTAATATGTTGGTCAATAGGTCTAGCGCCTAAGTTACAACCGGCCTGGAAGACCAACTTCAGCAGTACCACACCTACCAAGTAAAGAACCAAGTAAATAATAAGAAGCCCTAAACTTAGAAGTCATATCTAAAGGAGCTTGCGTACAAGAAATATTTCTAGTATCAATTTCAATTTCGTTATCTGTAATCCATTTAATTTTAGCACCTAATTCTTCTAAAATTTTAACAGACATTTTAACATCACTAATATTTGGTAAATTTTCAATTTTACAAATTCCATCAATTAATAAGGTAGCAGGTAAAATAGCAACAGCAGCGTTTTTAGCACCGCTAATGGTTACCTCTCCTTTTAGTTTGCTTGGACCTTTTATTACTAGTTTATCCAAAACAGTTACCCCCAAATAAAAAAATATTGTTATTTCCACTTCTTTATAACATAGTTTGTCCTTTTTGGCAAGTAATTCCTTCGTTTATTCAAAACAAGAAATAAAAAAGACTGCCAGAGCTTAGGGCAGTCTGAAAATTTGCTAATTTAAACCTAATTTCCAGTTTTGAAAAAATTCAACTAATTTAAACTTAAAAGTAAATTCATTATCATCTGTTTTACTAATTAAATCATATTCTTCATCACTTAAAGTTTCTTTTAATTCTTCTTTAGAACTATCAGGAACAATACCACTACTTACATCTACAAAGCAAAGAGGAGGAAACATAACACACCACCAGTTTTGACCGCTTAGCTTCTCCAATTTTTACTTTCAAAGCATCATAAGTTCCACTAGGTAAAGTAATATCTCCATATTGCTTAGTAGGAAAATTAGCAATACCTACTTCAATCGAAACAGTGTAACTAAATCCGTTAGCTTCTATTACATTTTGAGCAATCTTTTGCAAATCTGCCTGATGCATGCTAGCTATTTGCATTACCTCTTGTTTAGAAGAACAGTCTTTAGAAAGTTCATTCATAAATTTTAATAATTCATCACGAACTTTTAACTTTAAGTCTTGGTCTTCCTTACTATCACTATTTGCAATTACATGCAAACGAAAAACACTATTAGCAATATCATCAGAAACAGCACAAACATATGAGATAGCACTAATAAAAGTATATAAACATAATAAAAGAGAAATGACTAAAAAAGGTTTTAAAAAAGATTTCATAATTTTTTCCTCCGTAAACTTAAATTTTCTTGTTTAGTATCATTATTGACAAAATTTAAGAAATTATACTAAATTGGAAAAATTTTTTTAAGCTTCCTAAAAATTAAAAACAAGTATAGCAAAGGAAAAAAAGTCAAATGTCGAATAAACACGTACGATTTTTCTTTAAAAAGCTTGACTTCCGTAAATAAATAATGGTAAAATTTACCATGTTAGAAATAAAAAACAGGGGGTTATTGAATTGGAAAAAGAAAATAAAAAAATCGAGAAATTATGTAGTTTTTATGTAAGTGATTGGCACTTAGCAACTATGATATTACCATACATAAACAACAAAATTGATGAAAATGTAAAAATCGTAACAATCCTGGAAAATGATATAGAAAAAAATATGAAAATATTAGTAGAAAAATTAAATTTGAGAAATAAAAAAGAAATACTAAAAATTAACTGGAGTAATTTAGAAAGTAAAAAATATGCAGACCTTGAAAAAAGATTAAAACAAGAAACAAAAGAAAAAAGTGAGCTAGTTATATTAGTAAATGGTACTAAAGACTACATGGAAAAAAATAATAGTAATATCGAAAAATGGCTTGCAAAATCTTTTGTATCATCAGCTAAGATTATTAATTTCTTTGAAGTAACAGAGTTTAATAATAATATTGTAGAAATTTTAGAAAAACATGATAAAGTATTTAACACCTCAGGAGAAAAAGAGATAAATGAAGTATTTGAAGGATACAAAAAAGGAGAAAAAATAGAAACCAAAAAAGTAGTAGGAGATACCATAGAAGAATAAAAATAAAACACTTTGAATTTAGGAATAAGTTTAAAGTGTTTTTTCTCTTAAATGAAACGAATTTGACTAAAAAAGAGATATCATATAAGATATAGATAAAATAAAAAAGAAAGGAAAAAAACTATGGAGGAAAAATTAAAAGTCGCAAAAGAAATACTTGCAAAATATACGCAGGAACATGTTTTAAGATTTTATGATGAACTTCCAAAGGAAAAGCAAAATCAGCTATTAAATGAAATATTAACAATCGATTTTAAGGAACTTACTAAATTATATGAAAGTACAAAAATAAAACCAAGTTTTGAAAATAGCAAAATAGAACCAATTAGCCATATAACCAAAGAAGAGCTATCAGAAGAAGAAAGGCAAGAGTATACAAAAATAGGAGAACAAATCATCAAAGAAGGAAAACTAGCAGTAGTTACAATGGCAGGAGGGCAAGGAACAAGGCTAGGACATTCTGGGCCAAAAGGAACTTACGATATAGGCTTAGCATCACATAAACCAATTTTTGAAATATTATGTGATAATTTAAAACAAGCAAAAGAAAAATATAAAATAGCAGTACCTTGGTATTTAATGACAAGTGAAGAAAATCATGAAGATACAATAGCATTTTTTGAAAAAAATAACTATTTTGGCTATCCAAAAAATGCAGTACAATTCTTTAAACAAGGAACACTTCCAATGTTAGATACAAACGGAAAAATTTTATTAAATGAAGAAGGAATGATTAAACAAGCACCAGATGGACATGGAGGCATTTTTGAAGCCATGAGGAAAAATGGCATTACCTACGATATGAAAGAAAAAGGAATAGAATGGGTATTTATAGGCGGAGTAGATAATGTACTTGTAAAAATGGTAGATCCAATTCTAACAGGAATTACAGTAAAAAGAAAAACATTAGCAGCAGGAAAAAGCTTAATAAAGGCAAATCCACAAGAAAAAGTAGGCGTATTTTGCAAGAAAAATGGAAAACCAAGTGTCATAGAATATACAGAAATATCAAAAGAAATGTCAGAAATGACAGACGAACATGGAGAGCTACTATATGGAGAATCCCACATTTTATGTAATCAATTTAATATTCAAATACTAGAAGAACTAGGAAATAATAAACTTCCTTATCATGTAGCTTTTAAAAAAGCAAGTTATAAAAATGAAAAAGGAGAAATAGTAGTACCACAAGAGCCAAATGCATATAAATTTGAAGCATTTTTATTTGATGCCTTTTCTATCATTCCAGATATGACCATTTTAAGAGTAAAAAGGCAAGAAGAATTTGCACCAGTAAAAAACGCTACAGGAGTAGATAGTCCAGAAACAGCAAGAGAGCTATATAACAATTTTCATCATATATAAGGAGGAAATAAAATGGAAAAATATTTAGAAAACTATCATACATGGCTTGAAAATCCAGTAATAGATGAAAAAGATAAAGAAGAACTAAGAAAAATAGAAGGAAATACAAAAGAAATAGAAGACAGATTTTATAAAGACTTAGAATTTGGAACAGCAGGCTTAAGAGGCATAATTGGAATAGGAACAAACCGAATGAACCGTTACACGGTAACAAAAGCAACACAAGGCTTAGCCAATTACATTATAGAAAAAGGAGGGCAAGAAAGAGGAGTTGCAATAGCATATGACTCAAGAAGAATGTCAGAAGAATTTAGCGAGCAAACAGCCCTATGTTTCAATGCAAATGGAATAAAAACGTATCGCTTCGACACATTAAGACCAACACCAGAACTCTCATTTGCCGTAAGAGAATTAGGAGCAATAGCAGGAATTGTAGTAACAGCAAGTCATAATCCACCAGAATATAATGGATATAAAGTATATTGGGAAGACGGAGCACAAATTGTAGAACCAACAGATAAAGAAATTATAGCAAAAGTAAATGAAGTAACCAATTTAGCAGATATAAAAACAATGAGCAAACAAGAAGCACTGCAAAAAGGACTATACCATGTAATAGGAGAAGAAATAGACAAAAGATATATTGAAGAACTAAAAAAATTAGTAGTCAATCAAAAAGCAATTGAAGAAACACAAAAAGATATTAAAATAGTATATACACCACTTCATGGAACAGGAGGCATACCAGTACAGACCATTTTAAAAGAATTAGGATTTGAAAACGTTTATGTAGTGAAAGAACAAGAAAAGCCAGATGGAAACTTTCCAACCGTAGATTACCCAAATCCAGAAGATCCAAAAGCATTTACTTTAGCATTAGAACTGGCTAAACAAAAAGATGCGGACTTAGTGCTTGCAAACGACCCAGATGCAGATAGACTAGGAATTTATGTAAAGAACACAAAAACAGGAGAATATATACAATTTAACGGAAACATGACAGGAAACTTAATTGCAGAATACATATTATCACAAAAACAAGAACACAAAGCACTGCCAGAAAATGGAGCCATCATAAAAACAATAGTCTCATCTAACTTAACAGATGCCATAGCTAAAGCTTACCAAGTAAAACTATTTTCTACATTAACAGGATTTAAAAATGTAGCCAAAATTATTAGAAGCTTTGAAGAAAACCATAACCAATACACTTGCTTATATTCTTATGAAGAAAGCTATGGATGCATTATAGGAACACATGCAAGAGATAAAGACGGAATAGTTGCTGTAATGACTTTGTGTGAAGCGGCATGTTATTATAAACAAAAAAATATGACCTTATGGGATTCAATGCTTGCTATGTACGAAAAATATGGCTATTACAAAGAAAGACAATTTTCAATTACCCTAAAAGGAATAGAAGGTGCAGAAAAAATAAGAAAAATGATGCAAACCATGAGGCAAAATCCACCAAAAGAAATAGCAGGAGAAAAGGTATTAGAAATAGGAGACTATGAAGCACAAACTATTTGCAAAGTAGATACAGGAGAAAAACAAAATACTAATTTACCAAAATCCAATGTGCTATATTATAGCTTAAGCAATGACAATTGGTGCTGTATGAGACCATCAGGAACAGAACCAAAAATAAAAATCTATATGGGAGTAAAACAGCAAAGTCTAGAAAAAGCAGAAGAAAAACTAAATGAATTAGAAAAAGCAATGAAAGAATATGCAAAATAATAAACCATGCGGATACCAAAAAAGTATCCGCATGGTTTAGCTTTAAAAAACAAAACTTGTATTTTTTCTTGTTTTAACAAAATTAATCAATTTAGAAGAAAGAGGAAGAAAAATGCCAAAAATAAAGATATATAGTGCAAAAGTTATAAAACCAGCAAAAATGCCACAAAGGAAAGAAGCACCTAAAGCAGCCAATGGAGACATAGTTTCACCAAACTTTTGAGTAGATAAAAGCTCACCCAATTGTTTATCTACGATAAATTGAAGGCTACATCTTTTAGTAGTTAGAAGATAAGTCTTTTGGGTGTTGCTAATCGTAATAACCACATTAGACATGTCCTCTATACAGGCAGGGTTACTTAAAATAAGCTGTTGCTGCTCATAAAGTGGTTCATAGTCAGCAGAAGTAACAGGCGGAGTTATAAAATACATATAAAAGTACGTGAAAAAGCCAACTAGAAAACCAACTGCCATGAAAAGCCGAATACCATAATCTTCAAGCCACCATTTTAAATGCATAAAGGGGAGTCGTTTCAAGGTTTTCATAAGTCTTACCAATCCTTTCCATTTTTTAGTTTATAGCTTGTTTTGGTTTACAGCGAAATGAATAATTTTGTTAAAAAATCCTCCTTTTAATAAAAATAAGGTCTATCATAAAAAAAACTGGTCTTATTATAGCAAATAAAAAGAAAAAAGTAAAGAGTTAGCTTTCTTTCCAACCATTAATACAAGCTCTTTTAATAGCACCAATCATATTAGCCCTAACAGAAGGAACCTGCTTTTCCCACTCTAAAATCATGTTTTTCATATCCTCTCTTTTAGATACGCCATCCATAGGGCACACTTTAGGCATCACTTCAATATGGTTTCTCTTGATAAACTTTTTAATTTCTTTCTCAGGAATATCAATCATCGGTCTAATTAAAGTAACTTTAGAGCGATCCATATAACTAATAGGAGCAAAGGTAGATAAATTACCAGCATAAATAAAATTCATTAAAAAAGTTTCTAAACTATCGTCTTGGTTATGACCAAGAGCAATTTTATTACAGCCTTCACGAATACAAACAGAATTCAAAATACCTCTACGCAAATTAGCACATAAAGAACAAGGATTTTTTTCCCTGCGAATATCAAAAACAATTTCTTTAATATGAGACTCTTCCTCAATAAAAGGAACACCAATCTCATCACATTTTTTCTTTAAAAAATCAGAATGAAAAAAATCAAAGCCAGGGTTAATGCTAATAGCAATTAGTTCAAAATGCTTAGGGTAAAATCTTTGCAGAGCCTTTAGCCCCATAAGCAAAGTAAAAGAATCTTTACCGCCAGATAAACCAACTGCAATTTTATCCCCCTCTTCAATCATTTGATAATTTTCTATAGTTTTTCTTAAATAACTTAAAATGCGTTGCATATTTTGTTTCCTCCTAGAATATAAAAACGAATGCTAACAATTCACGTAAATATCTTATCTATAAGTTATACACTACAGTACATAACTTATATAGAATATAAAAATTATATCATAATAAGTCAAGATATGTCTTGAAATGAAAAATTAGTTATGCTAAGATAAATGCAAAAATACAAAGGAAAAGAGAAAAATGAAAAAAATATTGATTCGTTATGTGAAAAAACATTATATATATTTAATCATACAAACTATTTTTATATTCTTAAATGTTTACTTTGTTACATATCCCGCTAAAATTATAGGAAATCTAATTGACTTATTATACGATATTCCAGCAAATCAAGCTACTATTTTACAGACAATCTTGTATTTATTTATCGTTAGCATAGGGCTACTTTTAATAAGATTTCCTTGGCGCTATTTAGTAACCTATAATTCAAGATCATTAGAAAAAGAACTAAAAAATGAACTCTTTAAACATTTCCTAAAAATGAAAATGAACGAAATACAAAATATAAAAAATGGCGAAATTATGTCATATTTTACCAAAGACGTTTCAGAAATAAGAGCCGCATTTTATCGTTTAGAATCTTATGGAACTAGAATAATAGCAACTTTTTTAATAGGAACCTTTACCATGGCACAAGGAGTAAATTTAGGGCTAACAGCAATTACGATGCTTCCTATTATTATTACTTCGTATTTAATTGTAAAAATAAAAAAATATGTAGAAACAAGCTTTAAAATTTCACAAGAATACTATACAGAACTATCAGAATATGTACAAGAAAGTACAGACGCAATAAGAACAACAAAGGCTTATTCACAAGAAGGAAATCAATTAAAAGAATTTATTAGAAAAAATAAAAAGTTAAAATCAGCTAATAATGCAGTAGACGTACATTCTACACTTCTAACTACCTGCATTAATGTATGCTTTGGCTTGTGCTATGCCATTTCTATTTTATATGGATCAAAATTAGTACTAGAAAATACAATTAGCATAGGAGATTTCGTAGCATTTAATGGATATATAGGAATATTTATAGGACCAGTATCATGGTTACCATCAACCATTTCTAGATTTAAAAGAGGACAAATATCTTATAGAAGACTTGAAAACTTTTTATCACTAGAAAAAGAAAAATTTTTGCTAGTAGCTCCTAAAGAAGAAATAAATCTAAAAGGGGATATTAAAATATCACACTTAAGTTTTCACTATCCAGCCTATTTAGAAGAAGTATTAGAAGACATTAACATTGTAATACCACAAGGAAAAACACTAGGAATTATGGGAACAGTAGGAAGCGGAAAAACAACACTTGTTAACTTATTACTTCGATTATATTCTGTACCAGATGGCATGATTTATATAGGAGAAAAAGACATTAATAAAATTCCAATAGAAACGATTCGAAAAAATATATGCTATATCACACAAGATAGCTTCCTATTTTCTAATACAATAGAAAAAAATATAAGTTTATTTAAAAAAGGCTATACAGAAAAAGAAATTATGAAAAGTACGAAAGAGGCCATTATCTATGATGAAATACAAGAAATGAGCCAAGGAATTTATACCATGATTGGAGAAAGAGGAGTAGACCTATCAGGAGGGCAAAAACAAAGAATAGCCATTTCAAGAGCATTTTTAAATAACTCTGATATTGTAATTTTTGATGATACTTTCTCAGCACTAGACAACAAAACAGAAGAAAAACTACTAGAAAATATCAAAACAATGACGCAAAATAAAACCTGTATTATAATATCTAATAGAATTTCAGACCTAAAAGATGCAGATGAAATTGTTGTATTAGAAAGTGGAAAAATGATAGAAAAAGGAACACATGAAAGTTTAATAGCACAAAGAGGAAATTATTACACATTTTATAGTCAGCAAATTAGTAAAGAGAATTAAAAAAGGAGAAAAAACATAAGATGAAGAGTAAAACATTGCAAAGAGCATGGAAACTAGTAAAACCATATAAAAAATCCATTTTAGTTGTTAGTTTTTTATCCTTATTAGTAGGAATTGCAGAAATTGTAAAACCATATTTAGTAAAAATTGTAATGGACGATTACTTAAGCCAAGGAATTTATGAAAAAGGAATTTTGACCATAGGAATTATAGGAGCAATCTATATAGGAATTGTTATTATTGGAAATATAATAGACTTTATTGCAACAACAGCTATTAATATGATAGGAGAAGATGCTATTTATAGTTTAAGAAATAAACTTTATCATTATGTACAACATGCAAGCATTCCTTTTCATGATAAAACACCAGCAGGCAAGCTATTTGTACGTCTTACCAATGATGTAGAAGACATAGCAACTATGTTTAAAGATGTAATAGCAACAGTTATAAAAGATATACTTCTTATCATTGCATTTATAACTGTTATGTTATCTATTAGCAGTAAACTTAGCATAATTGCGCTAGCTATAGTACCATTTATATTACTATTTTCCTTTGTATCTACTAAACTTGCAAATAAGTTCCAAGAAAAAACAAAAACAATCAGAACAAAACTAAACTCCTTTTTAGCAGAATCCATTTATGGAGTAAAACTAATTAAAATATTTAACATACAAAGAGAAAAACAAGAAGAAAATAACGAACTAACACAAAAACTGTTTAAATCTATATTACCAAATGCAGTAAACAACAATTTATTACCAGCATTTATGACTATATTAGAAAATGTAGGAATATGCTTAATTGTATGGGCATGTACATACCACATATTTGGCATAGAAATGCAAGTAGGAATTATTTATATGTTTATTACCTATTTAAAGCAAATATTTGAACCCATCAATCGAATAGTAGAAAATGTAGAAACAGTACAAGAAGCTTTTGTATCCATTAACAAAATATATGAAATATTAGAGCAAAAACAATATTTAGAAAATTTAGAAGAAGGAAAAATATTAGAAAAAATACAAGGAAAGATAGAATTTAAAAATGTATGGTTTTCTTATGATAATGAAAATTGGATATTAAAAGACGTAAGTTTTGTAATAAATCCAGGTCAGAGTGTAGCATTTGTAGGAAAAACAGGGTCAGGAAAAACAACAATAACAAACTTAATCAATCGCTTTTATGAAATCCAAAAAGGAGAAATTCTAATAGATGATATTAACATAAAAGATATAAACATTAGAAATTTAAGGCAACATATTGGAATTATTTTGCAAGACCCATTTGTATTTGCAAGAACCATAAGAGAAAATATAGCACTAAATCACTTTATAACAGACGAAAAAATAGAAGAAGCAATTCAATTAGCATCAGCCGATAGCATGATAGATGCAATGCCCAATAGACTAGATGAAATTGCAAAAGAACAAGGCTCATCCTATTCAGCAGGAGAAAAACAATTATTAGCCTTTGCTAGAGTATTTGCACATGAACCAGATATTTTCATATTAGATGAAGCAACAGCAAATATTGATACACAAACAGAAAAATTAATACAAAAATCAATAGATATATTATCATCTAGCAAAACATCTATATTTATAGCACATAGGTTATCTACTATAATAAATGTAGATAAAATAATAGTACTACAAAATGGTAAAATCATAGAAGAAGGAAATCATGAAGAACTATTAACACAAAATGGACATTATGCAAGATTATATCAATCTTATTATAATAGTTTAACCTTAGCATAAGGAAAAGAGAATAGACTCTCTTTTCCTTTTTTAGTTAAATACTTGCACAAAAGCAAAAAATAGCATATAATACATATTACTTAATATGTGTCTATAGCTCAGTAGGATAGAGCGCTCGCCTCCTAAGCGAGAGGTCGCAGGTTCAATTCCCGCTAGGCACACCAAATAAAAAAATTACAATAAATTTAGGAGAAATTATGCTAGAAGCAGAAAAGTTTATGCTAGAAGCACTAAAACAAGCCCAAAAAGCATATGAAAAAGAAGAAATACCAGTAGGAGCAGTAATTGTAAAAGAGAATAAAATAATAGCAAGAGCATATAATGAAAAAGAAGACAAGCAAGACACTACAAAACATGCAGAAATCATAGCAATACAAAAAGCAAGTAAAAAACTAAAAACGTGGAGATTAACAGACTGTGAAATGTATGTTACTTTAGAACCATGTAGTATGTGTGCAGGAGCACTAATACAAGCAAGACTAAAAAAAGTATATATAGGAACTATGGACCAAAAAACAGGCAGCTGTGGTTCAGTATTTAACCTATTAGCAGACTATACTTTTAATCATAAAGTAGAAATAGAAACAGGAATTTTAAAACAAGAATGTGAAACATTATTAAAAAAATTTTTTCAGGAGCTAAGAAAGAAAAAAAAGTAAAATGGAGCAGTATCGAAGAGGTCATAACGAGGTTGATTCGAAATCAATTAGGCGTCTGTCAAAGGAGGCCACGTGGGTTCGAATCCCACCTGCTCCGCTAGTGCTCAAACAAAGGAGGAAAATCATTGATAACGCAAGAAAAAAAGCAGACTATAAAATTAATTGTAGCAATAATACTATTAGTATTTACTTTAGCGTTTGTAGGAATTGCAATGATTATTTATGAAGTAGAAGGAGAAACAAGTATGCCCTTTGAACTAACCAAAATAGTAGCAATCCGGAACAGCAGAAGGAGTAGAAGAAGGCGAAAATCAAAAAGAATGGAACTTTAATATTTATCAAAATAATGATATTTATTTTTATATAGATGAAAATAAAGAAAAATCAGAAGGACTACTAATCAAAAATGTAACAATCAGCAATATACAAACAAAAAAAGAACCACAAAAAGGAAAATTAAAAGTATACATGCCAAATAGTGAAGCAAAAAGGCTATATAGTTATGATAAACAGTTTTTAGTAGAAGAAAAATTAACATATAAAGGAGCAAGTCAAAGTAGTACTACAAACCTAGAAATAGGAAGCAAAGGAGGAACAGCATTAATCCGATTTAGTAATAGTGATATTGCAAAATATACTTCTAGTAAAGACACAGAAATTATACATGATGGAACTTGGCTAAAAAAAGTAGGAACTACAAGAGAAGAAATAGGGTTTACAGTATCATTTGACTTTACCATAGAAACTACAAAAAATAAATATAAAGCAAATATAACCTTAGATTTACCAACAGGTAATTTAGAAGAAGAAGGAAAATGTTATTTAGAAAAAACAGATATGAAAGGCATTGTATTTAAAAGAGTAAAATAATTTTAGCAATTGCTTGCCTAAACTCATAAAAAAGTATATAATTCAAATGGTATGAATCTTAAAAAGATGAAAGCCATTGTATGGAGAGTAAAACCAATGGAAGCCTATGAACCTTGTCAGGTCCGGAAGGAAGCAGCAATAAGTAGTCCCTTCTGTGTGGAATTTACTTTCCATAGAGTGGCCTTAAAATTTAAAGTTCATACCATTTTTACAAAGAAATGAGGTGCAAAAAAATGGCATATACCGCCTTATATCGAAAATTTAGACCCCTAAAATTTCAAGATATGGTAGGACAAGAACACATAACAAGAACAATAAGAAATCAAATTGAAGCAGGAAGAGTAGGACATGCCTATTTATTAAATGGAGGCAGAGGAACAGGGAAAACAACAACAGCAAAAATATTAGCAAGAGCAGTAAACTGTTTAAATCCGCAAGATGGAGAACCATGTAATGAATGTGAAATATGCAAGGCAGCACTTTCAGGATCTCTAACAGATATTGTAGAAATGGATGCAGCATCTAATAACAGTGTAGATGATATTAGAGCAATTAGAGATGAAGTAAACTTTTTGCCAACACTTGCAAAATATAGAGTATATATTATAGACGAGGTACATATGTTATCAACAGGAGCATTCAATGCCTTGCTAAAAACATTAGAAGAACCACCAACACATGTAAAATTTATATTAGCAACTACAGAACCACAAAAACTACCAGCAACAATATTATCAAGATGCCAACGCTTTGACTTTAAAAAAATATCTAATGAAGCAATTTGCCAAAGATTACAATATGTATGTGATCAAAGCAAAATAGAAATCACCAAAGAAGCACTAAAATTAATTGCAATATTAGCAGAAGGAGCTATGAGAGACGCACTAAGTATTTTAGAAAGATGCTTGCAAGAAGAATGTCAAAAAATAGACGAAGACTTTGTAAAAGAGCTAGTACGGAATACCAAGGTTAGCCTTTATTTCTCAAATAGTAAAAGCAATTATAAACTATCAAGTAGAAGAAGTATTAAAAGTACTAGAACAAATAGAAAATGAAGGAAAAGACCTACAAAATTTACTATGGGAACTAATAAAATATACAAAAGATATCTTAGTATGGAAAACCAGCCAAAAATTAGAAATTTATAATGAAGAAGAACTAAAACAAATAAAAGAACTATCAGAAAAAATATCAAAAGAAAGACTATTACAAATCATTTATACTCTATCAAATTTAGAAAATGAAATGAAATGGTCATCGCAAAAAACAATTTTATTTGAAGTAGCCATGATAAAAATGTGCCATCTAGAAGAAAATAAAATAATAGCAGATAGTAACTTAGAAGAAATATATACTAGAATAAAAAAGCTAGAAGACAAAATAAACTCTGGAAATATAAAAATGCAAAGAGCAACTGCACAAGATTTAAAGCCAGAAAAAGAAGTAAAAATAAAATCAGTAGGAAAAGTACCAATAGAGCAAGTAAGTAATTTGCAAATTGAAAAACTAGCATTTTGGCCAAAAGTAATAGAAAGCCTAAAAGAACAAAGAAAAATGATGCTAGTAAGCAACTTAATGAACACAGTAGCAACCGAGCTAAACGACATGACAGTAGGAATTGTATTTCAAAATGGACTAACGCCATTTGTAAAAAGCATTATGGAAAAACCAGAAAACATACAAGAACTAACAAGATTAATCTCTATAGAATACAAAAAAGAAATGCGTATAAAATTATTAGACTGTCAAGATGCTATATTAGCACAAAAAGAAAAACAAAAAAGTCCAGAACAACAGGTAGTAGATGAATTAGATATACCTGTAAATATGATAGAAGAATAAAATAAGGAGGAAAATAAAATGTCAAAAAGAGGAGGATTCCCAGGAATGGGAGGCGGATTTGGTGGAATGAATATCAACCAATTAATGAAAGAAGCAAAAAAAATGCAAGCAGATATGGAAAAATCACAAACAGAGTTAGCAGCAAAAGAATTTGACGCAAGTACAGGTGGAGGAGCAGTATATGTAAAAGTAACAGGAGACAAACAAATAAAAGAAATAACAATAAAAAAAGAAGTAATAGACCCAGAAGATGTAGAAATGTTACAAGACTTAATATTAAGTTGCGTAAATGAAGCACTACGTAAAGTAGATACTGCTACATCTCAAGAACTTGGCAAATACAATATCCCAGGCTTAATGTAATGTCAGTTTAGGGACAGAGGTTACAAAAACATAAAAGGAGCAAAACAATGTCATACTATGCACCATCAATCGAAAAACTAATAGAAAGTTTTGAAAAGTTACCTAGTATAGGAAATAAAACAGCAGCTAGACTTGCCTTTCATATATTAGATGCAACAGAAGAAGAAACAAACGAATTCGTACAATCTATTTTAGAAGCAAAAAAAAATCTAAAATATTGTTCAAGTTGCTATAATATTACAGACATAGACCCATGCCCGATTTGTAGTAATCAAAATAGAGATCATACAACAATTTGTGTAGTAGAAGACGTAAGAGATGTAGTAGCAATGGAAAGAACACATGAATTTAAAGGAATTTATCATGTATTACATGGAAGCATATCGCCAATGAATGGAGTAGGACCAGATGATATAAAAATAAAAGAACTGTTAGCACACTTAATGGAAGGACAAGTAAAAGAAATTATATTAGCTACAAATCCACGAGTAGAAGGAGAAGCAACAGCAATGTATATTTCAAAACTAGTAAAACCATTAGGAATAAAAGTTACTAGAATTGCACATGGCATACCAGTAGGAGGAGACTTAGAATATACAGACGAAGTAACACTAAGTAAAGCCTTAGAAGGAAGAAGAGAATTATAAAAACGTTACTAATCAAAGTAACGCTTTTTTTATTATGTATTTAAAGCAATTTTACAAATCTCCTCAGTTGAATTTTTGCAAGCAAGTAACTGGGCATTTTTTTTCATAGTTTCTAAATGATTTTCAGGACCAAAAAATTTAAGAATAACTTCGCTAGGGTCATCATGCTTCTTAAGCCAAATACCAACCCCATTTTTCTCTAAAAACTCTGCATTTTCCTCTTCTTGACCGAGGAATCGGATTAATAATAAGCATAGGAATACTAGATGCTAAACTCTCTGTAGTAGTAAGACCACCTGGCTTTGAAACAACACTACAAGCAATACTCATTAATTCAGGAACTTTATCTGTAAAACCAAGAACGCGAACCCTGTTTTCTGCTCTACATTCGAAAACTAACTGTTCAAAAGATTCCTTCATTTTAACATTTTTACCAGCAACAGCAACAATTTGATAGTTAGGCACCTTTTCTATAATAGCCCTCAAAACCGCAGTAGTTCTATCTTTACCAAGCCCAAACTCGCCACCGCCAAAAAATAAAATTACTTTTTTATCAGGATTTAATTTAAAATCTTCATAAACTTTAGAAGAATTAAACTTTTCTAAAAACTTATGAGACATAGGAATACCAGTTACATGAACTTTACTACCATCCACACCATAAGCTATAATATCCTGTTTCATAGCCTCATTAGAAACAAAAAAATGCTCTGTATACTCATGTCCAATTAACCATTGCTTATGCATAGCAAAATCAGTCATAATTGTAACTAATTTGCAATTCAACTTTCTCTTTTTCTTTAAATAGCTAACCATTTGACTACTAAAAGGATGGGTAGAGATAACCAAATCAGGATTAAACTCCTCTAACAATTTATATAACTTATGAGCCATTAACTTATTACTATCTTTGCTAATTTTAGAAAGAAGCCCCTTTTCAGAACCAGAATAAACCCTTCCCCATAATTTAGGAGCTTTTTTTGCCATTTCACGATAAGCCCCAGTAGTTAGTTTCTCAACAGTTTTATTAATATATTTCATACAATCTATCATTTCTAAATGAATATTAGAATAATTTTCTTCTAAATATTGTTTTATGGACTTAGCAGCAGATAAATGACCACCACCATAAGAAGCATAAAAAATAATGATGTTTTTCATAAAAAAATCCCTTCTTATAAAAATTTAACAATATTTTATCATATTGCCAAAAAAAAGTATAGAACATTGTATAAATTAACCAGAATTGGACAAACTAGAACTGAAAAAAATAAAAATAAGGATGATGAAATATGAAAAAAATAGCGAAAATGATGTTACTACTAATCGTAATGGCTTTACTTGTGATACAAATGATAGAAATATTAACCGAGATAGGAAAAAATACAAAAGTAGAGGCAGCCTCAAAAAGTGGAAACACCTCGGATGTCCAATTACTTGCAAGAGCAATTAATCGGAGAAGCAAGAGGAGAACCTTACGAAGGACAAGTAGCAGTAGGAGCAGTTATTCTAAATAGAGTAGCACATTCTAGTTTTCCAAATACAATTGCAGGAGTTATTTATCAATCAGGAGCATTTACAGCAGTAGCAGATGGACAAATTAATGTACCAATAGATCCATCATCATCAGTAGTAAAAGCAGCGCAAGATGCACTAAATGGTTGGGACCCAACAGATGGAGCAATTTATTATTTTAATCCAGCAACAGCAACAAATAAATGGATATGGTCAAGACCACTCATCAAAACAATTGGAAAACATAGATTTTGTAAATAACAGCGCAAATAGAAAAAAAGTTATAATTCAAGAAAGGAATATAAAAAATGAATAAATTGAAAGATTGGAAAAATCGTCTAAAAGATAGACATATGTTAAGTGTTATGGTAGTACTAATTGCTATTATTATAGCAATGGGAGTATGGATTTATAAAAAACAAGTAGACTATAGGCAAGCATCAGAAAATCAGTACAATATGGCATTTTTTGAATTAGTAGATTATGTACAAAATGTAGAAACTTATTTAGCCAAATCACTTATATCAAGTACACCAGAACATGGAGCACAAACACTAACCCATGTATGGAGGGAAGCAAATTTAGCACAAGTATATTTATCTAGACTACCAATAGAAAGTGTAGAGCTTGAAAAAACAGCTAAATTTTTAAATCAAGTAAGTGATTATAGTTATTCACTATCTAGAAAAAATATAAATAAACAGAAATTAAGTGAAGAAGACTTAAACAACTTAACAAAATTACACGAATATAGTGTAGAATTAGAAAATACATTAAACCAATTATCAACAGATATGAATGAAGGAAGAATTACATGGGGAGAACTAACCAAAAAAGGAAGTGTAGCATTTGCACAAGAAGTAAGCAATATTTCACAAAGTAGCTTTAGCAATTTAGAAGAAAACTTCCATGAATATTCAGGGCTAATCTATGATGGAGCATTCTCAGAACACATGACTTCAAGTACTAAAAAAGGATTAACAGGAGAAAATATAGACGAAGAAAAAGCAAAACAAATAGCAACGAAATTTATAGGAGAAGATAAAGTACAAGAAATTAATTTATCTAGTAAATCAGAAAATACAGATATGATTACTTATGACTTTAATGTAAAAGTAAACGGAGAAAAAGAACCAAACCTTGTTATTTCTATATCAGAAAAAGGTGGACATGTAGTATTTATGAACTATAACAGAAATATAGAAGCAGAAAGTGTATCACAAGAAAGAGCAGACGAAATAGGAAAGAAATTTTTAGAAGATCATGATTTCCCAAATATGAAAGAAACCTATTATTTAAAACAAGATGGAATTGTAACAATTAATTATGCCTATGAGCAAGATGGAGTTACAATATATCCAGATTTAATAAAACTAAAAATAGCACTAGATAATGGAGAAGTAATGGGAATAGAAACAACAGGATATTTAAACTCACATGAAAAAAGAAATATAGAAACTGTACAAATTAC
This sequence comes from Clostridia bacterium, assembly GCA_022798335.1. GTDB lineage: Bacteria > Bacillota > Clostridia > TANB77 > CAG-508 > CAG-273. The sequence goes on from JAAWMH010000026.1 coordinate 35,329, forward strand.
AAAAGAACAAGCAAAACAAAGTTTAAACAAAAAATTAGAAATTAAAAGTGAAAATTTAGCAATTATACCAACCGAATGGAAAACAGAAGTGTTATGTTGGGAATTTAAAGGAAAAATAGATGACACAGACTTTTTAGTATATATTAATAGCAAAACAGGAAAAGAAGAAGACATATTAGTTATTGTAAATACACCAAATGGAACACTAACACATTAAAAATGGAAAAAATTAAAAAAATAATTTAAGCAAAAAGAAGCAAAATAATAATGTGAAAAATAATTTCACAAAACTCTGTTAGGAGGTAAAAAAAATATGTCAAATAACAGAAAAAATGCAATGTCAAATGAATTAAAAGAAGAAATTGCAAAAGAATTAGGAGTATATAATCAAGTAAAACAAGATGGAGGATGGGGAAATGTATCATCTAAAACTTGTGGAAACATGGTAACAAAAGCAATTGAAATAGCAAATAGAGCAGCACAAAATGGGTAAGAAAAAAGAAGCCTAGAAATTCAAAATAGTAAAATGAAAGTAGATACAAAAATCTACTTTCATTTTTTAGATAAAAGGTAAAAAAGCACAAATACTAACAAGAAATGAATTTTTAAAGAAATATCAGCTTAAGTTGCACAATAAATACAATTAGCATATAATAAGCAAGAATAAAGTAAAATTTTTAGGTATGATACTTATTAAAAGTAGAAAGGATAATAAAAAATGAATAAATATATAACCATAGAAAATATATTAGAAATAACAGGAGGAACACTAATTTGTGGAAATAAAAACTTAATATGCGAAAACTTTTCAAAAGATACTAGGCAAATAGAAAAAGGAGAAATATACATAGGTCTGCAAGGCGAAAACTTTAATGGAAGCACATTATATGAACAAGCATTAGAAAAAGGAGCAAAAGCATGCCTACTTCAAAATGTAGAAATAAAGCCAGAAATCATAAAAAAGTATCCAGAGGTGGCTATTGTAATGGTAGAAAACACAGTAAAAGCAATACAGCAAATAGCAGCATATAAAAGAAGTTTATACCAAATACCAGTAGTAGCCATAACAGGAAGTGTAGGAAAAACCAGCACCAAAGACATAGTAGCAAACGTAATAGCACAAAAATATAAAGTATTAAAAACACAAGGAAATTATAATAACGAAATAGGAATGCCACTTACCATACTAAAATTAAAAGACGAAGAAGCAATGGTATTAGAAATGGGAATGAACTCATTTGGAGAAATAAGTAAACTCACTAAAATTGCAAAACCAGATATAGCAATAATTACTAATATTGGAACAGCACATATTGGCTGCTTACGGCTCAAGAGAAAATATACTAAAAGCAAAACTAGAAATACTAGAAGGATTAGGCAAAAAAGGTACAGTAATTATTAATTATGACAATGATTTACTATATAAATGGTATTATCAAGAAAAGCAGCATTATCAAATTATAACTTATGGACTAGAAGAAGGAGCACAGATTATAGGCAAAGATCTTATCTTAAAAGAAAATGGAAGTAGTTATAAAGTAACATTAGAAGGAAAAGACTATAAAGTAAATATACCAGTAGGAGGAGAACATTTTATATCTAATAGCCTATGCGCACTAGGAGTAGCACAAATACTACAAATACCAATAGAGGCAGCAATAAAAGGAATTGCAGAATTTGAACTAACCAAAAAAAGAATGGAAATAAAAACAGCTAAAATAGGAGCAACAGTAATCAACGACTGTTATAATGCAAATTATGACTCTATGAAAGCAGCATTAAACTATTTAGGAAATATTCAAAACAAAAGAAAAATAGCAGTATTAGGAGATATGTTAGAATTAGGAGAATATAGCAAAAGTTTGCACGAACAAGTAGGAGAAGAAGTAGCAAAAAATAAAATAGATATCTTAATTTGCATAGGAGAAGAAGCAAAGCACATTGCACAAAAAGCACAAGAAAAAGGTATGAAACTAGAAAATATTATTTTATGTAAAAACAATACACAGGCAATTGAAAACATACAAAAGCAATTACAAAAAGAAGACGTCATATTATTAAAAGCCTCTAATGGACTAAACTTTAGTCAAATATGTGAGGCACTATGTTAAGGAGGAAAAGTAAGTTATGAGTAAAATAAAATTAGGAGTAATCTTCGGAGGAATGTCAACAGAACACGAAGTATCTATCGTATCAGCAACTTCAGTCATTCAAAATTTAGACAAAAATAAATATGAAATTTATCCTATATACATAGGAAAAGAAGGAAATTGGTATCGCTATACAAAAAAAATAGAAGAAATACAAGTATTAAAAATAGGAGAAGAAATAAAAGAAAAAGAAAAAATAGAAAATGTAATAGAATACTTAAAAAATATCGAAGTAGTATTTCCTGTATTACATGGAATTAGAGGAGAAGATGGAAGCATTCAAGGACTATTAGAATTACTAAAAATAAAATATGTAGGCTGCAAAATATTAGCTTCAGCTATTTGCTTAGACAAAGCCTATAGTAAAATTGTATTTGAAAAAGCGGGAATACCACAAGCAAAATATATGTACATAAAAGCAGAAAAAGAAACTTATTATGAAGTAGATGAACAAATGCAAGAAAAAATACAAAAGATAGAAGAAATAATACAAAAGGTCAAACAAACATTAGGTTTCCCAGTATTTGTAAAACCATCAAACTTAGGATCATCAGTAGGAATTCGAAAAGCAAAAAATGAAAAAGAACTAAAAGAAGCAATAGAATATGCTAAACAATTTGATACTAAAATATTAATAGAACAAGAAATTATAGGAAGAGAAGTAGAATGTGCAGTATTAGGAAATGAAAAAATAGAAGCAAGTTGTGTAGGAGAAATACTAGCAGCAGAAGACTTTTACACATTTGATGCAAAATATAAAAATGTACAATCAAAGGTCGTAATACCAGCAAAAATAGCAAAAGAAAAACAAGAAGAAATAAAAAAATTAGCCATAAAAGCTTTTAAAGCAGTAGATGGAAAAGGGTTATCCAGAGTAGACTTTTTTATCAAAAAAGAAAATGAAGAAATATACATTAATGAAATCAACACATTACCAGGATTTACTGAAATTAGCATGTATCCAAAATTATGGCAAGCAAGTGGACTAAGCTATACACATTTATTAGACAGATTAATAGAACTAGCCTGTTAGCTAATTAGGGTCAGTCCCTTTTTACCCAAAAAAGGGATTGATCAAATAAAATTAGTTTACTATTATTTGTAAACTAAAATAGAGGAAGCGAGAAAAATAATGGAAACAATAGAAGAAATGAAAAAAGAATTACAAAAAAAGTTATCAGAAAAAAGATATATGCACTCAATAGGTGTTATGAAAATGGCACAAGTTTTAGCAAAACAACATGGAGAAGAAGAGCAAACCGCAAAAATTGTGGGATTAGTCCATGATATAGCAAAAGAAATTCCGCAAGAAGAAGGAAGAAAATATATAAAAGAAAATAAAATTGAGTTAGATGAAATAGAAGAAAAAAATCCAGCATTATGGCATGCAAAAATTGGAGCAGATATCGTTCAAAAAAAATATCACTTTACAAAGCAAATGCAATATGCAATCAAATATCATACAACAGGAAACCCACAAATGGACAAGCTAGCAAAAATTATTTATATAGCAGATAAAACAGAAGAAAACAGAAAATTTGAAGGAGTAGAAACTTTAAGAAAAATAGCAATGCAAAATTTAGATGAAGCGGTACTTACAATTTTAAACTATGATATTAAGAAGAATATAGACAAAGGAAGAATTATCCATATAGACAGCATTCACACAAGAAACCATCTTTTATCTTAAAAAGAAAGCCTTAAATCAAAAGGATTTTTTTACAAAAATAATTGTACAAACTAAAATAACTATGATATAATGCGTATCATCACAAAAGACAGAAAATATAAAGCATTACATTAGGGGGAAATCACAAATGATTTTCAAAGATTATTATAAAATATTAGACCTAAATGGAAGCGGGGCAACACCAGAAGAAATAAAACAAGCCTATAGAGAACAAGCAAAAAAATATCATCCAGATATTAATACCACAAATGAACTAGCAGAAGAAAGATTTAAAGACATAAGCGAAGCCTATAAAGTATTATCTGCACCAGCTTCAAAAAGAAAATATGACAGAATGTGGAATACACATGTAGGAAAAAAACGCAAAAACTATGAAGAAAGCAAAAGAGAAAAAGACTCTATTTTTAGCGACTTCTTTCAAATGTTTTTTGGAGATATGATTACCACAGAAAAACAAAATATGAAAAAAGAAAAAAATAAAAAAGTTCCAATCAAAGGTGAAAACATAGAAACAGGGATTAATGTATCTATACAAGAAGCCTTTTATGGAGCAGAAAAGAAAATAACCTTAAGAACACTAAACGGAAAAATGAAAACCTTTACTATTAAAATACCAACAGGAATTAGAAATGCAGAAAAAATACGACTCATGGGGCAAGGAAAACCAGGAGAAAACGGAGGAAAGCCAGGAGATTTATTAATAAAAATTAATATACAAAACGATAAAAATTATAAATTAGAAGGAATAGAACTGTATACGAACCTCTATTTAACACCATGGGAAGCAGCATTAGGGACCAAAATAGACTTAAATGCAATTGATGATACAGTATCTTTATATATACCACAAGGAGTACAAAGTGGCGAAAAAATACGTATCTGTGGAAAAGGCTATCATGATGGACAAACCAGAAGAGGAGACTTAATAGCAGAGGTACAAATAATGGTTCCAAAAGAAATGGAGCAAAAAGAAAAGCAATTATTTGAAGAATTACAAAAAATATCAAAGTATAATCCAAGGAAAGACACATAGTTAACATAAGAAAAATAAGCAAAAAGGTTGACATATTAGGAAAAATGTACTATAATAAGATATAGTGATAAAATTGAACAAAAGAATAGGCTATGTACTGCACTAGGATTCATAAGAAAAGGAGTGTAAAAAAATGGACCAAATACAAGGGAAACATTTTAGTATTACAGATCCTCAAGGAGTAAACACAATCATATATAGAGTAAATAAAACAGATAAAAAACTATTAGATGAATATCCAAAATATACAGTACAACGTTTAATATATGCAGAAGAATTAAATGGAGATTTAAAAAAGAAAACGTTTTTTGTTGACGAGCCAAAAGCAGAAGAAGAATTAGTCATCTTATCTTTTGGAAAAGATAGAGTAGTAGTAAATATGGGAGTCTTAGCAGAAGACAAAGTAAAAATCGCCAAAAGACCAATACCAATCAAGTTTGACACTTTATATTCAGAAAAAGAAACTGAATACAAAGAATTTAAATATACACCAGACTTAAAAAGGCCTATATCAATTATAGATCCGGAAACAGGAGAAGAAGTCAAACCAATTTTATATTTTGATCAAGAAACCAATGAAGTAAAAGGCAAATGTAAATTAAAACCGTATAAATCATACTTTGCTTTTGAGATTAGAGACAAAAAAGAAGATATTTAAGGAGGAATGAAAAATGAGTAGTACAACTGTACATTCAAACACACAAGAAAAAACAAAAATAGTAGCAAGTGAGATTTATTTTACAGAAAAAACAATAGAGGTTCCAAGAGATGCTAAAACCAATAAATTAAACACATTAGAAAATGGAATTACTAGTTACATACAAGAACAAGGAAGCTTAGAAATTCCAGCAGGAAATGGAATGGTAAATGCAAAAGGAGAAATGGTATTACAAAACGGAAATGTAGCCCATGTAACTCCAGAAGATATAAGAACTCTAGCAAAATATGATAAAGAAAGAAAAGAGCAAGCAAATAAATTACAAGCAAAAGAACAAGCTGAAACAGTTAGATAGAACCAAAGAAAAAGGTGATTTAAGAACATGAATTACAAAGTAAAAAAGACATTAAAAGATAATAAAATAAGTTTAATTGTGATAGGAGTATTATGGATTATATTAACCATAATACTTGTTTCACCAATTGCATATTCCATTGTGCAAGCTAGCGCTGACAATGGAATTTTTAATATGGCAAAATTTTTTGAAGAATTAGTTCCAGCTATTACTAGTTTTAATACCTTTTTTAAAATATGGAGCGGAGCCTATATAGGAACATTCTTTAAAACTTTAGCATATTTTACAATATTTTATATTATATGTTCTACTATAGGACTATTTAGATCAAAGCCAAAAAGCGAATATACAGACATAGAACATGGTTCTAGTGACTGGAGCGAAGGTGGAGAACAATATAAAATATTAAGTAAAAATAAAGGAATTTTATTAGCACAAGAACATTATCTGCCAACAGATAAAAGAGGAAACGTAAATATATTAGTAGTAGGACGGATCAGGATCTGGTAAATCAGCATCCTACTCAATACCAAATGCATATCAAATGTTAGGATCTTACGTATTTACAGACCCAAAAGGAGAACTATACGATAAAACAGCAGGATATTTAAAACAAAATGGGTACGAAATAAAAGTATTAAACTTAGTAAATCCGGCAAACAGCGATGGATATAACCCACTCATGCATATCTCAAGTGAAATAGATGTAGACGTTATAGCAAATACCATTGTAAAAGGGCAAAAAACAGAAAGCGGTTCAGACCCATATTGGGACGACATGGCAGAAATGCTATTAAAAGCATTAATCTATTACTTAATAGCAACAAGACCAGAAGAAGAACAAAACCTAGCAAGCTGTTCAGAACTTGTAAGAGCAGCAAATACCAATGGAGGAAGCAACTTACTTACAGAATTAATGAACCAATTACCATATGACCACCCAGCAAGAATGTATTACAAATCAATTGAAATAGCACCAGAAAAAACATATGGATCAATCTTAAGCTCATTGCAATCAAAACTAGGAAAATTCGACTCAAAAGAAATAGCAGAAGTAACCTCAACAGATACTATTGATTTTGAAGAAATAGGAAGCAAAAAAACAGCAGTATATGTAATATCATCAGACACACATACAGCATATGACTTCTTATTAACAATATTCTTCTCACAAATGATACAACAACTGTATAATTTTGCAGACGCCAATCGGAGGAAGACTACAAGTACCAACATTCTTCATCTGTGATGAGTTTGCAAATATTGGTAAAATACCAGACTTTGACAAAAAAATATCAACCAGTAGAAGTAGAGGAATTTCCTTCAGCGTTATATTACAAAACTTAGACCAATTAGAAGCAGTTTATGAAAAATCCTATGAAACTATTATGGGTAACTGCGACACCCACGTATTCTTAGGAAGTAACTCCTTCAAAACAGTAGAATATTTTTCAAAAGCATTAGGAGAAAAAACAATTGTAAGAGATAGTAGGTCTATTAATAGAGACAGACAATATAAAAGACAAGGTGTAAGCGATTCAGACCAAGTTATGGCAAGACCACTTATGACACCAGACGAACTAAGAAGAATGGACAATGACGAATGTATCATTTATGAAAAAGGAATCAAACCAGTAAAAGCACATAAATACTACTACTTTGAAAGCCCAATGGCAAGAAAACTTTCAGAATACACTTTAAGCCACCTAGACTTTAATATAGGAGAGAGAGGAAAATGGAGAAAATATAATCCATATAACCCTTATGTAGAAGAAAGCGAAGGAAAGACAAAACCAGATTTAAAAGTAGAATCGTTAGACGACTTATTTGAAGATGATATTGTAGAAGAAAACAAAGAAATGCCAAAACAAGAAATAAAAGACTCTATGAAAGTAGATATAGATATAGGAGAACTAGATGCACCAGTATTACCACAAGAAGAACAACCAGATGAAATCTTTTCTATCGACGTTCAAAAAGAACTAGAAGCAAAATTTGATGAACTATTTGGACCAATAGATGAAAATAATAATTAAGAAAAAAACATACTAGAAAAGAAACTCTAGTATGTTTTTTTATACATCAAAAATAGAAACAAACGTTTTAAAAACCCTTGACGAACTAAATAAAATACGATAAAATACAAAAAAAGGAAAATAAAAAGTAGGAGAAAAATATGAAATTTGTACACATAGCAGATATGCACTTTGATACCCCATTTACTACATTAAATACCAAAGGAGACTTTGGAAAAATAAGAAGACTAGATCAAAGAAAAGTATTTGAAAAAATAATAAAACATGTAAAAGAAAATAAAATACCATACTTATTTATAGCAGGAGACTTTTACGAACATAATACTATCAGAAAAAGCACAATAGAATATATCAATGAGCAATTTAAAACAATACCAGAAACTAATATATATATATCACCAGGAAACCATGATCCATATGTAAAAGGATCAATGTATTATGACTTTAGCTGGAATGAAAACGTAAAAATATTTACTTCTAAAATAGAAAAAGTAGAAACAAAAGAAGCAACTATCTATGGATATGGATTTAGCGACTTTTATTGTAGCACATTAGAAATAGAAAATATAAAAATAGAAAATAAAGATAAAATAAATATCTTAATTACACATGCAGACTTAAATGCAAGCGGTAAAACAAACATATCCTATAACCCAATATCTAAAAGCAAATTAAAAGAATTAGAATTTGATTATATTGCATTAGGGCATATTCATAAACAAGAAATACAAGAAGAAATAGTATATCCAGGTTCTACCATAGCAATGGGGTTTGACGAGCTAGGCAAGCACGGATTTATAGAAGGCAATTTAGAAAAGGGCAATTTAAAACTAAACTTTATACCAGTAGACAATAAAGAATTTAAAGAACTAGAACTAGATGTAACAAATATAAACGATAATGAGCAACTAATACAAATAATAAATAACATTTCTTTAAAAGAAAACTGTTTTTATAAAATTATTTTAATAGGAAAAAGAAACTTTGAAATAGACATTTTAAACTTAAGTAAATTAATAGAAAATCCTAATATTTTAAAAATAAAAAATAAAACAAAAATAAATTACTCTTTAGAAGAAATGCAAAACGAATATACTTTAAAAGGAATTTTTGTAAAACAAATAATAGAGCAAATGCAAAATGAAAATTATACAGAAGAACAATTAGAAAAAATATTAGAAATAGGACTATCAGTTTTAGATAAATAAAAGGAGAAATACATTTGAAAATAAAAAATATAAAAATAAATTCATATGGAACATTAAAAGAAAAAGAAATAAACTTAAAAGATAATATTAATATTATCTATGGAAAAAACGAAAGTGGAAAATCAACGCTATTAAATTTTATAAAAAACATTTTTTATGGAATTTCTAAAAATAAAAATGGAAAAGAAATTTCAGACTATGAAAAATACCTTCCATGGAATGGAGAAAACTTTTCAGGAAAAATAGAATATGAATTAGAAGACCATAAAACCTATGAAGTCTATCGAGACTTTAATAAGAAAAATCCCAAGGTATTTAACGAAAAATTAGAAGACATATCAAACACATTTGAAATTGACAAAAAGGATGGCAACCAATTTTTCTATGAACAAACAGGTTTAGCAGAGCAGACCTATATTACTACTATTATGACAGCACAACAAGAAGTAGTATTAGATAAACAATCACAAAACACATTGCTACAAAGAATATCGAACCTTGGGGGAACAGGAGATAGCGGACTGTCTTTTCAAAGAGTAATAGAGAGACTAAATAAAAAACAACTAGAAGAGGTAGGAAGTAGTAGAACACAAGATAGACCTATCAATTTAGTACAAAATAGAAAAAAAGAGGTAGACCTTGTCTTAAAGGAAACGAACAACTATTTGAAAAATAAACACGATTTGCAAATACAAAAAGTAACCATAGAAGAAAAGTTACAAAAAGAAAAAGATAAAAATAATGCCATAAGCAAAATGAATATGTTAACTAGCGAAAAACGAATAGAATTTGAAAAAATACAAATAAAAAATAAAATAAAAAATGAAAATCAGAAAAAAATAGAAGAAATAGAAGAGCAAAAAAGTGACTATGAAAAAAATAATTTACAAGAACAAAACGAAAATAAAACTTTAGAAGAAAAAAAGAAAATAAAAAAAGAATATTTTATAATAGCAATTATTTTTATTTTAACAATTATCGCAAATATTTTAAACTTTATATTTATTTCAAATAAAATTATAAAATATAGTATAGCATTTTTTATTCCAATAGAAATTATTATAATAATACTTA
>JAAWMH010000041.1 GCA_022798335.1 Clostridia bacterium
TCAAGTGAAAGTAAGTGTACAAGATGAAGCAGATAAAGTAACAAGTTTAAAATATCAGTGGCTGCAAACAACAGTAGAACCAGCGCCAGAAACTTTTACAAATACGTGTAATAATAACGAGGTGATTACAGGAAGAGATTTTACTGGAATTTATTATTTGTGGACATTATTAGAAACTCAAAGTGGAAAAACGAATATATGCAGAAGTGAAGGATTTTATTTTGATAACAAAGGACCAACTGTAACATTAACTTCAACACCAGTATCACAAAATTCATTTACATTAACTGCGACAGCAAATGATGAACATTCTAGCATAGCAAAATATGAATTTTATGTGGAAAATGAATTAAAAGAAACTATAGAAACAAGTGAAAAAAAAGTAAATTATAAAGTAACACAAGTAAATACAGGAAATAATAATTGCTATGTAGTAGTAAGTGATATATTAAAAAATACAACTAAAAAAGATATAACAGCAAAGACAAAAATGTATACATGGGAAAAATGGGATATTACAGAAAAAGTTAATTATACAATAAAATATAGTGAAGAACAAAAAATTAGTAATCCAAATATTGTTAACCGATTAGTATATGCGTCAATAAAAGTTGATAAAAATACAGGGAAGATTATTTCAGAAGGTGGAAGACATAAATTGATGGAAGGTTCATGGGGAACTTTATATCATGGATACGAAATTATTGGTGATGGATCGACAGCTTATTATTGGTGTGGGCCTGCTGGTTATCAGACAAGTTATCCTAGTCACCATTTTTGTTATAGACAAACATGTACAGTGGAAATTTCTTCACGTGAAAATGTTCAAGGAACATCAAAAATTGGATTAGTAGAAGGTAAGAATAGAAATGATTATAAAGATGGTGATGGAGGAGATGGTTATTGGTACAAATATTTAGGAATTAAATAAGCTATGAAAAAACCTTTGCAATTTTTAAGCAAAGGTTTTTTAGCTAAGCAGAAATTTGCCTCTAGTAGTATTTTATAAAATATGATATAGTATAAAAAAATAAACAAGGAGAAAATAAATGGAAAATCAAGTAATTGGAATAGAAGGACTAGTAGGAGCAGGAAAAACAGCTATATGTAGAGAGCTATTAAATAATATACCAAATAGTATTTTATTACAAGGAGGCAATTTATATAGAGGAATTGTTTTTGCCTTAATGCACTCTGGAGCAAATTTAGAAGAGCTAAAGCAAAATATGAAACAAGTAGATATCAAAAAAATTATGGAAGAGCTAAAAATTAATATTGCAATAGAAAATAGAGATACTGTTATTTATATAGATGGCAAAAAAATACAAGAAGAAGACCTACAATCTGCAAAGTCATCACTTGCGGTATCAGAAATAAGTAGTGTAGCAGATAATCAAAATTTTTATTTATTTGGAAGAAGTATTATTGAAAAATTTAAACAAAATTATACAGTAATTGTTTCAGGAAGAGATTTAATGAAAATTTATCCTAATTTAGATTATCACTTTTTAATTACAGCATCTTTAGAAGAACGTGTTAAAAGAAAATACATACAATATGAAGGAAAGATAGCAGAAAAAGAAGTAAAAGAAAATATCATAAAAAGAGACGAACTACAAGAAAAGTCAGGATTTTATCAAAAATATGATAAAACAATATTAATAGATGTAACAGAGTGTAAAACAGTAGAAGCATCTGCTAAAAAAGTTCTAGAATATATAAAAATGTAGTAGGAGGGTAGAATTATGGAGCTTGAAAATAGAAAGTTGCAAGAGTTTGAAAACTATTTAAAAGGAAAAAAAGTAGCAATAATAGGACTTGGAATTAGCAATATTCCTTTGCTAGACTATTTTTACAAACTTGGAGCAGAAGTAAGCATTTTTGATAAGAGACCAAAAGAAGCACTAGATAAAGAAGCTATGAATAAAATACAAAACTACCATTTTATCGTATATGCTGGAGAAGATTCGCTGATGAATTTACAAGGATTTAGTATGATATTTCGTTCTCCAAGCTGTAGACCAGATACACCAGAAATTGTAGCAGAGGTAGAAAAAGGAGCTATTCTTACTTCTGAAATTGAAATGTTAATGCAAACGTGCCCTGGAACAATAATTGGTATTACTGGTAGTGATGGAAAAACAACAACAACAAATCTAATTTACCAAATTTTAAAAGAAAAAGGATATCGTTGCTATTTGGGTGGAAATGTAGGTATACCATTATTTACAAAGGTAGCACAAATGAAAAAAGAAGACATGGTAGTACTAGAGCTTAGTAGCTTTCAATTAATAGATATGCAAATTAGCCCACATATTAGTGTAATTACAAATATTTCGCCAAATCATTTAGATATTCATAAATCTTATGAAGAATATATAGAGGCAAAAAAGAATATTTTTAAGTATCAAAATGAAGATGATATTTTAGTATTAAATTTTGATAACGAAATTACAAAAACGATGAAGAAAAAGGCAAAAGGAAAAGTAATTTATTTTAGTAAAACGCAAAAGCTAGAAAATGGTATTATTTGTGATAATAACATCATAAAAAGTTGCACAGATAATATAAGAAGACATATTTTAAATGTAAAAGATATTTTATTAAGAGGAAAGCACAATTACGAAAATATTTGCACAGCAATAGCTGCCACAGCAAGTCTTGTAGAACCAGAAATTCAAATACAAGCTATCAAAAAATTTCAAGGAGTAGAACATAGACTAGAGTTTATAAGAGAAATAAATAATACAAAATGGTATAATGATTCAATTGGAACTTCTCCTACAAGAACAATTGCAGGATTAAATGCTTTTGATGAAAAAATTGTTTTAATAGCAGGTGGATATGATAAACACTTAGATTATACACCAATTGCAAAACCAATTGTAGACCATGTAAGTTCTTTAATTTTAATGGGAGCAACTGCTCCTAAAATAGAAGAAGCTGTGAAACTAGAATTAAAGAAACAAGGAAAACAAATACCAATTTATCATTGTTCTTCTTTAAAAGAAACTGTAGATAAAGCTTATGAAATAGCAAAAAAAGATGAAATTGTTCTATTTTCTCCTGCTAGTGCAAGTTTTGACATGTTTAAAAACTTTGAAGATAGAGGAAACCAGTTTAAAGAATTAGTAAAGAAAATATAAATTTACTATTTTGTATAAAGTAGTAAAAATAAAGATACTTAGAATAGATTTAAAAATGTTGTAATCTACATAATATCATGATATAATACGTGTGTCATTTGTAGATAGAGATTGCAATTTTACAATTGTCTTGCAACAGCACAAGGAGGTTTAGGCTTAAGACAAAGGCAACCGTTTAAAGTCAATTGACTAGCAATAACACAAAAATTTAACTGGAGGGAAACAAAATGAGTAAATTCGGGAAGGAACATTTGCTGAAAGTTTTACAGACAAAAGCAGGAGAAGAGGGACTTCGGGCGGCGAGCCAGGTAATCTCGCAGCAAATTATTTCGGCTGCTAAGTATTATATGGGTGCTCCTGATGGACAGTATTTTACTAAAAAAGATTTTCCCGATGAAGTGGTAAATGCCAAAAAAGCATATATTACTTTAAATACTATTCTGGGCGGAGAAACGGCAGAAATGGACCGTTTCCAGGAAGGGAAAAAGCAGGTTCCTGAACTTTTTACTCCTTTGGGCGTAGAAAAGATGATTACTCTGTTTATGCATTTGTACTGCTTTGCCAGCGGAGCAGATGATACTGCTGGTTATGAAACGGTAAGAGCATGCAGACAGACGGAGGTTTCAGAAGGCGAAAGCATTGTAGGACCTCTTACTTCTACTACTAAGCTTTCCGTAGATGAAATTATGCAGCTTGGTTATGGCAACAAAAATAATCTGGCAATTTGCAAGTATCAATTTCATGAAGGAGCAGTTGCCTTTGACATGGAAAAGCTTGGTAAAGACTATATGAAGCCAGAAGAAAGAGAAGTACTGTTACTTCCAGGAAGCAGCCTGATTGCTTTTTGCATAGGCCATGATGATCGATACTTAGGCAAAGATGGAAAGCCTGCTTTGCTGTATCAAGTTAGTGTATATCCGCCTGATTTTTCTTCTATATATACTGAAAATCCAGAAGAGTTAAGGGAAGTAGTATACAATGAAGAGAACATCAGAGAAGTGAGAGCTTTCTATGAAGCGCTTAATGGGCAAGGAGAATTTCCTATAGAGCCAGACTGCTACCGGGATTGGAAAGATCGCTTCCAGAAGTTGGTGTTTACAGAACTTATCAAATTTATATAAAATTGAAAAATACGGTAAGCATTTAAATAAATAGATACCAACAACAAAAATCCTCAGCATTTTTTGCTGGGGATTTTTGTATGTATTTTAGAGAAAAAGATTCACCATCAAGTTAAAGATAGCATATAATATTAGTAGTTTAAGGGAGGTATTTTTAATGGAGTATCAAAACTATGAAGAATATATGAGAAGTGTATTAGGATATGCTCCTCAAAATCCTAATATCTATGAAAATTATAATGATACATATTATAGAAATGAATATGTAAATCATTTTTCAGAAGAAGAAGCAAATGAGCTATATCCAGAAATATATCGTTTGATTAATCCTATGATTTGCAAAGTATGTGAAACAAATGTAGAGCCAATTACAAGGGAATTAGTAGAAAAAATGACAGAAGAAATATATACAGCAATAGAAGATACACAAAATGTAGTAAATGTACGTATAGAAACACCAAAAGAAGTTAGACAAAATAGTAACTCTAATGTAGGAAAAGTAGAAAATAGGGGAGAAAGGTCAACTAAAAGAACAGAAGAGTTGAGGAATACAAATGTTGCTAATCGTGTAAAAGAAACTGTAGAAAGTAGTTTATCAAGAGGAGAAGATAGAATAAGAAGACCGCAAAATTCTAGCTTAAGAGATTTAATTAAAATTTTAATTTTAAAACAATTAATAGGTGGAAATAATAGACCCCCTGTAAGACCTCCAAGACCACCATATCCAGGAATGCCATCACCAAGACCGCCATACCCAGGACCAAGACCACCTATGGGAGGACCAAACCCAATAATGCCAAGAGATTATGAAGATTATTTAAAATTTTAAAAATAAATTAAAAAAATTGCAAAGATATACAAAAATCACCTGTATATCTTTGTGTTTTTTTGTTTAAAATAATAATGTCAAATACTTATATTTGATAGAAGAAAGGCAGGTAAGATTATGAAGGTAAAAGATTGTATGTGTAATGAAGTAGCTTGTGTTACTCCAGAAAAAACAATTAAAGATTGTGCTACTATTATGTGTAATAAACATGTAGGTTGTATTCCTGTATGCGATAATTCACAAAATGTAGTAGGTTTAGTTACAGACCGTGATATTATTTTAAGAGCAATTGCTTGTGATAAAGACGTAAATAATACACCAGTTAGTGAAATAATGACTTGTGAAGTATGCTGTTGTACACCAGAAGCAGAGGTTACTGAAGCAGAAAATTTAATGTCACAAAATCAAGTGAAAAGAATACCAGTAATAGATAATAACAAAATTGTTGGTATTATTACTTTAGGAGATTTAGCAGCAAATCGCCAAGTAGATGACAAAGGAGTAGACGAAACTTTAAATCATATTTGTGAATGTAAGGACAAAAATGCGGAATAATCTTATGAGAACAATTCTTCCTGCTTAAAAAATTAAAAGCAGGAAGAATTGACATACATAGGAAACATGATATAATTAACTATATTGTAAAGAAAGAGAGTGTTACATATGGTAATTGATATGAATTACTGGGGAAAGGTACTAAAAAATATATGCATTTTATTAGCATCTATTATAGGAGTATTTTTAGGATTTAAACTGGCTATTTTTTATATGCCATTTTTAATTGCATTTATTTTATCTTTCATCTTAGAACCTTGTATTCGTTTTATTATGAAAAAAACAAAATTAAAACGAAAAACAAGCTCTATTATTGTATTTATTATTGCAATTGTTTTAATCGTAGGATTAGTAACTTGGGCAGGAATTACATTAGTTACAGAAGCATCTAATTTATTATCAGGACTAAATGAATATATTGACCAAGCATACAAAATAGTGCAAGAACTACTTTCTAAAGTAGATTTTAGTAGATGGCAAATACCAGAAAATATTATGAACACCATTCAAAATTCAGCTATAGATTTTTTAGGTACTTTTTCTAGATGGGCAACTGATGCGCTAACAGGAGCTATTGGATTTTTAACTTCTATTCCAACAATAGGAATTTATACAGTAGTTACATTACTTTCCTTATATTTTATTTGTGTAGATAAAGTATATATGATAGACCAATTAGAACACCATTTGCCAAGAACATGGGTTAAAAAAATAGGAATCCACTTAAAAGATTTAGTAAAATCTTTAGGAGGATATTTAAAAGCAGAAGTAACATTAGTATTCATTTCTTTTATTATTACCTTAATAGGATTATATATTTTCCACTTTATGGGATTAAATGTGGAATACCCATTGCTAATGGCACTAATTATAGGATTTGTTGATTTATTGCCTATTTTTGGATCAGGAACTTTTATGATACCTTGGGCAATTTTGAGTGCCTGTACTGGTGACTTTACGTTAGCTGTTGCTATTTTAGTATTATGGGCAATTATGTCTATTGTAAGACAAATGATAGAACCTAAGATAGTCAGCCGGACACATTGGAATTCATCCAATCTTTACATTGATTGCTATGTATACAGGATTTAAATTTATAGGTGTGTTAGGGATGATTATAGGTCCGATTTTATTAATTGTTTTGAAAAATATATTTGCTACATTTATTGACAAAGGAGTATTTAAATCCATTTTTGAAAGGTAACTTTCAGATAATTAGAATAAAGAATTAGAAAATAAAATGTA
>JAAWMH010000010.1 GCA_022798335.1 Clostridia bacterium
AGTAAATAACATCTTACAAGCAAATACATCAACGCACTATAAAAAAGCAGATACGATGGTAAATTGGTTGCCAGCGTTTAGAAATATGGAAGTGGAACGGAGGAGCAATGGGGCTACGGAGAGACAATTAATAATACTACTTTGTTAGGAACAAATACAGGAGAAAGTACAAGTAATAATATAGATGTGCATTTAATGAAAACAACAGAGTATGGAGCAATGGCAATATTATTTGCGTCAGGGTATGGAAACCCAAGTAATGAAAATGCCATAACCAGTACAACTGGAAATGAAACAGGAGTAATATTAGATGGAGCACATTATGAGTGGACAGCGGGAGGATATACTGGAGCTCCAGTGTTTAGTGGGAAAAATGCAAGATATTACGATAGTTATGGATCAGACGCAAATGCAACAAAAGCAAATGGAGGACCAAAAACAGGAGATGCGTTAGGAACAGCGACCACAGAGCAACCAGGATGCCGTGGATGGCACAAGGCGTCTTACAGTAGTTGGGTCAGCAGTGGCGACGAGTCTAACAGAAGTAGGCGGATTCTATCGTGGTATTGGCGGTATTTTCTCTTTCGGTGGCTACAACGGCGCTAACAACCACAGCTTCTATGCGCGTGGCGTGGCGGTGTGTGGAGCTGGACTATAAAAAGTGTAAGTTCAAAACGAACAAAAAGGACTCATAAGCTAAAAGCAGGCAGCTATGAGAGAAAAAAAGGCTAAAAAGAAGAAATTTGAAAGAAAAAATGACTTAAAAATGAGAAAAGTGCTAAAAGTTATGCAAAAAATGTTGATTATTACTTATAAATATGTTATTCTAATATAGAAAAGCAATAAAATAATAAAAATTGCATATCATAATATTGCTAGTAAATAGCAAAAAAGTGGTGAATCCAGCCATAAATTGGAACTTAAAAAAGCGGTGAATCCAGCCATAAATTGGAACTTAAAAAAGCGGTGAATCCAACCATAAATTGGAAATTGAAAAAGGGGGATTAGAGGTAAAACTCTAATCCTTTTGCTGTTAAAATGCTAAGAAAAGGAGTTAAAATGGTTATAAATTTAAAAATTGTTAGAATTAATTCACGTTATTGTGATTACTTAAGAAAATTTGATAGTAAGGTGCCATATAATAAAAACGAAAAAGAACTAAGACCATTTATAGGCGTACTGTTTAGAATAAATGATTATGAATATTTTGCACCATTGTCTAGTCCAAAACCAAAGCATAAAACTATGAAAAATACCATTGATTTTTTCAAAATAAAAAATGGAGAGTTAGGAGCAGTTAACTTTAATAATATGTTACCAGTAGATCAAAATCATTATACATTACTAAACTTAGATGAAAGAAATCTAAGTTTAGCAGAATTGAAATATCAAAAATTATTAAAAGAACAATTGCAGTGGCTAAATGCGAATTATCATCAAGTAAGAAATAAATCATCTAAATTATATCAACTATATATTAGTAGAAGATTACCAGAAAATATAAAGAAAAGATGCTGCAATTTTAGACTATTAGAAGAAAAATACATAGAATATAATAAAAATATAGAATAGAAAAGTTTTTTAAGTAAAAACTGTAAAATAATAGAAAAGAAGTATTGATTTAGAAAAGAAAACATGTTAAAATAAAAAGCATAAAAAATAAAAAAGCCATAGAAAAAGCAAAGTAGATAAAAAGTATGATACAGAGAAATAAACAAAAGCTGAGAGTTTATAATTTATCTTTTTATTCGAAATTTCACTTTAGAGGTCCTTTTTTGAAAGGTTTGTATAAAACTTAAGTAGAAAAAGGCGTTTGCTACGTTACAGCTAAAATAAGGTTAATTTTTTATTTAAAATAAATTAATGAACTTAGGTGGTACCACGAGCTATTTCGTCCTAACAAGGATAAAACAGCTCGTTTTTGCTTATATTTAGTGTATATATTAAAATAATATGAATAGGTACTAAAAGGAAAAGAAGGGAGAAACAAGTATGCAAGACCAATTAGAAGAGATTAGAAAGAAGGCAAAAGAAGAAATTAAAAATGCACAAGATGCAAAACAGCTAGATGAAGTAAGAGTAAAATATTTAGGAAAAAAAGGGGAACTAACAGCAGTTTTAAGAGGAATGGGTGGATTATCACCAGAAGAAAGACCTGTTGTAGGAAGCTTAGTAAATCAAATAAGAGACGAATTAGAAATGCTAATTGAAGCAGGAGAAAAACATTTTGCAAATTTAGAAATAGAAAAGAAGTTAAAAACAGAAAATATAGACATAACAATGCCAAGCAAAAAAGTAAGTTTAGGAAGTATACATCCAATTACACAAATTGTAAATGACGTAAAAGAAATATTTATAGGAATGGGATATGAAATTGCAGATGGTCCAGAAGTAGAACTTGCAACTTATAATTTTGATAAATTAAATACACCACCAGATCACCCAGCAAGAGATATGCAAGATACTTTTTATATTACAGATGATATTGTACTTCGTTCACAAACATCACCAGTACAAGCAAGAGTAATGGAAACTACTAAGCCACCAATTAAAATTATTTGCCCAGGAGCAGTATATCGTTCAGATAGTGTAGATGCAACACATTCGCCAGTGTTCCACCAAATAGAAGGATTAGTAATAGACAAACATATATCTATGGCAGACTTAAAAGGAACACTTGCCATGTTTGCTAAAAAATGTTTAGGAGAAAAAACTAGGATAAGGTTTAGACCACATCATTTTCCGTTTACAGAACCAAGTGCAGAAGCAGATGTGTCATGTTTTGTATGTGGAGGAAAAGGCTGCAGGGTATGTAAAGGAGAAGGCTGGATAGAATTATTAGGCTGTGGAATGGTACATCCAAATGTACTTCGTAATTGCGGAATAAATCCAGAAGAGTACACAGGGTTTGCCTTTGGATTTGGAGTAGAAAGAATTGCAATGGCTAAATTTGGTATAGATGATATGCGTTTACTATATGAAAATGATATAAGATTTTTAAAACAGTTTTAATTTCATGTCAGTTTAGGGACGTTCTTAAAAGTGACAAGATTGTCACTTTGGGGACACACCTTTTAAGCTAAGAGTGTCCCTAACATGACAGTTTTGGCAAAAACAAGAACGTCCCTAAACTGACAAATAAAATGAGGAGGAGAAAAATAGATGAAAGCAAGTATAGAATGGTTAAGTGAATATGCAGATATCAATGTAGAGCCAAAACAGCTAGGAGATATTCTTACAATGACTGGTTCTAAAGTAGAAACAATAGAGAATTTAGGTGGAGATATTCAAAATGTGGTAGTGGGAAAGATATTAGAAATTAAGCCACATTTAGATTCAGACCATTTAGTAGTAACAAAAGTAGATGTTGGAAATGGAGAAATTTTGCAAATTGTAACAGGAGCTAATAACATTCATGAGAATAATATTGTGCCAATTGCAAAAGATGGTGCTAAATTGCCAGGAGGTATAGAAATTAAAACTGGTAAATTAAGAGGTATAGAATCTTGTGGTATGATGTGTAGTGTAGGAGAACTTGGACTTGATATTAATAGTTATCCAGATCAAATTGAAGATGGCATTATGATTTTAAAGCCAGAGTTAGAAAAAGAATTAGGAAAAGATATTACAGAAGTTTTAGGATTAAAAGAAACAATACTTGATTTTGAAATTACACCAAACAGACCAGATTGTTTATCTATAGAAGGATTAGGTAGAGAGACAGCTGTTTCTTTAAATGTACCATTTAAAAATCCACGTAAAAATATAGACGAAATGAAAGTACAAGATAAAGAAAATATAGAAGGGCTTACTGTTCAAATTACAGCACCTGATTTATGTTATAGATATATTGCAAGAGTTGTAAAAAATGTAAAAGTTGCTCCTTCGCCAGAATGGATGGTAAAAAGATTAAATAGCTGTGGAATAAGGGCAATTAATAATATTGTAGATATTACAAATTATGTTATGCTAGAGATGGGGCAACCAATGCATGCTTTTGACATCAATTCTATTGAAGGTAAACATATTACAGTAAGAAGAGCACAAAAAGATGAAAAAATTATTACTTTAGATAATCAAGAAAGAATATTAAATGAAAATATGTTAGTAATTGCAGATAGCAAAAAGCCAGTAGCAATTGCAGGAGTTATGGGAGGTCAAAACTCTGAAATAGAAAAAGATACAACTACTGTTGTATTTGAATCTGCTGTATTTTACGGAGGAAGTGTTAGAAAAACAGCAAAAGCAGTAGGATTAAGAACAGAAGCGTCAAGTCGCTATGAAAAAGGGCTATCTGCAGAAAATGCAATAAGAGCAGTAAATAGAGCAGTAGAACTTGTAGAGCAATTAGGTGCAGGAGAAGCTGTAGAAGGAAAAGTAGATGTTTATCCAAGTAAACAAAAAGAAAATAAAATTCCACTAAATGTAGATAGAATTAATCTTTTGTTAGGAACTAACTTATCAAAAGAAGAAATGATAACAACACTTGAAAAATTAGATATGAAAATAGAGGAAGATATTGTAATTCCACCGTATTTTAGGCAAGATGTAGAAGGGCTAGCAGATATAGCAGAAGAGGTTTTAAGATTTGAAGGATATGATAAATTAGAAACTACTTTAATAAATAGTGAAACTACTTTAGGTGGTAAAAATAAAGAACAAAAAATAACAGATGAAATAGCTAATTTTTTAGTAAATAGTGGATTATCTGAAATTTGTACTTTTGGTTTTATAAGCCAAAAAGATTTAGAAAAATGTAACATTATAGGAGATAATAGTTATCTTACACAAGCAGTTAAAATTCAAAATCCATTAAGTGAAGACTATGCTATTATGAAAACAACTTCTGTACCAACTATGATGCAGATGCTTGCTAATAACAATAATTATAAGAATAAAGAAGTAAAATTATTTGATATTTCTAGAGTGTACCAAAATAAAAATGGCGCAATAGAAAAAGGAGAACTACCAGAAGAAGCTAATATTTTAACAATTGGTATGTATGGAGAAAAAGAAGATTTCTATACTTTAAAAGGTTTAGTAGAAAATGTTTTACAAATAGCAGGAATTGCAAGATTAGATATTAGAAAAGAAGTAAATAATAAAATGTATCATCCAGGAAGATGTGCAAATTTTCATGTAGGAAATGATATTATTGCAAGTTTAGGAGAGGCAAATCCACTACTTACTAAAAATTATGCAATAACGCAAAGAGTACTACTTGCCGAAATCAATTTAGACAAAATAAGTAAGTATGGTAGAAAAAATCAAAGTTATATACCAATTACAAAATTCCCAGCAGTAGAAAGAGATATTGCAATGGTATTAAATGAAGAAGTAGAAGTTGGAGAAATTGAAAAGATAATTCAAAAGAAAGCTAAAAAACTGCTAGAAGAAGCAAAACTATTTGATGTATATAGAAGTGAAAAGCTAGGAGAAAATAAGAAAAGTGTTGCCTATAGCTTGAAATTTAGGTTGCCAGATAGAACTTTAAAAGATGAAGAAGTAAATAATGTTATGACAGAAATTTTAGCAGAATTAGAAAAAGTACTAGGGGCAGAGCTTAGAAAAGCTTAAAGGGGGGCAGTCCCTTTAGCTTCGTTTGAGGTGAAAAGGGACAGGTCAATAACTTAATAAAAAAAGAATAAGGAAATATAGTAAAGAATATAGTAAAAAAAGGAGAGAAGAAAAAATGAAATATCAAATTGAAGGTAAAACAGTTCCAACAGTAGCAGTTACATTAAATAGAGGAGAAAGCATGTATACTCAAAGAGGGGGTATGACATGGCAAACAGATGGAATTTCTATGAGTACTAATGCTAGAGGCGGAGTTATGAAAAGTTTAGGCAGAATGTTTACAGGAGAATCTATTTTCATGTCTACTTATACAGCCGAAAGAGATAATGCAACAGTAGCCTTTGCTACCACAGTACCAGGAGATGTAGTAGCTGTTGACATGACAGCAAATCCAAATGGAATGATGATTCAAAAAGGAGCTTTTTTATGTGCTGAGCCAGGAGTTAATTTAAGCGTAGCTTTTACCAAAAGATTTTCAGCAGGTCTTTTTGGTGGGGAAGGATTTATTCTTCAAAAAGCACAAGGAAATGGTATGTTATTTTTAGAAATTGATGGAGACCCAATTGAAAAAGTATTAGCACCAGGAGAAATTCTAAAAGTAGATACAGGAAATGTAGCAGCATTTGAGTCAACAGTATCTTATGAAATAGAAACTGTTAAAGGACTAGGAAATATTTTCTTAGGAGGAGAAGGCTTATTTTTAACAAGGCTAGTAGGTCCAGGAAAAGTTATTTTACAATCACAAAACTTTGGAGATTTTGCAGGAAGAATAGCAGCTTTTATTCCAAGAGGCAATTAAAATAAGAAAAGTGGCTTCGCCGATTGTAGCAGGTTTGCTTTGCAAACCGCACAGTCCAAGGTAACTTAACCTTGTTGTATAGGAAAAATCTGTCGATTTTTCCTATACAATAAAAAACGGTTCTAACCTTCCAAAAAATTGGAAAATTAGAACCGTTTTTTTTAGTTTTTATCGATAAGCCATTCGTAAAGAAGTTCAGCTTCTTCTAAAAATTCTGATTCTTTATCAGAAAGTTCCTCACAAGAAGAACATTTATCAAGGAGGTTAGCCCCTTGATATAAAGTGGCAGCTTCTTTTTTTAGCTTGTGTGCTAATTTAGGAAAATACCAACTAGCCATACACACAACTGCTATAATTGAAACGAAAATAAGGCTATTAAAATCAGTGCTAAAAATAGGATAAGTGTTAATCAAAATAGAAAGTGTAATTCCTACTAGAATAATGATAAAGACTAATAACCATATTGCTAAAGAGAAAATAAATTTCCGCTTAGCTAGTGCTCTCATAATACAAGAACACTCCTTTCAAAATTAAGATGAAGATAGTATACAATGGAAAAAGTAATAAGTCAACTAGAAAGCTTCAATCCATTTATTTAAAATAGTTTTAGCAAGTTCTTTTGTAATATCATTTTTATCAAAAACAGGGTTATATTCTACTAAATCAGCAGATTTTATGCATTGTTTATATTTTACAATTTCATCTACTAAGTGATAGGTTTGTTCTAAATTAATTCCATCTTGTGCAGGTACTGAAACACCAGGGGCAAATTGGGGAGCAATTAAATCTAAATCAAAACTAATGTGTACACCATTTGTACCGTTTGCTTGCTATTTCAAAGGCTTTTTTACAAATATTTTGAATACCATATGTTTCAATATCTTTTGTAGAAAACACAGTTACACCAGCATCTAAAATGTTACCCCATTCCCAAGGGTCAATATCTCTAGCGCCTACAACAACTGTATTTTGAGGGTTATAAAAAGGACCATGATGAAAATCAGATAAAATATCTTTTTCATAATGTGTAGCAACAGCAAGAGGAAGTCCATGCAAGTTACCAGTAACAGAAGTAGAGTAAGTATTAAAATCGCTATGAGCATCAAACCAAATAATACCTAAATTTTGATGCTTTTTTAAAGATGCTAAACTAGAAGCAATAGCGATAATGTGATCTCCACCAACGGTTAAAGGAAATTCTTCTTTTTCTAAAACATTAGAAACTAAGCAGTAAAGTTCTTCATTAAATTGATTAATAGAAGGTAAATTTCTTTTTTCGCATTTTGTATCTAATGCTTTTACAGCAAGTACTAATTCATGCATTTTTTGGTAATAACCATTACTTTCTTCTTTATTCATAGAAGACTCAAAGTGCGATTCATGCATTTGTAATAAAAGAGAAGAAAACTCTTTTACATAGTCATTTATTTCTTTTTTATTAGGTTCTAATTCTTTTAAATTCTCTTTTAATGAATTTGCTGTAAGAGTATAAGAACTAGAAATTTTAGAAGATTTTAAATCTTGTGTTAACATTGTAGCACCAAGTTTAGCACCATCTATATTAACACCTAAATCAGTACAAGCATTAATAATTGCTATTTTTTTCATAATATCAACCTCTTTTTTATTATGTAATATATATGACAATTATCTAATCATATTAATTACAATTTTATATTATAGTAATCATTTTTTAAAAAATCAACTCTACTACTGTAACTCCCATTTCGCCTTCGCCAAAAGTGCCTAAACGAAAGCTCTTTACATGAGAATTTGTTTTTAAATAAGTGTGAATTCCTGTACGAAGTTTTCCGTGTGCCCTTTCCGTGTACGATGCGAATAGGAGATAGGTGAGCCATAGCACAATTATCAATATATTTATCAATTACGTAAATAGCATCTTCTACATTATAGCCAATTACATTAATTTCAGAAGAAACAAATTGAGCTTTAGAGTTCATTGTAGTATGAACTTCACCTACAGATTTAGAAGAAGTAGCAGTAGTTTTACTAAGTTGTTTTAAATTTAAATTCATTTTAGCAGATCCCACTTGAAGCAATACCTCGCCAGATTTAGTAACATGTGAACTTAAAACAGTACCAGAAGACTGCAAAGAAGGAATCCATACCTGCATATTTTGCTTTATTTCAGAAGGGGTTAAAGGTAGGGAGGTATCTTTAGTAATATTGGGAGTTGGTGCTAAATTTTTTAATTTTTCATTTAATCTATTTCTGTTTTGATTTGCTTGTTTTATATTTACATGTTTGTCATTTAAAGCTTGCAGTAACTCATTTATCTCTTGTTTAGCATCTAAAATAATTTCTCTTGCTTCTTGTTTTGCTTTATCAATAATGGATTGCTTTTTAGTAGTTAAATCGATATCTTTTTGCTCTAAAGACTGCCTTAAATTTGTAATTTGATTCAAATTTTTTTGAATTTCTTCTTTTTCCTTTTCAATAGTTAATTTATCATCATAAATATTTTTCAGTAATTCTTCTATTCCAATTTTATCTTCTTTTAAATAAGAAGAAGCTTCTTTTAAAATTTGAGAAGAAAGTCCTAATTTTTTACTAATTTCAAAAGCATTACTTTTTCCAGGAATACCAATAAGAAGATGATAAGTAGGCTTTAAATTTTCTAAGTCAAATTCAAAACTTGCATTTTCAAAACCTTCTGTAACTAAAGCAAATTCTTTTAGTTCTGGGTAATGAGTAGTACAACATATTAAACTACCTATTTTTGTTAGATAACTTAAAATACTAATTGCTAAAGCAGAACCTTCTACAGGGTCTGTACCAGAGCCAAGTTCATCTACTAATACTAAAGAAGAGCTATCAGCTTTATTAGTTATATTTACTAAATTTTTCATATGGGCAGAAAAAGTACTTAAAGATTCTGAAATACTTTGTTCATCTCCAATATCTACGAAAATTTTAGAAAATACAAAAATACTACTTTTTTCATGGCAAGGAATAGGAATTCCACTATATGCCATTAAAAGAAGTAAACCAATTGTTTTTAAAGCAACTGTTTTACCACCAGTATTAGGTCCTGTAATTAACAAACAATTAAAATCCTTTCCTAGAGAAATATCAATAGGAACAGCTAACAATTTATCTAACAAAGGATGCTTAGCCCTAAAAAAATGGATTTCTTTTTTAGTAGTTAACTGAGGAATAGTAGCATCATAATCTTTTCCATAAGTAGCTTTTGCAAAGAGTAAATCAATAATGCTAATACAATTTATATTTTGCATCAGTTCTTGTGTATAAGAGAAAAGAGAGCTAGAAAGAAGTTGCAAAATATTTTCAATTTCTAAATCTTCTTCTATTTTAATATGATTAATTTGATTGTTTAATTCAAAAATGGCAGTAGGTTCAATATATAAAGTAGAACCACTACTAGAAGTGTCATGAATAAACCCTTTTATCATATCTTTATATTCTTCTTTTACAGGAATAACATAACGATTATTGCGAATAGTTACAATTGGTTCCATTATATATTTAGAATAATTACTAGAATAAAGAAAAAAATTTAGCTTTTCTTTTACTTGAGCTTCTAAATTCTTTTTGTTTTTTCTTAAAGATGCTAATTTAGCAGAAGCATTATCTGCTATAGTGTTTTCATCTAAAATTTTATCAGAAATATTTTTCTCTAAAGTAGGATTGCTATAAAGTAGAGAAAAATATGACTCAATATGAGAAAAAGGTGTTTTATCAAAATTAGCATCATTATAAAAATAAGAATGCAAGCTAGCAGCCATTTTTAAAAGTTTTGCAATTTCAAGTAGAGCTTTTGTAGATAAGACCTGGTTACTTTCTAATAATTTTATATATTTTTCTAAGTTTTCTACTTCAAAAAAAATAGGCAAACCTTTTTGATAAAGTAAAGAACTAATTTCTTTAGTTTCTAGGAGCATGCTTTCTACCTGCTCAAAATTAAATTTAGGAATTAAACGTAAACAAAGTTTTTTTCCAAGATATGTCTTGCAATATTTTTCTATTATTTGTATAATTTGCATATATTCTAATTTAAATAAAAGTGTATCCATATAGATTAAATCCTTTCTTAAATAAAAGATATTGATATTATGACATAAAAGTGGGTAAAATACAAGTAAAATGCGAAAAGGAGAAACGAAAGATGAATAAAAAAAGTATAGCACAAATAGTAAAACAGCAAAAAGGCGTTAGTCTTGTTACACTAGTAATTACCATTGTTGTTATTTTTATTTTATCAGCAGTTACTGTAAATATGTTAGCAGGAGATGGAGGTGTTTTAAGGCAATCTAGAGAGGCGCAAAATACTACTAAAAATCAAGTAAGTGAGCAAGATGCAGATGTAGACACATTGCTAGATAAAGTAGGAGAAGAATTTAAAGATGCTTATCAAGACTCTACTCGGTGCTAATAGACCAAAATTATCTTCTGCAATGGTGCCAGTAAAATGGGATGGTACAACTTGGATTGTTACAGATCAAACAGATAAAGAATGGTTTGATTATAACGAAAAAAAATGGGCAAATGTTATGTTAAAAGATGGCTTGAAAGTAGAAGGTGTTGCAGATGCAAGTATAGCTTCATTAAAAGAAATGAAAGATAAAAAAGTAATAAAAGAAGGCAGTATGTTTGTATGGATTCCAAGATTTGCTTATCAAATTACTAATGGCTATCATAAAAATGGAAAAGAGCTAAATGAGTCAAATTCAGAATTAGGAGTAGGAACAATTAGAATTGAATTTATGAAAGGCAAGAAAAATGAAAGTGTAAGAGGAAGAACTAGTTTTCATAATGAAAGTGGAGAAAACAATTGGAACATACACCCTGCTTTTGACTACAATGGTGCGGTAGAAGGAATTTGGGTAGCTAAATTTGAAGCAAGCCATGAAGATTGCACTACAGATGCATCAACAGGAGAAGATACTTCAGAAACACCAACTAGCAGAAGACTACAAATAAAGCCAGGAATTACAAGTTGGAGAAATATTTCTATTTGGAATGCTACAGCAGTATGTGGAAATTATAATATTTCATTAAATAGTCATTTAATGAAAAATACAGAATGGGGAGCAATTGTTTATTTAGCTCAAAGCAATTATGGAATAGAAGGAAAAATAGAAATCAATAATAGCGATAGTTTTATAACAGGAGCTAGTATAGGAGAAAATGCAGTAGGAACACAAAATGATTACACAAGTGAGCTAGGAGTTAAAGCAAGTACAACAGGAAATGTATATGGTGTATATGACATGAGTGGAGGCTCTTGGGAATATGTAGCAGCATACTTAAATGAAACTAGTAGCGCAGAACATTATGGCAATAGCTTGATTAATGCACAAAGCTATAATAAAAATGTGTACCAAGTAGGGCAAGAAAATACAAAGATAAGCCACTACGAGGCAAATAGCAATGTATATGGAGACGCTATGTATGAGACCTCAAATGGAGCACAGCAAAATAATGCATGGTATAGTAATAATACAGAATTTGCAGATACAGCTTCTATTTTCTTTTTAAGAGGTGGTATGTATAATAGTGGAGCTGGAGTTTATAGTTTTAGTAGTACTACAAATGCTGTAAACGCTAAATATAGCTTTAGGCCAACATTAATTGTAAAATAAAAGCAAACTTTTTTGAAAAAAGCTTGCTTTTATAGGAAAATAAGGGTATAATAATAATGCATAAAAAAATACTAGAAGAGTGGGAACAAATCCCACTCTTCTAACGTAAAAAAGGAAAACTAAGGAGTTAATATGGCAAATATTGAAACAAAAGTAGCAGAATTACTGAAGAGCACAATTGAAAATTTAGGATATAAGCTATATGATGTTATTTACGAAAAAGAAGCACAAGACTATTATTTACGTGTTTTTATCGACCAAAAAGAGGGAATTAGCTTAAATGATTGTGAAAAAGTAAATAATGCTATATCAGATTTGTTAGATGAAGCAAATTATATTAAAGAGGCTTACTTTTTAGAAGTTTCTTCACCAGGAATAGAAAGACTATTGCGAAAAGATGAACATTTGCAAGAGGTACTAAACCAAGAAATTATTTTAAATTTATATAAACCTATAGAAATGCTAAATGAACAAAATCATAAAAAGAATGTATCTAAGAAACAATTAATTGGCATTTTAAAAGAATTTAATGAAGAAAAAATAGTTTTAAAAATAGAA
Source organism: Clostridia bacterium (assembly GCA_022798335.1). Classification (GTDB taxonomy): domain Bacteria; phylum Bacillota; class Clostridia; order TANB77; family CAG-508; genus CAG-273. The sequence goes on from JAAWMH010000010.1 coordinate 12,559, forward strand.
GAAAGTAAAATAACTATTCAAAGAAAAGATATTTCTAACATGAAATTAAAATATAATTGGGATTAAAATCTTAGGAGGAAGAAAAAATGAAGAAGAAAACAAAGACAAATGGTCCAGCAATTGACAGCTCAGAGTTGATACTTGCACTACAAGAGCTAGAAAAAGAAAAGGGAATTAAAAAAGAATACATACTAGATTCTATTGAAACTGCATTAGTAACAGCTTATAAAAGAAACTTTGACTCAGAAGAAAATGTAAAAGTAACTATGGATAAACAAACAGGTGAAGTTCATGTATATGCAGTAAAAGATATTGTAGAACAGGTAGAAAATCCAAATTTAGAAATTTTATTAATAGATGCACAAAAAATAGACAAAAAATTAGAAATTGGAGATAAAGCAGAAATAGAGCTTGCTCCTAAAAATTTTGGTAGAATTGCAGCACAAACTGCAAAACAAGTAATTGTACAAAAAATTAGAGAAGAAACTAGAAACATTTTATTTGATGAATTCTATGATAGAAAAGGCGAAATTGTTACTGGTATTGTACAAAAAGCAGACAGTAATATTGTAGTATTAGATTTAGGAAAACTAGAAGCAGTTATGCCAGCAAAAGAGCAAATACCTACTGAAAAATATCATGTAAACGATAAAATAAGAGCTTATGTGTTACAAGTAGAAAAGGGAATAAAAGGTTCTCCACAAGTTACAGTATCAAGAGCTTGCACAGATTTTGTAAGAAAATTATTTGAGTTAGAAATTCCAGAAATTTATGAAGGTGTTATTGAAATAAAAAGCGTTTCAAGAGATCCAGGAAGCAGAAGCAAAGTAGCAGTTTACTCACCAAATGAAAACATAGATCCAGTTGGTTCTTGTGTAGGTCAAAAAGGAATTCGTATTCAAAATATTATTAATGAATTACATGGAGAAAAAATAGATGTTATTGAATGGAACGAAGACCCATCTATCTTTATTTCAGCAGCATTACTTCCAGCACAAGTTATGGCAGTAGATATTCATGAAGAAGATAAATTTGCTCAAGTAATTGTACCAGATGATCAATTATCTTTAGCAATTGGAAAATCAGGACAAAATGCAAGATTGTCTGCAAGACTTACTAGTTGGAAAATAGATATTAAGAGTGAATCACAGTTTAGAGAAATGATAACAAAAGCAAATGAAGAAAGTGAAGAAATGCAAAATCAAGAATCAGTAGAAGAATAAGAAATAGGAATAATGTATAAAAATTGCAAATACACTTAAAATAAAAGGGAGTGGACATTTTGAAAAAATTACCAAGCCGTACTTGCATTGGCTGCAATACACAAAAAACAAAAAAAGAATTAATTCGTATTGTAAAAAATGCAAATGGAGAAATAAGCCTTGACAAAACAGGAAAGTTGCCAGGAAGAGGTGCTTATGTTTGCAACAATTTAGAATGTTTAGAAAAAGCAATTCGTTCTAAAAAGTTAGAAAGATGTTTTGAAACAAAAATAGAAGAAACTATTTATGAAGAATTAAAAAGTACAATAGGAAATTAAGGGGTGTAAATTTGATTAATTATCAAAAAATATGTGGTTTAATAGGACTAGCAACAAAAGCAGGAAAAATAGCGGCAGGTAGGGAGGCATGCATAGAGGCAATAGAAAAAAGGAGTACAAAGCTCATTTTAATAGCAGTAGATGCATCAGAAAGAACTAAAAAGTTATTTCAAGAAAAATGCAAAAGTTTTTCCATACCAATTTACGAAATGTTATCTATAGAAGAATTAAGCAAAGCTATAGGAAAACCGAATAAAGCAGTAATTGGTATCAAAGAAAAGGGCTTTTCGGAAGCAATTGGAAAAATTATAAATGGGGGTGCGTAAATAGATGGGAAAATTTAAAATACATGAAATTGCAAAAGAATTAGGACTAGGAAGCAAAGAGGTTATTGCAAAAGCAAAAGAACTAGGAATAGAAGTAACAAGTCATTTAAGTTCAGTAGAAGAAGAATTAGCACAAAAAATTAAAAAAAGTTTTGGAAAACAGGAAAAGAAGGAAGAAAAAGGAAATAAAAAAGAAGCTACTACTCCTGTTATTATTAGGCGTGAGGTAATTTTAGCAGATGAAGAAGTTGAAACTAAAAAAGAAGAAAAGGTAGATAGAAAAGATGTTGGTTTTGTAGAAAGAAAGAAAAACCAAGATTTTAATATTGTATATAGAAAACAACCAACAAAGCCAATGACAGTAAGTGAATTATTTGGCATTAAAAATAATAAAAAAGAAGAAGTAAAAAAAGAAGAACCAGTAGCAGAAGAGACTAAAAAAGTAGAAGAAAAAGAAGTGATAGAAACAAAAAAGGAAGAAGTAGTAGAAAAAGTAGTAGAACAGAAAAAAGAAGTTAAGCCAATAGATGATAATAAAGAGACTGATACTGTAAAACAAAGTAAGAACGAATCTGATTCTCAAAGTGGAAATACCAATCAAAATCATTTTGAAAATCGTAATAATCAAAATAGATTTAACAATCGTCAAGATGGACAAAATAGATTTGAAAACCGTGGAAGAGCAGATAATCAAAATCGTTTTGGAAACCAAAGGGGAGAATATAATAACCAAAACCGTTTTGGAGATAGAAACAATCAAAATAGGTTTCATAATCGTCAAGATGGACAAAATAGATTTGAAAATCGCGGAAGAGCAGATAATCAAAATCGTTTTGGAAACCAAAGGGGAGAATATAATAACCAAAATCGTTTTGGGGATCGTAATAATCAAAACAGATTTGGAAACAATAATCAAAGACCAGGAAGATTTAATCGAAATGCAAATGGAGCAAGACCGCTAGATAATCGTGGAATTGATCGCAACATTAAAGATATTATGGCATCAGATATTGTAGAAAAAGAAGATAAAAGAGACATTAGCACAAGAGCAATAGACAAAGAAAAAGCAAACCGCTATGAAGACAACAAAGCAAAAAAAGGAACAAAAGCAAAAAAAGGAGATCGTTTCCAAGAAGAATTTAATGAAGGAAAATTAAAGGATTTAAAACAAGTAGACAAATTATCTCATATGTTTAATGAACAAGATGGCGGAATGCTTGATTACTATGATTTAACAACTGCAAGAGGAAAGAAAAATAAACGTAAACCACAAAGAGAAGAAGAAAGAAATAAACAAAAAATCTTTGAACTAAAAGAAATTACAATACCAGCTATGATTACTGTAAAGGACCTAGCAACTGAGATGAAAAAGACAAGTGGAGAAGTTATTAAAAAGCTATTTAATTATGGTATTATGGCAACTATCAATAATACAATTGATTTTGATACAGCCTTTTTAGTAGCAGAAGAATTTGGTATTACAGCAATAAAAAAAGAAGAAGTCAAAGAAGAAGATATTTTATTTGATGAAACAGAAGATACAGCTGATGAATTAGAACCAAGACCACCAGTAGTTGTCGTAATGGGACACGTAGACCATGGAAAAACATCACTTTTAGATGCTATTCGTAGTACTAATGTCATAGAAGGAGAAGCAGGAGGAATTACCCAACATATTGGAGCATATAAAGTAAATGTTAATAATAGAGAAATTACATTCTTAGATACACCAGGACATGAAGCATTTACTGCAATGCGTGCAAGAGGAGCACAAATTACTGACGTAGCAATATTAATAGTAGCAGCAGATGATGGTGTTATGCCACAAACAGTAGAGGCAATTAACCATGCAAAAGCAGCTGAGATTCCAATTATTGTAGCAGTAAATAAAATAGATTTACCAGGAGCAAATGTAGAAAAAATTAAACAAGAATTAATGGAATACGAGTTAGTACCAGAAGAATGGGGTGGAGATACTATTTATGTTCCAATTTCTGCAAAAAAGAAAATAAATATTGATAATTTACTAGAAATGGTATTATTAGTAGCAGATATGAAAGAACTAAAAGCAAACCCTAATAAACAAGCAAAAGGAACGGTTATTGAAGCAAGACTTGATAAAGCAAAAGGTCCAATTGCATCAATGCTTGTACAAAGAGGTACTTTAGACGAAGGTGATACCATTGTTGTTGGTAAATCTATTGGTAGAATTCGTGCTATGAAAAATGACAAAGGTCAAAAAGTAAAAAAAGCGGGACCATCTACACCAGTTGAAATCATGGGATTAACAGAAGTGCCAGAAGCAGGAGATACTTTCTATGAAGTTAAAAATGAAAAAATGGCAAAACACTTAATAGAAAGAAGAAAACGCCAAGAAAGAGAGCAAGCAATAAACGAAAATAGTAAAGTAACATTAAGCAATCTATTTGAAAAAATGGAAAGCGAAAACTTAAAACAGTTAAACATTATTGTAAAAGCAGATGTACAAGGAACTGCACAAGCATTAAAACAATCACTAGAAAAATTATCTAATGAAGAAGTAAGAGTAAGAGTTATTCATGCAGTAGCAGGAGCTGTTACAGAGTCAGATGTACAACTTGCTAAAGCAGGAAACTGTATTATTATTGCATTCAATGTAAGACCAGTTAATACAGCAAAAGATATGGCAGAAAAAGAAGCAGTAGAAATTAAGCAATACTCTGTTATATACCAAGCAATAGAAGACGTAGAAGCAGCAATGAAAGGAATGTTAGACCCAATTTATGAAGAAAAAGTAATTGGAAATGCTGTAGTAAGACAAACCTTTAGAGTGTCTGGAGTGGGTACTATTGCAGGAGCTTATGTATTAGATGGAAAAATAGAAAGAAATGCAGGAGTACGTGTCATTCGTGAAAATGTAGTAATTCATGATGGAAAACTAATTTCTCTAAAACGTTTTAAAGATGATGCAAAAGAAGTATCAAAAGGCTTTGAATGTGGACTTCAAATTGAAGGGTATAATGATGTAAAAGAAGATGACACCTTAGAATTTTACATTATGGAAGAGGTTAAGAGGTAAAAAAATGGCATGTGTCAGTTTAGGGACGTTCTTAAAAGTGACAGAATTGTCACTTTGGGGACATACTTTTAACAAAGAGTGTCCCTTTTATGACAGTTTTGGCAAAAGCAAGAACGTCCCCTAACTGACAAAACAGAAAGGAAGAGAAAAAGATGCCAAAAAATGAGGCAAGGTTAAATCGTGTTAACGAAGAACTAAAAAAAGAAATAAGCAATATTCTTACCTTTGAACTTAAGAATTCAAAGGTAACTGGCTTAATTAGTGTAACAAAAGCTAAAATTACACCAGACTTTAAATATGCTAAGATTTATGTTAGTATTTTAAATTCTAAAAGTATAGGTAAAACCATGGAAGGTTTAAAAGAATCTTCAGGTTTTATTCGTAGCCAAATAGCTAAGAATATCAATTTAAGAGTTACGCCAGAGCTAATTTTCGAATTGGATGATTCGTTAGAATATGGAGCTAAAATAGATAAAATACTAAGAGAATTAAATGATAAAAATAAGTAACAAAAATTAGTGAAAATAGAAAAGATAAGGGGTATATAAATGACTTTAGATGATATTTTAGAACAAATTAATCAGGCAGAGAAAATTGTAATTTTAACACATGAAAATCCAGATGGAGATGCTATGGGAAGTAGTTTAGCAATGTACCATGCATTAAAAAACTATGGTAAAAATCCAGATATTATCATTCCAGAACATTCTAAAGTGTTTAACTGTTTGCCAGGAATTAATGAGATAAAAACAAAAACAGATGTAGAACACTATGATTTAGCAATTTCATTAGATTGTGCTACAATAAAAATGTTAAATGGTTTTTCAAACTATTTTGAAAATGCAAAAGCAAAAGTATGTATTGACCATCATAGCACAAATACAATGTTTGGAGACTATAACTATGTTAATCCAGATGCACCAGCTTGTAGCCAAATTTTATTAGTAGTTTTAGAATATTTTGGTATTGAAATAACTAAAAACATTGGAACTTGTATTTTAGCAGGAATTATTACAGATACAGGTGGCTTTAAATATTCAGGTGTTACAGCAGAAACTTTTGAATTTGTAGCCTGGCTTTTAAATAAAGGAGTTAATGTATCTAAAGTATATCGTGAAGTTTTGCAAACCAAAACAAAAGCAAACTTTGAATTACATCGTATTGCCAATAATAGAATAGAATTTTTAGAAAATGGAAAAATAGCATATACCTATATTACAGCAGAAGATGAGCAAAATGTACATGCAGAAAATGGAGATCATGAAGGAATTGTAGAATTAGGAAGAGATGTAGAAGGTGTAGAAGTATCTGTATTTATACGTCAAACAGAAAAAGGTTGCAAAATATCACTTCGTTCTAATGACTATGTAAATGTATCTGATGCTTGTATGGTATTTGGAGGAGGAGGGCACCCACGAGCTGCAGGATGTACTATTCCAGGAACTATTGAACAAGTAAAAGATAAAGTAATAAAAGAGGTAGCAAGGCTACTTTAAAAGATTAAGAACTTACTGCTAAAAGCAGTAAGTTCTTAAAAATAACTAGCTCTATACATAGAGCAAAGAAGTAAAATTAACGACCTTTTTTTAGAAGAAATAGTTCGTTTCCAGCCTGAACTGCCATAAAAACATCAAACTCTCCATAAGCATTACGAAGAGCACGTATAGCGTCGCCAGCACGTAATTCAATAATGCCTTCATAAGGATATCGTCCAGCAATTTTCTTTCCTGTTGTAGAAAAATCAAAAGGAGCATGAGGAATAACTACTAAAAGATATTTTTCAACATCATGAACGGAAAGTAGGCCATTAAAAATAGCAATTTCTTTAAATCCGTCTCCCTTATCAGTTATAGAATGACCACCGTAGATGTAAGTATAAATTTTAGAAAGAATAAAATCTTTACCAAAGAGGGCAAACTGACTTTCAGAAGGCCTAGCGCTTAAAACGATTTCTCCAAAGTTTAGAGGAATCCGGTTAGCTTGGTTTGGGGTAATACCATAAACAATATCAAGACTACGATTTAGACTTTTATCTTGCGGATTACCTATCAATTGTACAATTTTACCAAACATAAAGTTTTACTCCTTTTCAAATAGTTTTATATTTGAGGATGATTATAGTATATCAGGTGTAATAGAAAATTACAAGACTTTAAAAATGTTAATATAGAAGGAAAATAAAGAATGAATGGAATTTTAATTGTAAATAAGCCAAAAGAATATACTTCACATGATATTGTAGCAAAAGTTAAAAAAATAACAAAGCTAAAAGTAGGGCATACAGGAACATTAGACCCTATGGCTACAGGAGTGTTGCCTTTACTAATAGGAGAAGGAACAAAACTTTCTAAATATTTAGTAAATCATGATAAAGTATATGAGGCAGTTCTTAAATTAGGAGAGCAAACAGATACTTTAGATTGTGAAGGAAAAATAATGCGAAAGGAAGAAGTAGCTATACAAAAGTTAGAAGAAAAAAAAGTAAAGCAAGTACTGCAAGAATTAGTAGGAAAGCAAATACAAATACCTCCAATGTATTCTGCAATTAAAGTAAAGGGAAAAAAGCTATATGAATATGCAAGAAAAGGGCAAGAAGTAGAAATACCAAAAAGAGAAATACAAATATATTCCATGGAGTTATTGAAAATAAATAAGCAAGACAAAGAAATTTCATTTCGTGTATATTGTTCAAAAGGAACCTATATTAGAACCTTATGTGAAACAATAGCACAAAAATTACAAACTTGTGGCTATATGAAAGAACTAAGTCGTATTCAAGTAGGAGAATTTAAAATAGAGCAAGCAGTAACTCTGCAAGAAATAGAAGAAAAGAAAAAGCAGATAGAATTTTTGAAACAGCATATCATTACCATTCCAAAATTTTTTGAAAAAGCACCAATGATTGAACTTACCAGCAATAAAATACCATTATTATTAAATGGAGTAAAACTAAGCACAGAAAAAGAAGATGGTATTTATCAAATTCAAACAAAAGAAAAATGGATAGGAATAGGAGTAGTACAAAATCATTTATTAAAAAGAGAGTTAATACTTTAAATATAAGGAAAATATTGAAAAATATTTTCCTTATGTGTTACAATAAAATTATAAAAGGAGGCTGAGATTAAAATGATGAAAGAATTAGCTTTAAAAGTTATTAGTGAATTGCCTGACAATGTAAGTATAGATGATATCATTGAAGCTTTATATCTTAGATTAAAAATTGAAAAAGGATTGCAAGATATAGAAGAAGGAAATATCATTTCTCATGAACAAATGAAAAAGGAGGTTGAGGGATGGTAGTAAAATGGGCAAAAGAAGCTAGAAAAGATTTATTAGATTTTAGAAAGAGCACACTGAAAACATATTCAAATGTAAACAAGTATATTTCTATGTTATATAATTATATTGATACTTTAAAAGAATTTCCATACTTAGGAAAGGAAATTTTCAATATAAGAAATGTTAAAGTAAGGCAATTAATATTTAGAGAACATAGAATTATTTATATAATTATGTCTGATATAATTTTTATAATCTCTATTATGTATACTACTAGAAATATCGAAAAGTATATCCAATATTTAAAAGAAAATATTTAAATTTTATTTCAATAAGCGTTAAATCCTATGATAAGGTTTTATTTCATTTGTTAATCCTACTAAATAGTCAATAGAAGTTTGATAAAAATTTGCTAATTTAATTAAGCTATGAATATCAATTGTAATTTCACCGGTTTCATATCTAGAATAAGTTTGCTGTGTACAGTTTAAAAGCTGTGCAATTTCACTTTGCTTGTAATCATTATCTTCTCTTAAATCTCTAATTTTTAAATTCATATATATTCTCCTTAATCAAAATGTTATAAAAATTATAAAATATTCGTAATACGGATATTGACTTATACGCGTATTACGTGTATAATTTGAATGAGAAAAGTAATGAGATGAAATTAAAAAAGAAAAAAGGGGGACTATAAAAAATGAAAGAGAAAAAAAGCAAAAAGCAAATGATAATAATATTAATTGTGGTTTTAATTTTAATTGGAGTAGTTGCAGGAAGTATAGGAGTAATAATGTATTTAAATTCTCCAGAGTATAAATATAATCAAGCAAACCAATATGAACAAAAAGAACAATTTGAAGATGCTTTAGCATTATATAGAGAAATAGAAGAATATAATGATTCAAAAGAAAAAATAAAAAAATTGACAAGAAAAGTTTTACATTTAGACGAAGTAGTTAAGCTAATAGATAGTAAAGTTTTGTATTATAATGGAGGAGACAATACTACTTTATGTCAAATTACTTTTACAGAACAAGAAGCAAAAATAGAAAAAGTTAAATTTGATGGAAACGGACAACAAAAAGTATCAACTAATGTTTATGAGTGGGATTTAGACACTGAAAAAATAATAGTGAATAATGAACTTAATATAGGTTATAAAGTAGAAAATGAAAATATAATTTTTGAAGCTGGAAAGTATTTTACTACTGAACAAGTAAAAGAAGGAATACAAGGCTACTGGAAAATAAAAGAAATGAATTATGTATTAGGAAGAATTATAAGAAGTGAATATAATATATACATTAAAAATAATAAAATAACAGCTCAAAGTGCTACAGAAGCTGCTTATGGTGATGCAGATTATTATTATAATAATCCAGAAGAGAAAACTTATTCTCTAGACATAGGTAAAATTCAAGCTCCAAACAAAGATGGAACTATAAGTGGTACTTTTATGGGATTTAGTTTTAATATTATAGATGGTAAAGTAAAAGTTCTACATTATGGAAAAGTAATGGAAAAAACAAATAAATTACCAAATGTAAATAGTTATAAGTTTTAAACACAAAATTGAAAGAATAGAATGTATTAAACAAAAATCGTAAAATTTAATCTCAAAAGTATTTGCAAAATAAAAATAAGTATGTTAATATAATTATAGGAAATATAAATATCTTTTTCCCTGCATAGTACGTGTAGACTGGAATTTTAGAACCAACAAAGATTAAAGGGGAGTCCGCCTTTGAATGTGGCGTGTAGGCTTATGCAAAATATGCTATAAGAAACCCAGGAGCATTCAACAAGACACCCACCTGTGAAAGCAGGCTCTTAAAATTTCATTCACCTTACGGCTAAGGCGGGGTTTTTTTATGCCTAAAAATCATCTTGAGTTTCCATAAATATAATGATATAATAAAACATATTTAAAAGAAAGAAAAAGGAAAATGAACCAAAAAGAATTACTTTTTTTAGGAAAAGAAAAATTAGAAAAAGCAAAAGTAGAAGAGGCACACAGTAAGGCTAAAAAATTATTACAATATTTATTAAACCAAAATACACAGCAATTTTTAATCTATAGTTTAGAGCAAGTAAGCAAAGAAAAAGAGCTAAAGTATGAAAAAAAATTGCAAGAAATAATAGAAGGAAAGCCACTGCAATATATAACAAATTGCCAAGAGTTTATGGGACTTGACTTTTATGTAGATGAAAATGTACTTATTCCACAACCAGATACAGAAATATTAGTAGAAGCGGTATTAGAAATACTAAAAAAAGAAACAAAGCCAGTTCAAGTTTTAGATTTATGCACGGGTAGTGGAGTAATAGGCGTTTCTATTGCAAAAAAAGCAAACAATATAAAAGCTATTTTAAGTGATATTTCTAAAGAAGCATTGAAAATTGCTGAAAAAAATGCAAAACAAAATAAAGTCGAAGAAAAGATAGAACTTATTTATTCTAATATGTTTGAACAAATAGAGGGAAAATTTAAATATATTGTATCTAACCCTCCTTATATAGAAACAAACGCCATAGAAAGTTTACCAAATGAAGTAAAACAAGAACCATATATAGCATTAAATGGTGGAAAAGATGGTTTGAACTTTTATCGCATTATATTAGAAACTGCTTATAGCTATTTAGAAGAAGATGGATATTTAGTATTAGAAATAGGATATGACCAAAAAGAAAAAATAAGGAAGCTATATGAACAAAAAAAGAGTTATTATAGGTTAGTTACAAAAGAGCCAATTAAGGATTTTGGTGGAAATGATAGAGTTATGATTTTTCAAAAGAAAGAAAAAAACTCTTAAAATAATTGGTATAAAAGATAGAAGAAAGAGGAAGAAAAATGTCTTTTTCGGTAGAAGTAAAAGAAGAACTAAGTAAATTAAATAATTTAGCTAATAAAGAAATTGTAAAGTATGAATTATTAGGCTATTTTGCTACAAACCATGTTACCATTCAAAAAAATAAGATAAAGTTTTCAACTGAAAATGAATATAACATTAATCGATTTGGAAAGCTGATTAGTAATTTACAGTATATAAATTATGATATTAATTTAAATGGAAAGAGCTTTTATATTACTTTAAAAAAGCCAGAATTGCCGGAAATTATCTATAGCAAAGCTGGCATTATGTTTGATGCAAAAGAAGTAAGTACAAAGTTAAAACAAAATGAAAACTTAGCAAAAGCATTTGTAAGAGGCTGTTTTTTAGGAGGAGGCTCTATTAATAATCCTAAAAATATGTACCATTTAGAGATAATTTTAGCAAACAAAGAAAATGCACAAATTATTTTTGAAATATTAAAACAGTATCAGGTACTAGTAAAAATTTTAGAAAAAAAGAAAAGTTATTCTTTATATACAAAAGATGGAGACGAAATATCTAAGTTTTTAGCACTAATACAAGCAAACAAGTCAGTATTAAAATTTGAAGAAATACGAGTGCTTCGAGATATACGAAATAATGTAAACAGAAAAGTAAATTGCGAAACAGCAAATTTAAATAAAACAGTAAATGCAGCTTTTAAGCAAATAGAAGATATCCATTATTTACAAGAACTAGGAGAATTTAAAAAATTATCTAAGGTTTTGCAAGAGATTGCAAATTTAAGGCTAGAAAATCCAGAGGCATCCTTAGTAGAACTAGGAAAATTATTACCAGTGCCTATTGGAAAATCAGGAGTAAATCATAGATTTCAAGCTATTTCAAAAATAGTAGAAGAAAGAAGAAAAAATTAAGCAAAAGAAAGGAAGAAAAACAATGATACAAAAAGAAATTGGTATTTATGTACATATCCCATTTTGCAAGCAAAAATGTTATTACTGTGATTTTTATTCTGAAGCAAAAAAAGAAAGTTGGGTTCTAAGATATATAAAAAGTTTACTTTCTGAAATAGAGAAAAACAGTAATTTAGATTTTACACCAAAGGTAAAAACAATTTATATAGGAGGAGGAACTCCTTCTTTTATAGACACCAGTTATATAGAACAAATACTAGAGAGTATTTTTAAAAAATATGAAGTGGCAAAAGATGCAGAAATTACAATAGAAGTAAATCCAGGTACAGTTACTTTAGAAAAGTTAGAAGTATATAAAAAAGCAGGAGTAAACAGAGTAAGCATAGGTTTACAATCTACGCATAATCATTTGCTACAAGCAATTGGGAGAATCCATAATTACTATGAATTTGTAGATGCTTACCATTTTGCAAGAGAAGCAGGATTTGAAAATATTAATGTAGATTTAATGATAGGGCTTCCAAGTCAAACATTACTAGAAGTGCAAGATTCTTTAGAAGAAATTATTTCATTAGAACCAGAACATATTTCGGTATATTCTTTAATCATAGAAGAAAATACGCAGATAGAAAATATGCTAAAAGAAGGAAAAATAACACTTCCACTAGAAGAACAAGAAAGAAAAATGTATTGGGAAACCAAAAGAATGCTAGAAGAAAATGGTTACGAGCATTATGAAATTTCTAATTTTGCTAAAAAAGGTTATCAAGCAAAACATAATGTAGACTGTTGGAATCAAAAAGAATACTTTGGGTTTGGAGCAAGTGCACATTCTTATATAAATGGAGCACGTTATTCTAATATAGCATCACTTAAAAACTATGTTCAAAATCATGAAAAAATGCAGGCACAAAAAAATATACAGTATCATGAAACGCAAAGTATGGCAGATAAACAAAAAGAATATATGCTATTAGCTTTAAGAAAAATACAAGGAGTAAGCATTCAAGAATTTAAAAGAAGATTTATAGCAAATCCTATTTATTTATATCATACAGAATTAGAAAAATTAGTAAGGGAGGAACTAGTAGAAATAGATAGTGATACCATTAAATTAACCAATAAAGGAATCGATTTTGCAAATTTAGTTTGGAAAGAATTTGTGTAAAATGTAAAAAACTACTTGCAATTTGAAAAAAATTATGTATAATTTTTTTAGTAAGTTCATAAATTGAATTATAAAAAGTAATGGAGGGAAATAGAAAAATGGAAGAAAATAATCCTATTCAAGAAATGGATGCAAAAAAAGTAGAAGAAACTGCAAATGGGCAAACTAATATCCCTAAAAAGGCCAATAGTTTATCACTAACAAGTTTTATTATTTCATTAGTAGGACTTTTAATTGCAGGATTACCATGTGGAATTGCAGCAATTATTACTGGTATTATGGGAATTACAAAGTTTAAACCAGAAACAGAAAAATTTAAATGGATGTCTGTTGTAGGAATTATCATTGGCGCAATAGATGTTATTTTAACTGTATTAAATATTATACTTACTGCAATTAGTTTAACTGCATAAATATGGCTATTAAATAGAAGCTCTATCTTTTATAGATAGAGCTTTTTAGTTTCACATAAAATTCACACAAGATTTTAGCAATTAGTATTGACAATTGCTAAAAATGGGGATAATATATATAAAGTTTAGCAATCAAATGTAAAGAGTGCTAAAATAAAAGGCTAACAAATAGTAAAATAAGAAGGTGAAAACCGGTGTTAGATGAAAGAAAAAAGAGAATATTACAAGCCATTATAGATGAATATATAAGCACTGCAGAACCTGTAAGCTCAGGTGTAATTTTACAAAAGTATAGGTTAGACTGTAGTAGTGCGACTATTCGTAATGAAATGGTAGAGCTAGAAAAAAGTGGTTATTTAGATAAGCCCCATACTTCTAGTCGGAAGAATACCATCAGCACAAGGGTACCGTTTTTATGTAGATGAACTAATTAAAGAAGATGATATTAGTTTAGAAGAAATTAGATATATTCAGTCTAAACTAGAAACGAAAGTAAACGAAATAGAAGAACTAACCCAAATTGCAACTAATACACTTTCAGAAATTACACACTATACTTCTGTATCAGTAGGGCCAAGAACAAATATGCAAAACATAGAAGAGGTAAAATTTGTTTTACTAGGAAGCAGAATGCTAATGGCAGTTATCTTAACAGATACAGAAATTATTAAAGAAACTATTATTAAATTTGATGAAGACATTACAGAAGAACAAGTAAATACTTTAAATTTCCTTTTTAATAATAAACTAAAAGGAAAGCCAATAGAAGCAATTGATAAACCATTAGAAGAATATATTTTTTCTGAAATGAAAGATAGTCTAAGAATGATAAAGCCTGTCATGGAACAACTAGGAAGAGCTGTTAATGAAGAAGCAAAGTTATACTTAGAAGGAACTAACAAAGCATTTGAACTTCCAGAATTTCGTAGTTTAGAAGTTGCCAAAAACTTTATTAATTTAATTGATACCAAAGAAATTATGTTAGACTTATTAAACACAGGATTTGCTAATGATATTAATGTATATATAGGTGATGAAGCAGAAAATGAAAAACTAAAAGATTTTAGCATTGTTACCTTTAAACATCGCTATCAAGACAAAGATTTAGGAACAATAGGCATTATAGGGCCTAAGAGAATGGACTATTCAAAAGTAATTTCAGTAATGAAATATATCAGTAAAAAACTAAATGAACCATAGAAAATTGTTTTAAATAAAAAGGAGGGAGATAAAAAGTGAGTAAAGAAGAGGAAACTACAAAAGAAGAAAAAATAGAAAAGGAAGAAAATAATATGGAAGAAATTATAAAGGAAAAAGATACTTTAAAAATTCAACTAGAAGAAACAGAAGATAGATTAAAAAGAGTAGCAGCAGAATTTGACAATTACAAAAAAAGAAGCAGTAAAGAAAAAGAAGAAATGTATAGTTCTATTATGGGAGACGTTGTTTCAAACTTTCTGCCAGTAATTGATAATTTAGAAAAAGCAGTAGAAAGTAAAACAGAAGATGAAGGATATAAGCAAGGAGTAGAACTTGTACTAAAACAATTTAAAGATGTATTACAAGCAAATGGAGTAGAACAAATAGAAACAATAGGAAAAACTTTTGATCCAGAACTTCATGAAGCAGTAAGTGCAGTTACAGATGAAAACTTAGGAGAAAAGGAAATTAAAGAAGAATATAGAAAAGGCTATATCATAGGAAATAAAGTAATTAGACACTCTATGGTAGTAGTAGCAAATTAAAAGAATATAGATGAATGATGGAAAAACAAAGTTTTTTCCATATCATATATAAATTTAAAATATAATTATGTTAGAAAGGTATGTCCCCAAACTGACAGTTTTGGTCATTTAAGGAACGTCCCTAAACTGACAAAAAGAAAGGAAGAAAAATTATGGGAAAGATTATAGGAATTGACTTAGGAACAACTAACTCATGTGTAGCAGTTATGGAAGGAGGAGAGCCAGTTGTTATTCCTAATGCAGAAGGAAATAGAACAACACCATCTGTTGTTGCATTTTCTAAAAATGGAGAAAGACTAGTAGGACAAATTGCAAAACGTCAAGCAGTTACTAATCCAGATAACACAGTTATTTCTATTAAAAGAGATATGGGAAGCAATAGAAAAGTAAAAATTGAAGGAGATGAATTTTCTCCACAAGAAATTTCAGCAATGACACTTCAAAAATTAAAAACAGATGCAGAAAATTATTTAGGACAGCCTGTAACACAAGCAGTTATTACAGTACCAGCTTATTTTAGCGATAGCCAAAGACAAGCAACAAAAGATGCTGGAAAAATTGCAGGTTTAGAAGTATTAAGAATTATCAATGAACCAACAGCAGCAGCTTTAGCATTTGGAATGGATAAAGAAGATCAAGACCAAAAAATTATGGTATATGACTTAGGAGGAGGAACTTTCGACGTATCTATTCTAGATATTGGAGATGGTGTATTTGAAGTATTAGCAACAAATGGTAATACAAAACTTGGTGGAGATGACTTTGATGATAGAATTATAGACTATTTAGTAGATGAGTTTAAAAAATCAAATGGTATTGATTTAAAAACAGATAAAATGGCAATGCAACGTTTAAAAGAGGCAGCAGAAAAGGCTAAAATAGAACTTTCTGGAATGCAACAAACACAAATTAACTTACCATTTATCACAGCAGATAGTACAGGACCAAAACATATGGATGTTACTTTAACAAGAGCAAAATTTGAAGAGCTAATTCATGATTTAATAGAAGCTACTAAAATACCAGTAGAAAAAGCAATGAAAGATGCAGGAATTACTGCAAATGATTTACACAAAATATTATTAGTAGGTGGTTCTACTAGAGTTCCAGCAGTTCAAGAAGCAGTTAAAAAGATTACAGGAAGAGAGCCAGATAAAGGAATAAACCCAGATGAATGTGTTGCAATTGGTGCTGCAATTCAAGGCGGTGTATTATCAGGAGATGTAAAAGACTTAGTATTATTAGATGTTACTCCATTATCATTAGGAATTGAAACATTAGGTGGAGTTACTACAAAATTAATTGAAAGAAATACAACTATTCCAACTAAGAAATCACAAGTATTCTCAACAGCAGCAGACGGACAAACAAGTGTAGAAATTCATGTTTTACAAGGTGAACGTGAAATGGCAGCAGATAATAAAACTTTAGGAAGATTCCAATTAACAGGAATACCAGCAGCGCCACGTGGAGTACCACAAATAGAAGTAACATTTGATATAGATGCAAACGGAATTGTACATGTATCTGCAAAAGATATGGCAACAGGAAACAGTCAACAAGTAGCAATTACAGCAAGTACAAACCTTTCAGATGAAGATATTGAAAAAGCTGTAAAAGATGCAGAAGCACATGCTCAAGAAGATAAAAAGAGAAAAGAAGGAATAGAAGCTAGAAATAATGCAGAAAGCTTAGTATATAATTGCCAAAAAACAGTAGAAGAATTAGGCGATAAAATAAGCGGAGAAGAAAAAGCAAAAGCAGAAACAGAAATTGCAAATGTAAAAAAAGCTTTAGAAGGAACAGATACAGAAGCTATTAAAGCTGCAACAGAAAAATTAACAACTGTATTTTATTCTATTACAGAACAATTATATAAACAAACAGCAGCTGCAAATGGAGCAAATAACACAGAAGATGCAGCAAATACAGAAAATGCAGAAACAAGTGAACCTCATAGCGATGAAGATGGAAATGTATATGATGCAGACTATAAGGTAGAAGATGATAAATAAGTGTTAGTTTGTCAGTTAGGGGACGTTCTTTATTTTGACAAAAGTGTCACTTCGGGGACAGTCTTAGAAGAAAATATCATTTAAAAGAGTGTCCCTAAACTGACAGTTTTGGTCATTTAAGGAACGTCCCTAAACTGACAAAAAGGAGGAAAACATGGCTAGCAAAAGAGATTATTACGAAGTATTAGGAGTAAATAAAAATGCAAGCGATGATGAGTTAAAAAAGGCTTATCGTCGCTTAGCAAAAAAATATCATCCAGACGCTAACCCTGATAATAAAGCAGAGGCAGAAGCTAAATTCAAAGAAGTAAATGAAGCTTATGAAACTTTATCTGACTCTCAAAAAAGACAAATGTATGACCAATTTGGTCCAGATGGTCCACAAGGTTTTGGAGGAGCAGGAGGTCCTTTTGGTGGAAATGGTACTTATACCTATTCTACTGGTTTTGACGGATTTAGTGATTTTGGTGATTTAGGAGATATTTTTTCCTCTTTCTTTGGAGGAGGTTTTGGAGGCTCTAGAAGTAGTAGCAGGCAAAATGGTCCAAGAAAAGGAGCAGACTTACGTTATGATTTAGAAATTAGTTTTGAAGAGTCTTTTTTAGGAACAGAAAGGTATATTACTATTAATCGTAAAGAAACTTGTAAAACTTGTCATGGAGAAGGAACCAAACCAGGAACGCATCCAGAAACTTGTAGTGTATGCCATGGAAGTGGGCAAATTAAACAAGTGCAAACTACTATTTTAGGTCAAATGCAAACAATGAGAACTTGTACAAATTGTCATGGTACAGGAAAAGTAATTAAAGAAGCTTGCGAAACTTGTAAAGGAAAGGGAACAGTTCGAAACCAAGTAAAACTATCTGTAAAAATTCCAGCTGGTGTAGATGATAACCAGACAATTGTTTTAAGAGGAGAAGGAGAACCAGGGGAAAATAATGGACCAAAAGGTGATTTATACATATTAGTACATGTAAAAAGGCATAGATTATATACTAGAAAAGGAAATAATGTACTTTGTGAAATACCAATTACCTTTACACAAGCAACATTAGGAGCCGAGCTTCGTATTCCAATGGTAGATGGAACAGACCAGATGTATACTATTCCAGATAGTACACAAACAGGAACAAAATTTGTAATAAAGAATAAAGGATTTAATAGTTTAAACAGTAGTAGTCAGGGAGACTTTATTTTTACAGTACAAGTGCAAGTACCAAAAAAATTAACAGGAGAACAAAGAAACTTACTAATAGCACTTGCCAAAACTATGAATGAACAACCACCAGTAAAAAAGAAAGGCATTTTTGGATAAGGAAATGCCTTTCTTTTTTGGAACTTAAAAATTTCTTAAAATACTTTCCATTTTGTAGAATATATTATATAATAAATGTGTCAAATTTTAACCAAGGAGGGTTTTTGCCTAATGGAAAATGATACAGATAAAACGAAGCAATATCAAATACAATCTAGTAAGAAAACGAAACGAAATAAAGAGGAAAATAAAAAAGAAGGTAAAAAAGGAAAAAAGAAAAAGCATAAAAAATTAAAAAGAGCTATTTTAATTCTATTCTTGCTAATTATGTTAGCAGGTTTAACTGGAGTAGGAATGGTAGCAGGTATTTTCTTTAGCGATAAATGGGCAATTACAAAAGAAGAGCTAATTGCTAATGGAAATACAGAAGTATACGATTCAGAAGGAAAAACACTACTTGCTATATTAAATCCAGAAGAAGGAGATGGCAATAGAAAAGTAGTTTCTATTGATAAAATGGGAAAACATACTGTAAATGCTTATATTGCCATAGAAGATAAAAGATTTTATGAACATTCAGGAGTAGATATTTTAAGAACTGCAAAAGCAACAGCAAGTTATATTTTGCATAGAGGTAGCTCTGATGTTGGTGGAGGAAGTACAATTACTCAGCAGCTAGTAAAAAATATTATGAAAGATAAGGCTGACACTGGTAGTGAAGGAGTAGAAAGAAAAATTCGCGAAATGTCAAGAGCTTATCATATTGAAGGAATGCTTACAAAACCACAAATTATAGAAAAATATCTAAATGTTATTTTTGTTGGTGGAAATGACCTTCATGGTGTGGAATATGGAGCACAATATTATTTTGCAAAATCTGCTAAAGATTTAGATCTAGCAGAAAGCGCTTTTTTAGCAGGAATTAACAATGCACCTAATATGTATGACCCATATGATAAAGAAAATGATCATACAGAACTAATCAAAAATAGAACAAAGTTAGTACTAAGTTTTATGAAGGAACAAAATAGAATTAGTGATAATTCAGAAGAAGCAGAAAAACTATATAATGAAGCAGTAGCAAAAGTAGAAAAAGGGCTTGAATTTAAAAAAGGAAAAATAGAAATAGGAACTACTTCTTACTTTGTAGCAGAAGCAGTAGCAAATGCAGCAAGCGATTTAGCAGAAGAAAAAGATGTAGATATCAAAGAAGCAACAGCTATAATTAAATCTGGAGGATATAAATTATATACTACACAAGTAACTTCTATTCAAGACAGACTTATTAAAGAGATGAACAAGGATACTTATGTAGAAAAAAGGGTAGGAACAGCAAAAGATGAAAATGGAAAAACAGTGAAAAAAACGTATAGAACTAATGCAGGAATGACCATTATTGATCATAAAACTGGAAAAGTAGTGGCAATGGCAGGGGATTTACAACAAGATAATGGAGTGGGCTGGAATTATGCAACATCTTATAGGCAAACTGGTTCTGCTATGAAGCCAATTGCTAATATAGCACCAGGTTTAGAAGAAAAAATTATTACAGCAGCAACAGTTTACGATGATGTAGAAACAAAGTACCAAGGAATGAACCATATTCCTAAAAATGTAGGAAGTTATTATGGATTATGTACTGTTAGAAAATCAATTGAAAGGTCTTCTAATATTGTAAATTTAAAAATTATGACAAATATAGGAGTAAATACTTGTATTGATTATTTACACGAATTTGGCTTAGATACCTATGTAAAAGGAGAAGATGGTTTAACTTTAGCAATTGGAGGAGCAAAAAATGGTTCAAGTACCTTACAAATGGCAGCAGCTTATGCAACTTTGGCAAATGGTGGTGTATATATTGAACCAACCTTTTATACAAAATTAGTAAATTCAGATGGTCAAACAGTGCTAGAACCAAAACAAGAAACCAGAAGAGTTATTTCAGAGGCAAATGCTTATATAGTATCTAATATTTTAATAGATGTTGTAAAAGGTGCAAGTGGTACAGCAGGTCCATGTGCTATTTCTGGAATGGATGTAGCAGCTAAAACCGGAACAACAGATGAGTCAACTAATAAATGGCTTTGTGGTTATACACCATATTATGCAGCAGCAGCTTGGTATGGGTATGGTCATACCAATAATTGGACAGTGTATAAGGTAAATAATGCAAGAACTATTTGGGCAAATGTTATGAAGGATATTCATAAAGGATTAGAAGGAAAGAGATTTAAGAAACCAGATGGTATAGTAACAGCTAAAATTTGTTTGCAAACAGGAAGTTTAGCAACTAGTAACTGTAAAAGTACTTATACAGAATACTTTGCAGCAGGAACTGTTCCAAAAGAATGTGATGGTCATACAGCAGTAAAAGTATGTAAGGAAACAGGAAAATTAGCAACTGAATATTGTCCAGAAGTAGAAGAAAAGTATTATGCAGCAAAACCAGAAAAAGAGCAAAATGCAAGTTGGAAGCCTACAAAAGGAACCAGTAAATCAGAAGCACCAACAGATACTTGTGATAAACATACAGAAGAAACAAGTAAAATTACTATTGTAAATGTTGTAGGAAAAACAGAAAGTCAGGCAAAATCTGCACTAGCAGGGTTAAATATACAAGTAATTTATGAAACACATTCAGATAAAGAAAATGGAATTGTATTAAGACAAAGTTTAGAGCCAGGAACTAAAGTAGATAAAGGAGTAAGTATTGTAATTACCGTAAATAAAATAGAAACAACTGTAGAACCACCACCAGAAGAAGGAAATACAGAGAGACCAGGAGAAAATAATAATACAGTAGATCCTGGCAATGTAGTAGATCCACCAGAAAATAACACGGTAGATCCTATTACTTAAAAAATAAAAAAGGAGGATATGTTAGCTTTAAAACTAGCATAAATAAAAAATGGCAATTAGGTTTTATAATACCTTAACTAGAACAAAAGAAGAATTTAAACCAGTAGAAGAAAATGTGGTTCGCATGTATTCATGCGGACCTACCGTATACAGTTTTGCTCATATTGGAAATTTTAGAGCTTATATTTTTATGGATACTTTAAGAAGAGCATTAAAATATAATGGGTATGAATTAAAACATGTTATGAATATTACAGATGTTGGACATTTAGAGTCAGACGCAGACGAAGGCGAAGATAAAATGGAAAAAGCAGCCAAAAAAGAAAATAAAAACCCATATGAAATAGCAGCTTATTATACAGAAATTTTCTTTAGAGATATGGAAAGACTTAATATAGAAAAGCCAGAAATTATTGCAAAAGCAACAGAACATATAAAAGAAATGCTAGAATTTGTACAAGGACTAGTAGAAAAAGGATATGCTTATGAAACAAGTCGTGGAATTTACTTTGATATTTCTAAATTAGATAAGTATCCTGTACTTTCTAATCGTAAGCTAGATGAACAAATTGCAGGAGCTAGAGTTGACGTAGATGAAGAAAAGAAAAGTCCATATGATTTTGCTTTATGGATTAAAGCACCAGAGAGTCATATTATGAAATGGGAAAGCCCTTGGGGACTATCTTATCCAGGTTGGCATATTGAATGCTCTGCTATGGGAAGAAAGTATTTAGGAGATGAATTTGATATTCATACAGGAGGAATTGATCATATTCCAACACACCATGAAAATGAAATTGCACAAAGCAAAGGATTAACAGGAAAAACTCCAGCAAAGTTTTGGATGCATGTAGAATTTTTACAAGTAGATGGCGGAAAAATGTCAAAATCTTTAGGAAATATTTATACATTAGATGAATTACAAGAAAAAGGAATAGAACCTTTAGCATATAAACTATTTTGCTTTACAGCACATTATCGCACAAAATTAAATTTTACATTTGAAACAGCACTTTCTACCCAAAAAGCATTGATGAGACTAAGAGAAGGTTTTGTAAAACAATTAGAAGGCTCACAAAAAATAGAACCGCAAGAAATAGAAAATTATGAAACAAAATTTTCGGAAGCAATTAATGATGATTTGAATATACCAGCAGCTATGGGGATTGTATGGGAAATTGTTCGAAATTCTAAACAATCTAAGCAGTTTGCAGATCTTTTATTAAAATTTGATAAAGTATTAGGCTTAGATTTAGTGAATAGTAAAAAATATTTAGAAGATACTAAAAAAATAGAGATACCAGAAGAAATTCAAAAATTAGTAGAAGAAAGAATAAAGGCAAGGCAAGAAAAAAATTGGACTTTATCAGATGAAATAAGAGATACCTTAAAAGAAAAGGGATATGCAGTAAAAGATACAAAAGATGGTATGACAGTAGAATTTGAAAAATAGTATTAGAGAGGAAGATAAAAAAGTGGAAGAAGAAAGCAAAATGTCATTTTGGAAAAAGTTTAAAACTAGTATATTGGGGTTAGAAGAATATGAAAAATTAGCTACGCAAAAAATAACTAAAACAATAGGCTACGTAACCATTTTAATGCTTATTTTTGCTTTCTTTTTGTGCTTAGGTATTACTTATCGTTTCCATGAAACAGTAAACAGTGTTATACAATATATAGATACGCATATTGAAACTTTAAATTTTAAAGAAGGAAAACTTTTGATTAAAGGAAAGGACAACCCGGATGGAGTTATTATAATAGAGGAAGAAAATAACTTTAATGGAAAAATTATAATAGATACTAATAAATTAGAACTAGATCAAATAAAAGAATATGAAGATGAAATAGAAACTTATGCAAATGGTATTTTAATTTTACAAGATAAAGTGATTGTAAAGATGGCAAACTTAAATGCTAAAATGACCATTTCTTTAGCAGAAATTGCAGAACAAATTAATTTAGTAAATGTAGAAAAGCAGCATTTGTTAAATTTAGCATCAAGTAGTCAAATATATAGCTTAGATGTTGCCTTTTATATTGTATTATTTATAGGTATATTTATTAATTTCTTAGCAACACTATTATTAGATATCATTTTATATTCTTTTATAGGATATGTAGTAGGCATTTGTTCTCGTGTAAGATTAAGATATAGTGCAGTATATAATATTGCAGCATATAGTTTGACTTTGCCAGTTTTGTTAAATCTAGTGTATGCACTAGTTAATATCTTAACAGGCTATGAGGTAGAATATTTTGCTGTTATGTATATGGCAATTGCTTGTATTTATATTATCACTGCAATTTTAATGATAAAAGCAGATATGATAAAAAAACAAATAGAACTTTCTAAAATTATATCAGAACAAGAAAAAGTAAAACAAGAAATAGAAAGAAAACAGCAAGAAGAAAAAGAAGAGGCAGAAAAGGAAAAGGTGCGCAAAGAAGACGAAAAGAAAAGACAAGAAGAAAAAAGGAAAAAAGAAGAAAAGAAAGAAGAAGGTCCAGAGCCACAAGCAAATATACAAGCTGAAAAGTAAATTAGAATAAAAGCAAGGAGAGAAAAAAGCATGAATGAAGAAAACAAAAAAAAGCCAGAAAATAAAAAAGAACCAGAAAAGAAAAATAAATATATTATTTATTATATAATAATAATAGCACTATTATTAGCAATTGTTGTTATTGGTGGAGTACTACTAATGAACAACAAAAAACAAAAGGATGAAAATACAATTGCTTATACAGATTTAATACAAAAAATAGATAAAGGTGAAATAGAAAAGGTAGAGATGACAGTAGGAAGTACCTCTATTGAAGTAAAATTAAAAGAACAAGAAGAAAAGAAGAAAGCAATTATACCAAGTACACAAGCATTTGTAGAATTAGTACAAGAAAAAAAGTTACAGGGAAATTCTATTGAATTAATTCAAAAAGAACAAAATGCATTTTTAGTAGTAGTGCAATATATATATTCAGCTTTTCCTATGATTATGATTCTTGTTTTATTTTTACTTATTATGAAAATGCAGGGATTAGGGGATAAAGGAAAAGTCTATGATGCAGAGACAACAAAGTCTAAAATAAAATTTGAAGATGTAGCAGGCTTAGATGAAGAAAAAAGTGAAATGATAGAAATTGTAAACTTTTTAAAACATCCAGAAAAATTTAATGAAATGGGAGCTAAAATTCCAAGAGGTGTTTTACTTTGTGGACAACCTGGAACAGGAAAAACTTTAATTGCAAAAGCTATTGCAGGAGAAGCAAATGTACCATTTATTTCTATGAGTGGATCAGAATTCATAGAAATGTTTGCAGGACTTGGAGCATCAAGAGTTAGAAAATTATTTGAAAAAGCAAAGAAAATTGCACCATGTATTATTTTTATAGATGAAATAGATGCAATTGGTTCTAGAAGGTCAAGTGGTAGTGGAGCAGAAACAGAAAATAACCAAACATTAAATCAATTATTAGTAGAAATGGATGGCTTTGATACAGAAGAAACAATTATAGTCTTAGCTGCAACAAACAGACCAGAAATGTTAGATAAAGCACTTTTAAGACCAGGAAGATTTGACAGACAAATTAATATTGCACTTCCAGATATGCATGGAAGAGAAGAGATTTTAAAAATTCATAGCAAAGATAAAAGGCTAGAAGAAGGAGTAGACTTAAAAGACATTGCAGGAGACACGGCAGGATTTTCAGGAGCAGAACTTGCTAATATTTTAAATGAAGCAGCAATTATTGCAACTATAGAAAAACACAAAGCAATTACACATAGTGATATTGAAAATGCAATTAAAAAAGTAACAGTAGGACTAGAAAGACAAAGCAGAGTAGTATCAGAAAGAGATAAAAAATTAACAGCATTTCATGAAGCAGGACATGCTATTGTTAGTAGTCAGTTAGAAACACAAAAGGATATTAAAGAAGTATCTATTATTCCACGTGGCATAGCAGGCGGATACACTATGTATAAGACAAATGAAGATAAATACTATATTTCAAAAACAGAAATGGAAGAAAAGCTAGTAGCATTACTAGGAGGACGAGCAGCTGAAAAAGTAGCATTAAATGATATATCAACAGGAGCAAGTAATGATATTGAGGTAGCAACTGGAATTGCAAAAGATATGATTACAAAATATGGAATGAGTGATAATTTAGGGCCAATTTCTATAAACACAGAAAAAGATCCATATGAATTACAGTTATTAGGAGAAAAATTCGGAGATGCCATTGGAGCAGAAGTAAAAATTATATTAGACAGTAGTTATGCAAAAGCACAAACAATTTTGACACAAAATATGGATAAATTAAATAAAGTAGCAGAAGTATTAATGGAAAAAGAAGTAATTTCAAGTGAAGAATTTGAAGAATTAATTAAATAAAATAAAAAAAGGCAGTTTTAATTTTACATTTTTGCATGTTTTTAGTAAAACTTTGCAGAAGATAAAATGTAAATAAAGCTAGCCTCTTTTTTATTTTAAAGTGATTGTTTTTTCATTTAAATAATTTAAAATACCACTTGAAGAAGTAAAACGAAACCCTAACGAGTAGCTACAAAGTTGTTGCACTTTTAACCCAAATTTTTTGTTGATTTCATGATTACCATATTTGCCGGTCTCCTAAAATAGGATAGCCAATATGAGCCAAATGTGCCCTAATTTGATGTGTTTTACCAGTATGTAGAGTAATATCTAATAAACTGGTATTTTCTTTTTGGTTTTCTTTTATAACTTTATAAGAAGTCATAATTTTTTCATAACCTTTTTTAGGAGTATCGCAAATATACACTAAAGATTTTTTAGCGTCTTTAAATAAGTAGGCTGTTAAAATAGCTTGCTTTTTAGTAGGAATTCCAACTACTATTGCTGTATAGTGCTTTTCAATTTCGTGCTTTTTAAACTTTTCTAATAAAATATTTAAGGCTTCCTCATTTTTGGCAAATAAAACAAGACCAGTTGTGTTTCTATCTAAACGATGGCAAGGTTTTATAAAGCAGTAAGATTTTTCAAGTAAAGTAGTTAATGAATTTGCACCAGTTACTTCAATATTTGCAGGTTTATTGACTACGGCAATAAAATCATCTTCATAAATCATATCAGCAGTAATAAAATTTTTAGGATTTAATTGCTCATCACAAATATATACTTTTATATGGTCTCCAGTACAAAGCAAAACATTTTCACTAATTTTTTTGTCATTGATACGAATGTCTTTTTTACGAAGAGCTTTATATAATACATTTAAAGAAAGACCTTCAAAAGTATCTAATAAAAAAGTATTTAATTTTTTTCCATTATATTTTGGTTCTACAATTATTTCTTTCATTACTTAAGTATACAACAAACTAACAGGCATGTCAAAATGTAACAAAAATAAAAGTAAGGAATAAAATACCAAAGAAAAAGAAAAAAGAAAGGACGAAATAAAAATGGGAGAATATATCTTAAGTGGAGTTTTGTGGGTTTTAGCATTATATGGACTATTTGAAATTATCAAAACCATTATTTATACTTATACATATACTAATTTAAAATCAGATGGAATTTATGTTATTATTGCAGCAAAAAATCAGGAAAAGAAAATAGAAGGATTTGTACGTTCTTTTTTATTTCGTCTTATTTATGGAAAAGAAGAAAATATTAAAGATATTATTGTAGTAGACTTAAATTCTACAGATGAAACAAAACAAATTTTAGAAAAATTAGCAATTGATTATGATTCTATTAAAATGTCTAATTGGAGAGAATGTAAAGAACTAATAGATAACATAGATGAAACTTCTACAGTAATTTCAAATGTATCAAAAATCAAAAAATAACTTTCTTTTTTAAGTAAAATGTAATATAATCAAAAAAGCAAGTAAAGAAGTACGGAAGGTCGATGTTTTTTGGAAATAAAAGGCGAAATTACAGAAATTATTTATCGTAATGAAATAAATAGCTATATGATAGCAGTATTTGAAAATGAAGAAGAAGAAACAACAATCGTAGGGTATCTTCCTTTTATTCAAAAGGGAGATACCTTAAAAGTAGTGCGGCAATTTTATAGAGCACCCCGAATATGGAAGACAGTTTAAAATTGAAACATTTGAAAAGCTAATGCCAGAGTCAGAAGAAGCCATAGAAAAATATTTATCAAGTCGGAAAGTTAAAGGGAATTGGACCTGCAACAGCTAAAAAAATGGTACAAACCTTTGGAAAAGAAGTGGTTTCTGTTTTAAAGTATGAACCAGATAAGTTAGTATGCATTAAAGGAATTACTTTAGAAAAAGCTAGAGAAATTTCGCAAAGCTTTAATGAAAATTGGGACATATGGCAAATAGTAGGATACTTAGAAAAGTTTGGAATAGGACCACAAAGTGCAGAAACTATATATAAAAAATTAGGAACTAATACCATAGAACAAATTGAAGAAAATCCCTATTTGCTAATAGACTTAAGTCCTAGAGCAAATTTTGGACAAATAGATCAAATTGCCCTAAAAATAGGAATGGATGCAAGTAGCGATAAGCGCATTAGAAGCGGAATAAAATATTCTTTAAAATTAGCAACAAATAATGGGCATTGTGCAGTGCTTTACGAAAATTTAATGCAATTTGTAAAAGAGCTACTTCGGTGTTACAGAAGAAATGCTAGAAAATAGTATTATATTTTTGCAAACCAAAAAAGAAATTGTAATAGAAGATAGAGCAACACAAGAATGGGTTTATTTAACTAATTACTATGAGGCAGAAAAAAATGTAGCAGAAAACCTAATTGCATTAGATGAATACAAAAATGTAAAGAAAATAGATAATTTTAGTAAAAAATTAAAAAAGATAGAAGAAAATACAAAGCTAGAATTATCAGAAAAACAAAAAGAAGCAGTACAAGCAGTACAAGAACATAATGTCTGTATTATTACAGGAGGGCCAGGAACAGGAAAAACCACTATTATTAAAACAATTATAGAATTATATAAACAAGAAGAAAGAAAAGTAGTACTTTGTGCACCAACAGGAAGAGCAGCTAAAAAAATGAGTGAAACTACAAATGAAGATGCAAAAACATTGCACCGTTTATTAGAAATTGGCAAAACCTCTAGTGATGATATGCAAATTATAGATACCAATATAGAGGTAGCACCAATAGATGCAGATGTTATTATTGTAGATGAAATGTCTATGGTAGATATCTTTTTAATGAATTATTTGATGAAGGCAATTTATAAAGGTACAAAATTAATATTAGTAGGAGATAGTAATCAACTTCCATCTGTAGGACCAGGAAATATATTAAAAGATATTATAGCTTCAGAAAAAATTACAACAATAACATTAAACAAAATTTTTAGACAAGCAGCTAAAAGCAAAATTGTATTAAATAGCCATAAAGTAAATGAAGGAATTAGTTTTTTTGCAAAAGAAGAACAAGAAGTAGAAGAAAGCTTGCTAGAAGATTTCTTTTTTGTAAGCGAAAACAGTAAATTAAAAGTATTAGAAAATGTTATTTCACTTAGTAATGGAAGACTTAAAAATTATGGTAATTATGATTTTGTTAAAAATATACAGGTAATTAGTCCAACTAAAAAAGGAGAACTAGGAACAAAAGAATTAAATAAATGCCTGCAACAAGCAATTAACCCACCTGAAGGAACCAAAAAAGAAAGAAAATATCTAGACACTATTTTCCGTGAGGGCGATAGAATTATGCAAATAAAAAATAATTATGATATTTATTGGGAAAAGCATGAGCCAGCATTAGAAATAGGAAAAGGTGTATTTAATGGAGAATATGGTAGCATTTTAAACATAGATGAAATAGAAAAACGTGTCAAAATTAAGTTTGATGATGAAAAAATAGTATGGTACAACTTTGAAGAATTAGAACAAATAGAGCATAGCTATTGCATTACCGTTCATAAAGCACAGCGGAAGTGAATTTGACGTAGTAATTATGCCAATTATGCAAGCTGCCCCAGTTTTACTTACAAGAACGCTATTGTATACAGCTATGACAAGGGCAAGGAAATTGTTAATTTTAATAGGCAGCCCAAAAACAATAGAATTTATGATACAAAATGCAGATAGTAAAAAAAGAAATACTGGTTTAGAATTTAAACTAAGATGTTTGTAGAAAGTTATTCTAAAACAATTGACAAATGAGTAAAGAAGATATACTATAGTATAAAAATTACGAAGGAGGTTATATTTTATGGAACAGGAGTTACTAATTAAAATACTAGAGACAAATGAGCAAACACAGCAAATGGTAAGAGGTCTTGCAGATAAGGTAACAGTAATGGGAGAAGATATCACGCAAATCAAACAAGAACAAGCAGTAATGAAACAAGACATAGCAGAAATCAAAACAGAACAAACAGTAATGAAACAAGACATAGCAGAAATCAAAGCAGAACAAACAGTAATGAAGCAAGACATAGCAGAAATCAAAGCAGAACAAACAGTAATGAAGCAAGACATAGCAGAA
>JAAWMH010000031.1 GCA_022798335.1 Clostridia bacterium
AATGTTCACGCAGAAACAGTTGCTGCAATAGATGAAGAATTTGATGTACAAATTGGTGCAGGAGATATTATACCAGAAAATTTTAATTCTGCAAAAGCAATTTATGCACTAATTCAAAAATTAGAAGAAGAATAGGAGGGAAAGAACGTTAAATAGAAGTTAAACAAAAAACGTTCTCTAAAAGAAATGTCAATCAATTCATTAAATTTTATCCTATTTGTAGCAATTGTATGTATTATGTATTTTCTTTTTCCTAAAAAAGTAAAATGGGTTATATTATTATTTGCAAGTTATGTATTTTACTTTTTGGCAAGTAGCAAGCTAATTGTATTTTTATTAGCTACTACAATATCAATTTATTTAGCAGCTCTTCTTATAGGAAAAATAGAAAAAAATACAAAGAAAATATGTAAAGAAATAGAAGATAAAGCAAAGAAAAAAGAAATTAAGAATAAAGCAAAAACAAAAAAGAAATGGGTTATTGTAGCTACTCTTCTTATTAACTTTGGCTTTTTAGCATTCTTAAAATATTTTAACTTTATAGCAGGCAATTTAAATTCTTTGTTTGAACTATTTCATTTTAGCATAGAAATTCCATTTAAAGATTTAATACTTCCACTAGGAATATCTTATTATACATTACAAGCAGTAAGCTATGCAATAGACGTTTATAGAGGGAAAATTGAGCCAGATAAAAACTTAGGAAGAGTAGCTTTATTTGTATCGTTTTTTCCACAAATTGTAGAAGGACCAATTGGAAGATATGAAAGCTTAGCTAATCAGTTATATGAACCACATAAATTTAACTACCGAAATGCTAAATTTGGTATACAACTAATGATATGGGGTTATTTTAAAAAGATGGTTATTGCAGATAGGGCAGGACTTTTTGTAAATGCTGTATTTGGCAGTTATTCTGAGTATTCAGGAGTAGCTATATTTTTAGCAATAGCCTTATATACTCTTCAAATTTATGCAGAGTTTTCAGGTTGTATGGATATTGTAAGAGGTACAGCACAAATTATGGGAATTGATATGGCTGTGAATTTTGAAAGACCATTTTTCTCAAGGTCAGTACAAGAGTTTTGGAGAAGATGGCATATTACACTTGGAACATGGCTTAAAGACTACATATTCTATCCTATTTCTTTTTCAAAATTTACGCTTAAATTAACAGAAAAAGCTAAGAAACTATTTAAAAATAGCTATATTGCAAAACTAATTCCAGCAGCATTTGCCTTGTTTTTTGTGTGGTTTGGAAATGGCATTTGGCATGGAGCAAGTTGGAAATATATTTGTTATGGATTATACTATTATATTATCATGCTACTTGGAATGTTATTAGAGCCGTTAGGGAATAAAATTGTACAACTGTTAAAAGTAAATACCAAAGCTTTTAGTTATAAATTGTGGCAAATTTTAAGAACAACAGGTTTTGTGTTTATTGGTATGCTTATTTTTAGATCACACAGTTTGCAAGATGCCTTTTCTATGTTTACTTCTATGTTTTCATTAAAAAGCATAGGAAGCTTAGTAGATGGAAGTTTACTAAAAATTGGAGGCTTAGTACCACAAGATTTTACAGTATTAATCATAGGAGTAGTTATGTTATTTGTAGTAGGTTTGCTACAAGAAAAAGGCTACAAAATACGTGAAAAAATAGAAGAACAAAACTTGCCATTTAGATGGTTATTATATTATGGCATTATTTTTGCTATTATTATACTTGGAATTTATGGACCAGGATATGTAGCAAGCGACTTTATTTATGGACAATTTTAGGAGAATAAAAAATGAAAAAATTTATTAGAGTTATAGTATTTTTAATAATAGGTAGTATTTTATTTCAAGTAGCAACACTTATTTTGGTTCCAAAATGGATAGGGCAAATAGATCCAGCAACACCAAGATTTAAAGGTTATTATGAAGAAGAGCCAGGAACAATTGATGTACTCGCAGTAGGAGCAAGTGATGTAGGAAGAGGCTATTCACCAATTACAGTATGGAATGAATATGGTATAACAAGTTATAATTTAGGAACTTCTAATCAAACCATGTCTCTTGCTTATTATATTATTAAAGATGCTATAGAATATCAAAATATTGAAATGGTTGTATTAGATATGGATGCAGCATTTGTTACCAAAAATGCGCCAGAAGGAGAATACAGAAAATTATTTGATAATATGAAATATAGTAAAACAAAACTAGAAGCATTACAAGACCCTAATTTGAAAATAGAAGATAAACTTTCTTATCTTTTTCCACTACTTCGATTTCATTCAAGATGGAGCAAATTAGAACCAAAAGATTTAAAGATTACTCAAAAATATACCAAATCTACCTCTTATAAGGGAATGGCAATGAGTAATAGCGTAAAACCCTATATAGATAAAAAACACTATATGAAAGATAAGGGAGAAATAGAAGAAATATCAAAAGAAAATAGAAAGTATATTAAAAAGATTGTAGATTTATGCAAAGAAAAAAATATTAAATTATTATGGGTAGAAATTCCATCTGCTTCTTCATGGTCTGCAGCTAGAAGTAAAGCAACTAAAAAGTTAGCAAAAGAATACCAAATAGAATTTATTGATATGAATTATCCATTAGAAGGATTTGATTTTGATTGGAAAACAGATACTGCTGATAATGGAAATCACTTAAATGTGGCAGGAGCAGAAAAAGTTTCAAAATATATTGGAAATGTTTTAAAGCAAAAATATGGTTTAAAAGACCACAGAAAAGAGCAGGGGTATAATAATTGGTATGAAGAAGCTAAAAGATATGAAGAAAATAAAAAACAAATGGAAAGCAAGAAATAGAATACTTGTAATTCAAAATGTTTAATGATAAAATGAGAAAAACAAAAGCTATAGGAGAGAATAATAAATGATATTAGTAGAGATAATAAAAGACCATATTACTTATGGACAACAAATATTAAAACTTGCAAAAGCAGATTTAGTAAAAACATATAGAGGTGCAGCTTTAGGTTGGGCATGGGCTATTATTAAACCTGCAGTTACTATTTTTGTATATTGGTTTGCTTTTGCAATAGGATTAAGAGCAGCAAGTACTGTGTCAGGGTTTCCTTATTTTTTGTGGTTAATAGCAGGAGTAGTGCCTTGGTTTTATATAAGTGATATGCTAACAGGAGGAACAGATACGATTAGGAGATATAGTTATTTAGTTACTAAAATGAAGTTTCCAGTAGCAACAATTCCTAGCTTTGTTAGTATTTCAAAATTTATTATACACTTTATTTTGATGACAATTGTAATTCTTATATTTATTATTATGGGGTATCCACCAACTATTTATTTACTTCAAATGCCCTTTTATATGCTACTTATGTTTTTATTTTTTACTATTTGGAGTTTGTTTTCTTCTCTTCTTTCTTCTATGAGTAAAGACTTTGGAAACTTAGTAAAAGCAATGGTAACAGCTGTATTTTGGCTATCTGGAATTTTATGGAATCCAGAAACTATTGCAATTGGTTGGCTAAAAAAATTATTAATGATAAATCCAGTTACTTATTTAATAACAGGTTTTAGAAATTGCTTAATTAATCATACATGGTTTTGGGAACAACCAAAAAGGCTATTATATTTTGCAGTTATTACTGTAGTATTATTACTTTTAACAATTTGGGCATACAAAAAACTAAGAAAAGAAATTCCAGATGTATTGATATAAAAGGAGGAAAAAGTGGAAAAACAAAAAGATATTGTTATTAAATTTGACCATGTAACAAAAACTTATAAACTTTTTAAAAACGATAAAAAAAGGCTTTTATATACTTTTTGCAAAAAAATAAAATATACCGAAAAAAGAGCAGTAAATGATGTTACTTTTAAAATACATAGGGGAGATTCTGTTGCACTTTTTGGAAGAAATGGAGCAGGAAAATCTACAATTTTAAAAATGATAACAGGAGTATGTTTTCCAACAACAGGAGAAATTACAGTAAATGGACGCGTAAGTGCACTTTTAGAGCTAACATCTGGATTTGACCCAGAGTTTACAGGAAAAGAAAACATTTATTTAAAAGGTCAACTATTAGGGCTAAAAGATAAAGAAATAAAAGAATTAGAACAAGAAATTATAGATTTTGCTGAAATAGAAGAATATATAGATCAGCCAGTAAGAACTTATTCAAGTGGTATGAAAGCAAGGCTAGGGTTTTCTATTAATGTTAATATTAGACCAGAAATTTTAATTGTAGATGAGGCTTTGAGTGTTGGAGATGAAGAATTTAGAAGAAAGTGTGTTAGAAAAATAAATGAAATTGTGCATAATGAAAACGTAACATTACTATTTGTAACACATGCAACAGGAGTTGCAAAAGATTTTTGCAAACGAGGTATGGTAATGGAAAAAGGAATTGTTACTTTTGATGGTGATATTGGAGATGCAATTAACGTATATGATAACTCTTTAACAAAATAATTTGTTTAACCTAAAACCGCTTAAAAATATGTTGTAATTAAAATTTAAAATATAGTATATAGGAGGAATAAAATATGAATTTTGGAGGAATATTAGCAGGTGGAAGTGGAACAAGAATGGGAAAAACAGACTTACCAAAACAATTTTTAATGTTAGGAGAAAAGCCAATTATTATTCATACAATTGAGCAATTTTTGATAAGTGCAAGTATTGATGAAATTATTGTAGCTGTTCCTCAAAATTGGATTAGTTATACACAAGATATTGTAGAAAAATATTGTAAATCTGATAAAATCCATATTATTCAAGGTGGAAGTAATCGTAATGAAACAATTATGAATATTTGTTATTATATTAAAG
Source organism: Clostridia bacterium (assembly GCA_022798335.1). Classification (GTDB taxonomy): domain Bacteria; phylum Bacillota; class Clostridia; order TANB77; family CAG-508; genus CAG-273. The sequence goes on from JAAWMH010000031.1 coordinate 4,813, forward strand.
AGAATTTTAAAGAAGAAGAAAATATTGTAGTAACACATGATGCAGTAAGACCTTTTGTAACACAAAGAATTATTAAAGACAATGTAGAATTATGCAAAAAATATGGAGCAACAGATACTGTGATTTCAGCAATAGACACAATAGTAGAATCAGAAAATGGAAATGTTATATCAGCTATTCCTGTTCGCAGTCAAATGTATCAAGGTCAAACTCCTCAGAGTTTTAAAGTAAAAGAGTTTATAGAACAAAATGAAGCTTTAACAAAAGAAGAAAAAGAAATATTAACAGATGCTTGCAAAGTATATGTTCTAAAGCAAAAGCCAGTAGGACTTGTTTTTGGAGAAGAATATAATATGAAGGTAACTACAAAATATGACTTAAAATTAGCAAACTTAATGTTAAATAATTTAAGTGATAAGGAAGATTAAAAATGATTAATGAAGTAATAAAATTGACAGCACCTAAAAACATACAAACTTTTTTTAAAGATGAAAAATATACAGAAGATATGGTTGTAGTAAGACCAACCTATCTTTCTATTTGTGCAGCAGACCAACGTTATTATCAAGGAAAAAGGAAAAAGGAAATTTTAGATAAAAAGTTACCACTTGCTTTAATACATGAAGGAGTAGGACAAGTAATTTTTGATGCAAAAGGTGAATATAAACGTGGAGAAAAGGTAGTTATGATACCAAATACTCCAACTGAAAAAGACGAAGTAATAAAAGAAAACTATTTAAGAAGTTCAAAATTTCGTTCAAGTTCAGCAGATGGTTTTATGCAAAGTGCTGTATATATGCGGAAGAGATAGAATTATTCCAATTAGAGAAGTAAGAGAAGAAGTAGGTTCTTTTTTAGAGCTTTGTAGTGTTTCGGTAAATGCTATTGAAGGTTTTCTTACCAAAAGCCATAAAAGAAAAAATGTAATTGGTGTATGGGGATGTGGAAGTGTAGGATATATTACTACCTTATTATTAAAAAGCTATTTTCCAGATAGCAAAATTGTAGTAATAGGAACTAGAATGGAAAAACTTTCTTATTTTTCTTTTGCAGATGATATTAAAATGATAACAGATTTAGAACCAGAATTTAAAGTAGACCACGCCTTTGAATGTGTAGGTGGCTCTAAATCAGGAGAAGCCATTGAGCAAATAATAGAACATATCAATCCAGAAGGAAGTATTTCTTTATTAGGAGTTTCAGAAGATTTAGTAGATATCAATACTAGAATGGTATTAGAAAAAGGGCTTACTCTTTTAGGACATAGTAGAAGTAGTTATGAGGATTTTGAAAAAGCAGTAGAATTAGCACAAGATAAACAAGTACAAGATTATTTATCTAATATTATTTCAGAGCAAGTAGAAATAAATGAAATTAATGATATTAATTTAGCATTTGATAAAGATTTAAACAATGATTTTAAAACAGTTATGAAATGGAATTTGTAAAGAAAGGGAGCAGTAAATAGATGAAACAATGGAAAAGAAAAGTAATTAGGGTAATTAACCAACTGTTTATTGTCATATTAAATAGAATATTTATTTTATTTAGACCACTAAAACAAAATAGGGCTCTTTTTATATCAGATTCTAGAGAAACTTTAGGCGGAAATTTGCCAAGGTACGGATTCTCTTGTCTATGTCTCTTCTATGCAGGAGGGATTATTGTGCTTTGATGAACAAGGAACTTTTCTGCAAAGTTATC
>JAAWMH010000022.1 GCA_022798335.1 Clostridia bacterium
CTATCCATGCTATTCTAATAACATCTATTCTATCTCTTAAATCTGCTATTTTATAGCTCTCTGATGCTTTATTGGCCTGCCCAATAATTCCTCCTTGTAATACTACTTGAATAGTTATTCCGAGCCAAAATTAAAAGCACTACTATTGTTACTACTAGTGCAATCAACGTTATGCCAGATACATTTTTAGTATCTAGCTTATTTAATTTTTCTTCTTTTTTTAGGCACTTTTCCTTTCTGTAAAAACTACTTGTGTGTGTGTGTGTGTGTGTGTGTGTGTGTGTGTACAGCCTCAAGGCTTTCATGGTTTCTCATTTTAACTTTTTTCCTCCCTTGTATCTTTTAACTTTTGTACATATTATGAGCTTTTTTGTCTTATTTTATACACTTATAGTGTAACTTATATTTATTCTTTTTGTAAATACTTTTTCTAAAAATATTTCATTTGTAATCATTTTGTAATATTTTTTATTTTTTATTTTTTTGTATATACTGTTGATTATTAACTTAATTTATTGTATAATTAAGTTAATTAGAGAAACTATTTGCGCCCCCTAAAAAATATATTTATTATATTCTAGGTTGTAGATAGTTTCTTATTTTCGTTGATATACTTTTAATATTTCATAATCTTTCACTAAAATTATTTTTCTTACCCATTCTGTGTGCCTCGAATTATATATGACTTCGATTTGTTTTGCTACATCATTTTGAGACATACCATTCTTACTTATATCTGTTATAAAATTATTTGCCTGCATTTTTTGTTTATGTATAATGTTGTAGATTGTATTTTTATTATTTTCTGTAAGAGTTTTTAAATCATATTTTTCTTTATTTATTATATAATCTGGTGTTTTTATTTTCTTTGGATAATTTATTCTTGGTATAATATTAACATTTCCACCAATTTTTTCTCCTAATAATTTTGCGATTTCAACTTCTCTTTCCGTTGGATCTAAAATTACATGTTTTCCATCTACATTATATCTATTTCCATTATCATCAATAAAATATTTTTGCTTTTTTAATTGAAATTTCTTTTTACTAAGAAATTTATCTGTTATTTCTTTATATCTCAAATCTTTCCTCTTTTTCTCTCATTTTTAGGCACAAAAAATGAGGGTCTTTTATAACCCCCATATTTTTTGTTTTTAATCTTCCCACTCTAGCTCATAATCTGAAATTTGAACATAGTCTCCATCGTGAATTCCAAGCTCTTTTAATTTTTGGTTAATTCCTAGTTCATTTAATCTTTTATGGAAATAGTGTAAAGACTCATTATCTTCTAAGTTAATAGTTCTCATTAACTTTTCTACTACTTGCCCAGAAACAATAAATAAGTTTCCCTCTTTTTTTACTGTTACTGCTTCTTTTTCTTCTAAAGTATATACTTTTTTAATTTGCTTTACTTCTATTAAATCTTCTTTTGGCAATGTTTTTAACACTTCTGATACTCTTAGTATTAATTCTTTTACACCTTGACCTGTTGCTGCTGAAATTTTATAAATTTCTATGTTTTTCTCTTTTGCTAGCTTTTCTAGTTCTTTATACAAGTTTTCATCTTGCATACTATCTACTTTATTTGCTACTATAATTTGCTTTCTTTTACTTAATTTTTCACTATATTTTTTTAATTCTTCGTTAATAACATTAAAATCTTTTACTGGATTTCTTCCTTCTCCTCCTGATACATCAATTACATGTAATAAAAGCCTTGTTCTTTCAATATGGCGTAAAAATTGAATTCCAAGTCCAACACCTATACTTGCTCCTTCTATAATTCCTGGAATATCTGCTATTACAAAACTATCCCCGCCTTTACCTTTTACTACACCTAAGTTTGGCTCTAATGTTGTAAAGTGGTAATCTGCAATTTTAGGTGTAGCACTTGTTACTACTGACAATAAAGTAGATTTTCCTACATTTGGAAAGCCTAATAATCCTACATCTGCTAACAATTTTAGTTCTAATATTAGTTCTTTTTCTTCTCCTTTTTCGCCTTCTTGTGAAAAACGAGGTGCTTGCCTTGTGGAAGTTGCAAAATGGGTATTTCCTTTTCCTCCTCTTCCTCCTGCTAAAATGAGTTCTTTTTGCCCTTCTTGCGATAAATCTGCTAATATTTTGCCTGTATCTGCTTCTTTTACAATAGTTCCAATGGGTACTTTAATAGTTAAGTCTTCTCCGCTTCTTCCATAACGGTTAGCACCTTCTCCATTTTTTCCATTTTCTGCTTTAAATTTCTTTTGATAGCGAAAATCAATTAAAGTATTCGTATCTGGATCTACTTCAAAATAAATACTTCCACCTCTTCCACCATCTCCTCCATCTGGTCCACCTGCTGCTACATATTTTTCTCTACGAAAAGAAACTGCTCCATCTCCACCGTTTCCTGCTTTTGCTATTATTTTCACATAGTCTGTAAACATTTTATATCTCCTCTAATCTTTGTATAAATCTACTAATATAATTTCCCCATTTTATTTGGACTTACAACTCAAATTTTAATAAGTTTTTTTATTCAAAGTAATCTAACTTCATTGCCTTCTTTACCTTTTTCATAGTTTCTATAGCTGTTTTCCTTGTTTTTTCTGTTCCTTTTTTTAATATTTCTTCTACTAATTCTGGTCTAGCTTCATAATAGTTCCTTTTTTCTCGTATTGGCTTTAAAAATTCATTTGCATTGTGTGCTAATTGCTTTTTACAAGCAACGCATCCTCTTTTGCCTGCCTTACATTCTTCGCATACACATTTTACTTCTTCATTTGTACTAAACAATTTGTGGTAATATGCTACCATACATATATCAGGATGCCCTGGATCATCTTTTTTTATTCTTGCTGGGTCTGTTACTGCACTCATAATTTTTTTAGTTACTTCTTCTTCAGTATCTGCTAAATAAATAGCATTTCCTAAAGATTTTCCCATTTTTTCATTTCCGTCTAGCCCTTTTATTCTTTTATATTGTGATAATACTGGTTCTGGCTCTTGCAATATTTCTCCATAAATACTATTAAATTTTCTAACAATTTCCCTGCATTGTTCTATGAGTGGCAATTGGTCTTCTCCTACTGGAACGACCGTTCCTTCTACTACTGTAATATCTGCTGCTTGGCTTACTGGATAACCCAAAAAACCATATGTTACACTTTCTCCAAAAACTTCTTTTTTTTGTGCTATTTCTGTTTTTACAGTTGGGTTCCTCTCTAGCCTTGCTATTGTTACTAAATTAGAATAAAAAACAGTTAGTTCTGCTGTTTCTGGAATCATAGATTGAATATAAATCGTTGTTTTTTCTGGATCTATTCCAATAGACAAATAATCTAAAATAACTTCTTTTACATTATTTCTTACCTTTTCTGGATTTCCAAAATTATCGGTTAGTGCTTGCACATCTGCAATCAATATATATGGATCATACTTTCCACTATTTTGCATTTCTACCCTTGTTTTTAAAGAGCCAAAATAATGTCCTATATGTAGTTTGCCTGTAGGTCTATCTCCTGTTAACATACGTTTTTTGTTTTCTTCCATTTTCATCTCTCCTTAATTCATTTCTATTATACTGGATTTTTCTGTAATTTACAAGTTAATTTTTTCTATAAATTGAGACATTGGGGACTGTCCCCAATGTCTCATTGTATTGCAGTGTTAAGAGTTATAAATGTTCTTGTAAACTTCTTCGGTTAATGTAAAGCAATATATCGTCACTTCTGTTTCCCCAAATCCCATTTCTCCCGAAACAATAGTAACCTTATTTTCCATTCCCATTTGGCAAATAGCTATTTCGTAAGTTCCATTGTTGTCTGTTGAAATCGTTTTGAAATAAATTTTATCATCTACTTCATAGCAAAAATTAATAAAATTATAATGTCGGTTTTGATATGTGCCTCCTTTTACATTTGTTGCAGGCATACTTCCTGCATGAGCACTTATAATTGTATACTCTTCTATGCTTTCATTTTGTAAATTCCACTTTTTGCTTTCTAGCATCTCAATTACAATTTTTTGGACTTTTGGATCATCTATCTGTAATTGTATGCTTTGCTGCTTATTAGTATTTTCATTTTTTTCTTGTTCATTCTGATTCCCCTCACAACTTGTGAGAAGTAACAAAATCATCAAGGCCATGGCTACATTCCGCAATACTTTCATACTAAGGAACCTCCTTAAATTTTATGTTACCTATTGTATCACATTTTTATAGATATTGCAAGCTATTTTGAGACATTGGGGACTGTCCCCAATGTCTCAAACAAAAAAGATAAGGCTTTTGGTTCCTTATCTTTTCTTTTTATTTTGTAGTTGTTTCCTCTACTGGATAAACACTGACTTTTTTCTTATCTCTTCCAAGTCTTTCAAATTTAACTTTTCCAGTTACTTTTGCAAAAAGGGTATCATCACTACCAATTCCTACATTAGTTCCTGGATGAATTTTTGTTCCTCTTTGTCTTACTAATATATTACCAGCTGGAACGATTTGTCCATCTGCTCTTTTTAGACCTAAACGTTTTGACTCACTGTCTCTACCGTTTTTAACACTACCTTGACCTTTTTTATGAGCCATGCTTTCTCACTCCTTCCGTGTATGTAACTTTTTATCTATTTTTTAAGCTTCTTTCTTTTCTGTATTCTTTTTTTCTGCTGGTTTTGTAGCTGTCTCTTTTGCTTCTGCTTTTTCAGTAGCTGTTTTAATTTTTGTAATCTCTACTTTTGTATATGGTTGTCTATGTCCTTGTGTTCTTCTGTAGTTCTTTTTTGCTTTATATTTATACACTAAGATTTTTTTACCTTTACCATGAGAAACTACTTTTCCTTCTACTTTAATTCCTTTTACAAATGGTGTTCCTACTTCTACTTTTTTGTCATCTGATACTAAAACAACATTATCAAATGTTATTTTTTTACCTTCTTCTGCTTCTAATTTTTCGAAGAAAACAACATCTCCTTCTGATACTTTATATTGTCTTCCACAGCTTTCAATAATTGCGTACATTTACGTACACCTCCTATTTTTGTAGTACTCGCTAAGCATAAATAACAAGGCAATTGCTTTATTTTGCAATATTTAGTTGCCCGACTCAGGCGGCTTACAGTTATCTATTTTAACATGACACCTCCTGTGTTGTCAACCTTTTTACGCTATAAACTGTGAAAATACCATTAAAACTACTGCTAATGTATTCCACATAGCATGTAAAAATATATTGGTAAATATATTATCTGTTTTTGCATATACTTTAGCTAATAAATAACCAAGCATAGCATATGGTATGATATACAAATAATTTAGTATGTTTTGTTCTACATACATAACATGTAGCGCTCCAAATACCAATGAACTTGTAAATAGATATAATTTATTATTTCCTAGTATTTGTTTTAATAACCCTCTAAACATGAGCTCTTCTATAAATGGTGCAATTCCAATTGCTAAAATAGCTGTTATCCATAGTGGCATTTCATTTAAGGTTTGTTGATTTGTTGAAATTTCTCCTACTACAAATAAAAGTGCAATTGCAACTATAAAGTAAACTACTAAGAAGATACCAAATTTAGGTAACATATAAGAAAAATATGTTTTAAAATTTTTGATAAATGCTTTAAAATCTCTTTTTATGTTTTTCCCCATTAATACTGCTGGTACTACTATTTGAATAATATAAATACTTATAATTAGTGCTAATGCTACAAATGGTTTTGCCTCTGTAGTAAAGCTATTGATTAACGGTGTATATGCTATTACAAATATTGCTAGCCAGACAATTATGTATAACCATTTTGGACTTTTGTTTACTTCTTCTAATACTGGCAGCTCTAGTTTTTTCTTTTCTTCTTGTACATCTTGTGTTTTTACACAAAGAATAGGAATTCCTATAATTGCTGCTATAATGTGAGGAATTCCTCCTATTAATGCTTGCACTGCATAGAGTACTATTATTACTATTTTATGTTTTACTAAGTTTTTGCTAAGTAGTAAAATAACAAAATTAATACCTGCTAAGATGCATAATAAAACAGTTTGTACTTGATTTGTTATTTGTGGTATTTCTATTCCTTCTATTTGTATTTGCTCACTTTCAATTTGCCCTGTTCTAAACATATAAGCTGAAAAAAGTGAAAGTAGTATTATAATAACAGATACAGTTACAACAATAATTTTTTTTGTTTTTAATTTCATTTTTTATTTCCTTCTTTTTTTATGTAAAATCTTTTGAAAGATTTCCTCCTAAAATAGTTACTTTTCCTTCGTTATTTGATATTGCATCTCCATTTTTTGTATTTGTTATTGTTCCATCTACAATTCTTAAATTTCCTGTTTTTTCATTACGAATTGTTGCATATTCTGCAATATCATTTTTTATGTTGGCTTTTTCATTAATTTCTAGTATTCCTTTATTTTTAATTGCATGATTTTTTTCTGAGATAATAAATCCTCCTGTTATTAAAATATCTCCTGTTTGTTCATTACTAATTGTTGCATATCCTACTCCTGCGCAACTAATATTAGCATTTTCGCTTACTTCCATGATTCCTAAATTTACAATTGCATTTATGTTTGCATTTATAGTTCCTCCTGCAATTGTCAATTTTCCTTCTTGTACATTTTCAATGGCTACTGCTTGTTTTGAATGGATTGCTCCTCCTGTTATCGTAATTTTTCCTTTTGCTTGGTTATAAATAGTTGCATCATTTATTGCTTCTCCTGTAACTACTGCTGCTTGCCCTATTTGTATAATACCATAGTTATTAATTACATTACTATTTTGTGATTTTATAGTTCCTCCTGTTATAGTAAGTTCTCCTCTGTTAGTAATTGTTGCTGTTTCTGCGCCTGTTAATGTATGATTATCTAAATATAACACTATGGTTTTATTGGCTGGTATTGTAACACTTTCTGTAATATCTTTTAGTAAAAAGATTGTAGTTTTTTCTAAATTTTCTTCATTAATTGCATCTTGTAAGGTTGCATAGTAACTTTTTAGTGTTTTTACTACTGCGCTACTTGGTGCTTCTCCTATATCTATAAATACTTCATCTTCTAGTCTATCTATTTTTTGTTGTTCTGAATTTACTACTTGCTCGCTTCCTTCTATTACATTTTGTGCTGATTTAAAGAAATCATTTGCATTTGCAATTAAGGTTCCTCCTATTGCCGCTAAAATAAGTAAAACAACAATAGTTACTGTTAATGAAATTAGTGTTATTCCTTTTTGACTTTTCATTTGTTTTTCTCCTTTTTTTGAAATAACTTCCCTTTTATAATTTTTTCTAGTATAAGTAAATCATATTTTTCATTTTTATTCAACACTTTTTAGTGATTCTATCATATCTATTTTTCTTAAGGCAAAGTAATTTACAATATTTACAACAATTGCAAATACTGCTGTTATAGCAATTCCATATATATAGCTTAATAGTTCAATTTTAGGATTAAACATTAACATATCTAATTCACATGTTTTTATAATAAATGTGGTTAAAAACATTCCTCCTAATATGCCAAATAGTATTCCTATTACAGTTAAAATTATCATTTCTTTTGCTACATATTCAAATACTTCTTTATCATAAAAACCTAATACTTTTATGGTTGCAAGTTCACGTATCCTTTCGCTTATATTAGCATTTGACAAATTATATAATACTACAAAAGCAAGCATCCCTGCTGCAATAATTAAAATCCAAACTACTAGCGTCATATTAGACATTACATCATTAAAAATACTAGTTGTAAATGATAAAAATGATACTCCTGCTATATTATTTTCGTCTAGAATTTGCTTTCCTAAAATATTTTGTTCTTCTTGTAATAGTTCATTTGTATTTGCTACTATTACATTTGCTTTCATTTCTTGCTTGTATAATTCTTCATATAATTTTGGTGACATATAAATATAATGCATTAAATAGTTTTCTGTAATTTCACTTACTTTTACTTCTACTTCTACATCGTCTGTGTTTTTTAATAAAATAATATCTCCTTTTTTGATTTCTAACATTTTAGCTAGTTTTTCTGTAATAATAATGCCTGTATTGTCTAGTGTATAGTTCTCTTTTTTATTTTTTCTATTTTGCAAATTAATAAATTCATGTAAATGTTCTACACTTTCTGGTATTACTAATTGTATATTTTGATTATTATCACTTTTTACTATTTCTATCCCTTTCATATAAAGTTTTATACTATTTGTTATTTCTTGTTTTTCTTGTATTTGCCTATGCACTTTTTCTATTTGCTGCTTTTCTAAATTATCTTTTAAAGTAATTTGTATATCATACTTAAAAATTTCTCCATATTGTGCTGGTATCATCGTTGCAATGGCATCTCTTAGTCCAAAACCTGCAATAATTAAAGCGGTACAACCTGCTACCCCAACTATAGTCATTAAAAATCTTTTTTTATATCTAAATATATTACGTGCTGTTACTTTTTTGGTAAAATTAAATCTTGACCAAATAAATGGAATTTTTTCTAGAAACACTCTTTTGCCTGGCTTTGGTGCTTTTGGTCTCATTAAACTTGCTGGAGTGCCTTTTAAGGCCTTTGTACAAGAGTAAATAGTTACACCTACTGTACAAATTGCTGCTGCTAAAAAGCCTGCAATAACATAGCCTGCATTAAATTCTAATACTGTAATAGGAATAGTATACATCATAGCATACATTTTCAGTACAATAGATGGTAAAGTTTTATAACAAGTAATTGTTCCTAAACTACTTCCTAATAAAGTTGCTAAAGAAGCATATATAATATATTTGGCTGCTATTTGTGTTTTTTTATATCCTAATGCTTTTAAAGTTCCTATTTGTACTCTTTGTTCTTCTACCATTCTTGCCATAGAAGTTAAGCTTGTAAGTGCTGCTACTACAAAGAAAACAATTGGAAATACTGCTGCAATATTATCTACTCTATCTGCATCTTGTAAATAGCTTACATAACCTGCATTTTGCTTTCTTGTTAAAATATACCACTCTGGCTTTTCTATTTTTTCTAAGTCTTTTTTTGCTTTGTCTAATTTTTCTTGTGCTTCTTGCATTTTTTCGTCGGCCTCTTTTTGTGCTTTTTGTATTTTTGCCTCATTTTCTTTGATTTCTTTTTCTGCCTGGTCTAGTTTATTTTGTGCTTTTTTTAGTTCATTTTCTGCTTGTTTTTTATTTGCTTCATATGCTGCTTTTTGCTTTTCTAATTCCTTTTTGGCTTCATTTATTTGCATTTGTGCTATTTGATTTCCTGGTGGAATTAGGTTCTCCTTTTCTTCTATTTCTTTTTGTGCCTGGTCTAATTTTGTTTTTGCTTCTTTTAATTGTTTATTGGTTGCTGTTTTATTAACAGCTAAAGTTTCTTTTCCTTGTTTTATTTCTTTTTTGGCCTTTTCTAGTTTTTCTTTTGCATCTTTTATTTGCTTTTGCGCTTTTTTACTTTCTGTGTCTAATTCTTCTTGTGCCTCTTGTATTTTTTGATTTGCATTTTTATATATTTCATCATACCTTGCTTTTTTTCTTTCTTCTGAGATTCCTTCTATTTTATTTTTTACTTGGTCTACTGTATCTTCATAAGTTTTGTCATAAGTTTTTAAATCATTTACATTTTTTACTTTTATATATGCCATAGTATAAAAGTCTACCTCAAAATTTTCTTGTGGTATATAGAGATAATAATCAATTTTTCCAGAACCTAACTTTGTACTTCCTCTTTCTCTTGAAATATATAATGGAGACTCTACTACTCCTACTATTGTATACTCTTGTTGTTTTAAAAGTTTTTGTGTTTCGCCTTTTTCATTTTGAATATCTTCTACTTTCATTTTTATTTTGTCTCCTATTTTAAAGCCTGTACTTAATAAAAATGTTTTTTCTACTACACATTCACTTAGGTTTGTTGGAAGGTTTCCTTCTAAAAGAGTAAGTTTATTAATCTCTGTATGAATTGTTTCTATTTTAGTTACTAGTTCTTTTTCTTCTGTTTCTACAATCCCTTCTGCACTATAGCTTCCTACTACTTTTTCTACACCTTCTATTTTTTCTAATTCTTGTAAGTCTTCTTTGGTTATTCCTAAGGTTGAAATCACTTCAATATCCATAACATTTTGCATGTCAAAATACTGATCTAAAGTTTGCTTCATATCTGGACTTGCTGATTTTATTCCTACAAAAAAGCCCACTCCTAATAAAACGATTAGCATAATAGATATAAATCGTTTAAAATTGTGGGTTATTTCTTTTATGGTATCTTTTAATAATGCTTTTTTCATGTAATTTTATTCCTTTACCATTCGATTTGTTCAATTGGTGTTGGTTTTTCATTGATAATAATTTCCTGTGCTGTTCCATTTTTAAAGTGAATAACTCTATCTGCCATTGGTGTTAATGCTTGATTATGTGTAATAATAATAACTGTCATTTTTTCTTTGCGGCAGGTATCTTGTAATAGCTGCAAAATTTGTTTTCCTGTTTTGTAATCTAATGCACCGAGTTGGTTCGTCGCATAATAATAGTTTTGGATTTTTAGCTATTGCTCTTGCTATTGCTACTCTTTGCTGTTCTCCTCCTGATAATTGTGAGGGGAAATTATTCATTCTATTTTCTAGTCCTACTTTTTTTAGAATTGTTTTTGGATCTAAAGGGTCTTTACAAATTTGGGTAGCAAGTTCTACATTTTCTATTGCTGTTAAATTTTGTACTAAATTATAAAATTGAAAAATAAAGCCTATGTCTTCTCTTCTATAATGAATTAATTGCTTTGGCTTAAAACTACTTATTTCTTTTCCGTCTATGAATACTTTTCCTGAAGTTACTGTATCCATTCCTCCTAAAATGTTTAATGCTGTTGTTTTTCCTGCTCCGCTTGGTCCTACAATAACTACTAATTCTCCTTTTTCAATTTCAAAGTTTGTTTTGTCTAGAGCTTTTATAGTTACTTCTCCCATTTTATATTCTTTTACAATATTTTTAAATTCAATATATGGCATTGTTTCCTCCACATTTTTATCTTTTTTCCATTATATTCCTGCTGCTTTGTTTTTTCAATTATTTTTAGAAAAAATTTACAATTTAAAAAAGAAATAAGTACAATTACTGTTACTTATTTCTTTTTTATTTGTATTCTTTTCCTAAACGTAATTTTTAGTATGTCCTAGATATTTAGATGCATTTCAATTATAACATAAATTTTATAAGTTCTTATACTTTTGAAGATATTTGTTATATAATCTAAAAACATCTTTTATTAGTCAGTAAGAAGCTTTTTATTATTAATTTCTGTTAATATTTCCATTTGAGAAATAGCAATTTTATTTAGTTTAATTAACCTTTCCGATTGTTGTATTCCTTCATTGATATAAATTGAATTTACGTTTTCTAAATTTGTTAAACAAATCAACTCATTTATATTAGCATAATCTCTAATGTTTCCTTGTTTATCCGGATTTTTATCTCTCCATTGTTTCGCTGTCATTCCAAATAAAGCCATATTTAATACATCTGCTTCTTCTGCATAAACAATGCTTGTTTCATATTTAGTAAGTTCTTTTGGAATTAAATTTTTCTTTATTGCATCTGTATGGATTTTATAATTTATCTTAGATAATTCTCTTTTTGCATCCCAACCTAATTGCTTTTGTTCTTCTGTTTTAAGCCTTTCAAATTCTTTTATTAAAAGTAATTTAAACTTTGGACTTATCCACATACCAAACTCAAAAGCGATATCTTTATGAGCATATGTTCCACCATATCTACCAGTTTTAGCAACAATACCAATACTATTTGTTTTATTTACCCATTCTTTAACACTTAATTTATAACTATTTAAACCTGCTTGGCTTTTAATTATGGCGAATTCGCCATAATTAAAATTAGGATTGTATAATTCTTCCCAAATGCCTAAAAATTCAATAGTATTTCTATTTCTTAACCAGTCTGAAATGAAAAAATCACCATCTTTTGATTTTAACATGTCTGTTAATGAAATGTAGTCTTCATTGTCTATATTCAAATATGTAATTTTAGTATCTAATATATTTATCGCTTTCATAAATTCTCCTTATTGTCAAAACTTTTGTTTGATTATATAATATTACTTATTTATGTGTCAATAAATTTTGAATATTTTTCCAAAAACTGCAAATCTTCTTGCCTTTCGACATAAATTATCATCTATCGCAGATTAGATAATTTATGTGCTTACTGAGGAAAAAATATTTAATTTTAGTATACTTAACTAAATCGTTTCCTAATACTTCATGTCCACTTTCAAATAAACCATCTGCACTTATAAATCTTCTCAACTCTAGATTATCGTATCTACTTTGCAAATTATAAAGTCCTGTTTCTGTGTCGTACTAATACCCTCTGTATCTAAACGGATTTCCTATTCCAATACTTTGTCTAGTATTCTTATGATATCTCCTTGGATATAACAAAAAGAAATAAGTACAATTACTGTTACTTATTTCTTTTTTTATTTTATATTAACTATTCTTCCTTAAATTTAAAACTTTCAACTATCTTATCAACAATATCTAGCTCTTTCGTTTTTTCTTCACTCCAATATGTTATTACAATAACTGTTGGGAAGCTTGCCACTACCCATAGTTTTACAAACCAGCCATCTAGTGCTTTGCCCATTGTACAAATAACACTTTTTTCTATATTCGATATAACTATTTCAGGTTCTTTCTCTACTTTTATATTAGCATCCTGTATATATTTTAACGCCATATCCTTAATTTGCTTTTCTATTGTTGCCTCTAGTTTTACAATTCTATAAAATGAATCATAATATATTCCTTTTGCAATTTTATTTACTTTTCTGTTATTGTCATATTTTTCGCTAGCACCCAGTCTGTTAAGCCTAATGATGAACTTATAACATAATAATTACACTTTTCCCCTATTAGTTTATCTTTTAGTTCTTCTATTGTATTGTAATTTACTGGCCAACAATAATTTTGGGTTTCTTTTAACAGTTTATAATATTATCATGTACTCCTGCCATTTTTATTTTCCTCCATTTCTAGTTGGTCTTCCATTACTATCCCAATGCCATGTATGCTCATGTGGAAATGTATGTGTTTCATCCCCTTGATGCTTAAAATCTATATTTTTCATCAGATTCATGGAATTGCTTTTTGGAGCGTATCTTTTGTACCATCTTATTGCTAATTTGATTCTTTACTTACATATTCATAATATCTAATATTAGTGTACTTATTTATTAACTGCTTAATACTACTTTTTTGTTCCTCAAACTTCTTAACAAAAAAAGTTAAATCAAAATGGTGTGTTGGTTCAACTATAACAGACTTATCTGGAAAGAACAAACATAATTCTAAAACATATCTGTAAGCTCCTTCAAGGACCATTTCAATAATTTTTCTATTTCCTTTAATTTCAATTTCAATTCCAGATTGAGAATCTCTCCTAACATCATTTTTCTTTAAAAGCTCTATTGTTTCTCTATATATATCATTATATCTGTCATCTTTTTCCATATCCCCTTTCCAAGCAAATATATTAAATCTATGAAGAGGCGCAATGATTACTTTTTCTATATTATAAAAATTCATATATTCATATAAAAAATCCACCATTTCTTCTAAATCTTTATAAAATTCTCTTCTTGTGCCATTGTACCCTTCACAGCTATAATAACCATGGTCCCATTCATGATAATGATAAAGTCGTATAACTGGCTTGTTGAACATATTTTTTAAATCAAATTCACATTTTTCTATTTCTAACATTAAATTCTTCTTTAATATTTTTCTCATTTTGAACCTCCAAAAATATTTCCATTTGGCCCAACATTAATATGTCCCGAACCTCTCGGTGGATTCATATCCCAATGCGGTCCACCATGATTTGATGGGTCTGGTTTTGCTTGCCAACCAGTCTTATTATGAGTGTAACCTGGACCATTTTTATTCTTTATAAATTCATGAGGATGACTATCTGGCGTCTTAACTTTATCTCCTTCTTTAAGTTTTGATGGAGGTTTTACATATCTATTAGCCTGTACTATTGCCGATTTAGTCGCTGATTGAATAGTTGTAGTTGCATTTCTCGTACTTTTATTAGTTGTATTCCTATTTATGCTTGTAGTAGCATTTTTTTTATTATTAGTTGAATTAACAACATTTGTTACTACATTAACTGTAGCCACAACTGTCACGACTGCTGCAACCACCACTGCTGCTACTTTTATAACTCCTACAGCTTTTACTGCAAATATACCTACTGCTGCTAATATTGTTGCTAACGTAACAACTCCTTCCCCATTTGGATCTATGTTATTGATTGGGTCATTATTACAATAAATATACAAATTGTTTCCTAATACTTCATGTCCACTTTCAAACAAACCATCTGCACTTATAAATCTTCCCCATTTTCATCTGTTATACTTAAAATTTTTCCCTAGCTGCCATAGGTATATTTTACCACTTCCTTAAAGTCTTTGTCTAGTATTCCTATGATATCTCCTTGGATATAACAAAAAGAAATAAGTACAATTACTGTTACTTATTCCTTTTTTTATTTTATATTAACTATTCTTCCTTAAATTTAAAACTTTCAACTATCTTATCAACAATATCTAGCTCTTTCGTTTTTTTCTCACTAAGATACGTTATTAATATAGCTTTTGGGAACTTTGCCACCACCCATAGTTTTACAAACCAGCCATCTGGAGCTTTTCCTCTCGCATAAACAACAGCTTCTTGTTCATTAAATGCAATTACTTCAACTTTTTTTTCTATTTTTATGTTATTATTTGTTATACATTCTACTGCCATGTCTTTAATTTTCTTTTCTATATTTTCTTCTAATTTTTCAATTCGATAGATTGATACTGTGATAGCACCTTCTCCATCTTCATTAAAAATTGATCTGATGCCATCTTCGTCTTCAACAACCCAATCATCTGGCACCTCAAATGTTAAATCTTTATCTTCATATATCATAATATATTCCTTCCTTGCACTAATACAAAATTAATTTTCCTTGCCATACTCCTCCATACTTTTTAGTTGCAATATCAACATATCTAGCTAATTGCTTATTTCCTCTAGCTATCGACCATGGATTATTTGGCTTTAATTCATAAATAATTCTATCTTGAAAACTTATAGCATCGACCCTCGCAGTGTTTGAAAGTTTAAATTCTTTTATAGTACCTGTTCCATATTGTTTTTGCTTATGCATTTCCCTTCCATTTTTTGCTGCTTGTTTAATTTTTTGATTTCTAGTCCCTCTGTTATTTTTATTATTGTTTGGCGGTTCTGGATTAGACGGTGTACTACTTTGACTACTTTGTGAACTACTTGCTGTTCCTGAACTGCTTGCCCCTCCTGAACTAGCTGACTGACTATAGTAATTTACAACTGTATATACTCCATATCCAATTACTACTGTTGTAACTACTCCTAATACAATCCAACCAAATGGATTCCAAAAATTTCCTGTTCCTATATATGTCCCTGCTATAATTGCTGCCTCAGCAAAGTGTCCGTCAAAATCACTCATATTTACTGGATTATTATTACAATATGCATATAAATTAGTAGAAAAAATACCCGTAAAATCATTAATTAGATTATCTGCACTTATAAATCTTCCCCATTCTGGATTATAGTATCTACTTTGCAAATAATAAAGTCCTGTTTCTGTGTCGTACCAATATCCTCTGTACCTAAATGGATTTTCTATTCCAATATTGAATTCGTCTGTTATTTCTTCTCCATTTTCATCTGTTATACTTAAAACCTTTCCCCAGCTGTCATAGGTATATTTTACCACCTCTTTAAAGTCTTTGTCTAGTATTCCTATGATATCTCCTTGGATATTTTTCTTGTAGTAGTAAGGCTCATACGTATTATTTAAGGCACTAGCTTTTGTTATTCCAATTGGTTGTCCTATTTCATCATAGGAAAAATAGAATAAAACATCTCCGCTTTCCCTTGCAATTACTACTCTATCTCCTCTTAATGTATATTGTGTATTTCCTTTTTTGGTTCTTATTCCATCTTGATTATATTCAAATTCTACAACTTCTTTTGTTTTTACATTTGTTACTTTTACTAATTGTCTTCCCTTGCGCCAATTATAAACCTTACCATCATGGACACGTACATTACCAATTGCATCATATGAAATTGTTTTTCCATCATATACTCTTAGTTGGTCTTTCCACTCTGTATTTCCATAAGTGCACGAAATTGTATTTATGGCTTCTGGCAATTCTTCTCCTTCTGTATATGAATATTCTTTTTTATTTAGTATGTTCCCTCCTGTATCATATTCATATGTAATAGTTTTATTTTGCTCTTTATCATTTTCTCTTATTAATTGCCCTAACCCATCATAGTAATATTTTTGCTTTAACTCTGCTCCTTTACTTATTGTTTCAATATTGCCATTTGCATCATACGTATAATTTAAAGTTTCATCATTCCCATTTTTTATACTTTTAATTTGAGTTGTAGTTTTATTATCAGATATATCTGTATAGGTATAGCCTATGTTATATTCATTTTCTCCTCCTATAACCTTTTTGCTTTCTAGTCTTTGTAGCCCATCATAGTTATAGGCTACTTCATAGTCAGCATTACTAATTTTAGTTACATTATTATCTACATCATGTTCATATTTTGTGGCATTTCCAAAACCTTTTCTTCCAAGACTTGCATACACTGACATTTCAGTTATATTTCCATTATTATCATAAGTATAACTTTCTTCTGCACGATTACTCTCATCTTGTGTATTTACTAGTCTATTTGCTAAATCGTATTGAAAACGTACTGAAGTATTATCAAGCTTTGTTGCTCGAATAAGATTTCCTCTACCGTCATATCCATACCTAAATTCACTTTCAGCTAATACTCTATCAAATCTATCATATACATAATAATTCTCTGTTTTATTTCCATAAGATATTGTTTCTAATTTACCATTATTGGGCTGATATGTTTTTGTTATTAACACTTGGTTTCCTACTTTTACCTTGGTTGTATTTCCATAAGCATCATACTCAAAATGATAATTAGTTCCATTATGTTCAATTGCTGCTAATTTGTCATTTTCATAGGTATATGTATTTTGGTAAACTTTATTATTACTTGTCATTTTAGTATTAGTTAGTCTATCTAAGTTATCATAAGTATAGTTAATGGTATTTCCCTTTGGGTCTACTACTGAACTTATTAATCCTTTATTATAGGTATAGCTGGTTTCTTTTTCTAATTGGTTTTGTGTTTTGCTTACATAGTTTCCATCTTGTGTATAGGTTGCTTTGCTTTCTATATATTTACTTGTTTTTTCTGGATTTTCTATTTTTACCGAAGTATTATTTCCATAACTATCATACCCAAGAGAATATTTTATTCCATTATTATTAGTTGCTTTTAATAAGCGATTTTTTACAGTAGTATCATATTCATAAATAAATTTACCACCTTTTGGATTAACTGCTTGTATTAAATTATTATTACCATCATATTTAAAAGTGCTATTTTGTTTTGCTAGGTCTTGTGTGCTAATAATATTTCCTTTGCTATCATATTGATAACTTACTCCAAACTCTTCTTTAAAAAGTCCTATATTATCGAAGTAAATTTCATTTGCATTTCCATAAAATATTAAGTATACTTCAATTAGTTTATAGTCTGCATCTGTAATAATTTGTTCTGATAAAAATTGCCATCCCTCTGTTCCTGAAACTGCAACTTTACTTTTCCACTGTACTGTATTGTCTGTTCTAGTAATTCCTATTGTTAGTCTAGCTGATTTTGTATTTCCTGGTATGCTAGGTACTCCTAATGTTTTTAACCACCCATAAAGTGTATAAATATCTCCTTTTTTTCCTGAAATATTTATTTCTTGTCTTAAATATTTATTTTTTGTTGGATCTCCTACCATTTTAAAAACAGCATTCCCATTTTCTCCCACCGTCTCATCATCGTCAGTACAGTTTTGATGTTTAATCCAATTATCTAACCCCTCTGTAAAATTAGAGTTTTTTACTAAATTGTTATCTAGTTCTTTTACAGATACCATTTTACTTTCTAGTGTTAATTTATTAGCTATATTTCCACTTGTGCCATAATTATATGATATCCCATATGCATTATTTATATTTTCTGGTTCATTTCCAAAATCTGCAATGCTAATGCAATGCCCATAATCATCAAATGTATAGGTATTAGCATATCCGTTATTATCTGTCATTTTGGTTAAATTACTACCATATTCAATTGTTAATGAATTTCCTTGTGCACTGTCTGTTCCATATTCTGTAATACTTTTTACACGGTATACACTTCCTGGATAATAAGTATAATCTAAGTAGCTATTATCAATGTCTTTTACTCTTGTTAATTCATTTTTACTTCCATAAGAATAGGTTGCACTTTTGTTATCTGGATAAGTAATAGTCGTTAAACGTCCACTAGAATCATAAGTATATGTTGTTACTCTTCCTGCCATATCTGTTATTTTTTGTAATCTTCCAGATGAATAAGTTAATGTTATTTTATCTCCTGCTGCATCTGTTACTTGAGATACTAAATATTGATTATTATTGCTTGTTAGTGTTAATTTAATTGTATTACCACTAGTATCTTTAATTTCGCTTAAATGCCATTTTTCTCCACTACTATATTTTATAAATGTCATTGTATTTCCAGATTTATCTGTCATTATTCTGTTGTTTCCAGATATTTTAATAGTTAAACCTAAGCCATCTTCATCTTCATATAAATTAGTACTACTATTTTTCTTAAAATAGTGAGCTGTTGCATCTTCATCTATGTATTTTAAATACTCTTGTGAGCTTATATTTTGTACTTCTATTATTTGTGATAAACTTAGTCTTACTCCTTTTCCATAACCTATATCTATATCTTTATTGTTTGTGTTATAAATATGTTCTACTGTTACTGGTAATCTATTTCCTGGTGTTGCAGCATCTGTATGTACTAATGTTAAATTTCCATTGTAGTCATTTGTGTATACTTCTCCTGCTCTTCCTACACTTTGACAATGATAGCTTAAATAATTTTCTATTCCTGTTTGATTTCTATACGCAATAATAATTTTAGGTCTATAGTTAATATAGGCTCCACTTGTATCTGCTGAATAAAAATATGCATCAGATCCAGTATTAATTGCTTTTTCCTCTTTTTCTTTTATCATAATACCATAGTTATTTCCTGTGGTATACCATTTTTTAACTAATGTTGTAATATCAAACCTATTATCTTTTTGTGGGTTACTACTATCATATTTATATTTTATATAATCAATTACTTGACTGTCATATTTACTTGACATGTTTGACCATCTTGCTTCACTAGAAGTCCAATCAGTAGTAATTCTATGAGCACAAAAAATTCTTTCATCTTTTGGTGGATTCCATTCACTATTATCTGGATAATTTCTAAGGCTAAGCTCTGCTGCAATTACTTGGTCTCCACTGTTTAAAGTAGGTAAACTAAATTTTAATAAAGATCTTGTTGAGTTTCCACTTCCTGATCCATTTCCAACTCTTAAAATATGTGCATTATGTTTTGTTGTATTATTGGCATCAGTTTTGTAAATATAAGTATCATTAATATCTTCTACATATAAAGAAGTTTGTATAGTAGGATCTATTGTAACTGGATATGCTCTTTCCTCTTCTTCTAACCATTTTTTGTCTGGAATTAAAGTCAATCTATACTTTTCATTTTGCTTTTCTAGTTTTATCTCTATTTTATCTGAAAATTCCAATTTATTGTCATACATAAAAGGTGCTTTAATTACAAATTTTATATTCTCTTCTTTATCCTGATATACTACAATATCATTATCTTTTGTTAGTTTCATTTGTAAGTTTCCTGTAGTATATTCAAATACAATACTATTTTGAATTGCTTCTTTATTGTTAAGCACTATTGTTTCTTTTATTTGTTCTGGTCCTACCCAATAAGAAATATCTACATTATCTAAAATATCTTTATATTCAATTGTAGATGCTATTTGATTTACTTCTAGCTCATCAACAGTAATTCCTACTTTTAATTTATTTTCTGTTGGATTTTTTACTTGTTGTCCATCTGTACTATTAGCATTTACCAAACGCCATGTTAACGTACTATTTTGGCTTGTAATACTTCCTAAATTATATTCTCTTGTTTTATTTGTAAATTTTGTTTTATATGAATTTGATTTGTTTTCATATATTTGTGTTTCTTTACCTTTTTCTATATTTTGCAATACTCTTTTCTTTAGTGCTTTACTTCTACTTACAATTTCTTCGTTTTTAACTATTTCTAGCTCTTTATTAATAAGTTCCTCATTTATTTTTAATGTTTCTTTTGTGTCTGTTTTTAATTCTAATGTGTTATCAATATCTAAAAATTCTCCATTTTCTTGATAATGCACATTAGATGGATAAATTGTTGCTACTTTTGTTCCATCTTCTAAAATATAATGTTTTTCATTACTTGTTCTTTTTTGAATGTCTTCTGCAATTATTTTCTTTGTTTTATAGTTTTCTTCTTTTTCCTCTTGTTGTTGCAATATTTTTGCTTCTTCTACCACCTCTTTTCTTTCTAAATTTTCTCTAATTGTCTGAGCAAAAACAGTCATTGGAGCAAAACAAAAGACCATTACAATTACAACCTTTTTTCCCTTTGTTTTCGCCTTTTTCTTTTGCTACTACTTTTGTTTTTTATATACTAGTTATTTTTTTGTTTTTCTGTTATAATTTTATAAAATTGTTAAATTAAGGAGAATTTACTTATGGCTATTATAGAAAAAGATTATAGAGTAGATATAGAGCATGTTGGTAAAAATAATTTATTATCTAATCGTGGTATTTTGAGTTTATTAGAAAGTATTGCTTGTTATCATTCTGATATGGTTGGCTATGGTATTAATGATATTGAAAAAACACATTTTACCTGGGTTTTACTTCATTGGAAAGTACAGGTTTTAAAAAGGGTACCTTATGGAACTAATCTTAAAATTAAAACTTGGGCTAGTTATTATAATAAAATATCTACTTTACGTGATTTTGAAATTTATGATACTTTTCGGAAATTTACTTTGTATAGCTTCTTCTAAGTGGGCTTTTATTGATATTCAAAAAAATAGTATTAGTAAAATTACAGAGGAGTTAATTTTACTTTATACTCCTGAAGAAAAGACTGTTTTTGGTGAAACTGACATTGCTAAATTTAAAGTACCAGAAATTAAAGCTCCTGCTGATTTTACCTTTCAAGTTGGTCGAAAAGATATTGATGTTAATCATCATATGCATAACACTTATTATTTAAATTATGCTTATGAGGCTTTTCCTTTAGCTTTATATGAAGCTGACGAACCAAACAATTTTGAAATTTTGTATAAGACAGGTGCTAAGCTTCGGAAATTATGTAGATTGCTATTATCTTCAAGAAAATAATACTCATTTTGTTGTTATGAAAAGCCCTGATTTAACTCAGCTTCATGCTGTTGTAAAATTGAAATAAGGCAATAAGGATTTTTTCCTTATTGCCTTTTTCTTTTCTTTATTAAAATAATTAAAATAGATCCTAAAATACTAATTCCTATTACTGTTCCTATAATAATGGCTAAGCTATTTTTGGTTTCTTCTTCTTTGTTTTCCTCTTCTACTTGCTCTATTTCTTTACTATTATCTATTTGTACTGCATTTGTTGTTAGCTTTTGAACAGTACTTTCTTTTTCTTCTTCTTGTTTTCCTTTTTTAAAAACATCAATTTGATATTTTTTAAATGTTATGTTATTAGGTGCTGTAACTGTTATTATGATATTATTCTTTCCTTCTTTTAAGTTTTCTCCTCCTTCTATTTTTACCTTTGCCTCTTCATTTTGTGGCACTGCTAAAACATTTAGGTTTTCTACATTATTTCCTACTGATAAACGATAATTTGTAATTTGCTGTGTAAAGTCTGGCTCTAATGTTTCATTTTCAACAGCTAAATTTTCTAAATTAGTATTGGCTTCTTCTATATTATTTGTTTTTGTTACATAAATTTTATATTTACTTTGTTTGTTACTATTTTGCACAGTTACTACAATTTCATTTAAGCCATTTTTTAAATTCTCATTTCCTGTAATAGTTACTTTACTATTCTTACTTTCTGGCACTGCTACTACTTCTAAATTTTCTATTTGTTCTGGTATGGTAATATAGTATTCTTTTATATCTTTTTGAAAGTTAGGACTAATACCTTCTTGATTAAGTCGTAAAGCTTCTAAATTTGTAGAATTATTTTCTTTGCCTTCTTCTATTACCACAGAGTTTTGCGTATCTACTATATTTTGCTTACCTACTTGCACTTCTACTAAATTTATAGCAGGCTTCATTTGTTTTTCTTCTTTATTATAAAAGTCTCCTTGAATTGCAAAGCTACTTAACCCGTTTTGTTTTGCTTTAAATGTAAAGTTAGCTAAGTTAGTATTTAACTCCATGTTTTTTCCACCCTGTTTATCAAAGTACGTACATAAAATAGTTCCATCTACTACATTTATATTTTCTTCTTGTTTTGAAATAAATTCTACTTTTTCTTTATCAAAATAAAGCCTTATCGTACATGCTGCAACTTCTAAATTTTTAGTATTAACTGATATGATAAATTCTTCGCCTATATTTACTTTGTCTTTACTTGTAGTAACTTCAATTTGCGCTTCTTTAGCTTTAATAGCTGTAGTTCCTAAACTTAAAATAATTAAAAGTACTATTAAGATAATTTTTATTTTCTTCATGGCTTTCCTTCCTTTTTATTGCTCAATTTGCTTTATTTCTAATATATGCCTTTGTATTTTTAATAAGTCCACAGAGGATGGTCTCTTTCCACTTTTGTCAATATTTCCTGCTTTTAACTCTAGCCCTATTAATGGCTTTATTTCCAAGATGTGTCTTTGCAATACTAATAAATCTACACTATTAATTCTTCCGTCTCCGATTTACATCTCCATACAAAATAATATAATATTGTATTATTATTTTTTCGTCTTCTTTAAATATAATTTTTGTATTTGTTCCTACTAAATCTGTATCTTTTAAAATTTTTCCATTTGCATCTTGTATCTCTATAGTATATTTACTTGTAATTTTACCTTTTAATTCTTTTACTGTCATTTTTTCTTTTATTCCTGTTATTTGGTTTCCTTTTACTTCTAGTTCTTCTTCAAATTCAATGGCTCCTTCTTCTAGTTTTGGTATTACTATTAATTCAAATTCTTTTTGATAGTTTCCTTCTTGCGTAATTACTTGTATGGTAGTTTTTCCTTCTTTTAGTGCTGTTATATTACCATTTTGGTCAATTGTTGCTACTTGCTCATTAGAAGATGAAAAGTCTACTTTAGGATTACTTGCATCATCTGGTAATACAATTGGTATTACTTGATATGTTGTTTGTTCTTGCAGTACGATGTTTTCTTCTTTTAGTTCTAAACCTGTTACTTTGCTATATACATTTACTTTTATACTACTTGTTATATTATTAACTGATTTAGCTGTAATGGTTGCTGCTCCGTGAGCTTACTGCTAATAGTCTTCCTGTACTGTCTACTGTTACTACTTGTGAATTGCTTGAAGTATAACTTAATTTTTTATTTGTTGCATTTTCTGGCAAGACTTCTTGCTTTAAGGTTACTCTTTCTCCTTTTTGAAGGGTTGTATTTTCTAAAGATATAGTTACTTTTGTTACGGGTATATCTTTTACTTCTTCTATATAATTTTGAAATACATAACCTACCATGCCATTATTTAGTTTTACTCTATCCCATAATTCACCACTTTGTTTTCCTTTTGCAATTCTTGTCATAGTAGTTCCTTGTGGAAGTGTTGTTAATATTTCATAAGAAGTGCCGTGGTCCTGTTCTCATATTTAATCCATCTGATACTTTTACACGTACCTTTTGACTCACAGTTGTATAATCTTTGCTTATAATTGCTGGACTTGTGCATGGAAGTTCTGGCATATTGTTATAAATTGGTATAATAAAGGAAATAGCAGAGTTTAACATATTGCTTTTTTCATAGCCATTGTAAATTAGTTTTCCCTCACTATATGGTGCTAATACATTTGTCATGTATTGATGCCAAAAAAGTTCTCCTGTAGTATTTTGGCTTACATGAAATTTTTGCAAATAAATTGTATTTTGTCCTAAATTTATATAGCTTGACCCTATAAATATAGCTCCACCAGTAATTGCCTTTTCCTTCGTATCCCAAGGAATTAAATACTTAGCTTTTGTGCTACTAGATGCTCCTTTTCCATCTTTTGCATATTGAAGCCCATTTTTAATTGCTCCACCTGGCTGGCTAGAACTAGTAGCTCCTATATTATAAAAATTATATAATCCTTTATACCCTTCTACTGTTCCGACTAATAGAACTATGAGATAAAAATGGACCTACTTCTTGTTTTATTCTAGAGGCTAAATGAAAAGCACTTACCTTAGAAGTTTTAGCAGCTGTTAAAATTAAATCTGCATATTTTTTATTCATTACAATATTACTTCCGTGAGGCTGTTTTATATTCTACAATTCTATTATAAAATTCTGTACCATATAATATTTTTTCAATATTACTTACTGTATTTGTAGAACTTTCATAAGATAATTCTTCAAATTGAAATACCCTAACTGTATTTAAAAAATTTCTAGGATCCATACAATATTCTACTGCTTGCTTAGAGCTATCTACCCATCCGCTATCAATTTCTACATTATATTCTCCTGGTTTTGTATTTTTCCAACTATCTGAGTAAGATTTTGGCACTAAATTCTTTCCATATACATTTTCTTGGCTAATAACATAATTCCAATCTAAATTGGTGTAGAGTGCTTTAAAAATCCAATTTGGATGCTGTTTTTTTAGTTCTTCTATATATGGTTTATAGCTATCCGGAAAATTATTAGAAATAGTACCCTTTGGCTGCGCTACTTCTTTTTGAAATATGGAAAACATAACGAAAAATATAACAATAAGACTTATTATAATAAGCCCTAATATGAACCATATTTTTTTACTTAAGTTCTTTTTCCTCATTTTTCCTCCTATGTGACCTGTCCCTTTATCCCCCAAAAAGGGAAGAAGGGTCTGGTCCTTCTTTTCTTTTTCTAGATACTTCTTGCTTTTATAATCATTCTTTTTTTAGAGTAATCACAACAAGTAATTAGTGTTACTTCTATTTCTCCATTTGTTTTTTGTGATAGACTTTGTGTTTGTGTTGGAAATGCTTTATATTTATCATATATTTGATAAGATACTTCTCCATGCCAATTATCGGTTAATATAAATTTATCTCCTATTTGTAATTTTCCGAGCTCACTAAACATGTTTTTTCTAATGTAATTATGTCCTGCTATGCAGTAATTTCCTATTTCATTTGGTTCTGTCCCATAATATTTAGATACTGCAAGTTCCATAGCAGGTTTACTATATTCTTCTAATACATAAGTGGTTACATCTATTGTTGGTATTTCTAACTTAGCTGCTATTTTATATCCTTTATATAGTTCTGGAATAACTCCTAAATATTGTAGTTTTTCTTCTTCTTTTTCTTCTTGTATTGCTTCTTGAAGTTCTACTTGTTTATTTTCTTTATAATCTTTTATAATTGCTTCTTTATATATTTTATAACTTGTATATCCTAATATAATTATAATTGCTAAGATAATAAAAGCCTTTCCCCACCTTTTCATAAGTATTTGTTCTCCTTCTTGTTTTTCTTTTGCTTTGTTATGTAGCCTAGGTATTCTAGAATAAAAACTTTATCTTAGAATACCTTATTTTTTAGTTCTTTTGATTTCTTTTACTTAAAAAGTAATAACTAATTGCTAGAACTGCTATAATAGCAAAAATAACTACATATTGTGTATTACCTGTTTTTGGAAGACTCTCTGGTAATTTTTCTTGTGTATTATTTGGTTTGTTTGTAGTTCCGGTATCTGGCTTGGCTTGTTGTTTTTCGGCAACTTTTAAGTTAAAACTTTTTTCTACAATAACACTATCTGAATTATCTCTGTCTATTAATTTTATGTGTATTGTATAATCTCCTACTGTACTAAATTCTCCTTTTAACTTTAGTTCTTGTTTTACATTCTTTCCTCCAATAGAATATCCTGCTGCATCTCCCCATCCATTTTGAATTAAATCAATTTCTTGTGATGCATCATTTATAGCAATTAATTTTGTAGTTGCATCTTTAGATGGCTCTTTTGCTATTTCTGCAATTAATCTAACATGATCATAATTTTTTCCCATACTAGAGCTAGTTATAAGTGTCATATCTTTTGCTACTTTTGGTTCTATAGTTCCTGTATAATTTAATGTTAAATTATAATCTACATAATTTGGCTCTACTAAAACATCTTTTTTTATTGGGGTTGTAATATCATCATAAGTTTCTGATGCATCTGCATTTGATAGTCCTTCTAAAGTTATAGCAAAGTCTGTTGGGTTTGAAGTTACAATATTTTCTTTTGCTTTAAATGTAACTTTTGCATTTGTTCTTGGAGTAGTTCCTCCTGTTGTATCATAATAAGTAAGTCTTACTCTTGTTCCATTGTCATTTTCTGTTCCGCCTTCTGAGCGAACATATTCAAATAAATTATTGTCATATGCTACATCTACTGTGTAAGCACCTAAATTTTTTCCAAAATTTGTCGTTACTGTTACTTCTTGCCCTGGCTCTACTTTTGCCTTACTTACTTCTACTTGTAGGTTATCTAAACTTGCAGCTTTAACTGTGCTTACTGGTACTAATATCATAAATAAAATTAAAACAGCTATTATAAAAAGATAAATACTTTTTTTCATTTTTATCACCTTTCTCCATTAAATTAAAATTTTGCAAAAAAACAGTTTAATGGAACTATTTTTTCGTTATTATTATGTGTGATTTTTTTGTTTTTATTTTTCCAATTTTTAAAAAATAACAAAAAAAGACAGGAAACTTCCCATCTTTTTTTGCTATTTGATTCACGACATAAAGCTTTTTGTTACTCTACAGACCATATTTTATAAATTCTTTTTCCTCTTACAGATGCCATTACTTGGTCACCTGGAACTAAAGATTCTACAAATGGATTTTTTCTTATATACAGTAGTCTATAACGTAATCCACCTTCAAAATGAATAATTGCACTTTTTTCTTGTTTACTTCCTCTTTCATATGGTACAAAGCTTATTTTGTCTACTATTTGAATTTGTTTTACAGCTTTTTGCCCCACTTTTAAGACCCCCAAAAATACTTATTTTTCTTGTATTGCTTTTTCTTGCTGTCTTTGGAGTAATAATAAAAGAACGTTTTTGATTATACCATATATATATTTATTTTTCAAATTTTTATTACTTAAAAATAACTTTTTTTGCTAGCCTTGATTGCTAGCTTAAATTTCTTCATGTTTTTATATATTTAATTTCTTTTTAATTTCTCTTATTATATATTCTTCATCATAAGACTTTTCACCTGTTTCAAATCTTAAAATATCAATACCATTCTTTTTTGAAATATTGTCTTTTAGTTTATCCTTTTTTAATTGTTTCGGATTATTTTTATGAAATGAAAATCCATCTACTTCTATAAATAAAATAGGTTTATTATCCATGTTATTATATATTACAAAATCTACTCTAGTTCCATTATTAACATATTGCATTTCTTCTTCATTTAAATTTTCAAAATTTTTAAACAAATTTCTAATAAGTATTTCTCTTTCATATTTAAAGTCTTTAAAATCTTCACTTAAAAATGCATTATTTAAAATAGTATCCATTATGTTTTCGCTTTTATATTTTGATCTATGTAGTAAATTATTGTTCAATTTTTCTAATTTATTCGAATAATCTTTATATAGTAAATCAAATACTGAAACTATTTGACTTTCAACTATATCAGAATCTAACTCGTTATATTTAATGTATTTTAATAATGCTTTTATGTCATTTCCATTGTCATTAAATAATTTATTATCTGTAACTATAACAAATTGATTTATTGCCCTTGAAACAGCTACATTTACCATACAAGCTTTGTCAACAAAATTGATTCCTATTTTTCCTCTAACAGAACTGTCTAATACTGTAGAAAATATTATTAATTTCTTTTCTCTTCCTTGAAATTTATGTACAGTATCACTTTTTATTTCTTTTTCAGTTGCATTTTGTATATTATCTGCTTGCTTTCTATAGGGAGTAACAATTCCTATTTCATCATTACTATATGAATTTACTCTATCATCACTCAGTACTCTTTGTTTTAAAATTTCTTCGGTAATAACCTCTAATTCTCTATTATTATATGTTTGTGTTTTTGTACCTTTCTTTATTTTTCTCATGTGATTGCCTTTAGCTGTATAATATAAGACTAGTGGTTTTTTGATTTTCAAATGTTCCTTTGTGGAAAATGCAATTAATTCATTGTTATAAAATCTTTTGTTACAAAATTCTATAATTTTAGGATGGCATCTGTAATGCTCTTTTAAGGTTTGTTCTGGTATTATATTCTCATAAGTTCTTGTAATGGCTTTTAACATACTATTTTGAAAATAATCATGGCATATATCAACATCATAATTTGATATTTTTTCTTTTATACTTTCATCTACTATTTGTGGTAATTGTTTTTCATCCCCAACTATGATTGCATTTTTTGTACAAGATAGAGCAAGCGAACCAGCTAATAAGTCAATTTGTGAGGATTCATCCATAATAAGATAATCAAACATAAAACCATTTTGTATTGAATTTCTTAATGAATATGTAGTGCTTAATATTATAGGAAAAGCTTGCACAAATTCTTCCATATTTTCTTGATAATTTTCAAAACTAAATTCATAGTTTTTTCCTTTATATCTTTTATGTAATTTACTTTTAAAAATCTTTTGAGAAATTTCCTGGTGTTCCTTCTGTAATTTCTCAAAATCATGTATTTCTAATTTTTTTATTATCTTTTTAAATTCTTTTTCTAAACTTGCAATCTTTTTTTCATAATATTCTTTCTGTAGTTGTAATATAACGTCTACTAACTTATCATCTAATCGTTTTAATTCTTTAATTCCATACTTAAATAATATTTTAATCTTATGCAACCATTCAAATCTTATTTTTCCATCATATAATAATTGACTATCTAAAAGAAACTCTAATATTCTATCATCTGTTTTATGATAAAAAGATAATTTTTCAATTTTATCAATATTTTGATTTTTATAATATTCTTCAAAATATTTTTGTTCTAATTTATACTCATTTATTTCTTTTTCTAATATAGCTTTTGTATTATTATTTTCAAGTAGTTCATTTAACTTTTTATTTAATATATCTAATTTTTCTAACAATTTTTCTTCTTCTTGTACTTCAAAATTTTCTATACTAGGTTTTGGAATTTCCTCAAAAAATTTTTTTCTCTTCTCTTGATTGCCTAAATCTGCAACTATGAAATCATATCCTTCTTTTTCTAATTTATCTTTTACATTTTTCACTGCTTCATTATTATTTGATACAATTGCTACTGTTTTATTTTGCATAATAGCTAAATTTGCTATTATATTTAAAATAGTTTGCGTTTTACCTGTTCCTGGTGGTCCTTGTATAACTGATATGTTACTTTTATATACATTTTCCATTGCTTGTTTTTGGCTTAAGTTAAACCTAAATGGATATATTATATTATTTTGTTCTATTTCAGGTTTTATAGGAGTAATCTTATTAATATAATAGTTTAAAACACTCTTATTGTCTATATAATTAAGTTTTCCATATTCTTTACTCAAAAAACTTTCTTTTATATTTTTATTGTCATTTGTTTGCTCGTTATCATCATCTTTTACATATTTAGCTATCTTTCTAAAATAGCCAATAATATCTCTATTCAAATTCTTTGATGAATTAGATTTTAATGATATTTCATAATATCTAAAAAGTTCAGTTTCTTCATTTTCAAATATTATCTTAATATATTGAGCAAATTTAATTGCTTTTTTTACATTAAACAATATTTGATTATTATAATAAATATCTTTATCTTTTAAATCAATTATTTCAGGTTCTTTTAATATAACTACATTTGATTTTTTATATGAATAAGCTTCTTCTTTATTCAAAAACTTAATATTTATTTTTTCATTATTTTCTCCTGAATAATATTCTACTTCTTTTGTTTTATCTTCTCCTTTTAAAATAATTAATACTTTTTCTTCATCCATTATTATATTTCCTTTTTGTTACATTTGTTATGCTATATTTTACCACGAATAATATTAAAAAGCAAAAAGTTCACTGGTGTTTCTATTTTATTTTTTTGCTTTTTAGTACATTTCTTTCTTTTTTGTCATATTATGTAGTATAAACAAAAAATAAGGAGGAAAATAAAGCATGTTTAATCGATATAGAAAATGTTGCTGCCAAAACAACTATAATCCAGAAGTAATTGAAACTTTATGCCAAAGTGTAGGAACTACAGCAGAATATGCGCAAGTAAGTACTACAAATTGTAATTGTGGTTGCAATTGTGGTCATACAGATCATAATATGATGGACTGTGGCTGTGGATTTGATGAAGAACCAAGTGTATTTCCTTTAAATCCAATGCTTGCACAAAGTTATGTTCCAATACAAGAAATGGATAAAACTTTTACACCATGTTGTGGTTTAAAGATGGGAACCATCTTTCCAGAGTTAGTTAGCCCATATATGCCAGGTCAAAGTATGAGAGAAATTGAATATTTAAAAAGTACAAATGAGATAAAGGAGGGTTGTAATCAATGTTAGGTTGTAATAATGAAAATAGAAATTGCGGTTGTATGCCAAATAATGAGCAAAATTGCGAATGTATGGGAAATAACTTAGCTGAATGTGATTGCCATTATACTCCTCAAGGAATTAATGCAGCTTTTGGCTATAATACAATGGGAATGCAAGAAGAAGGTAACAACTGTGGTTGTAGTGATAACATAGAACAATGTTGCCAGGAAAGAAATAGAATAAGAGAAGAAATGATAGGACAAATTAAATGTCTAAACTTTGCAATTATAGAATTAGGCTTATATTTAAACACTCACAGTAATGACCAAAAGGCTTTATGCTTACACAAAGAGTATTGCAGACAGTTAAAAGAATTAAAAGACAAATATCAAAAAATATATGGACCTTTGAGTATTTACTACCCTTGTAATAAATGGAGATGGCTTGAAGAACCATGGCCATGGGAAGGAGGAAACTATTAATATGTGGACTTATAATAAAGTATTAGAATATCCAGTAAAAATAAAATGCCCTAATGCTAAACTTGCAAAATTTATTATTTCTCAATATGGAGGTCCTGATGGAGAACTTGCAGCATCACTTAGATATTTAAGCCAAAGATTTGGAATGCCAGACCAAATT
The DNA here is from genome assembly GCA_022798335.1 of Clostridia bacterium. GTDB lineage: Bacteria > Bacillota > Clostridia > TANB77 > CAG-508 > CAG-273. The sequence goes on from JAAWMH010000022.1 coordinate 31,410, forward strand.
GCAAAAGCAACATTAAATGATATTGGAACCGAAGAGTTAGCCCATTTAGAAATTGTTGGAAGTATTGTACATCAATTAACAGATGGCTTAACTGCAGAAGAAATGAAGAATGCAGGATTAGGTGCTTATTATACAGATCATGGAGTGGGAGTATATCCACAAGCTGCTGCTGGTTGGCCATTTAGTGCTTCTGTGCTAGCAGTAAAAGGCGATCCAATTGCTGATTTACAAGAAGATTTAGCAGCAGAACAAAAAGCACGTGCTACCTATGAAAAATTAATAGATTTATGTAGTGATGATCCAGACGTTGTAGACCCACTTCGTTTCTTAAGAGAAAGAGAAATTGTTCACTTCCAAAGATTTGGAGAAGCACTTCGTAATGTACAAGATAGATTAGCAGAAAAAAGATTTTTTATGAATGATAAAAATTGTATTAATAATATAGTAAACAACGATTGCGATTGTAGAAGATAGAAAAAACTGAGGACTCTTTATTTAAGAGGACCTCAGTCTATTACATATAGTAAACTTTCCATATTTTATACTTTTAATACTCCACCTATTGTTTTATTCAAATTGCTTTGACTATGCCCTGTTAAAATAGATGCTCCTCCTGCAATAACAACAATATCTCCTTCTACTATATACTCTTTTTCTTTTGCCTTTTTTATTCCTTCATTAATCATATTGTCTATGCTCTCTTGTGGCTCAACTAAAATAGTATAAGTATTCCATACCATAGATAATTGTTTATCAATTTCTTTATTTGCTGTAATTACATAAATTGGACACTGAGGCATAAATCCTGCTATCATCTTAGCCGTTCTTCCTGTATCTGTATAAGCAAAAATAGCTTTAGCACATAAATCCATTGCAGTTGAACATGTTGAATAGTTTAAATTATATTCATAATCTTCATTTTCGCAGTTGCGTTCTTTTTTCTTAAATCTTTTCCAATATTTAATAGAATTTTCTATTGCTTCGCATATTTTTACCATTGTTTGTACACATTCTACAGGGTATTCCCCCATTGCAGATTCTCCGAGACAACATAATACAACTTGCCATATCATACACTGCATTTGCTACATCACTTACTTCTGCTCTGGTTGCTCTTGGATTATGTATCATAGATTCTAACATTTGTGTTGCAATAATAACAGGTTTTCCTGCTTTATTACATTTAGCAATAAAATCTTTTTGGCAAATTGGTACTTCTTCCATAGGAATTTCTACTCCTAAGTCGCCTCTTGCTACCATAATTCCATCTGATAGTTCTAAAATACTATCAAAGTTATCAAGTCCTTGTTTATTTTCTATTTTAGAAATTATTTTGATATGACCTCCACCATTTTCTGTTAATATTTTTCTAATATTTAATACATCTTGTGCTGTTCTTACAAAAGAAGCAGCAATATAATCAAAACCTGCTACTATACCAAATTTAATATCTTCTATGTCTTTTTCTGTTGGACTTGGAAGATTAATTTCCATTCCTGGTATATTAATACTTTTGGTATTAGTTAAACTTCCACCATCTATTACCCTGCAAACAATATCGGTTCCTTCTATTTTAATTACTTCTATTTTGATTAGTCCATCATTAATTAAAATAGTAGTTCCTACATTCACTTCATTATGTAAATTTTTATAAGTAATAGATACCTTTTCTTTTGTTCCTAAAATTTCTTCATTTACTAAAGTAAAAATATCTCCTTCTTTTAATTCTATTTTTCCATTTTCAAATTTACCAATTCTTATTTCTGGTCCTTTGGTATCTAGCATTAGAGCTACTGGTTTGCCTACCTTTTCTCTTACCTTTTTAAAATTTTCTATTCTTGGTTCTTGGTCTTTATAATTTCCATGTGAAAAGTTAATTCTAGCGACATCCATTCCTGCTAAAATTAGTTTTTCTAAAATTTCTGGATTATCTACTGCTGGTCCTAATGTACAAATAATTTTTGTTTTTTTCATTTTTCTCTTCCTCCTAACTTAAAATTGCGACTAATAGAATACTACTTTCTTTTAAAAATGTCAAGATACTACACAATATATGCAATTAAGGGCGGAGAAGTGCCGCCCTTGTTTACTATTTTGTAATCCATTTAATTAAATTCAAATTTTCTTTATCTAATATCATTTTATGTTTTGGCATGGCCCTAAAAGTATATCCGTAATTTCCACCATTTATTAGATTTACTTTTGCTTTATAGGTATATATTCTATTTTCTTCATCAGCATCTTCTAATTCCATTGGTATAATGGTTATATCATCTACTACACCATTGTCATCTATTCTTCCATAATATACTTGTGCTTCAATGTTTTCTTCTTGTATATTTGGTAATTTTATTTTACACTTTACCTCAATATTATTTCCTGCGTCCATAGTAATATTATCTAAATTGTTTTCTTGACTAATTTCAATTTGATCCCAACTATGATATAAACTCTCTTTCCATTTTTCAAATTGTCCTACTTTTTCTAAGTCTGTATAATATTCATTATATAAATTACATAGTGGTACATATAAATTATTTACATAGTCTGTAAGCATTCTAGAAGTGCTATATTTTCCACCTGTAGATAAAATAGATTCTTTCATATATTGTATCCATCTAGCAGAAATTCCATTTTGATCTTTTTCATAATACATTGGAATAATTTTATTTTCTAAGGTTTCATAAATACTTTGGCAGTCTGCTCTATCTTGAACTTCATAGTCAGAATACTCTTGATTAGTTCCTATCATCCATCCATTTTTGCTATTATAGCCTTCTGCCCACCAACCATCTAATATACTAAAGTTTATAACTCCATTTACAGATGCCTTTTGCCCACTTGTTCCAGATGCTTCCATTGGTCTTCTTGGGTTGTTAAGCCATACATCTACACCACTTACTAAATATCTTGACATAGCTATATTATAGTTTTCTAAAATAAATACTTTTCCTTTAAATTGTGGTTTCATAGATATTTCATGAATATATTTAATTAAGTCTTGACCTTCTTTATCTGCTGGATGCGCTTTTCCTGCAAATATAATTTGTACTTTTTTATTTTCATCATTTAAAATTTGAGTAATTCTTTCTAAGTCTTTAAAAATCAATGTAGCTCTTTTGTAAGTAGCAAATCTTCTAGCAAATCCAATTGTTAAAGCATTTGGATCTAAGTTAGATACCATATTCATAATTTCTTGGTATGGATATCCACTTCTTCTTAAGCGTTCTATGGTACTTGCTTTTACTAAGTCTAGCATTTTTTCTTTTCTATCTTGGTGTGCCTTCCATAATTCTTTATTTGGTATGTCTATAATTTTTTTCCATACTTCGTCATCATAAATTTTATCTTGCCAATATGGAATTAAGTATTTGTTATATAATTTCTTTAAATTTGGTGCAAGCCATGAGCAAGTATGAATTCCATTTGTTACATAAGTAATTGGTGATTCATTTGCTGCAATTTCTGGCCATACTTCCCCAAATAATTCTCTTGAAACTGCTCCATGAAGTTTACTTACTCCATTTTTCTTTCCTGCTACTTTTAAAGCTAAAATCCCCATGTTAAATCCATTGTCTAATGGTGCTTCTGGCTTCATTCCCATTTGGAAAAATTCTTGTTTTGAAATACCAAGTTTTTCCCAAAATCCTTTAAAATATTCTTCTACTAAGCTAAGTGGGAATATATCATTTCCTGCTGGAACTGGTGTATGTGTTGTAAATACCGTTTTCGAAGATACAATATCTCTTGCTAAATTGAAAGATATTTTTTTATCTTTCATTAAACTATAAATTAATTCTAAAATTAAGAAAGAAGAATGTCCTTCATTCATATGATAAACTGTCGGATTTAGTCCTAATGCTTTTATTAATGCTACTCCACCTTGGCCTAGTACAATTTCTTGTCTAATTCTCATTTCTTGATTTCCACCATACAAAGTTCTTGTAATTTCACGATATTCTGGTGGGTTTTCTTCTATATCTGAGTCTAATAAATATAGTTCTACTCTTCCTACATTTACTTTCCATGCTTTTAAATATAATTTCTTTTTAGGAAGCCTTAAAGCTACTAATATATCTTTATCATTACAGTCTTTTACTCTTTTTAAAGGTAAATTATCTACTTCTATATCATAATATTCTGTTTCTTGTACTCCGTGACCATTTATTTTTTGGTGAAAATACCCATTTTGATATAATAGACCTATTGCAACTAGTGGAATACCTAAATCACTTGCTGATTTTAAATGATCTCCTGATAAAATACCAAGACCTCCTGAATAAATAGGTAATACTTGATCTAAGCCATATTCTGCTGAAAAATAGGCAATAATATCATTTCTATTATTAGAATATTTTTTAGAAAACCATGTATTTTTACTTTTCATATAATCTTCAAAATCTGCTACAATTTTGTCATATGCTTTTAAAAAGTCGGCATTTTCTGCGGCTTCTTCTAACTTTTCTTGCGTTACTAATTTTAAAAACTTGACTGGGTTTTTATCTACTCTTTCCCATAAATCAATATCTAACTCTTTAAATAGTCTTAAAAACTCTGTATTCCATGACCACCAAAGGTTATAACTAATCTCTGATAATCTTTCAATCCTTTTTGGTAATTGCGGATTTACCGTAATACGATTAAATACATACATTGCTTTTATCCTCCTTAGTATTTTTCTAAAATTCTTTTGTGTTTTTCCTGCTTCTTATTATCTATTAACTTATAAAATTTGTCAATTCATTTTATAGGTGTTTTTTAATTATTTTATTTCTAAAAATTCAATTTCTCTTTTTTCATATTCTTCTGGCTTTAATCCTACTTTACTGCTCATTTTATCTAATAATAGAACAACAGCAATTGTAGCTATGCAGCCTATTACCATTACTGCATTTGATGCTTGTGTAATACGAAGAAGCCAAGAAGCAAATAACCCTATCATAGCTCTTGCTACACTTTCTACTAAATTGTAAGAAGATGTAATTTTATTTCTTAAAGAAGAGGTTGTAAAATTGTTTAAATATCTTCTAATTAGCGTATAAAATGGTCCTCTTGCTACATATTGTATGAAAAACATAGTTAAAACAAGTATTAAAGTAACCTGAAATGAAAATTTTCCTAATACCATAAAACCTGTAACAATGCAAGAAATTGTAGTTGGAACAGCTAATACTCCCAATGTTTTATTTCTATATCGATTATGTACTTTATCTTGATTTTTTGCAGAAATTCCTGATATGATGCCAAATATAGCAAAAATGACACCAAAATACTGCTCTGATACTCCCATTTGTTCTAATATACCACTTCTTAACGTTATTAGTACTGATAAAAGTCCCGAAAAAATTGCGCCAAATAGTAATAAATATTTTAGCCTATTAGACTGAAGCATATATTTAAAAGAATGTTTTAAATCTTTTATATAAGTTTTAAAGTGAATTTCTTCTACAGTTTCTTTTTTACCTGTACGCTTAAATTTAAATGCTAAAAAAGTTGATATAATGCAGCAGATAAGGCATAAGATTAAAGGAAAATAGCCATTTATAATATATAAAAAGCCAGATAGTATAGAGGCTATTGCGTCTGCATAATAATACCATGATAAACCTTGTCCATCTATCTTAGAAAATTTAGCTCCCCTTTTTTCATCTTTGGGTAAATTATCATATAATAAATTGGTTTCTGCAACTCCTTTTATAACAAAAGCAATGGCCGACAAAAACTGCCCTATTAAAATGTAAGTAAAATTTTGTGCTACAATATAGCAAAAAATAGAAATAGCATTTATTCCATTTGCCATAATCAAACTATTTCTTTTCCCTATTTTGGTAATGAGTGCTGTTAGTGGTATTAACAAAATAAACTTAAAAATAGGATAAGCGCTTTCAGCAAGTAATACGTCTGCTGCACTAATCCCTTTTACTTGTGTTAAAAATAAAAAAATAATAGAATAATAAAAGAGCAAATCCCATGATAACATTTTATAAATGGGATATAAACGTATATTATTTTGTTCTTCTTTTGTGCTTTCCAATTTTATCACCTTATTTAAAATTATATCGATAATTTCTAAAAAATGTCAAGTTAATTTTATAGTTTCTTAAATAATAAAATTCATAAAATATTAATAGCTTTTTTTGTCTAAAAACGATATAATAAATTTAGAGGTGAAAAATAATGAAAAAATGGATTATTCGAATAATACTTTTACTTTTATTAGTTGGTATTATTGCAGGTAGTTATATTATTTATCAAGGTCATGCTATGTATCAAGAAGCTTTATCTACGATTAGCTTATCTGATAAAGTTGAAAAAGTAAGGCAAGATAGTAGCTATGTAAAATTAGATACTTTGCCATTAGACTATAAAAATGCTGTTGTTTCGGTAGAAGATAGACGTTTTTACGAACATGGTCCTATTGACTTAATTGCTATTGGACGAGCTATGATTACTAATATTCGTTATGGCAAATTTTTAGAAGGTGGCAGTACTATTTCACAACAAGTTGCTAAAAACTTATACTTTATCTCTAATGATACTAATTCTATGTATCGTAAAATTGCAGAGGTTTTTATGGCTTATGATTTAGAAAAAAATTATAAAAAAGATGAAATTTTAGAATTATATATGAACACTATTTATTTTGGAGATGGCTATTATGGAATTGAAGAAGCATGCCTTGGCTATTTAAAGAAAAATGCAAAAGATATGAATTTATATGAAGCAACTCAAATGGCTGGTATTCCTAATGCTCCAAGTGTATATGCTCCTACTGTTAATTTAAAGCTTACTTTAAGTAGACAAAGGAAGGTTGTTTCTACTATGGTAGAAAATGGCTATTTATCACAAGAACAAGCAGATGAAGTTATTGCAAAACAACCAAAATTGACACAGTAACTCATAACTCCTCTTTTTTAGCAAAATATAAAAAGCTATGTATGACTTTTCAAGCATTACATAGCTTTTTACTTAATATCATGGTTATTTTTCTATCCAATTTAAAATATCTTGATAAACTTTTTCTTTAATATCTTCATTTAATAGTTCATGTCTTTTGTCTTTATATAGTTTATGAGATATATTACTATACCCTATTCTATTTTGTAAAAATTCATAAGCTGCAACCCATTTTCCTAAGTTTCCAAGTACAGGATCTTGATCTCCTGCTATAAAAAATATGGGAAGTTCTAAATTCTTTTTCTCCCATCCTTTTTCAGAATATGTTTTTTGCACTAATTTGTATAAATTTTGAAAACCATTTAAAGTAAATATAAATCCACAGTTTTCATCTTTTTCATAGCTTTCTTTATTTTCTTTACTTTCTGAAATCCAACAATTTTCTTCTTTTTTCTCTTCCTTAAATTTATGAGCATAGGAAGAAAAAGTAAGTTTTTGCATTAGTTTACTTCTATATTTATCTCCTTTAAAAAGCTGTATTGTTTTAGAAACTGCAATTCCTATTCCTGCTAATGGATTATTACTTGGAGAGCCACATACAATTAATTTGTCAATTTCGTCATCATACCTTTTTAAATAGCATCTTACAATTAAAGAACCCATACTGTGCCCAAATAAATATACTGGTAAATCTGGATATTGCTCTTTTATATACTGGGTTACCTGATGTAAATCCTCTATAATATATACCGCATTTTTTTCATAAAAATATCCTAGGTCTTCTTTTTCTTTTATACTTTCTCCATGCCCCCTGTGGTCATGAATTACACATATATATCCTTGGCTACTTAAAAATTCTATAAATGGTAAATATCTTTTTCTATGTTCTGCCATTCCATGACATATTTGAACAATTCCCTTTACTGCTTGCTTTTCTTCTGGAGTAGTTATTGTTATGCCAAGCTCTAATCCATCACATTTTGATTTTAACTTTTTTTCTATTTTTTTCATCTTCCATCCTTTTTTATCTACTTATTTTCTTTTAAAGTATTGTATCATAAAAAAAATGAAAGGAAAAGGTCCTAAGATATAAATTCTATCTTAGGACCTTTTTATTTAAATGTTAGCTTTCCATGACTTGGTCAATCGCCCAAAGCGGAAATACGCCTTCTTTTGTGATTGCCACTTTCTGGCAGCCACTTTTTTGGAGCTTTTGGTATTGTTCCTCAGAGACTATATCTTTTACCTCTTCTAGTTTAGCTTCTTTTCCCCTGTAGTACCAGCCAGTTTGGTTAAACGCCTGCCCTCGCACTTCTTTTCCATTGATAATGGTAAGCTCCTTACTTACAAAACGAAGAGCCACATATCCATCCGGAATAGCAATTTCTTCGGGGCTTCTTTTTGTTACCTTCTGGAGCGGCCACGGGTTGTTTGCATTTCCTTGCCGAAATTCTACATAGTCTTGATTCATACTGCATTCTCCTTTTTTAATTGGTATACCAATTATTTCATATGAACTAAATGGTGTATCTATTATACTACACTTTATGTAAAATGTAAATTAAAAAACTATAATTTTCTTATAGTTCATAATTATTAATCTTCTATATCTAAACTACTTTCCTAGATTATATTCTTAAAATTCTTTACTTTGATATATTTTGTTTGATATTAGATATGAAATACTTAGTAATATTGCAGAAATTATTGGAATTGTTATCAGTAAATAGCTGTCTAGTCTATTTATCATATTTATAATATAAGTCATATCTACAAATTTAGCAATTAACGCTCCTATTCCAGCAACACCAAATACTACTGCAAATAATATTATTCTTCCTTTTGTAGCTCCAAATTTAAAGACTATTGGATAAAGTAGAGAGATTATAATAACACTTGATAATATTGTTCCTGTCAATGATGATATAATTTCTTCTAAATTTATACTATTTGTTTTAGCATAGCCTATTCCTACTCCTATAGTTAAAGCTACTATTCCCAAAACAGCTGTTAAAATTATTGAGGCTATATATTTGGCTCTAACTACATTTCTTCTCCCATTTGGTAAAGTTACTGCATAAGAGTTCCAATTATTAAAATCATCATAACTAAATGTTGTTATAAATAGCATAATTCCAATTAATGGAATTATAAAAGTAACATCAAATGTACCTTGAAATGCTAATATTAAATAAACTATAAATATAATCACCATTGACTTTAAATTTGCCTTTATCAGTAAGAAATCTTTTTTTATTAACCCTAACATACCTTTTCCCCCTTAATTACTAATACCATTAAATCTTCGAGTGTAATCTTATCTATTATACAACTAGGATATCTTTTACTTGCTTGCTTTTTATTATTAACTAATATTTCATAAGCATATTTTGTTTTTTTGTATGCTATAATATCTTTTTTATCAATATTTGAAAAATAATCAATATCACATTTTAAAATTCCATAGTTATCAATTATTTCGTCTCTTGACTTTTGTAACACTTTCTTTCCTTTATCTATAAATATAATCTCATCTGCTATATGTTCTAAATCGCTTGTTATATGTGTTGATAATAATATAGAATGTTCCTCATCTTCTATAAATTTTTGGAATATCTCTAATACTTCAGATCGTACAACTGGATCTAATCCACTTGTTGGCTCATCTAATATTAGTAGCTTTGGTTTATGAGAAATAGCTGATACTATTTCTAATTTTTTTCTCATTCCTTTAGACATTGATTTTAAAGGTTTATTATCAGGTAAATCAAATTCTTTTAAATATGAAAAATACAATTTGCTATCCCAATTTTTGTATATATCTTTCATAGAGTTACTTATATCTTTTGCATTTAATAATTCTGGAAAAAACATATTATCTAAAACTACACCTATATCTTCTTTTATAGCTTTTTCTTCTTTTTTATAATCCTTTCCTAATATCTTTATTTCTCCATTGTCAATTTTTATAATATTAAGCATTGACTTGATTAAAGTTGTTTTTCCTGCTCCGTTTTCTCCGATAAGTCCTACAATAACTCCTTTGGGTATTGTTATATCTATTCCTTCTAGAGTAAACTTCTCATCATATTTCTTTTTTAAATTTTTAATTTCAATAATGTTTTCCATTTACTTCCCCTCTTCATAAATTATTTTAAACATTTCTATTACATCACTTTCATCTATTTTGAATCTATTAGAAATAGCAACTATTTTTTCTATATATTTTTCTATATCCTTTTGTGCTTGCTCTTTTGCAAGTTCTGTGTTTTTAGGTGCTACAAAAGTACCTTTTCCTTGTATAGATTTTAAATATCCTTCTTTTTCAAGTTCATCATAGGCCTTTTTTATAGTCATAGCACTTATTTTTATATCTCCAGCTAATACTCTGATTGATGGTAACAGCTCATCTTCATTCAGTTCTCCTTCTAGTATTTGATTTATAATAGATTTCTTTATTTGCTCATATATTGGAACAGAACTGCTATTACTAATAATCATCTTCATATTATCGCCTCCTTGTTATACAGTATATAACACTATATAACACTTGTCAATA
>JAAWMH010000028.1 GCA_022798335.1 Clostridia bacterium
GAATTTTATTATACTGATTATTGGAATTATTATTCTAAAATTAAAGTAGATGGATTAGAAAGTATACAAGATTTATTTAAAAGAATTAGAGATTTCTTAGATGAAATAAAGGAAAAATATAAAGATAAAAATATTCTTTTAGTAACACATGGTGGAGTAGCAAGAGCAATATATTTTTATTTTAATGAATTGCCAAAAGATGGAATGATACAAGAATTTGGATCAAGTAATTGTGCAATTACAGAATATGAAATGTAAGGAGAAATATATGAAATTGACAAAAGAACTAGCATTAAAAATGATAGAAGATTATAGAGGAAAAACAAAAAGTGATAGATGGATAGACCATTGTATTTGTGTAGGAGATACAGCAGGAAAAATTGCTAAAGCATTAAATGAAGAAGGGTATAATGTAGATATTGATAAAGCTTATTAGGTTATAACTTATATGATTATGAAATAATTACCACATGCCCTTACGCATGGAGATATAATAAGCACTAATTAGATTTTGATATAATGAGAGTAAAAGAGGACTAGAATTTAGTAATAATAAATTCTGGAGTGAGATATTTGAATAATTACAAGATTTATATGATAAAGTAAATATAAAATCATCAATAGTAGATTTAAAAGAAGAACCTATATATAATGGAATAGATGTAACGAAAGAAATAGATGTTAGTTCTTGTGATAGATGGAAACTTTTATATAATATGTTAAAGGCAGCTATACAGAGAGTGATACTCAATATGGTAATTTTGAAATAGAGCATAAATGTGCTTTTATAAATACTATAAAAACTAGACTAATCCCTATACAAGAAAATTCGTTATTAACAAAAAAGGAGGAAAAATGAAGAATTTAATAAGTAGATTAAATAAAAATACTCACATTATTATTAAAGGTGAAGAATATATAGTAAAAACTAAAACATGGTATTCAATAGAAGAAGATAAAACAGCATCATATGTAAAATGTGAGCTAAGTAACAATAAGGTTATGGTTATAATTCCAGATGATGAACTAATATATATTGGAAAAGTAATTGAAAATATGAGATATGAAAGAATATCTAAAGATAGAATTAAATACAGTGATACATTATTTAGTAAGATAGGAGAGGGACATCAATTTATTACAAAAATAGAATTTGGAAATGAAGATGAAGTAGAAGGTAAGTGCATATTTGAAGATTATGAAGCTGAAAATAATATAATTAGTTTAGGAACATTGCCAGATAAAGAAAATGTAAGAGCAGATGTTTATGCTAATATTTTAAATATAGAAGATATTGAAATAAAGTAGAGTTTTTTATAAAACTAATAAATAGTTGATTTAGGAGAAAAATTTATGGCAAGAGTGTTAAAAAATAAAGAATTAATAAATACAAGGCTAGCAACAAATTATGGTGGGTGGATGTATTGTGATAAGTGTAATGAAAACATAGGATATTTATGTTATTCTACTTATGATAGAATAGAATTGAAGTATAAATGTAATTGTGGAAGTCAAGGTAGTGCATTTTTAGATTTTGAAGATAGTAAAATAGGCAGAAGTTGTACTGATGAATTAGTGAATATTAAAAATAGATTATGCTGTCTAATAGATAGTGAACCTCTAATTACAATATTGGATAAAAAAGTAGCTAACTATGAAATGAAAATTACTTGTAAATCTTGTGGAAACATTTATAAAAAAGTAAAATAGAAATTAGTTATTACTAAAGAATAATCAATGAAATTATAATAAAAGATATTAGATTATCAGAAGAGGTAAATGATTATGGAGAAAAAGTATATTATAATAGTTACAGGAGAATTAGCTGCTGGAAAAACTAGTTATGGTAAAAAAATTTCAGAAGAATTAAAAATGCCATTTTTCAGTAAAGACAAAATAAAAGAAATTTTATATGATTCTTTTAACAATACAAATTTAGATTATGAAGCAAAACGAAAAATGGGAGCAAGCAGTTATGCAGTATTTTATTATATAATAGAAGAACAGATGAAAGTAGGCTTGCCTTTAATAGCAGAAAGTAATTTTGTAAAGGAATCAGCTCCTATTATAAACGATTTGCTGGATAAATATGATTATAAAAGTATTACAATAAGATTTGAAGGAGATTTACAGATATTACATAAAAGATTTTTAAATAGAGAGTATTCAGATGAAAGACCTATGGGATTAGTATCAAATGGAATGTTTGATGATTTTGAAAATTTTGAAAAAGCAGCGATAAAATCCAAAGAATTTAAAATAAATAATAATGAGATATTAGTTGATACAACAGACTTTTTAAAAGTTGATTTTGATGAAATTATAGACAAAATCAAAAAAAATTTACAAATATAAATAAAAACAAAGGAGCAGCCAATTAGCGGCTGCTCCTTTAGGTAAAATCATCACTTCAACTGGAAATAAAAACCGTATTCTTTGTAATACTTATCTCCAATTTTAGCTTCCTTTGTCTTTACGATTTTTCCACCAAGCCTTTCGTAGAACTTAATAGCTGGTTCGTTATCGCTAAGACACCATACAATCATATTCTTTTTGCCAAGGGACGCCAGTTCTTTGCAAGTTTCCAAGAACAAAGAGGTACCAATTCCCTTACCAATCTGATTGGGCTTGATATAAAGACTAACAAGCTCAGATTCAAAAAGGTCTACATTGGGAGTAGGATTAAAGCAAGAGTATCCGAGTACTTCCTCACCGTCTACTGCTACAAACACCAAATCTTTGTATTCACTAAAGCTGGCCTCATAACGTTTGGTTTGCTCTTCGTAATTCAAGGAATTCAGGTAGGTAGAAGAAATGATAGAGTCATAGGCATTTTTCCAGCCATCCACTTTAATCCTGGCCATTTGAGCCTGGTCTTCATAGCGATTTTTACGAATTTCGTAATGGTCTTTTGGCTCTAAGAGAAGAATGGCATTATGAATGTTAAGCATACTTTTTACCAGTTTGTCATCTTCAATAGAATAGGAAATTCTGCCAACCAACTCATCTTCATAAGGCCAAGAAATGGACTGACCTACTAAAAACCTTGTGCGACAAGTAGCGTAGAAAAATTGGAGAAGGTCTTTTTCGGTTCTAATGGCTTTGCCTTTATACTTCATTCCCTTAAGCTCAGTAAAGTCAAGGATGGCAAAAAAGCCAGCTTCGGGTTCTAACCCCTTAGGAAAACTTACCATGGGCAAACCACAAGATAGAACTTTGTTTGCATCAGCTATACCTAAGATATTGATTACAGTTTCAAAAATGCGAGTCTTAAACCGAACTTCTACCGTAGCAATTCCACAAACGAGAGCTTTGAGCAGATTGAATTTATAAAGATAAATTTCTCGAAGATCAGTAAAGTAATTCTCATAGGCTTCATATCTCTCGGAAGTAGCATTAAAAGCACCGGCAAGAGCTTTGCCAATAATATCGGGAGTAGAGTCCATCGTCTGGAAGGTTTTGTTCACAATTTCGCGAATGATAACCTCATCGGCAACAACAAAACCAGCTCGCAGGGCAGCCATAGAGTAGCTCTTAGAAAGCCCAAAAAGCGAAATGGTATTACGGAATGCACCAGGGATAGTAGCAATGGGCATTGCGATATTCTCCTTATCATAGGAGATGTCCCGGTAAACAAGGTCATCAATCACAAAAACGCCACGTTCCATACAAACCTTAGAAATTTCTTGCAACAGTGCAGCTTCGTTTTTGCCCATAACTTTGCCGGTAGGATTATTAGGGTTTGCGTTTAAAAAGGCAACTACCCGTGGAACATAGCCCTTCCTTCTGTGGTATACCTGCTGCAGACTTTCGTTAAGAGAGTCAATTCGATTTGCAAGCTTAACAGGATTTACCAAGAAATTGTCTTCTCTTTCAAGAGGAAGAATTTCCACCTCGGCACCAGCACGTTCAGTCCGAATGGTAAAAAGCCCATAATTCGGACCAGTCACCAAAACAATGTCTCCAGGCTGCGAAATAATGTCAATGATTTGGTTGAAAAGTACAGAAGTAGAAACAGAAAAGGTAATATTGTGAACACTAAGGCCTTTTTCGTCAATATCATCATACGAATAGGGTGTTGTGTTTACAAAACCTTCTTTTTCTACATACTCCAAAAGCTGCTTGCGGATTTCATCAGAACCTTCTGTGTAGGGATAACGATACATAAGGTCGTTATCTAGCGAATGTTTCATAGCGGCTACTGCTGGGGGAAAAGGTGCAAATTTCACAGGGTTTCCGCTGCCAAGGTCTGTGTCTGGAATGGTAGCAATATTTTCATCCCGAACTTCGTAACCGTAAAAATCAATTGCGTCAGCAATTGCCTGAACGGTGGGATTGAAATGCTCGCCATCCAGCCGTGCGCCAATATAAGGCAGGCCAAATCGTCTTTGCCTTAGGTGTGGACAGTCCCGCATCAGTCTGTCGATTGCATGTGATTTAGTAAGCATTTATTTTACCTCCTAAAGTTAAACTATATTCTATTATACCATAAAAAGTTAAAAAAGTAAAATTGTTATGTAAAACAAAAACCACCTAAGTTACAATGAACTTAAGTGGTATATTATAAATTCCTTACCTTTTTATTAATTTATTGAAGCTGAATTTTTTGTTCTAAGCCTTCTATAATAGCAGGCAAAATTTGTTTTTTTCTAGAAACAACACCATTTAAAATAGTGGTATTAGCAATTAGTTCCGTATGAAAAGCTTTCTTAAAAATATCAGTGCGATTACCTAAAACAATTACTTTGGAATTAGCTTCTAAAATGTCTGTTACTGCAAAAATAAATAAATCAATATTTTCATTTTGAATTCTTGATTCAATTGCTTTTTCAATTTCTAATTTTCTTTTAAATATTTCATCTATAGTAGAAGTATTTATTTGAGAAATAGTAATTTTTAAGTCATGATGCTTAAAGTCTTTAGAATCAAGTTTTATAATTTCATCAGCACTACAATCACTAGTATCTGTTCCAGCTTCTAATAGCTTATATCCATAATCATATAAATTAATACCAGCAATTTTAGATAGTTTTTCAGCAATTACTCGATCTTGCTGAGTACAGGTAGGAGAACGGAACATTAAAGTATCAGAAAGAATAGCACTAAGCATCATTCCAGCAATTCTTGGAGTAATAGAAATATCTTCTTGTTTGTATAATTTGTATAAAATAGTAGAAGCACAACCAACAGGTTCTGAAATACAATATACTGGTTCAGCAGTATGTAGATTAAGTCTATGATGGTCTACTACCATTTGAATATGAGCATTTTCAATTCCAGTTACACTTTGGGAAAATTCATTATTATCTACCATAATAACATTAGATTGTTTATCTATTTTAGAAAGAAATTCAGGCTCATTTACACCAAAAGTGTCAAGAGCATATTTGGTTTCTTTATTAATATCACCTAAGCGATAACTTTCTGCATTTCTTCCCATTTGATTTTGTAAATTAGCCATAGAAATTGCAGAAGCAATAGAGTCTGTGTCTGGATTAGTATGTCCGAAAACATAAGTCTTATCAGTCATAAAAAATCCTCCTTTATCTCTTGAATATATCTATAACCTACATATTATACCATAGATTGCACAAAATGTCAACAAATGGCAAAATAAATACATTATATTCGACTATATAGTTAGTATGCTTGAATTATAGAAAAAATATGTATATAATAGCAAAAGAATTAAAAATTAGAAAGGGGAACTTTTATGGGACTTATTGTAAAAAATGTAGATAAAAGTTTTGGAACCAAAAAAGTAGTAGATTCGATTAGTTTTGAAATACAAAAACCACGGAATTTATGGACTTTTAGGAACAAACGGAGCAGGAAAAACTACTACACTTCGTATGATTTTAGGAATTTTAAAAAAAGATAGTGGTCAAATTTCTTGGAATGGAAAAGAAGTACAAAGAAAGCATGTTAATTTCGGATATTTGCCAGAAGAAAGAGGCGTATATCCAAAAACAAAAATACATGATCAATTAATGTATTTTGCAAGATTAAAAGGAATGAAAAAAGCAAATGCAGAAGAAAATTTGCTTTATTGGGCAAAAAAACTAGAGGTAGAGCAATATTTGCAAATGACACCAGAAAAACTATCAAAAGGAAATCAACAAAAAATACAGTTTATTACAGCAATTATTCATGATCCAGAACTATTAGTATTAGATGAACCATTTAGTGGGTTAGATCCAGTCAATACAGAGCTATTAAAAAATGTAATAATAGAGCTTGTAAAAAAAGGTACTTATATTATTATGTCTAGCCACCAAATGTTTTCTATAGAAGAATTTGCATCAGATGTACTTATTTTAAATAAAGGAAAAACAGTTTTACAAGGAAATTTAAAACAAATAAAAGAAACATATGCAGCAAATAAACTTTCTTTGAGTACAAAACAAAATGTAGAAGATTTAATAAAACAAGTAGGACTTGAAATATATCATAGTAAAGATAATGAATATATCATTAACATTACAGGCGAAGAGCAAGGATATAAGCTATTTGATGAACTTGCTAAAGCACATGTTAAGGTAGAAAAATTTGAAATTATGAAGCCAAGTTTACACGATATTTTTATTGAAAAGGTAGGTGAGTAAAATGAAAGATTTAGGAATTGTTATTTCATATACAATTAAAGATATGTTAAAAAAGAAGACATTTTTAATTTCAAACTTAATCATTTTATTATTTATCATTGTAGGATTTAATATACCAAATATATTAGATGCTTTTAACTCAGAAGATGAAAGTAGTGTGCCAACAGTTAGTAAAGTTTTAGTAGTAGATAGCCAAAATGTTTATGAAAATAAACTTTCTAAGTTAAATCATATGAATTTAGGGTATACTTTTGAAATTGTAAAAGAACAAACCTATGAAGAAATTAAACAAAAAATAGAAGAAGGGGAAATAGAAGAAGCATTAGTCATTTCTAAACAAGGCGCTAATATTAAAATAGAATATATAGTAGAAGAAATGATGATGTTAACAGGAATTCCAGAAAATTATAGTAATGCTTTAAGTAATTTATATAAAGAGGTACAATTAAGTAAAATAGGAATTACAGAAGAACAAATAAGTGCAATTGAGCCAAATTTTGAAATTGAAGTAAAACAAACAAGTAGTGAAGAAGTAAAAGGTAATGTATTTGTTATTATGCTATTATCTTTAGTTTTATTTTACGCAATATATTTTTGTGCTTACCAAGTATCAAGTTCTATTACCACAGAAAAAACATCAAAAATTATGGAAACATTGGTTACTTCAACAAAGCCTAGAACCATTGTACTTGGAAAGACAATAGGAATTGGAATAGTAGGATTTATTCAAGTAGCTGTTATTGTAATAGTAGCACTAATTTGTGCTAAATATTCTTTACCAGAAGGTATCTTAGAGAGCGTATTAGATTTATCACAAATTACACCAACATTAGGCATTCTTACAGTGGTTTATTTTATATTAGGATATGCTACATTTGCACTATTATATGCATTAACAGGCTCAACAGTAAGTAAACCAGAAGATGTGCAATCAGCAAATGGACCAGTTGCAATCGTTGCAGTAATAGGATTTTACTTATCTTATTTTACAATGATGAATCCAACTAGTGATTTGAATGTATTTGCTTCTATATTTCCATTTTCATCACCATTTTGTATGCCATTTAGAATTATGATGGGAATTGCAACTCCATCTCAAATTGCAATTTCAATTGTAGTATTAGTAGTAACTATTTTAGTAGTTGCTAATATATCTATAAAAATTTATTCTAATGCCATTTTAAACTATGGTAGTAGAGTAAGCATTAAAGATATGATTAAAATGTATAAAAATAAAGATGATAGTAATGGATAGTATACTCAAAACTGCTCTGCTAATTACAGGGCAGTTTTGATTTATAAATCTAATTTAATTCATTTCTACTAAATCTTTCCAATATTTTTTAGGCATAAATTGCATTTGTAATCTTGTGTTTTTTCGTTCATCGATGGCAATGGTCTCGAAAAAGGTTTTCCATAACTTTTGAAATTGTTTTTCCTCTTCAGAGAAACTTGTTACTTTAAAATCAGCAGGTACTTCTAAAATTTCATAATTCTTTCTATTTTTAGAAGTATACAAAAAAGCTAAGTTTCTATTTTTATCATGCAAAATTAAATTTTGAGTAGGAAATCGTTCTATTAAAAAATGCCCTACTTGTTCAATAACATTATTATCAGGAGAAATAGAAGAATACCACAAATTGTTTCCTATTTCTGAAAGTCTAACTAATCCTTTTAAACGATGAGCCTCTCCAAATACCCTTTTTCTTAATTTTGTTACTTGTAGTACATAATCTAAAGTTAGCCTATGGCAAATACTAGGACCTACTTTAAAACCATGTAGCAAATAATTTACAATAGCTAGGTCTTTTTGCTTTTGGCAAGACAAAAAAGCATGATAACAGTCATAAAGAGCAGTAAAGCTAATATTAGCAGATATACCATGCCAAATACGATTTGATTTTTCTTCGTTAGTAGAAATAAAATAAGATTTTTCTAATAAATTAGCCACATAGTATTCTTTTGGTAAAATAGTAGAAGGAATTACCTTTTTTAAATAACAGTCAAATACAATAGTAAGCAAGCCATTAAAACTGCCATCATATAAATAAGCTACATTTTCTAAAATTTTAAAATCTAACATAAATTCTCCTTTAAAGTATCAAAATCAATTGTTACACAATACATCTTCTCTTTTATATCTTTTTCTAAAAAGTAACAATAGATTAAAGTTTATAATAAACCTGTTAAAGATTTTTGTTTATCCTCTTTAGTAGGAGGTAATTTATCAAAAAGAGAGGTTTGTACATAGTTTAGAAGAGGTAAACCGTTTTCTCTCTAAATAGACTAAATTTTCACTAATAAAACGATCATTAAATTTTTGAATATGATCATAATATTTTCCATTACAAGTAATAAAATATCTAGCTCTTTTTAAAACAATACCCAATTTTTTTAAATCTTCAAATTTTAAGTTAGTTGTTTTTCTTGCTTGCAAAATTCTTTTAGCGCAAATAACGCCAATCCCAGGTACTCGCAGCAATGTGGCATAATCTGCTAAATTTATTTCCACAGGAAAATTTTCTAAATGTCGAATAGCCCAATCACATTTTGGGTCTAATAAGGTATTAAAATTGGGATTTTGTTCATTTAATAATTCATCTGCACGAAAACCATAAAAGCGAAGAAGCCAGTCAGCCTGATAAATTCTATTTTCTCTTAAAAGAGGAGGTTTATTGTCTAAGGCAGGGAGAAGAGAGTCTTCATTTACAGAAATATAAGCAGAATAGTACACTCTTTTTAAGTGGAACTTTTGATAAAGACTTTCTGATAATTTGATGATTTTTAAATCACTTTCAGGAGTAGCTCCTACAATAAGCTGAGTAGTTTGACCAGCTGGAACAAAGTTCCTAAATTTAGGTTTATGAACTATTTGCAGAGTAGGTAAAGGAGTAAATGACCAATTTTTTTTATTAGGAAGCAAACGTTTACTAGAGTCATCTAAGTTTTGAGCTACATAGCTCATAGGAGTTACAATATTTTCTTTTGATTTTTCAGGAGCTAAGAGTTTTAAGCTGTTTTGAGAAGGGAGTTCTATATTAATACTCATACGATCTACTAAAACTCCTAACTCATCAATCAATTCCTTACTACTTCCGAGGTATAGTTTTAGCATGAATATAGCCATTAAAATGATATTCTTCTCTTAAAATACGAACGGCTTGAATAATGTTTTCCATAGTATAATCAGGAGATTTTATAACAGCAGAACTTAAGAATAAACCTTCAATATAATTTCTTTTATAAAAACCAATAGTTAATTTAGCTACTTCTTCAGGTGTAAAAGTAGCTCTTTTTATAGAATTACTACAACGATTGATACAATATTTGCAATCATACATACAACAATTTGTCATAAGTATTTTTAAAAGAGAAATGCATCTACCATCTGCGCCCCAGCTATGGCAAATACCAGAAACTTCACTATTTCCAATACCATCTTTCGTATTTTTTCGCCTGCCCCCAGAAGAACTACAAGAAGCATCATATTTAGCAGAGTCTGCTAAGATTTTAAGTTTTTCTTCAATATCCATTTTTAACAATCCTTTTTTAAATTATAACAACACAAATGTTTGTATTATTGTAATATAAATCAAAAGAAATGTCAAACAAAAGTTTTGTAAAAATGCAAAATCTATAAAATTTTAATCTATCTAAAAACTAATTTCCCTTAAATTTAAATCTAACTTTGCTTTTAATAAAGTTTCTAAAAGAATCAGCATTACCAATCATAAAACCAGTTTTTTCTATAATAAGACAGTTATCTTTATTTAAGTAAAGATAAAAATAGTTTTCATTTTCATAAACTTTATACAATTTATAATATTTTAATTTAGAATTTCCAATTGAATTTTTAATCTTGAAGTAATTTTCATAAAAGAAGTAATAATTTACTAGATTATTCTGAATTTTTTTGCTTTGCAGTTCTTTTTTTGTTTTATGATAAGGTTCAATAAAGCGGTAACCTAAAAAGCCTAAAAAGCAAGCAAGAAGAATAAAGGCAATAAAATAATTGCAAGAAATAAATTGAAAAGCAATACAAATAAGAAATAAAAAAGAAAGGAAAGCTGTATAAAGCCAATATTTCCAATTATTTTTCTTTTGATGAAATTGTACTAAATGAATATAGTTACTAGAAGATAAAATCGTTTTATTCTTAAATAATATTTGCATATAAAATTCATTCCTTTCATACTTTATCTAAAAATATTGCTTATAGTATAAATTACTTTAAAAAAAATAACAAGTAGAATTAGTTTTCTTGTTATTTAAAAATGAATATGATAAAATTGAAAAAAAGGAGTAGTAAATAGAAAAATATGGAGATAATCGTTGGAAAAACAGCAGGTTTTTGTATGGGAATAACAAATGCAGTAAAGAAAGCAGAAGAAGAAATAGAAAAAAGTAAAGAAATTACTTATTGCATAGGAGAATTAGCTCATAATCCACAAGTTATGCAAAAGTTAGAACAAAAGGGACTAAAAGTAATAGAAGGTTTAAAAGAAATACAACAGCCAGAAGGAAAAACAGTTATTTTTCGTGCACATGGAGTACAAAAAAAGACTTATGAAAATGCAGAAAAGCTAGGACTAAAAATAGTAGATTTAACTTGTCCAAAAGTTTTAGCAATTCATAAAATAGCAGAAAATTGTGTAAATGAGAACATAAAGCTATTTTTAATTGGAGAGAAAAAACATCCAGAAGTAATTGGAACAGCAAGTTTTTGTGGAACAAATTATGAGGTGATTGAAACTAAGGAAGAATTAGAGATTGCTATTCAAAAAGTAAAACAAGAAAAAACAAAGCAGTTATGTATTATAGTACAAACAACATTTTCAGTAGAAAAACTAGAAGAATTTATAAAAAGAATAGAAGAAACATTAAAAAATGAAGTGAAAATAGACGCAAAAAATACAATATGCCAAGCAACAAAATTAAGACAACAAGAAACAGAAAAAATGGCGCAGACAGTAGCATATATGATTATCATAGGAGGCAAAAAGAGTTCTAATACAAATAAATTATATGATATAGCTAAAATGTATTGTAAAAATACTGTTATGATAGAAAATGCGCAAGAACTTACAAAAGAAAAGTTAGCACAAATAAAGTTAGGTAATAAAGTAGGTATTATGGCAGGCGCGTCAACACCGCAAGAAAGTATAGAAGAAGTTGTAAAGAAACTAAAATAGATTAAATAAAGGAGAAACTAAAATGAACATAGGAATAGATATAGACGATACCATAACAAATTCGTTTGAAACAATTTTTGCAGATTCACAAAAATTTGATATAGAAGTAGCAGGAAATGATGGAACCTTAAAATTACTAGGAAAAGTAGATAGTCATTATTATATAGAAAATATTTATAATTGGAATGAGGAACAATGTGAAGGATTTTGGACGAAATATTTTAGTAAAGCATTAAAAGAAGCTAAGCCAAGAGACTATGCAAAAGAGGTAATACAAAAACTAAAACAAGAAGGAAATAAAATATATATTATTACTTCAAGATATGAAGATGAGGTATACCCTAATGTTATTAAAGAAACAGAAAAATGGTTTGCTAAAAACGAAATTCCTTATGATGAACTAGTAATAAATAGCCAAAATAAAGCAAAATCTTGTAAAGAAAAAGAAGTAAACCTTTTTATTGATGATAGTATTACACATTGCAGAAATATAGAAAAAGCAGGAATTAAAACTTTTACTTATACAACTATGATGAATGAAGGAATAGAAATTGAAAAAGAAGGATTAACTAGAGTATATTCGTGGCCACAAATTTATAAAAAATATCAGGAAATAAAAAGTAAAAGAAAGTGAGGAAAAGCAAGGAATTTTTAAAACTTGCAAAAGCAAAATGAAACAAAAGGAAAAATGTAAAATTACAGTACAAGAAAGAAAATATAATGCGAGATTATATATTATTTATAAAATGTGTTCATGGGACTTATTATTTTATTATGCTATTGCGTTTATCTTTTTAGTGCAAACAAAAGGAATGAGTCCAGCAAATGTTATGTTTACAGATGCTATATATCCTTTTTTAAAAATGTTTTTACAAATGCCAGGGCTTACTATTATTGATAAAATAGGAAAGAAGAACAGTTTAATTCTAGCTAATTTAAGTTTATCTATGAGTTTAATAGTTTTGATTTTGTCAAATGGAATTTTTATGGTAATCATATCTTATTTGTTTATGGCATTTAGTTTTTGCATTAAAAATACCGCAGAATCTAACTTATTATATGATTCTATACCTGATAAAAATGGAAAAGGTATTTTTTCAAAAATAGAGGAAAAAGGAGCAAGAAACTATTATTATTTAGATGGTATTACTTCTATTTTTACAGGTTTTTTATTTGTTATTAATGGTTATATACCAATGATGATTTCACTCATGTTTACTGTTATTGCTATTAGCTTATCTACATGCTTTAAAGAAGTATATGAACCTATAAAAGAAGACACAAAAAGTTTACAAACTAGAGTAAGAGACTATATAGAAGAAATAAAAACTGCTTTTCAATTTATTTTTCAATCTAAAAGGTTACAAGCTATTATGGTATTTATTTTCTTTTTTGAGGGACTAGTATACAGTTCTTATACATTAAGAGAAAGCTTATTAAATGAAATGGCAGTAGAGCCACAAATTTTTGCAATTATTATAGCTGCACTTACAATTTTGTCAGGTTTTACAACAAAATTGCAAAATATTATTCACAAAAAGTTAAAAAATAAAGCATTAACTTTTATGGGAATAAGTTATGTTATTACCTTTATTTTAATAGGAATTACAGGATTAAGTAAATTAGCATTTGTACCAATGCTAGGAATTATACTTAGTTTATATGGCATACAATATGCAATTCAATCACCATATGGTATATTGAACAATAAATATTTAAAAAGTTTTGCAACTCCTAGAATGAGAACTAAAATAGCAACTACTTTTGACTTTATAAAGAGTATTTCTTCATTTTTAATAGCAATACTATGTAGTTTTTTATTAGAAATAATAACTCCACAACTCTCTTTTTTAATATTAGGAATTGCATTTTGTATTATTTTAAGTATAGTACTATATTGGATGAAGGACAAATTTGGATTAAAACCAGAAGAATATAAAAGTAAGGATATTCAAAAAGTAAAAGAAACAATAGAAGACTAATTCACATAGAATTCACAAAAATGTAATTGACAAATGACACTGTGTCATATATAATACATGGCATGGTGTTTTTATTATGTAAGAAAAGAGGTGGAAAAAATGCCAACTCAGACGTTTAGAAAATTACCAGAAGAGAAAAAAGAAAAGATTTTAAAAGCAGCAAAAAAAGAATTTGCAAGGGTTCCTATTGAAGAAGTATCAATTAAAAATATTGTAAATGAAGCGGAAATTGCAAGAGGTAGCTTTTATCAATATTTTGAAAGTAAAGAAGATTTATTAAAATACATGATACAAAGTAACATAGAATTAGTAGAAGCATATATAGAAAAAGAGTTAATACAAAAAAAAGGAGATATTTTTGAAGTATATATTGCTATGTTTGACTATATAACTAAAAAGCTAATAAAAAAAGAAGAAGTAGATTTATATAGTATGATATTTCAAAATATTAGAATAAGTGAGGAAACTTCTGTTATGCTAAAGAAAAAAGAGTGTGTTCCCAAAGGACCTTTTCCAAAATCAGCATTTGTAGATAAAATTGATAAAGACAAATTGAGTGTAAAAAATGAAGAAGAACTAAAAATTATGATTAAAATGTTATTTTTAACTATAAGAGAAGCATTAGTTTTCTATTTTAAAGGGGATAATTTAGAAAAAGTAAGAAGAGAATATGTACAAATGATAGAGTATTTAAAATATGGAGTAATAAAAAGATAAAGAAAGGAGTAGTATGGAAAACCATACAAAAAGAGTATGTTAAAGGTATTAAGAAATTTAAAGCAATCTTGGATGGTAGTCATTATTATAGTACTGCTATTAGGATTTCAAGCAACTGCAGATTTAGCACTTCCAGACTATACATCAAGAATTGTAAATATAGGAATTCAACAAGGAGGAATAGAAAATAGTAGTCCAGAAGTTATTAGAAAATCTACAATGGAAGATATTTTGCTATTCTCAGAAAATCAAAATAACACATTAGAAAATTATAAACTAATTTCAAAAGATAGTTTAGAAGAAAAAGAATATAAGAAATATGTAAAAAAATATCCAATATTAGAAACAGAAGAATTATATATGCGTAAGTCTCTAAAAAAAGAAGAAATAGAAGAATTAAGTAAACAAATGGCAAAACCACTTATGGTATTTCAAAGTTTAACAGCAACAGAAAATGCAGAAAAAATAAAAGAGCAATTATTAGAAAAACTGCCAGAACAGCTAAAAGCTACTTATGAAAAAGCTACACCTTTAGAGATTGTAAAAAACATATTACAAATGAGGCAACAAATTACAAATCCTAATATAGAAAGTAAAGAAGATGCAACTAAATTATTAGAAAAGCACTATGGCATGCCAAGCAGTCAAAAACAAGCATGGTTAAAAGAGATAACTATGCAAATAGACAAAATGCCAGAAAGTATAATGCAGCAAGCAGCAATAACAGCAATTAAAGCAGAATATGAAGCAATTGGTATTAATACAGAGCAGTATCAAACAAGCTATATATTGTGGTCAGGAATTCAAATGTTAGGAGTATCTTTAGCAAGTATAGCCTCTGGAATTACTATTATGCTACTTTCTTCACGCGTAGCAGCAAAATTAGGAAGAACTTTGAGAGATAAAATCTTTAAAAAGGTATTAGGATTTTCAACGAGCGAATTTAAAGAATTTTCAACAGCATCATTAATAACACGTAGCACTAACGACATTCAACAAATTCAAATGCTAATTAATATGTTATTTAGAGTGGTAGTATATGCACCAATTATTGGCATAGGAGGATTTTTCAAAGTTTTAGCAACTAGTAACAATTCTATGGCATGGATTATTGGAGTTGCAATAGGAGCAATTCTTTTCATTGTTATGATATTATTTGCAATTGCAATGCCTAAATTTAAAACATTACAAGATTTAATAGATAAATTAAATTTAGTATCACGTGAAATGTTAACAGGAATTCCTGTTATACGTGCATTCCATACAGAAAAAAGAGAAGAAGCACGTTTTGAGCAAGCAAACCAAAACTTAATGAAAAATTATATGTTTGTAAATAATGCCATGAATTTAATGATGCCAATACTAATGCTTATTATGAATGGAATTTCACTTTTAACAATATGGGCAGGAGCACATAATGTAGATACAGGAAACATGCAAGTAGGAGATATCATGGCATTTTTACAATATACCATGCAAATTGTAATGGCATTTTTAATGATATCTATGATATCAATTATGCTACCAAGAGCAGGAGTATCAGCAAAACGTATCAATGAAGTATTAGAAAAGAAAAATAGAATAACAGATCCAAAAGAGCCAAAGCATTTTGATGAAAATAAAAAAGGATTAGTAGAATTTGAAAATGTGTCATTTCGTTATCCAGATGCAGATGAAGATTTATTAACTAATATAACATTTACAGCAAAGCCACGGAGAAACAACAGCAATTATTGGAAGTACAGGAAGCGGAAAATCTACTATAGTTAATTTAATACCACGTTTTTATGATGTAACAGCAGGAGAGCTTAAAATAGATGGTGTTAATGTAAAAGAAGTAACGCAAAAAGAATTAAGAAATGCAATTGGCTTTGTACCACAAAAAGGAATTTTATTTTCAGGAACAATAGAGTCTAATATTAAGTATAGCAACAGCAATATGTCAGATGAGCAAATGAGGTTAGCAGCAGAAATAGCACAGGCCACTGAATTTATAAACAAAAAAGAAGAAAAATACCATTCAGAAATTGCACAAGGAGGCTCAAATGTATCAGGTGGACAAAAACAACGTTTATCTATTGCAAGAGCAATTGCCAAAAATCCAGAAATATTTGTATTTGATGATAGTTTTTCAGCATTAGACTATAAAACAGATAGCAAATTAAGAGCTGTACTGAAAGAAAAAACACAAAATAAAACAGTAATTATTATAGCACAAAGAATTAATACAATACTAAATGCAGATCAAATTATTGTATTAGAAGAAGGAAAAATTGCAGGTAAAGGAACACATAAAGAATTAATGAAAAACTGCGAAGTCTATAGGCAAATTGCCTTATCACAACTTTCAGAAGATGAATTAAGTAATTAAACATATACATTCTATAGAAAGGTAGGAAATAAAATAAATGGCAGAAAACATAAAGAAGCCTCCAATGGGAGGCTTAGGAGGCCCAGGAAGAGGACCCAAAACAGTAGAAAAAGCAAAAGACTTTAAGGGAACAGCTAAAAAATTAATTAGTAGCTATTTAAAAGATTATAAATGGAAATTGCTTATTGTAGTTATTTTTGCAATTGCAAGTACTATTTTTGCTATTATAGGACCAAAAATTTTAGGAAATGCAACTACTGAAATTTTTAATGGTTTAGTAAGAAAAATATCAGGAGAATCAGGAATAAATTTTGAAAAAATAGCAGAAATTTTGCTAACATTATTAGGATTATATGTAATTAGTATGCTATTTTCAGCAATTCAAAGTTTTACTATGACAAATGTAGCCCAAAAACTAACCTTTAGGTTAAGAAATGATATTGCCCAAAAAATGAATCGTTTACCTATGAAATATTTTGATAAAAAAACAAATGGAGAAGTACTTTCTATTATTACAAACGATGTAGATACTTTTTCACAAAATATGAACCAAAGTATTACACAAATTATTACTTCTGTATGTACAATTATAGGTGTTTTGATTATGATGCTATCTATTAGTGTTAGTATGACACTGATATCATTACTTATTTTACCTTTTACAGTTCTATTAGTACGTATAATCATAAAAAAATCACAAAAATATTTTAAGGCACAACAAGACTATTTAGGACATGTAAATGGTCAAGTAGAAGAAGTATATGGCGGACATAATGTAGTAAAAGTATTTAATGGAGAAGAAAAAGCAATAGAAGAATTTTCTAAAATGAATGAAGCGCTTTACCATTCGGGCTGGAAATCACAATTTATGTCAGGACTGATGTTTCCTATTATGAGGCTTGCAGGTAATGTTGGTTATGTGGGAATAGCAATACTTGGAGGGTATTTAGCAGTAAAAGGAAAAATTACAGTTGGAAATATTCAATCTTTTACACAATATAATAGACAATTTACAGAACCCATTAATCAAATTGCACAAATTTCAAGCCAGTTGCAAGCTATGGCAGCAGCGTTAGAAAGAATATTCGAATTTTTAGAAGAACCAGAAGAAGAGCAAACAGTAGAAAATCCAGTAACTATACAAGGATTAAAAGGAAATGTTACATTTGAACATGTAAAATTTGGATATAACGAAGATAAAACAATAATTCATAATTTTAATGAAACTATAAAAGATGGACAAAAAGTTGCTATTGTAGGACCAACAGGAGCTGGAAAAACAACAATGGTAAAACTTTTAATGAGATTTTATGACGTAAATGAAGGAGCAATTTCTATAGATGGTCATAATATTAAAGACTTTAATCGTGGAGAATTAAGAAAGATGTTTGGAATGGTATTACAAGATACCTGGTTATTTGGAGGAACCATTAAAGACAATATAAAATATGGAAAACCAGAAGCCACAGATGAAGAAATATATGAGGCTGCTAAAGCTGCACATGTACATCATTTTATACAAACCTTACCAAATGGATATAATATGATAATTGATGAAGAATCAGGAAACATTTCACAAGGTCAAAAACAATTATTAACAATTGCCAGAGTTATTTTAGCAAATCCACAAATCTTAATTTTAGATGAAGCAACAAGTTCTATAGATACTAGAACAGAGCAACAAATACAAGCTGCTATGGATAATTTAATGAAAGGAAGAACAAGTTTTATTATTGCACATAGATTATCTACTATTAAAAATGCAGATATTATTTTAGTGATGAATGAAGGAGATATTGTAGAACAAGGAACGCATGAAGAATTACTAGAAAAAGGCGGCTTTTATGCAAACTTATATAATTCACAATTTCAAGACTGCAATGACGAAATAGCATAAATAATGCTTGCTATCATGAGACAAAAATGATATAATAGTAATACTTGCCAAAAAGCAAAATAATATAGGAGGTGCCATGGTGTCAAAACGGATAATATGTGCAAGTATTGGACCAGAAGGAAGCTGTCGGTATGCAAACATAAAAAGAGTAAACGGAAATCATTATGCTTGTTGCACACATCCGGAAACAAAAAGAGAACGTATTGGAAGAGTAGAAGAGTACTTTCCGTGCTATGCTCCAGTAGATTGTCCTTGCTTTAAAGGACAAATTCATCAAAAAGAGCAAAAAGAAGAAAAACAGAAAATGCAAATAGCAGTAGTAGAAAAGAAAGAAAGCTTATGGAGCATAATTAAGAGATTTTTTAAATGGTAAATAATGACAGGCATTTAGGCTATGAAAATGTTTTTAAATAAAAATGTTTTCATAGTCTTTTTTAAAATAGAATAAATAAACTTGAAAAGTTTACATAAATTTGATATAATAAAGAAGAGTTTATTAGAACTTTTGTAAATTCTAAAAAATAATTAATTTTTGGAGGGATTAAATCAATGAGCAAAAAGGAAACTGTTGTACAAGTAGTTCAAAAAAACAAACAACAAATTACTAAACTTGGCGTCCGGCTTGTAGCTGGTATAGGGGACTGCGTATATTATCTGCGTCCACAAATTGATTGCGACGATTCCGAAAGTGTGAAAATTGCTGTAAGCAAAGAAAGAATTGTTAAAGGAACTGTTTGCAATATCAAGACTGATGATACAAGAGTCTTTATGAGAATTGATAGAGATGATGGCTATGTGGAAGAATCCAGATATCTAGTAGAAATGTTACAATCACCAGAAGTAGAAAATCTGCAGGAATTTTTTTTTGCTACTTTGGAAGAGGCAGAAAATGCAGTAGATAGATTAAATGACGGACAACATGAATGGTCTAGCACAACTTGGGCAGAAGAATGTAAAAAAATTCTTAACGCATCATATCCATATGAATTGCACTTTCCCGTAGAAGCAGGTGAGATAGTAGAGGGCAGAAGAGTGCCTTATGGACCGAATATATTAGTTGAATCAGTTTGGACCAATATCAATATTGACCCAAGTGAAACGAAAATTTACTATAGAGGAAAACCTACTTGGAATAAACCTTCTAAACCGAAATTTGAAGGTAAGTATAAAATCGTAAAAGCAAAAAAGAAGCATTGATTTAACACAGCAAATAACCAGCCATAGGAAATTATCTATGGCTGGTTATTTTTAGATTTGAATTATTAAGAAAAACTTAAAATACTTTTATCCTATTAACAAATGGGATATAATAATAGATAGTTAGTAAAAGAAAAGAGAGTGTAATATGAAACAAAAAACAAAAGTATTTAAGATCATTTTATTATGTATTGTAATAGCAATTGCAGTAGCAGTTACGGCATACTTAGTACCAGTTATCAAAAATCTATCTACCATAGAACGGACAACAAGCCTTTAAACAAAGAGTACATGACTCAGGATTTTTAGGTGTACTTATGCTATTTGGTTTGCAATTTGCACAAATTTTTTTATTCATCATACCAGGAGAGCCAATTGAAATATTAGCAGGAATTTGTTATGGAGGCTTCTGGGGAACTGTATTTATTATGGTGTCAGCAGCTATTATTTCAGCTTTTATTTATTTATTAGTACATAAATTAGGAAGAAAATTTATTTATGATTTTGTAAAAAAAGAAAAGATAGAAAAAATAGAAAATAGCAGGGTATTTCAAAATCCAAGGACTATTCGTTTTATTATATTTATTCTATTTTTTATACCAGGAACACCAAAAGATTTGCTTACTTATATAGCAGCACTACTTCCTATAAAACCATTAGACTTTATCATTATTTCTACTATTGCAAGGTTTCCGTCAGTCATATCATCTACTTTAGCAGGAGAAAATATTTTAGCTGGCAATTGGCAGTTTAGCTTAATGGTATATGGAATTACCTTTTTAGTAGTAGCTATTATCGTTTTCATTATGAAGAAATTTGATAAAAATAAAATAACAGATGAAGCAATAAGAGCAATTAAATAGTTTTAAAAACTAGTTGACAAAGAAAGGAAAACAAAGTAAAATATGGTTATTCAAAAAGTAAATAAGTACGATGAAAAAGAAAAAATATAGCATATCTTAAATAAAGAGAGTTGGGGTAGGTGAGAGCCAATTTTAAGAACTATAGTAGGGAGCTTTTGAGTACTAAAAAATAAAGTGGATTAATGAAAAAAAGTTAATCAAATAGGGTGGAACCGCGGAAAAATACTTTCGTCCCTAGCAAAAATAGCTAGGAAGAGAAAGTATTTTTTTATTTTCAAAAAAGTTAGTAAAAAATAAAATAATAGAAAAGTTGCTTTTTTAGTTTAGCTATTAAAAATAAAAAATAGGAGGTTTAAAAAGATGGAAAAACTAACCATGGAAAAAATTGTATCATTATGTAAAAATAGAGGATTTGTGTATCCAGGATCAGAAATTTATGGAGGATTAGCAAACTCTTGGGATTATGGACCATTAGGAGCAGAATTAAAAAAGAATATTAAAGATGCTTGGTGGAAAAAATTTATTATAGAAAGTAAATATAATGTAGGAATAGATGCAGCTATTATGATGAACCCTCAGGTTTGGGTAACAACAGGGCATGTAGGAGGTTTTTCAGATCCACTAATAGACTGTAAATCATGTAAAACCAGACATAGAGCAGATAAACTAATAGAAGAATGGGGATTTCAAAATGGAAAAGACATATCAGGCTTAGATGGTTGGACAAATGACCAATTAGTAACTTATATAAAAGAAAATGCAATTTCTTGCCCTAATTGTGGAAAAACAGACTTTACCGATATTAGAAAATTCAATTTAATGTTTAAAACTTTTATGGGAGTTACAGAAGATGCAACTTCAACAGTATATTTAAGACCAGAAACAGCACAAGGAATGTTTGTAGACTTTAAAAATGTATTAAGAACAACCAGAAGAAAAATGCCAATGGGAATTGGGCAAATGGGGCGTTCTTTTAGAAACGAAATAACGCCAGGAAACTTTATATTTAGAACAAGAGAATTTGAACAAATGGAACTAGAATTTTTCTGCAAGCCAGGAACAGATTTAGAATGGTATGAATATTGGAAAAACTTCTGCAAAAATTGGCTTATTAGTTTAGGAATAAAAGAAGAAAATTTGCGTATGAGAGAACACAGCAAAGAAGAACTTTCTTTTTATAGTAAAGGAACAACTGATATTGAATTTTTATTCCCATTTGGTTGGGGAGAATTATGGGGGATAGCAGATAGAACAGACTATGATTTGTCAAGACATATGGAAGCATCAAAACAAGATTTAACTTACTTAGATCCAGAAACTAATGAAAGATATGTACCATATTGTGTAGAACCAGCAGTTGGTGTAGATAGAATTTTCTTAAGTATGATATGTAACGCATACGAAGAAGAGGAAATAGCAGAAGGAGACACCAGAATTGTACTACATTTACACCCAGCAATAGCACCATATAAAGTAGCAGTATTGCCATTATCTAAAAAGCTAAGTGAAAAAGCAGATGAAGTATATACACAGTTATCTAAAAAATTTATGTGTGATTATGATGAAGCAGGAAGTATTGGAAAAAGATATAGAAGAGAAGATGAAATAGGAACACCATATTGTGTAACAATTGATTTTGACACCTTAGAAGATGAAAGTGTAACGATAAGAGACAGAGACACTATGGAGCAAATCAGAATAAAAATAGATGAATTAGAAAACTATATACAATCTAAAATAGAATTTTAACAAAGTGAGACAACGGGGACAGTCCCCATTGTCTCATTTAAAGTTAAAAGAAGCCCCCGCGAATTTCGCGGGGGCTGGGTTTGATGGACTCTCTTTCTAGGCGCTTGCACGTGTCGCTCATCTCGGCGATGCCTCTGCGCTGGCGGCGGTTCTCTGACCGCGGCCGATGAGGCTGTGCTCCCTAAGAAAGACGGCCTGGTCTACCATTGACTTTTCCCCAGACAGGGGTCTGTAGTGATACTACAGAAAGCCAGTGGGCCACTTTTGCATCGATCTCACCCTCCTTATTAGATTTGCAGCTTGCTATGAAGAGAGAGCGCGACTGAGGCTAGATGAACCCTGAGGTGAACCGGCGTGGGAGTGGCCGCTTCATAGTTTGCGGACCTCCTTTGAAGAATTATTTGCTGGTGTATTACCAAGCATGTTTCTATTACAGCACTGTATTATGTAAATGTCAACGTTTTTTTTGAAAAAATTCTAAATTTCTCAAAAAACTTGCAAGAAAGAAAGAAATTAGTATATAATTTGAAAAGAAAATAAGAAATTAAAAAAGGCGGAATAGAAGAGGTTATGGGAAACATAGGATATATTATAAAAAGACTAAAAACAATGGATAAAAAAGCAATGAAGGAGAAAATAAATGTTATTCATCAAAAAACTAAGAAATCAAAATTTAGCATTTTTATAGATATGCAAAAATGTGCAAGACTTTATGGAGCAGGTTATATGGATTATGATTTATTTGAAATGTACAATTTAACAGATAAGCAAAGGGATACCTATTTGACAAGAGGAAGAAACAATGAATTTGTAACAAAGTACTGTGATAAAAGTGCCCTACATTATTTTATGAACAAAGATGAATTTAATACAAAGTTTGAAGAATATTTAAAAAGAGATTGGATAAAAGTAAAGGAAACACCAAAAGAAGAAGTATTAGCATTTATACAAAAACATGAAGAATTTATGGCAAAACCTATAGATGGGGGATGTGGAAAAGGAATTGAAAAAATAAATAGCAAAGATTATGAAACAGTAGAAAAACTATATGAATATTTAAATAAAGAAGAAAATAATTTTGAATTAGAAGAAATTATTAAACAACATGAAGAAGTTGCTAAAATTTATCCAAATGCTATTAACACTGTACGTATTGTAACAATTGTAACAACAAAAGAAGGAAAGTCTATACTAAATATTCCAAAAGAAAATAGAAATAGCATAGAGCTAGAAACTCATATTATTTGTGCTTATTTTAGAATTGGAAATGGCGGAAAGTGTGTAGATAACTTTAATAGTGGAGGAATGACAGCGCCTATAGATGAAAATACAGGAATTGTAACACAAGTTGCAATTGATAAGCAAAAAAATATTTATGAAAATCATCCACAAACAGGAGAAAAAATAAAAGGATTTCAGTTTCCATATTGGAACGAAGCAATAGAGTTATGTAAAAAGGCAAGCAAAGAAGTACCAGAAATGGGCTATGTTGGATGGGACGTAGCATTTACACCAGATGGACCATTGTTTGTAGAAGGAAACGAATTTCCAGGACATGATATTTATCAATTGCCAGCACATACACCAGATAAAATTGGCATGATGCCAAAATTTGATTTTGAAAAGAAATGATTTAGAGAAACAAAAGAAAACTGAAAGGAGAAGAACTTGGAAAAACAAAGACAAAAAAAAGCGCCATCATTTATGAAAAATGTATTAATCCTAATGTTTGCTCAAATTATGGTAAAAGTTTTAGGATTAGTATATAAGTTTGTTATTACAAATTTTGAAGGATTTGGAGATACAGGACTTGGTTATTATTCAGCAGGTTACCAAATTTATTCTGTGTTACTTGCTTTATCCTCTATAGGAATACCAAGTGTTATTTCAAAATTAGTATCAGAAAGAATCGCAATAGGAGACAAAAAAGGTGCACAAAGAATATTTAGAACATGTATGACATTTTTCGTAGGAATAGGAACAGTGCTATCACTAGGATTATTCTTTGGTGCAGAATATATTGCAACTGCTATTTTTAATGTACCAGATACCAAATATGTAATGCAAGTATTAGCGCCAGCAGTTGCATTTGTTGCAGCGTCAAGCACATTTAGAGGATATTTTGCAGGGCTGAATGACATGAAGCCAACTAGCTATTCTCAAATTATAGAGCAATTTTTTAATTGTGTATTATCCATTACTTTTGTATATGCATTATTAGGAAGAGAACCTTATATTATGGCAGCAGGTGGAAATTTATCTACAACTCTTGCAATATTACTAACGTTTGCTTATCTAATTGCTTATTATAAAAGAAGAAAATTAAAGATAAATCCAAAACAAG
Organism: Clostridia bacterium; assembly: GCA_022798335.1. Lineage (GTDB taxonomy): Bacteria > Bacillota > Clostridia > TANB77 > CAG-508 > CAG-273. The sequence continues at coordinate 24,918 of JAAWMH010000028.1, forward strand.
AATCACCAGAAGAAGATTTAACAACAGGGCAACTATTAAAAAAGATTTTAACAATATCAATTCCTGTTACAATCAGCTCAATTATATCAGTAGTAAATCCTCTAATAGATAGTGCAACAGTAAGCAGGTGTATTCAAACAGCATTTGCTAGTATGTATCCTATTAAAGAAGAGCTAGAAGCATTTGCTATGAGTAAAACTGGTATTTTATCAAAAGTAGATACTTTAGTAAATTTACCAACAGCAGTCAATGTAGCTTTTTCTACAGCATTAGTACCAGCTATATCAGGAGCACTTGCTAAAAAAGATAATAAAACAGCATCGAAGAGAATGACATTTTCTATTTTTGCCTCTCTTTTAATCGTACTTCCTTGTACAGCAGGATTTATTGCTTTAGCACAGCCTATTTTAAATTTAATTTATCCATCAGCAAATAATGGAGCAGAAGTGCTAATGATTTTTTCTATTCCAATGATATTTATTGCTTTAAATCAAACTATCAATGGTGGTTTATATGGGCTAAACAAAACGCATGTGCCAGCGATTGCTTTAGGAGTGGGAGCTATTATCAAGTTTGTATTAAATATTGTACTAATTAGTAACCCTAATATAGAAATTATGGGAGCAGGAATAAGCTCTATAGTATGTCAAATTGTAGCATTTTTAATTACATTTATAACTTTAAGAAAACATATTAAATTAGAATTTAAGTTAGGAAGAATGATAATAGCGCCGATTATTGCAGCATCTTTTATGGGAGTATGTGCTTACTTTATTCAACATGCATTAGTAGGAATACTAGGAAATGCAATTAGTACAGTTACTGCTATTATACTAGGAGCTATCATTTATGCAATTACACTATTTATGCTTAGAATTTTAAGCAAAGAAGATATTTTAATGATACCATTTGGAACAAAGCTATATGCATTATTAGTAAAACTTGGAATATATAAAGAAGAATTTGTTGCAAAAGAAATAACATATGCAGAAGAAAATAAAACATATGAGCCAATGGAAATATTAGAAGAAAAAAGTAAAATAGAATATTCTATAAGAGAAGATAATAATAGGAAAAGAAGTAATAGAAAAGCAGAGAAAAAGAATAAAAGAAAACCAAAGCATATGAAATAAAAAGGGCTACCTCTCAAGATCCGAGAGGTAGCTTCTAAAATTTTTAAAATATACTTTACATTTTAGTAAATTATAGATATAATAGGAAAAGCTATCGATTAAGATAGCAATAACAGTAAAATTTTAAGGAGGTTCTTTATGAGTCAAAAATATGTTTACTTATTTAAAGAAGGAAACGCAAATATGCGTGAATTACTAGGAGGAAAAGGTGCAAACTTAGCAGAAATGACAAATTTAGGTTTACCAATTCCACAAGGTTTCACAGTAACAACAGAAGCGTGTACAAGATACTACGAAGATGGAGAAAAAATAGCACAAGAAATTGAAGATGAAATATTTGATGCACTTAAAAAATTAGAAGAAATAACAGGTAAAAAATTTGGAGATAAAGAAAATCCATTATTAGTATCTGTACGTTCAGGAGCAAGAGCATCTATGCCAGGTATGATGGATACTATTTTAAATTTAGGTTTAAATGAAGAAGTAGCAGCAGCTATGGCACAAAGAAATGAAAGATTTGCTTATGATAGCTATAGAAGATTTATTCAAATGTTTAGTGATGTTGTTATGGAAATACCAAAACCACTATTTGAAAAAGAAATCGATAACATGAAAGAAAAGAAAGGTGTAAAACAAGACACAGAATTAACAGCGAGTGACTTAAAAGAACTAGTAGCTATATTTAAAGGAATTTATTTAAAAGAACATGGAAGCGAATTCCCAAGTAATCCAACAGAACAATTAAAAGAAGCTGTAAAAGCAGTATTTCGTTCATGGAATAATCCAAGAGCTATTACTTATAGAAGATTAAATGATATACCAGGAAGTTGGGGAACAGCAGTTAATGTTCAAGAAATGGTTTTTGGAAACATGGGAGATGACTGTGGAACTGGTGTTGCATTTACTCGTAACCCAGCTACAGGTGAAAATAAATTATTTGGTGAATATTTAATGAATGCACAAGGAGAAGACGTTGTTGCAGGAATTAGAACACCTGAGCCAATTGAAACATTAGAGCAAACAAATAAACAAGCATATGATGATTTTGTAATGTATGCAGATAAGCTAGAAAAACATTATAAAGATATGCAAGATATGGAATTTACAATTGAAAGAGGAAAACTATTCTTCTTACAAACAAGAAATGGTAAAAGAACAGCAAATGCAGCACTTAAAGTTGCAGTAGATTTAGTAGCAGAAGGAATGATTACAGAAAAAGAAGCTGTTTTAAGAGTAGAGCCAAATCAATTAGATCAATTATTACATCCAAACTTTGATACTGCTAAATTAAAAGCTGCTAAACCAGTAGCAAAAGGGTTAGCTGCATCACCAGGTGCTGCAACAGGTAAAGTTGTATTTACAGCAGATAAAGCAGTTGAATTATATGAAAAAGGTGAAAAAGATTTAATTTTAGTAAGACTTGAAACATCACCAGAAGATATTGATGGTATGAATGTATGCCATGGTATTTTAACAGTTCGTGGTGGTATGACTTCACACGCAGCTGTAGTTGCACGTGGTATGGGAACATGCTGTGTAGCAGGTTGTGGAGAATTAGTAGTAAATGAAGAAGAAAAGAATTTCAAAGATGCACAAGGAAATGTATACCATGAAGGAGACTACATTTCATTAGATGGATCTACAGGAAATGTATATGGAGAAAAAATAGATACAGTAGAAGCTCAAGTATCAGGAGACTTTGCAAAATTAATGGGATGGGCAGATGAACATAGACAAATGGAAGTAAGAACAAATGCAGATACACCAAAAGATGCAGAAGTTGCTTACAATTTTGGAGCACAAGGTATTGGGCTATGTCGTACAGAGCATATGTTCTTTGCACCAGAAAGAATTGCAGCAATCCGTGAAATGATTGTTTCTAAAACAGCAGAACAAAGAGAAAAAGCATTAAACAAAATTCTTCCAATGCAAAGAGGAGACTTTGAAGGATTATTCAAAGCAATGAAAGGATATCCAGTAACCATTCGTTTATTAGATCCACCACTACATGAATTCTTACCACATACAGACGAAGAAATTGAAAGCCTAGCAAAAGAAATGGGAATGACATTTGAAGAACTTAAAAATGTAGTAGAAAGCTTACATGAATTTAATCCAATGATGGGACATAGAGGATGTCGTCTAGATGTTACTTATCCAGAAATTGGAGCAATGCAAACAAGAGCTATTATTCAAGCAGCTATTAATGTAAACAAAGAAGGAATGAATGTTGTTCCAGAAATTATGATTCCATTAGTTGGAGAAGTAAAAGAATTAAAATATGTAAAAGATATTATTGTAAAAGCAGCTGATGAAGAAATTGCAAAAGCTGGTGTAACAATGAAATATGAAGTAGGAACAATGATAGAAATACCAAGAGCAGCATTAACAGCAGATGAAATTGCAAAAGAAGCTGAATTCTTCTCATTTGGAACAAATGACTTAACACAAATGACATTTGGATTTAGCCGTGATGATGCTGGTAAATTCTTAGGTTCATACTATGAAAAGAAAATTTATGAATCAGATCCATTTGCTAAATTAGACCAAACTGGTGTTGGAAAATTAGTAAAAATGGCAGTAGATATGGGAAAAGCAACAAGACCTGATATTCATTTAGGAATTTGTGGAGAACACGGAGGAAATCCACCAACAGTAGAATTTTGCCATAATGTTGGATTAACTTATGTATCTTGTTCACCATTTAGAGTTCCAATCGCTAGATTAGCAGCAGCACAAGCAGCAATTAAAAATCCTAGATAAGAAGCTGACCGCAATAAATAACTAAACAGAGCGTATCCAAAAGGATACGCTCTGTTTGATATTTAGATGTTATTCTTCATTTTTGACTGGCGTCTTTGGTGAATGTGAGAAATGCGTTGTGAATATTGATTGAGCCAGTACGACCTTGCTCTGCTGAAGTCCAGTCAACCAAAAACCTGTCAGGCGATACACAAAAGACATCATATCCTGCATCAGAAAAATGCAATGCAATACTTTGCATTCTTGTCACATTAATAGTGCTAGAAAAGTTGAAAGAGTAGGAAGTTGACTGAGGATTATTTTCTTGGTACTGCTTGAATTCGTAGTCGATTGAATGAAACGGATCTTCACTGACTCTGCGTGCCAAATATGCCAGTTGTAACATGTAAGTAAACCACCTTTTCTGAAATTTTAAATGTGCAAAAACAATGAAGAATACTATCCAGTAATACACTGAATATATGACCGAGAAACTAATCCCCATCTATTTAAGCATACATTTAAACGCATTATATCATAATCAACATAAAATGTCAAAATGCATTATGGAGAGGAAAGATACTTTTTTAAAAATATCTTGAAAATTAAGCTAAAATTGGTTGACAAACAAATTAAAAACGAGTATAATCTTATAGTACATAATTTAATGTAACAATAAAAACCAAAAAATTAACATAGATATAGAGAAAAATGACAGTTAAGGGAGGGAATGAAAATGGCACAACCAAAAAGAAGATGGTCAAAGGCAAGAACACATTTAAAAAGATCAACATGGAAATTAGAAAATAAAAACTTAGTAGATTGTCCACATTGCCATGAGAAAGTAATGCAACATAGAGTATGTCCAAATTGTGGATATTACGATGGAAAAGAAGTAGTGGCTCAAACATCTGAAAATTAAAAATAAGTAACATAGTTTTATAGACTATGTTATTTTTGTTTTGGGTTGCTATTTGAAAGTGAATGTAGTAAAATTACAATAAAAATATAAAAGTGAGAAGTTGATAAAATGGAAACAAGAATTGATAAAATAAATTATTATTTGAATATAGCAAAGTCAGTAGCAGATAGAAGTACTTGTTTAAGAAAAAAATCAGGAGCAGTTATTGTAAATAAAGATGAGATTATTGCAACTGGTTATAGTGGAGCACCACGTGGAAGAGATAATTGTATTGATTTAGGATATTGCTGTAAAAAAAAGTTTTTTCCTAATGTAAGGCATGCTGGTTATGATGCTTGCAGAAGTGTACATGCTGAACAAAATGCACTACTTAGTGGTGCAAGAAAAGATATGATAGGAGGAAGCTTATATTTAGTACAATATCGTACAGATACTAGTGAGTATGAAGAAAATGCAGGTTGTTGTCAGATGTGTAGAAAAATGATAATCAATGCAGGGATAGAAAAAGTAGTAGTAAGAGTAAATGATAAGAAATATCAAGAAATTTACGTAGAAGAGTGGATTAAACATGATGATTTATTAGAAGGAAAAATAAATTATTAATGTTTTTAAACTTAAGAGTCAAATAGCAAGATAAACCTTGCTATTTTTTTTAGGTTATAGTAAAATAAATACGAAATAAGAAGGTGAGAAAATTGTCAAAACCAACAGTAGCCATTATAGGAAGACCAAATGTAGGAAAATCTACATTTTTTAATTATATTGTAGGAAAAAGAATATCTATTGTAGAAGATACGCCAGGAGTAACAAGAGACAGGGTATATGCAGATAGCAATTGGAGAGGAAGAGAATTTACTTTAATAGATACAGGGCGGAATAGAACCAGAAAAAGATGATACCATTACTGTTCAAATGAGACAGCAAGCAGATATGGCAATAGAATTAGCAGATGTTATTCTATTTATAACAGATATTAAACAGGGGGTAACTGCAGCAGACAAAGAAATTGCATTGATGTTAAAAAAGTCTAAAAAGCCAATTATATTAGTTTGCAATAAATCAGATACTTTTGGAGAAATTCCGAGTGAATTATATGAATTTTATAATTTAGGTTTAGGTGATCCTTATGCAGTATCTAGTGTAAATGCAAAAGGAATTGGAGATGTATTAGATGCAGTTTATGAGCATTTTCCGCAACAAGATAAAAATGATGAAAATGAAAGCATCATTAAAGTTGCTATGATAGGAAAACCAAATGTAGGAAAATCTTCACTAATTAACAAAATCTTAGGTGAAAATAGAGTAATTGTAAGTGATATAGCAGGAACAACAAGAGATGCTATTGACTCAAGTTTTGAAAATGAATTTGGAAAATATGTATTTATAGATACAGCAGGAATTAGAAGAAAAAGCAAAGTAGAAGATAATTTAGAAAAGTATAGTGTCATAAGAAGTTTACTTGCAGTTGAAAGAGCAGATGTATGTGTTTTAATGCTAGATGCAAATGAAGGAGTAACTGCACAAGATGCTAAAATAGCAGGAGAAGCACATGAGGCCGGAAAAGGTGTTATTATAGCAGTAAATAAGTGGGATGAAGTAGAAAAAGATAATCAAACAATGGAAAAGTATAAAAAAGAAGTATATAACAAGCTATCTTATTTATCGTATGCACCAATTATTTTTATATCAGCAAAAACTGGTCAAAGAGTAAATAAATTATATGAATTAATTAATATGGTAGCAAGCCAAAATGCTTTAAGAGTTTCTACCTCTGTTTTAAATGATGTTTTAAGTGAAGCTATAACAATAGTACAACCACCAACTGATAAAGGAAAGCGTTTAAAAATTTTTTATATGACACAAGCTACTACAAAACCACCAACATTTGTAGTATTTGTAAATGATAAAGATTTATTTCATTTTTCTTATGAAAGATATTTAATGAACCAAATAAGAAAAGAGTTTGGATTAATAGGGACACCAATTAGGATGATAGTAAGACAAAAGGAAGATGCCTAAAATAATAAATACATGTAAGGATAAAAAAGAAAAGGAGAGTGATTAAAATGGCAACATATATTATTGTTGCAATGATTGCCTATTTAATAGGTAGTATTAATTTTTCAATTATTTTGAGCAAAAAAATGGCAGGATTTGATATTAGGGAAAAAGGAAGTGGAAATGCAGGTACTACAAACATGCTAAGATCTGTAGGAAAAAAAGCAGCGATAGTTACTCTAATTTGTGATGTTTTAAAAGGGGTAGTAGCAATAGGAATTGCACTACTTGCAGGAGTTATTATAAAAAATTTAGATAATAGTCTTTTAGTACAAATAGCAGGTGTACTTGTTATTATAGGACATACATTTCCAGTATTTTTCAAATTTAAAGGTGGAAAAGGAATAGCAACTTCTTTAGGAGTTCTTCTAATGATTAACTGGCAAATAGGACTTATTTGCTTAGTATTTGCATTGATACTAATGGCCTTAACAAGAATGGTATCAGTAGGATCTATTGCAGCAGCTATTTTATTTCCTGTATTAGTATTATTTATTGGGCAAAATTATATTGTTGCATCTAGTAATTGGAGCTATTTAATTTTTAGTATTATTATAGCTGTATTAGTTATTTTTAATCATAGAGAAAATGTAAAAAGAATATTTACAGGAACAGAGAATAGAATTAGTTTTAAAAAATAAAAAGGAGAAAAAACTATGAGGAAAATCTGTATTATAGGAAGTGGAAGTTGGGGTTGTGCGTTAGCAATTCATAGTGCTAAAATGGGACATAAAGTAAAAATATGGTCATTTGATGAAGAAGAGGCAAAACTTATTAATGAAGAAAGAAAATGTAAATTTTTGCCTAAGGTAACTATGCCAGAAAATATTTACTGTACTACAAATATCAAAGAAGCTGTAGAAGAAACAGAGTTAATTTTACATGTAACACCATCTAAATTTTTTAGAGAAACTTTAAAAAAATACAAAGAGTATATTACAAATCAGCCAGTAATTATTTGTTCAAAAGGATTTGAACTAGATACCTTGTCTACTTTAAGTGATGTAGCAAAACAAGAAATTCCAAATGTCAAAATTGGAGCTTTTTCAGGTCCAAGTCATGCAGAAGAAGTATCACTTGGAATTCCTACTGCAATTGTAGTAGCTTCTAAAGACTATGATGTACAATATAAAGTGCAAGATGCATTTATGAATGAAGTTATGCGTGTATATACAACAACAGATATACAAGGTGTAGAGTTAGGTGGGGCTTTAAAAAATATTATTGCTTTTTGTGCAGGTGTTGCAGCAGAGTTGAACCTAGGAGACAATAGTTTTGCAGCTTTAATTTCTAGAGGGTTAACAGAAATTTCAAGATTAGGTGTTGCAATGGGTGGAGAGCATAATACATTTTATGGACTGTCTGGTTTGGGAGATTTAATTGTTACTTGTATGAGTGAACATAGTAGAAATCGTAAAGCTGGTAGATGTATTGGAAGAGGTTTAAGTGTAGAAGAAACCAGAAAAGAAGTAGGAATGGTAATTGAAAGTATTGATAATATTGAGGTTGCTTATAAATTAGCTCAAAAATATAATATAGAAATGCCAATTGTAAATACAGTTTATGATGTGCTATATCATAAATTATCTCCTAAAGAAGCTGTAACAAAATTAATGACACGTGAAAAAAAGTGTGAATAAAAAAGGTATAATTTTTGTTTTTTTCTCCATAATATAATAAAAGAGATTTTTAATATTAGAGAGGAGAAAAAATGGAAAAAGTAATAAGTAAGATTGGAGAAACAGCAGTTAGAACATATCGCTGTGCAGCAAAAGAGGCAAGCAAAATTGCTCGTGAAATAAAATTAAAATCACAGATGGCAGAAGATAAAGAGCAAATTCAAAGCTTATATGAAACAATTGGAAAAAATGTATATGAAAAATATTTATTAAAGGAAACTTTAGATATACAAACAGACTATGTAGAAGACTGTGCTATGATTGATGTTTTAGCAAATGAAATAGAAGAAATTCGTATGGAGCTTTTAAATTTAAAAAATTTAAAACAGTGTCCAAACTGTCATTATGAAATAGAGTTAGACTTTATTTATTGTCCAAATTGTGGTAAGGAGCAAGAAGAAAAAGAACAAATACAGCAAAATAAGCAAAAAGCTACTATAGAAACCACAGACAGTGAAGATAGCATTTTAAAAAAAGAATATAATAATAACTTTAAAGAAGAACAAGAAGAAATGATAGCAGAGGATTTTGAAGAATTAGAAGAAGATGAATAGTAAAAAGAGGTAAAAATGAAATTAGTCATACAAAGAGTAAAAAATGCAAAAGTAGTAGTAGAAGAAAAAACAATAGGAGAAATAGAAAAAGGATTTATGGTGCTTTTGGGTGTTGCGCCAACAGATACCAAAGAAATAGCAGATTTTTTAGTACAAAAACTAATAAAGTTAAGAGTTTTTGAAGATGAAAATGAAAAAATGAATTTATCACTTCAAGATATTAATGGAGAGCTATTAATTGTATCTCAATTTACTCTATATGCAGATTGCAATCATGGAAATAGACCAAGTTTTACAGAAGCTGCAGCCCCTCAAATGGCAAATGAACTATATGAATACTTTGTAGAACAATGTAAAAAACAAAATATAAAAAAAGTAGCAACAGGAGAATTTGGGGCAGACATGCAAGTGAGCTTACAAAACGATGGACCAGTAACTATTATTCTAGAAAAATAAACTATATGAAAAAGAGAGATAGGTTCTCTTTTTTTCGTTTTGTAGCTAATAGGGATATCTTTCATACAAATAGCGTATAATATCATCTGCGTTATTAGGAGTAATGTTTATTAGTAAATCTTTATCTAAACTAATCCACATATTAATTTTATAATTATCTTGATTTTCTATTAAAGCTCCAATAATATCAGCTATTTCAATAGGATTTTCATATTCCTTTTGCCAAAATAAAGTATCTTCTAATTTAGTAAGACGATTTTTTTCAAAATGATTTAAAAATCTTAAAATTTCGCCATCTTGATTACTATATAATTTTACAATAGCATTCATAACAATTACTCCTTTATATTTTTAGTATCTTTTAAATAAAAATATTTATACATGAGAATAAAAGGCAATTTTTTGGTAATACTAAAAATAGTAGAAGGGAGAAAATATGAAAAAGAATATTCCGATTTTAGTAATTACATTGCTAGTGGTAATTCTTATTATTATGTCTTTCACAGTATTTGCTGGTAATCATAAACAAAGTGTTACTATAGAAGAAAAAGTATCAGATGAAATTAAATATTTAAATAACTATATTATTTCCTTATTAGGACATTTTAATGGGCTTACAGTAGGAGATGCTATATTTCAAACAAGTCAGCCTAAAACACAATTAGGAAAACAAGAGGCAAATCCACAAAACGAAGAAGAAAAAAAGAAAAGTTCTTCAAATAAAGATGAAGGAGACACTAATGAAGAAAAAACAAATATTGCGAGAAATGGAATTTTTGGTAACAAAGGAAACTTTGACCCAAATTGGGAAATTATAGAAGTTAGAATAGAACAGCTATATCAAACTTGGAATACAATTAGTATTGATTTACATGGATTAAGCATACCAGGAAATGATATTTTATCTTTTGGAGATGGTTTAAATGCTGTGACACAAAGCATAAAGAAAAAAGACAAAGCAAAGGCAATGGAAGAACTTGCAAGAATTCATAGTTTATTACCAAAATATCAAGAGAGCTATTTGCAAAAAAATGAAAAAACAGAAATATTAAATGTAGAGGTAGAGGTTGTAAATAGTTATGTTATGGTTACAGAAGACAAATGGACAGAGGCAGCAGAAATGCTAGATAAGGCAGAAAATCATTTTGCTAATATATTAAATAGTGTTTCAGTACAAGCAGAAAAAAAGAATAATCAAACTACTTTAAATCAATGTTATATTTTAGTAAATGAGATGAGAAATGCAGTTAATTTAAAAGATAAAGATATATTTTATATTCAATATCACAATTTTATTACTAAAATAGGAGTAATTATATAGGTGATAAAAATTGATTTTTGCAAAATTATATAGTATAATAAAAAAGTAGTAAATTAAATGGTCGCGTATAGCAAGGTCGAAAGACAGCGTACGAGGAAAGTCCGGGCTCCATAGAGTAATGATGCTGGATAACGTCCAGTGAGGGAAACCTTAAGGAAAGTGCAACAGAAAATAACCGCCTATTTTTAGGTAAGGGTGAAAAGGCAGGGTAAGAGCCTACCGCTGGTATAGTGATATACTGGGCAGTGTAAACCCCATCTGGAGCAACACCGAGCAAGGAAAGCTAAGACTACTCGTCATTTTCCTAATTTGGTGGCATGATGCTTACAGTAATGTAAGTACTAGATAAATGACCATTCAAGACAGAACCCGGCTTACAGATTTACTATAAAAATATATGACATATTTAAGAGAAAATCTTAAATATGTCACTTTTAAATTTTAAATAAAAATTAGATTGTGATATAAGGTGAAGCTAAAATAGATATGTCTTTTGGTAAGGGAGCGTAATAAGCTACTTGGTGTTTACTAATAGGATGGGTAAAGCTAGTATAATAGCTATGCAAAGCCTGTCTCTTGATAAATAAAGAAGACTTTCCATAAAGGGTATCTCCTAGAAGTGGATGACCAAGATAAGCAAAGTGTACACGAATTTGATGAGTACGTCCAGTTTCTAATAAGCATTCTACAATATCAAAATTTCTAGATATGTCTGAATATAAAACTTTAAAATGAGTAGTAGAGGCATCACCATGTTCTAAACAAACACATCTTTCTATAATACTATTTTCTTTTCTAGCAATAGGTGCACAAATAATACCTGTTTTTTTCTTTAAATGTCCATCAATAATAGCAATATACTTTTTAATAAAATCTTTAGATTTCATTTGTTTGACTAAGCATTCTTGAACATATTCATTTTTGGCAAAAACGACTAATCCAGAAGTATCTTTATCTAAACGGTTAACTGGTCTTATTTTTTTCTTAAGTCCAATTTGGTCAAAATAAAAACGAACTCCATTAGAAAGACTATCTAAAAAATGGTCTTGAGATGGGTGAACTGGCATACCAGCAGCTTTATTGATTACTAGAAAGGCATCATCTTCATATAGAATAGATAAGCAAAAGAAAGTAGGGCAAATGTTAGAATTGTCTTCTTCATAATCTAAATCACATTCGATCAAATCACCAGGGGCAATTTCATGATGCACATAAACACTTCGATGATTTAGAAAAATTCTTTGCATTTTTTTTAATTTTAATAAAAGCCTATCAGACATTTGAAATTCTGCCTTCAAGACTTGTTTTACAGTTTGATATGTTGTTTTATTTGTAACTTTATAAGCTAATTTCATATCATATACTCACTTTTCTTTTTTTTATTTATTTCTAGACTCTAAAAGATAAGTTGCTTCTAAGTCAGCTTCATGTAAAGCTAAAGCAAGTGGATATTTTTCATAAGCACTACTAATGGTATTATATAACTCTTTTGGCTCAGTAAAACCCATATGCCAACGAATAGCATACATTTCCTCTAAACTTAAATCAATAAATTTGCTAATCATCATAACAGATTTTTCTCCATGACCATAAGGAATAGTATCATTTATAGTGTAATATGGTTCTTTTACCCAAATACCATCTTCATTTTTCTTATTACGATAATCTACTGTATAAAAGTTAGCTTTACAAAGATCATGTAATAAAGTAACTAAAATAATTGTCTCATCAGATACTTGAATAGTATCTATATATGGTTTGTGAGATAGTTTCTCTTTTAATAAATGATATACATTTAAACTATGTTCTAGTAAACCACCTTCATAATTACCATGAAACCTAGTACTTGCAGGTGCTCTAAAAAAATCGGTTTTTTCAATATAAGCAATTAATTTATCAATACCTTCACGAGAAATTGTTTTTAATAAATTCATAAATTCTTCTTTCATAAATACCTCCATAAGTAAAAAACATATAAACATATATTAAAACACTAGTTTGTAAATGTCAAGAAATAAATAAAATTTAAGACCTAAAATAAGGAAAAAGAGTTGAGAAGAAAAGAGTAAAAATTATAAAGAGGGTGTCCTAAAATAGGACACCCTCTTTGAAAAATCTGTTCATTACTATAGATTAATATATCCACAGTCTTTGTGATCTTTAATTTCTCTTATCCAACAATTTTTGGGATTTTTTTCTTCATGAAACCACTCTGGTGAGTAGTGAAACCATCTCAAAAGAAAAGCTCTTAAAGTTGTTCCGTGTGTAAAAATAAACAAAGTATCTATACCATGTTTTTCATAATCACGGTGTATGGTTCCCATAAATTGATGAACACGAACTGCTACATCAAATGGACTCTCTCCGAGAGGTAATCTAGCATAGAACTTTCCGTAATTTTGTCTCTGTCGTTGATATTCCTCATATTCTCGTGGAAAAAGCTTGCCCCATTCTTCTTTTGGAATTGAATCAAACAAACCGAACTGTTGCTCAGTGAGAGTTATATCTTCCCTTATATCAGATATATGTAGGGAATCATTAAACTCCTCCGAAGTTTGCCTTGTTCTACAATATGGACTACGCCATATCCTTGCAGTATCAAGACAAATGTTCTTTTCTTCACAGTATTTGGAAAGCCAAATGCCAGCCTCATGTGCTTGCTGTTTTCCATTATCACTTAAAGTTACTAAATGGTCAGGAATCCGTTTAATGTAGTTGCTTCCATTATTTGCTATGGATTCGCCGTGCCGAATAAGAAAAATATGCATAGTATCACCCTTTCTGTAATTTTATGTAAATAGTATATCACTTTCTACACAATATATCAATGTTTTGACGGTAACTTATATAATTGTTCAATTTAGTTCGAACAGAAACGTCGGTGGTACGAGTGTTCTTATAGGACTTTTTTTAAAGAGCTGAAAAATCAATAATTGCATGACACATAAAAAAGATATTTAGATATTTTTCAAAAATTTGTTTTGTTTGCTTGTATTTTAATAAAGAATGTTGTATAGTTATGAACATAGAAAATGAGAATAAGCAGTGTGAGTGCTACCACTTTACATATGCAGTTTTACTGTAAGAATGGAGGTGGTGCTATATGATAGAACAAGCTATGTTATTAATAATATACTTACTTTTCTACGGTTTAGTAGAAATGACTATTATAGCATTTGCCTTGATTATTGCAATAGTAGTAATTTTGAGCAAATAAAAAAAGCACCACATTATGCTTTGCCGAGCTATGTGGTGTTTTATCAATTCTATTGGTAGCGCACATTTCTGTGGCTCTCATTTTCTATCTTTATTATACAGACATTTTTTTGTTTTGTCAAATGTAACTTTGAAATTTGGTTTTATCAAAGAAATTGTAAGCTATCATTTAACTTTCTATGCTATTTACAAGAATTGCATTTATTCCGTTATTCCTTAAAATATCAATAATTATCATTATCAGCATAAAATAAAAAAATGTTCTTATAGAACGCTAAATCCCATAAAAACATCCAGACTGGTGCCGATGACGTAGTTATCTACAACTTTTTTGGCTCTCATAACAATTGATACAAATATCAATCAATTTACTAAAGTATATCATATTTTTTATAAATTGCAATATTAGGATTATTTTTTTAGGATTTATTAACTAAAAATGAATTAACCACCCTCTGTAAATCTCATTGAGGGTGGTAATTCTTTGACCTAATTGTTAAGGTCGAAGTAAATTTCTTCTGTCAGGTCGTTGCAGCCCAGATAATTTGTGCGTCGACAACAGGGACATTTGTAAGAGTAAGTTGTAGGGTCGAATGGTCTGGCGCCAGGATTCTCTTTTAAATCTCCAGCCTGTATTTCCAATTCAGCCTCACAAGTCTTACATATTACCCGCATAGTACCTTTAATTTCTTTGCCTTCCTTAATGACCTTCATAAAAATTCTCCTTTCAATTCTCGCTTTTGCGATTCTTATAACTTAATTATACTACAATTTTACATAAAATTAAAGCCGAATTATTCAAAATTTTAACGAATTACTTTATGCTATTAAATAAATATAATGCAACTTTATTTTGTTCTGTTGTTTCCATTTCCATAAGTTTAGCCATTGCAAACATTACAAGTTTATACTTTCCAAAATTTATAAGTGTAGTTTTATATTCTTCATCTATGCTTTTTAGCATACTATCAAATTTATCATAATTTTCTTTAGTATTATATATAAGACCTGACCATTTACTTTGACTCATACATAGTGCTAATCTTAATTTATCTTTTATATTCATATCATTTATCATATCTATCAAATATTTTACTTTATCATTATCCATATCCAATTTTCCTCCTTTTAAAATCTGGTATCATTATTTTTCTTTTTATTCTTGTTTTGC
Source organism: Clostridia bacterium (assembly GCA_022798335.1). Lineage (GTDB taxonomy): Bacteria > Bacillota > Clostridia > TANB77 > CAG-508 > CAG-273. The sequence continues at coordinate 40,170 of JAAWMH010000028.1, forward strand.
TTGTTTTCATCTGGTATAGTTACTTTTCTAGCAATATTATTTGCAATTTCATTATCGTTGCTATCAAATATGCCATTTTTATATAAATCATCACTAACAATTTTATAGTTATTATCTTTATCATAGTAAATTCTTTTGTGAAAACGACTCATAATATTATGCCAAAATCCTTTGAATTTCTGTAATTCTTGTTTTAGTTTTTCTTTTTCAGTTTGTAATCTACCTATAATCTTGTCTTTAGTAGATAGTTCCCTTTTTAAGCTATCGATTTGATTATCTTTTAGTTCTACTTCATATTTAAGTGAACGATTTTCCTTTTCTATTTCAAAAGCAGAGTGTTCAAACTCTTTAATTGCCATATTTAAATCATTTACACTTCTAACTGTCTGGGTTATATCTTTTACATCTTCTGTATAATTTTTGATTTTCTGGACATCCTCGCTTGAAATAACCATATTATTTTTATTCATCAAAGTAGGTTTTAAATTATCTAAAATTTTATCTATATCTTTGCTTGTACTATCTATTTTTTTAGTTTGATTATTTGCTTCCTTTAGTCTTTCTTCTTTTTTCTCTAATTGCCTTTTTATTTCTCTGTAATCTCCCATATCTTTAATGTCTATATCTCGATTTCTACCTTTTTTCTTTTGTTTTAATAGTGAATTTTCACAATAGACTTTATTATAAGATTTTATACAACAAACTCTCATTTCATCTTGTATTTGTTGTAAAGATTCTTTCGTAAAAACTTTTGACTTCGCAGGTTGTTTTCTCATACCTCTTTTATAATCTTCTTTTATTGGGACACCTACAATGTGCATATGTGGAGATGTTTCATCAAAGTGAATTACTGCATTTGCTACTTTAAATTCTGGTACAATTCTTATTAAATCTTGCACTTGCTCTTTATAAACTTGTGTCATCCCCCTTTTGTAATAGTCATCTTTATAATTCCAAAAATCCATATCTCCGAGTTCTATAATAAATTCACAAGCTAAATCTTTTTGCTTATCTTGTGATATATGCTTAAAATAATCTTTTATTTTTCTATCTTCACGAGTTTGCTTGTTATTATATTCAATTCTTGCTTGTTCAAATTCTTGAAGATATAAGTTTTGCATATCTTGGTATAAATTATCAGTTCCAAAGATTATTTGTATATTTTCTTTGTCATTATCATAATCTCTTAGATTATGCTTATTCACTTTTGATAATTGAGTAGCATTTTGTATTCCATTATTTGAAAATGATGTTTCTCCTGATGGATTATTTTTTGCAACTTCTTTGGCTTTTGCT
>JAAWMH010000001.1 GCA_022798335.1 Clostridia bacterium
ACTAATTTATCTGTATTAAAGAAAATATTTTTTACTAATTCCATTTAAAAAATCTCCTTATTTATCTCTTGTTTCCTTATTTTGATATTATAATATTAAAAAATATATAATTCAAGTATTTTTGACAAAAATATTATTTATCATCTAAATTTGTTCCTACAATTTTTCCAATAATGTAAAAATCTTCCTTGGGATTTAAACAAATATCAGCAATTTCTTTATCTTCAGCTCTTAAAACTACCCCATCTTTACGAACAATAAATCTACGAATTAATAGTTGGTTTTGGTAAGAAAATAAACCTAAGTCTCTGTTATCTAATGGTGTATTAAACTCAATATAAACATAAGAGTCTTTTTTTAGTTTTGGTTCCATAGCAGTATCTGTTACCTTTACAGCAATAGATGCACCAGGAACACTAGCAGGGCAATCCATTAAAGTACCTAAAGAATCAAAAGAAGGAATTTTATTATAAGGTATATGTGTTTCTACCTTATAAGAATGATGCTCTTCAGTGAGTTCTTTATCGTAAGTATACATTAAAGGACGATAGGGAATTCCCATTGTTTTACACATATTTTTTAATACCTTATGGCTAGGATTTCTCTCACCTTTTTCAATATGTGTTAAATGCCCTGTATTTATATTAGTTCCACGGGCAATACTAGCTTTAGTTAGATTACGTTCTTTGCGAATATATGCAATCATTTCACCTATCATAATAATACCCCTTTTTCCATAATTTTCTATCCACATTATATTAGAAAAAGAAAAACTTGTCTAGTAAAAATAGTAAAAAAATATAAATTATGACAAAATCCCCTTTATTTTTATTGTAAAACTTAAGGTAGTATGGTAATATTATTTTATACAAAAGTATATACTATTGTAGAGGGGAAAAGTATGGAAAAAGAAGAAAATCAAAAAGAAAAACAACAAGTAGAGGAAATAGAAAAGAAAGAAGAAATAGCAAAAGAGCAAGAAGAAAAAAAAGAAGAGATAGAAACACAACAAGAGGAAATAAAAGAAGAATTAAATAAAAAGAATGAAGAGACAAAAGAAGAAGTAAGAGAAGAAAAACCAAAAAAGCATACAGAAAAGAAAAAACTCGTAATAGGTATTAGCATAGCTGTTATCATTTTAGTTATTATGTTCTTTTCAGTTATTTTTTCTCTATGCAATATCAATAATAATAAAATATTGAAAGGGATTTCTATATTAGGAATTGAAGTAGGAGGCTTAAGCATAGATGAAGCTCAAGAACAAATTAGAGATGCTATAGAAAGTAGATTTAACGATGAAAATAATAATCTTATCTTAAAAAGAAATGAAACAGAAATAAGTGTAACAGCAAACACCTTTAATGCTAAATTTGATATCGAAAAAGCAGTAGCGCAAGCTTATAATATAGGAAGAGACGGAAATATTATAACCAATAATTATGCTATTTTAGGAACAAAGTTGTTTAAAAAAGAAATACAGCCTAATTTATATTTAGATGAAGAACTAGTAGAAGATACAATAGCAGATGCTAATTCAAAGATGAAAGACAAAATTATAGAAAATAGTTATTATATAGAAGATGAAGAATTAATCATTGTAAGAGGAAAAGCAGGATATACGATTGATAAAGAAGAACTAAAAAGTAAAATTTATCAGCAATTAGGAAATATACACACAAATTATCAAGTAATAGAAATACCAACAAAATATAAAAAGCCAGATCCAATAGATATAGAAAAAATTCATAGTGAAGTATATAAAGAGCCAAAAGATGCTTATGTAGAAAAGGAAGGAAGCAAAACTAAAGTACACACACATATTAATGGTGTAGATTTTAAAATATCAATAGAAGAAGCTAAAAAATTAATCCAAGAAGAAAAAGAAGAATATACTATACCACTTAAAATAACAGTACCAAAAACAATAAATGAACTAGGAGAAGAGGCATTTCCAGACCTATTAGCAACTTTTTCAACCCCATATGATGCAGGACTAAAAAACAGAAGTGATAATATAGAACTTGCATCTAAAAAAGTAAATGGAACAGTTGTTATGCCAGGAGAAAAATTTTCTTATAATAAAACAACAGGAAAAAGAACAATAGAAGCAGGATATAAAGAAGGAACAGCTTATATAGGAGGAAAAGTAGTACCAGACGTAGGAGGAGGAGTTTGTCAATTATCATCTACTTTATACAATACAGTTTTATATGCTAATTTACAAATTGTCGAAAGAAGTAACCACATCTTTCTAACAGGTTATGTACCAGCAGGAAGAGATGCAACAGTATATTATGGAAGCTTAGATTTTGTATTTAAAAATACAAGAAATTATCCAATAAAAATAGTAGCAAATTCAAAAAATGGTGTATGTAAAGTAAGTATTTATGGAATCAAGGAAGAAGTTGAATATGAAGTAGTAATTATGCCAAAAGTTACTTCTTATATTAACTACACAACTACTTACAAAGATGACCCAACATTAGAAGAAGGAAAAGAAGTAGTAGAACAATCAGGAGCAGCAGGTTGTAGAAGTGAATGCTACAAAATATTAAAATTAAATGGAAAAGTAGTAAGTCAAGAATTATTATCAAAAGATACTTATAGTGCAAAACAAAAAATTGTAAGAAGAGGAACTAAAAAGAAGATACAAACAGCAAAGCCACAAGAAACAGAAAAAACAGATGAAACACCAAAACAAGATGAACAAACTGAGTAAAAAAGAAGTCTTAACCAGACTTCTTTTTATTGACTTTTACTATATACACCAGTATACTTATAATAGAAAGGAAGAAGAAATGAACTTAGAAGAAGAAACCAAATTTTTAATAAAAAAATATCATATAACAGCAAATAAAAGCTTAGGACAGAACTTTTTAATTAGTGAGCAAGTAGTAAAAAATATTATAGAAGGAGCAGAAATAACTAAAGAAGATATTGTAATAGAAATAGGACCAGGACTTGGAACATTAACAAAAGAATTATTAGAAAAAGCAAAAAGAGTAATAGCTATTGAGTTAGATGAAAGAATGATAGCTATTTTACAAGAAAGATTTGCACTTTATCATAACTTTGAAATAATAAAAAAAGATGTTTTAAAAATAGATTTTGATAAATTAGTCTACGAACAAAATATAGAAAAAGAAAATATAAAGATTGTAGCTAACTTACCATACTATATTACAACACCAATTATAATGAAATTATTAGAAGAAAAAGCACCAGTAGAAAGTATTACTATAATGATACAAAAAGAAGTAGCGCAAAGATTAATCGAGTTACCAGGCCAGAAGAATGCAGGAGCTATTACTTACTGTGTATATTATTATTGCGAATCTGAAAGTATTACAGTAGTACCAAAGAGCTCTTTTATTCCAGAACCACAAGTAGAATCGCAAGTAATAAAATTAAATATTAGAAAACAACCACCAGTAAAATTAGAAAATGAAAAGTTATTTTTTAAGTTAGTTAAAGCAAGTTTCATGCAAAGAAGAAAAACACTGCTAAATGGGCTTTCAAACAATAAAATAGCAGATAAACAAACCATAAAACAATTGCTAATATCACTAGATTTACCAGAAAATGTAAGAGGAGAAGACTTAAGCATAGAACAATTTGCAAGTTTAGCAAATAAACTAAATTCTATTAAATAAAATATCACAAAGTAGTTCACTTTGTGATATTTTGTTTAGGAAACTATTGACAAAAGAAGTAAATGCGAATTATAATATAACTTGCATATGCGTCATTAGCTCAGTTGGTAGAGCAGCAGACTCTTAATCTGATGGTCGGAGGTTCGACTCCTCTATGACGCACCAAAACACTAGAGGCAAGTTAGTTTCAAAAACTAACTTGCCTCTATAATTTTATACTTCTCTAATTTTTCCTAAATGGGTATCAGGTTGTATGAAATCGCTTAATAACCTAGCTGTATCTACTTTATCTTCTAGAAATACAAAAATAAAGAAACTGCGTCCCCTCTACTGTATAGAAAGAGAGGAGACGCAGTTGCGGTAGAAAATTAACGATTAAATATAGTTTGCAAATCGAGCTTTGGCCAATGCGATAAAAGTGTTAGCATCCTTAATCTCGCCTTCATCCATCAGTTGCTTTAGCTCATCTTTAGGAATTTCCAAAGTGATGATGAACTCATCTTTATCCAGTTTCTGCACATGTTTTTTCTTACAATTTAGAGCAATAAAAACATTTACAGGTTCCTTAATACTGCCAGGATCTTGATAGTGCTTGCCAAGATAGTGGATTTGTGTAGATACATATCCTGTTTCTTCAACGAGTTCTCTCATAGCAGCCTGAGCAGAGTTTTCGTTATCTTCAGCATATCCAGCAGGAACTTCAATAAGAGAGCCCTCAGCAGACAAAGAAATAGGCTGAATGACACAGACAACATTTCCGTCAACTGTAACAGGTATTACAACTGCTGCTGGCTTCTTTTTCAAAAATTCACGAGTAATAATTTCTCCACTCGGGAGCTTAAACTGTTGGTGCATTACTTTATAGAATGCTTTTTCCTCAAAAGGCTTCTCATAGAAAACTGGTGTTGAAAAAGGTACTGCTTTGCATTGGGCTAACAGATTGTTAATCATTTTCCGCTTCCGCATAAAAATACCTCCAAAAAATTTAAAAGTAGGTTTAATTTACTAAGGCTTTTTGCACTTAAACCAATTTTAATTATAGCATATTTACATAATTAAAGCAAGCTGTCTTTTAATTATGCAGGCTAGTTTGCTAACAAAATTGACAAAAACACGAAAAGATGTTAACATAATAAGAGCATTACAGCTATTTATAAAAGAAAACAATAAAGGTTTAAGTCTAAAAAGTAACTTATAGGAGGAAAGAATTTATGAAACTATATAATGAAAAAACTGTAAGTGAAAACGCAAAACATTTTAGCCGGATAATGAGCAGAGCAATTATACCAACTGACCAAGCAGAACTTAAAATTAGTTTTTATCCAATTATGTACTACATAAACGAAATAGGCTATCGAGAAATAGTAGTATCATTTTTTCCAATGTTTCCTTTGCTAGAAAAGCCGCAAGTTGATATAAGGCAAGCCAATTATATTTTATACGCACATGAATATGCATTATATGAAGATGCATCAGAAATCGTACTAAGAGATATAAAGAGTATAGCGTCTATGCGAAAAAAAGGAGCAGAGATAATTGTTATTGGGAATGCAGCAAATGTAGAAGAGCAACTAAAAGGCTCTATCGAAAACATTACATTTTTTCAACATCACTTTCCTGAAAGATTAGGAGAAAAGTTTGGATTAGACATGCATTCAAACTATTTTATCTATAATGATGAAACGAAAAGCCTTAATATTTTCCCTGTTTCAGGTTGCTTGCAACATTGTAAGTTTTGTAGAAATTGCTACATGCACACAAAATTTGAAAGCATTAGACTTGAAGCGATAAAAGAAAATCTTGACTTGATTAGAAAAAAGCACCCAGAGTGGCTTAAGTCAGTCCATTTATTAGCGGAAAATCTTACTGAATATGGAATTGATATTTATGGAAAGCCTATGCTTCACAAATTATTGGATTTAATCAATAGTTATGAAGAGGTAGAAAGCATAGAATTTCCAGTAGGAATGGCAATAGGAGAAATTACCCCTGAAATTTTAAAATCACTAGGCAAGCTAAAAAAAGTAAAAGAGATTGTTTTAAACATAGAAACAGGAAATAATAAACTACTAAGTTTTATTGGCAAAAAACATACTAAAGAAAAAGCAATACAAGTATGCAATGAACTAAGAAAAGCCCATCCTGATATTTATATTTATACTACGGTTATCATAGGACTTCCAACAGAGCAACTAGTAGACATGTATGAACTTGCACAAGTGATTGGAAAATGCAAAGTGGACCATGTTTCTTGTGAGTACTATACTTTAGCACCAAGACAACCACTTGCAAAACTGCCACAGCTTAGTAAAAATTTAAAAGAATATCACTTAAAAACTTTCATTCGAGCTCTTGGAAGTTCTTTAGAAAGAAGTCTTGAATTAGAATGTGAAGTGATAACTAAAAATAAAAATTCTAGAAAGGCAATAAGAAGAAAACAAAGATTAGAGAAAAGAAACCAAAATTGCTCATTTTCTTGTGCAGTTAGACAAACAATAACCTATTTGTTTTAAAAACAAGAATCTCCTAGTTCGGTGAACTAGGAGATATTTATTGTAAAAAAAAGTTGATATAATTTCGAAAATAAGATATAATACCAAGCAGGACAAATTTGTATTAGCCCTAAACAAAAAATTTGGAGGGCATGTAAAGTCCTCCTATAGGAAAAGGAGGAAGAACATGAGAATAACAGATTTGCCGGCATACAAACGGATTAGTCAAAAGTTTGAAACAGGAGAGTTTGAGCAAGGAACAGTAAATAGAATGCCTATTTATTCCTATGAAGGAGAAATGCAAGGGACATTAACACCAGGACATTATGTTGATGCAATCAGTTATGGAAAAATTCGATTTGCAGACATTCCAAGCCAATATCTTACCAGAGACTTTTTTGTTCATGCTTTATCATCGGTGCATAAAGATGTTTTAGCATGTGTAAAAAGTCATTTAGGAAGCCAATTTGACAGAGAATTCTTTAAAGAACATATTGCTACAAAACAATATGCACTATACTTTGAAGAAAATTGCTTTGAGTATATGCCACTAGATTATATTGATGAGGAAATGATATCTTGTGCTATGTTAGAAGCAGTTAGTCGCCGATATGTAGAGCGAAGAGGAGACTTTGAAGATTGGTTTTACTCTGTTGCTAAGAGAAAGCCTGAGGTATTGACACAAGATTTTTGGACATTAGGAGCAAGGCTTTTTGCAGCAAAAAGAAATGGAAAAAATAGATTTCTTGAGATAACTCCTAAAGAGTACCAAACAGCAGAATATTACTTTGCTATGTGTTTAGAAAATAGTACCCCTGTAATGGAAGATTTTCCAAAAGAAATTCTTACCACTAAGTTCTTAGTTTGCCTGATAAATGATAATGTTAGAAACATAAGTAGTTTTACTGAAGAAGCACTTGAGAAAGAAATACTTTTTAAAGATTTGCAAACTAATATGACTAGCGTAGTAAAATTTTGGCAGGCAGCTATTTTAAACGAAGGGTATGTAATTAGAGAAATAGAGCTAAATGACGAAAGAGTAGCATATTTTCTAACACACTATGATAAAGATTCCTTGGAGTATAGGATTGCTTTTAAAGATTTGTATAAAGGTTACTTAAAGCAAAAACAACAAGCTGCAATAGAGAAACCTCAAAGAAATGATGAACAACTAGTGGCAGGTCTTACTTTAGCTATTGCAATGAGTAGTGGAATAGACGAAGGTGTTGATACAGCAAATAGCTATGTGCGAAACAGAGCAAATCGCATGAGTAAATTACCAATTAGGTATAGTGGATTTATTCCAGGAAAATTTAGCAAAAAGTATGATGAAGAAGAGTACTTATGCGAAATCTATAAAAAGCTAGGCATCGAAATTATACAAGAAAGCGATAGTTATTACTATGAAGTAAAACTGCCACAAAATTTGGAAATAGAATATAGTGAAAGTAGTGGCAGGTATCTTTTGAAAAACGATGATAAAGTATTGTTAGAATACTTAGATCTAAGTCCTTTCTATGACAGAAGTGTGCATGTTGTCCAAATCAATTGCTCGTTAGACAAGTAAAGTTATTTTCATACAAAACGAGAGCTTTTTTATAAAAGCTCTCGTTTTGTTAATTTTTGCTCTAAAAACATTGATACCTTCTCTAGAAAGTAGTAAAATAAAAAAGAAGGGGTGATAATATGCTAGAAATGTATAGTACAGATTTACAAACTAATATAACACAGAAAACAGAAAAATATCAAAAAGGAAATTGGATTAATTTAGTTGCCCCGACAGAAGAGGAAATACAAGAAGTATGTAAAAATTTAAATATACAAGAAGACTTTATTAGATATGCACTAGACTCAGAAGAAAAGGCTAGAATTGATATAGAAGAAGATGACAATACGATATTATTTATTGTAGATATTCCTATAAGAGAAAAAGAAGGAGACAGTTTAATATATAGTACTATGCCAATTGGTATTATCTTTGTAAGAGATGATTACCTTCTTACAGTATCGCTTAGAAAAAATGATATTATACAAAGTTTAAATAAAAATAATTTGAAAAATGTAATCACTTATAAAAAAAGCAGATTTTTATTACAGATTTTATATGCTAATGCATCATTATATTTAACATGGCTAAAAAAAATAAACAAAGAAACAGAAATTGCAGAATCTGTTTTAAAAAATTCCATGAAAAATAAAGAATTATTGCAACTGCTTAGCTTAGAAAAGAGCTTAGTATATTTTACAACATCACTAAAATCAAATGAATTAGTTATGGAAAAAACAATGAGAGGGAAAATAATAAAATTATACGAAGAAGATGAAGACATATTAGAAGATGCAATCATTGAAAATAAGCAAGCAATAGAAATGGCAAAAATATATAGTGATATTTTAAATGGCACAATGGATGCTTATGCCTCTATTATTTCTAATAATTTAAATGGTGTTATGAAATTTTTAACCTCTATTACCATTATATTAGCCATACCAACTATGGTTGCAAGTTATTGGGGAATGAATGTAGCAGTGCCACTACAAGACAATCCATGGGGATTTGCTATTATTTTGCTATTTTCTGTATTAATTGGAATTATTGCAACAATATGGCTAAATAAAAAGAATATGTTAAAATAAGTATAAAAAGTAAAAAAAGAGCTATACTAATACAGAAAATTAAATAAAAGGAGACGAAATATGAAAGTAGTAGATACAATAGCTCTTATATTAGTTATTATAGGTGCTATTAACTGGGGACTAGTAGGAATATTTAATTTTAACTTAGTAGACACCATTTTTGGAGTTATGTCAGTCATAAGTAGAATTATTTATGTATTAGTAGGAATTTCAGGATTATGGGCAATTAAATTATTATTTAACAAATAGAGAATATATTTATATATTCTCTATTTTTAATGAAGAAAACAATTGAAATAACTACCATTTTAGTATATAATAAATAACGTAAACTAAAAGGAGGTAAGAAAATGCTTACAGCAACAGGAGTTACCGTACGTTTTGGAAAAAGAACTTTATTTGAAGACGTAAACATTAAATTTAATAAAGGGTGCTGCTATGGAATTATTCGGAGCAAATGGCTCACGGAAAATCCACTTTTTTAAAAGTACTATCAGGAGAAATAGAACCTAGCAAAGGTGAGGTATCTAAAGAAAAACAAGAAAGAATATCTGTATTAAAACAAGACCACTTTGCTTTTGAAGAATATACCGTTATGGACACCGTCATTATGGGAAATAGCGAGCTATATCAAATTATGAAAGAAAAAGACGCTATCTATAGCAAACCAGATTTTTCAGAGGCAGATGGAATGAAAGCAGCAAAGTTAGAAGAAAGATTTAGCGAATTAGATGGCTGGAATGCAGAAGCAGATGGAGCAGTTTTATTAAACGATTTAGGAATAGAGCCAGCAAAGCATTATATGCTTATGAGTGAGCTAGAAGCAAAAGACAAAGTAAAAGTACTTTTAGCACAAGCATTGTTTGGAAACCCAGATATTTTATTATTAGACGAGCCTACCAATGACTTAGACTTAAAAAGTATTAACTGGTTAGAAGAATTTTTAATAAATTTTGAAAACACAGTCATTGTAGTATCACATGACAGATATTTTTTAAATAAAGTATGTACTCACATAGCAGATGTAGACTTTGGTAAAATAAAAGTATATCCAGGAAATTATGATTTCTGGTATGAATCAAGTCAGCTAGCACTAAAACAAATGAAAGAAGCAAACAAGAAAAAAGAAGAAAAAATAAAAGAATTACAAGAATTTATTGCAAGATTTAGCGCAAATGCCTCTAAATCAAAACAAGCAACTTCACGTAAGAAATCATTAGAAAAAATAGAATTAGACGAAATAAAACCATCTAATAGAAAATATCCATATGTAGACTTTAAACCAGATAGAGAGCCAGGAAAAGAAATTTTACACGTCAAAAATATATCCAAAACAATTAATGGAGAAAAAATATTAGATAATATATCTTTTACAGTAAAACAAAACGACAAAATAGCTTTTTTAGCAGATAACGAAAATGCAAAAACAGTGCTATTTCAAATAATAGCAGGAGAACTAAAGCCAGATAGTGGAGAACTTATATGGGGAACTACTATTACACAAAACTATTTTCCAAAAGATAATAATTATTTATTTGAATCAGATTTATCTATTACAGATTGGCTAAGGCAGTATTCAAAAGATCCAGACGAAACATATGTAAGAAGTTTTTTAGGAAGAATGCTCTTTTCAGGTGAAGAAGCACTAAAAAAAGTAAATGTATTATCTCGGAGGAGAAAAAGTAAGGTGTGTACTTTCTAAAATAATGTTATCAGGTGCAAACTTTTTAATATTTGACGAACCAACTAATCACTTAGATATGGAAAGCATTACAGCTCTAAATGAAGGAATGACAAAATTTAAAGGCAATATGTTATTTACTTCACATGATCATCAATTAATGCAAACAGTTGCAAATCGTATTATTGATTTGAAGGCAGATGGGGTAATAGATAGAGAAGTAACTTATAATGAATACTTAGGAGTAGAATAAATGATACAAAAGTTAGACACAAAAAGATGGGAAGAACTATATAAAGAACATATGATGAAAGACTTTCCAGATAGTGAGCTTTGTGCATTAAACAGATTTCTAAAATATACAGATAAAAGAACCGTGTATGTATACATAGAAGAAGGAACAGAAAAAGCCTATTTAGTAACAAGTCAAAATGAAAAAATAATTCTAATTCAATATTTTGCAGTATATGAAGAATATAGACAAAAAGGAATAGGTACAAAGTGCTTGCAAGAATATAAGCAAATGGTAGGAGACGACAAAATCATTTTATTAGAAATAGAAAACCCCGAAAAAGCAAAAAACAAAAAAGAATATGAAAAAAGAATAAAAAGAAAGAATTTTTATGAAAGAATAGGATTTTTAGTTGACAAAAGGGTAAAAGAATATTATTTTTGGGAACACTATTTATTACTAACTAGTAAAAAAACAATGCCAATACGAGAAGTAAAAAAAGAAATAAAAACGTTATATAAATCTATGACACCATGGTACATCATGGCTAAGTTTTATATGAAAGTAAAAGAAAATTAAAGGAGGAATAAAAAATGTTTTGTAACAAATGCGGAAATGAGGTAAAAGAAGGAGAAAAATTTTGTAATAAATGTGGAGAAAAAATAGAAGAAACGGTAGGAAGTATCACATTTTTTAGACAAAATTCATTTTATGGTTGTTTAGTAGGAATTAAAATTTATATGGATGGCAACCTAGTCGCAACTGTAGCAAATGGAAACGGAGTAGTAGTGCCAGCAACAATAGGAACACACAAATTTGCATTTAATTTATGGAGCGGAAATAAAATTACAGATATAGAAGTAACAAAAGAGCACCCAAATATAAAAGTAGTATTCAAATTAGGAATGGGCTTGCTTACCGCAAAACCTAAGATTTTAGAAATTGTTAATTTATAAAATGAGAAAGCAAGTAATGATTTAGCATTATTTGCTTTTTATATATATAAAAAAATAGATAAAAGTCTTTACTTTCTTAAAGTGTTTGCTTGAAAAAAAGTTACTAAATGATATAATTAAGAAAAAAACTTAAAGGAGAGAAAAACAAAGATGGAAGCTACACTAGAAAAAATAGCCTATAGAATAGCAGAAGAATTAAATATAAAATTAGTACAAGTTATGAAAACAATAGAACTAATAGATGGAGGAAATACTATCCCATTTATTGCACGTTACAGAAAAGAAGCAACTCGGAGGACTCTCAGATGAAATTCTAAGAGAATTAGGAGAAAGACTTGATTATCTTCGTAACTTAGAAGTAAGAAAAGAAGAAGTAAAAACTTCTATTGAAAACCAAGGAAAACTTACAGAAGAAATAGTAAAAAGCTTAGAAGAAGCAAAAACACTTGCTGAGGTAGAAGATATTTATAGACCATATAAACAAAAGAAAAAAACAAGAGCAACTGTAGCAAAAGCAAAAGGATTAGAACCATTAGCAGATATTATTACTGAGCAAAAAGAAACAACTCCAATAGAAGAAATTGCTTTAAAATATGTTAATATAGATACTTTATCAGAAGAAGATAAGCAAAACAAAGACAAAGTGGTAGCATCAGTAGAAGAAGCAATTGCTGGTGCAAAAGATATTATTGCGGAAAATATATCAGATAATCCAGAATACCGAAAACAAATTAAAAGAAAATGTTATAGAGATGGCTTTATTGTAAGTAAAGGAACGAAGGTAGAAGAAAAAACAGCTTATAATATGTATTATGAATTCCAAGAAAAAATAAATAGAATACCAAGCCATAGAATATTAGCTATTAACCGTGGAGAAAAAGAGGAATACTTAAAAGTAAAATTAGACAAAAATGAAGAAGACATATTAAACTATATAAAACACGACATTGTGAAAGGAAATACTCAGTTTACAAGCATATTAGAAGCAACTATCGAAGATAGTTGGAAAAGGCTAATAGAGCCATCTATAGACAGAGAAATACGCTCAGATTTAACAGAAAAAGCAGAAGACCAAGCGATAAAGGTATTTGGAAAAAATGCAAAACCATTACTTTTAGCAGCACCATTAAAAGGATATAACGTTATGGGATTTGACCCAGCTTATAGAACAGGTTGCAAAATAGCAGTCATTGATGAAACAGGAAAGTTACTAGCTACAACTACAGTATATCCAACAGAGCCACAAAATGATATAGAAGGAGCAAAAAAAGAATTAAAAACTTTAATTGCAAAATATAAGGTAAATGTTATTGCAATTGGAAATGGAACAGCATCTAGAGAGTCAGAAAACTTTGTATCTAACATGATAAAAGAAATAGAAGAAAAAGTACATTATGCAATTGTAAGTGAAGCGGGAGCATCTGTTTATTCAGCATCAAAACTTGCAACAGAAGAATATCCAGATATCAATGTATCATTAAGAGGTGCTATTTCAATTGCAAGAAGACTGCAAGATCCTTTAGCAGAACTTGTAAAGATAGACCCAAAAGCCATAGGAGTAGGGCAATATCAACATGATGTAAATCAGACTAAATTAACACAAAGTTTAAGTGGAGTAGTAGAAAATGCAGTAAATGAAGTAGGAGTAGACGTTAATACTGCAACACCATCATTACTTTCTTATGTATCAGGAATCAATAAAACAATAGCAAACAATATTGTAAAGTATAGAGATGAAAATGGAAAATTAAAAGAAAGAAAAGAACTTTTAAAAGTAGCTAAGCTAGGAAAAGTAGCATTTGAGCAATGCGCAGGATTTATTAGAATACCAGGCGGCAAAAACCCACTTGAAATAACAGCAGTGCATCCAGAAAGTTATGAAATAGCAGAAAATGTATTACAAAAAATAGAATATAGCAAAAATGATTTATTAGATAAAGAAAAATTAAAGCAAATAAAAATAAAGTTAGCAGAAGTAAAGATTTCAGAAACAGCTAAAGAATTGAATGTAGGAGAAATGACACTAAAAGATATCATAGATGAACTTAGTAAGCCAGGAAGAGATCCAAGAGATGATATGCCAAAACAAGTATTAAGAACAGATGTATTAAAATTTGAAGACTTAATAGAAGGAATGATTTTAACAGGAACTGTTAGAAATGTAACAGATTTTGGTGCATTTGTAGATATTGGTGTAAAACATGATGGACTAGTACATATATCACAATTAAGTAGCAGCTTTGTGAAAAACCCATCAGATGTAGTAGCTGTAGGAGATATTGTAAAGGTAAAAGTGATTGGGATAGATAGCGAGAGGCAAAAAGCACAATTATCAATGAAAGAAGCACAATAGAAAATATAAAACTAAAAAATACCTATTATTATTTATCAAAAAATAACAATAGGTATTTTAGTTTTTATGATTAAGAATTATATTCTGCTTTAATTTTCTCAATCTCATCATAATGGTTATTTAAAATATCTAAAAATACTTTAGCGATTTCAGGATCAAATTGGGTACCAGAACACTTTTCAATTTCTGCTTTTACAATATCTAAAGGAAGACTATCTCTGTAAGTCCTTTTAGAAGTCATAGCATCAAAGGTATCTGCTAAGGCTGCAATACGTGCAAAATATGGTATATCGTTGTCTTTTAATTTTCCAGGGTAGCCAGTTCCATCAAATTTTTCGTGATGGTGTTTTACAATAGGAATAATATCTTGAAAAGCCTCTGCATTACATAAAATATGAGCACCAATAGAAGGGTGGTTTTTAATTTCAGAGTATTCATCATCAGTTAGTTTAGATTCTTTTAGTAAAATGCTATCAGGAATACCAATTTTTCCAATATCATGGAATAGACCACCAATTTTTAGCAATTTTAAATCTTCATCAGGAAGATTTAAGTATTTACCAAGAAGAGCAGAATAAGCGGCAACCCTATCAGAATGCCCTCTAGTATAAGGGTCTTTTGCCTCTACAGTATGCCTTAAAACTTCAATACTATCTAAATAAGCTTTTTCTAATTTTTCAATTGTGTCAGAAAGCTCATCATTAATTCTCTTAATTTCATTCATTTGCTCAATAGACTTAATACCAGACTCAATTAGTAAAAGCAATTGATCAAATTTATCACTTTTTTCACAATAACCTTGGATATCTAATTTTCGAATAGTTTCAAGAGGAGGAGCTAAATCTTTATGACCAGTTAATAATAAAATATATAATTCCTTATTAAACTTTCTAATTTCTTCTACTACTTTATCACCATGAATAGGAGTCATAATAAAATCTAAAAGCATTAAATCAAAATGTTCATTTTTTACTCTCTCTATGGCTTCTAATGGATTAGTAACACCAGTTAAACTATAACCAGAACGCTTTAAAAATACAGATAAAGAATCTACAATACCTTCTTCATCGTCAACAGCAATGATTTTATAACCAGTATTTTGAGTGGATTGTATATTTTTTCTCATAGAAATATCATCCTTTCTATAAAACTAACATATAAGTTAAGTATAATCATATAATTCAATATGCTTGATTTGTAAGCATTATTTAAACAAATTATATCATACTTTGCCAAAATGTACAGATAAAAAGCAGAAAAATTTGTAAATAATCCCAATTTATAAATAGAAACGAAAAAAAGAAGAGCTTTAAACTCTTCTCTTTTTCGTTTTAGGCTTCGCGGGTTTTAGTTCCATCTTCGTTGTTTTTTCTTCCTAAGTAGTAGTGTGAAAAGTACAAGACTAGTTAGAAATAGGTAAAATGATATGAAAAGTAGTTCCTTTTCCCTTTTCTGTTTCATAGGTAATGTTTCCGCTAAAATGAGCACGAATAGTAGAATAAGACATAAATAAGCCAAGCCCTGTACCATTCTTTCCTTTTGTTGTAATCATTTCTTTAAATAATCTTTGCTGTACTTCTTTAGGTAAACCGTCAGCATAATCTTTAATAGAAATTATTACTTTATGATCTTCCGAATTTAAAATAAGTTCAATTGTCTCATTTGTTTTACCATTATATGATTGAATAGCATTTGAAATCATATTGTTAATTACTTGTACTAGACTATTGATATTTCCATTTAAAGAAATATTAGGGTCAGTCATCATATGAGTATTTAAACTAACTAAAGCATTTTTTAGTTCATGTTTCATTAAAATATCTACACGCTTTACAAGTTCATCTAAGGTAAACGAAACGGCTTTTTCATCAGCCATAGTAACTGCTTGACCTTTAACAGCAGTAATAACGTCTGACATATATTCTGTATAAGATTCAATTTTTTCAATCCATTCTTTCATATCTTTACTAATTTCATGATGATCTTCAATAGTTACTTCTGAGTCTCCAATAGAAGTTTCATATTCTTTTGTTAAATCACTTAAACCTTCAGCAGCACCTGCTATAGACATAATAGGAGTTTTTAAGTTGTGAGCAATACCACCAATTAGCTGACCAAGTGAAGCTAGGCGCTCTCTTTCCATAAGCATGTTTTGGTTATCTTTTATTTGTTCTACGTTTTCTTTAGTTAAAAGTTGAATTTTATTAAAAGCATTTACCAGGTCTCCTAGTTCATCATTAGAAATAACAGGAAGTTTATGCTCAAAATTAAAATCTCTTTTTTCAGAAATATCTAATAATGCTTTTGCAACTCTTTCAATATCATGTGAGATATAATTTGCAAAGTAAGTTAATATAATAATTGTAATAGCAAATAAAACAATAATAATAGAAAGGAGTCCATTCAAAATCATATCAGATACTAAGTTATATCTAATACCAATAATCCATGTCTGGTCATTTACAACAATTGTTCTAAAAACACCTTGTGAATCATCACCATAAAAATCATAAACTCTATTTTTTTCAGGTTGAGTGCTAGATAAATCTTCTAAATAAGTTGTAAAGAAAATAGAAAGTGGTTTACTATCAGAAGTAATAATATTTTTATCAGGAGCAATCATAAAGTAAGAATCAATCTCTTTTTTCAATTTAATATTTTCTAAATAACTTCTCAGTAAAACAGTGGGATTACCTGAAAAATTAGTAGGTATAGAAATATCTTCTAAAGTTTGATTGTAGAAGTCATAAGTTAAATTTCCAGTTTCTTTAATAACAGAAGCATATCCAATTAAAGCAATTAAAATAGCAGTAACAATGAACATCGGAAGAGTTACCATAAAAATGAAGTTCTTAATACTATGACGATTTACATACTTAGTAAACTCACTATCAATGTTTGTAAAATTAGATAGCTCATAAAAAATATCTTCTAATATTTTTTGAAATATCTTTTTGGAAAAAATGTAAGCAATACTGGCAATTAACATTAAGATAGATAAGAATAATAAGCAAACTTTTAAAGTAATAAATAAATCGCCATTTAGTAAACTAAAAGTAAAAGCAATCATAATTACTGGAACGACTACTTGTGAAAAATAAATCACATTAGGTATTTTTAAAATATATTTAGAAAGCTGATAATAAGACTGTGTAGCACGTTTACTATCTGTTGTTTTTAACCTACTTCTTAATTTATTTACTTTCCTTAAGCTAAAAATAAGAATGACGTTTTCTATTACAATACTACTAAGACAAATCATAAAATATTGCTGTGTGTAAGTAAGTCCATTAATTTCTACTTGAAAATTATTATCAATAGAATTGGGCGGATAACACAAAATTTCAGGTACTAACTTATAGAAAAATAATGCTACTAAAATAAAAACAATATTATAAACAAAAGTTAATCTTAACCAATTTTTTGATATTCTCTTCATTTAATTCCTCCTAATTTTTTCTTCATATAATTACAATCAATAATACTCCAATGAAAATCAAGTTCATTTAATATTTTTAAAGTATCAGGACTAGAAACAATCACATTAGCTGGTCTATTAGAATTAGTAAATTGTTCAACAATATAGGGATAATGAGCAAGTTGTTTTTCTAAAATACTTTGAAGTTGTATAGAGTGGGCAAATTCAATCGTTAGTCCAAGTGAATTTAACATAGTAACGATATCTTCTAAACGAAAAGTAGCAAAGTTGTAAATATGATAAATAGAAAAACGATTTGCTTCTAGTAAAATACGTATAATTAACTTAGCACATTCATTAACAGGACTAATATTAAATACTAAATCTTTGCAAGCAGTTGGCAATTTTTTTGTTTCTATCATAAAATCTAGTAGTGTAAAAAATAAATTTTCATTTTCATTTGTTTGAAAAATGCCATCAGAACTTCTCCAAGTAATATTGCCTAATCTAAAAATAGTAACATTTCCACCTTCTTGTATATAATGAGCAAGTAATTGTTCTGCTTCAAACTTAGTTTTTATATATATGTTTTCATCAATGTCTTGACTAATATATAAATCTTTTTCTGTAAAATGGTGTGTTCCTTGCTCAAAGCAGAAGGTACCAGAAACAGAAAGAGTAGAAATATGTGCTAAATGAATATTTTGAGCTTCTTTACAAAAGTGAATTAAATTTTTTACACTAAGCACATTCATCTTATGAAAATAATCATAGTTTCCAATATGCTTTACAACTGCGGCACAATTAAGAACAACATTTACTTTTTTTAATAAATTCTGATAAACAGATTCATTTACACCTAAATGTTCTTTAGAAAAGTCTCCATTAACAACAACAATTCTATTTTCAAAGAAATCATCTAATTGATTTTGAAAATAATAATGTAAACGTTGTTTTAGTCTACTAGTAGAATGCTCTTGAGAAGTTCCTCTAATTAAACAATAAATAATTGAATTCGTTTTATACAATAATTCATATAGTAAATGAGCGCCAAGAAAACCAGTAGCACCAGTTAATAGGATATTTCCAGATAACTTTTCTAAATTTACTTTTTCATTAGAAATAGAAGTAAGATAATTTTTCTCTTTTTCAATAGTATTATTTTGTGGCTGTAAACAATTTTTTAAAAGAAGAGCAATAGTAGGATAAGTATAAAAATTTTGAGCAGACAATTTTAGCCCTTCTTGAGAAGCCAAAGTAACAATTTTAATGGCATTTAAAGAATCCCCACCAATTTCAAAAAAATTATCATGAATGCCAATTTTTTCTTTATGAAGGACCTTACTCCATAAAGCAGCTAATTTTTTTTCTATTTCAGTAGTAGGAGGAACATAGGGTACCTCTTTATAATAAGATAATTTTAGTAAAGCTTTTTTATCAATTTTTCCATTAGGAGTAAGTGGAAAACTCTTTAAAAAGACAAATTGACTAGGTATCATATAATGAGGAAGTTTGCTAGATAAATATTGCCTAATAGTATCTTCATCAACAGTAGAGAATTTTAAAACGATAAAGCTTACTAGAATAGGATTTTCTTTGTTTTGCGTATCTAACAAAACTGTACAATTTTGGATACCCTCTATATTTTGAATACAGTGCTCAATTTCACCTAAATCAATACGGTAACCTCTATATTTAATTTGATCATCATTTCTACCAATAAACAAAATATTACCATCAGGCAGCCATTTTGCTAAGTCTCCTGTTCGATATGTTTTATGTACTAAATCAAATTTTTCTTCAGTTGCTTGTTGATTATGAATGTAACCATTACCAACACACTCGCCTTGTACATAAATTTCTCCAATACTGCCAATAGGAACTAAATGTCTAGCAGAATCTAAAATTAAGATTTTAGAATTACCAACAGCACTACCAATAGGTGTAATACATTCAGGGTCAAGTGCTTTATCAAAACGATACATAGTGCAGCAAATAGTAGTTTCAGAAGGACCATAGCCATTAATAATTTTCATCTCAGGATTTAAAGTAAGATAAGCTTGTAATGTAGAAGCTTTAATAGGTTCTACGCCTACTAATAATTTATTTAATGGTATATTTTCGTAATTTTTTAATTCTTCATAAATACTTTGTAACATAGAAGGTGGAAAATATGAAAAAGTAATATGATTTTTTACAATATATTTAGCAAGTTCGTTAGGACTACTTGTATTTAAGTCTTTATATAAAAATAAAGTAGCACCAAAAAGAAGTGGTGTAAATATTTCTGCAATGCTAACGTCAAAGCAAATATTTGTTACAGATAGCATAGTATCTTCAGAAGAAATAGAATTATCTAAAAAATCTTGAAAAGAATATACAAAATTTATTAGATTGTTGTGTGTTTGCACTGTTCCTTTTGGTTTTCCGGTAGAACCAGAAGTATAAATCAAGTAGGCATTATCATCATTACTAGCATTAGGAAAAGAAATATCTTCTAGCTCTTCTAAATCTTCTACGGAAAGTTTAGGAATATCAAAAGGAATAGAAGGATTATCTGTTATTAATATTTTAGTATGGCTATCTTGAAGCATATAAGAAATCCTTTCATCAGGATAATCAGGATAAATCGCTAAAAAACAAGCACCAGCTTTCAAAACACCAAGTAAAGAACAGATAAGAGAAATATCTTTTTTAGCAAAAAGAACACCAACACAATCAGATTTTTGAACCTGATGTTTTATTAAATTCTTAGCAATTTTATCAGACCTATTAAGTAATTCTTGATAAGTAATAGAAGTTTTGTCATCAGTAATTGCAATATGATTTGGAAATTTTTTTGTTATCTTAGCTATTAAATCATACACATTAATATTTGTAGGATGTACTACTTTGGACTGGTTAAAATCATGCATAATAGTGTTTTTTTCTTCTAAATCTATAATTTCTAAATTTTCTAATAAAATAGTAGGATCTGAAAGCAGTACATTGCATAAATGAATAATTCTATGATGCAATTTGCAAATGTCTTGTAAATCTAGTCTTGCTATTTGATAATCGTAATAAATGTGAATAAGACCAGTATTGTCCATATCATAAAAATGGATTTGCAAAGCATCAGAACAATGACCAGAAAAAGCCCAATTAGATTCATAACAAATAGAGCTATTTTCATTATTATCTCGAGCGTTTTGATAAGAAAGGGCTACTTCATATAAGTTTTCTGTAAAGTTATATTTTTTCTTTAAATTATCTAAAAGCTCTGCATAAGGGTAACGTTGATGCCTAAAAATAGACATTTGTGTTAAAGATACCTTTTTCAAAAAATCAATAAAAGTAGTTCCCTGGTTAAAAGTTATTTTTAAAGGAACAGTACTAATAAACATACCGACTAGTATGTTTCTCAGCAAAATTTGCTCTATTTAGAATAGGAGTACCAATAATAGAAGTAGTAGAGTTATTAAATTTTGCAAGGTAAATAGAATAAATTGCTAAAAAAAAGGCATAATTAGAAACTTTATGTTCCTTACAAAATTCATTTATTTTTGTATATAAATCTACTTCTAAAATAAACTCTTTTCTTTGCGCTATAGTATTAATAGAAGTAATCTTTTTAGATGAGATTTTACATAGTTCAGGAGTCGTATCAAAGGTAGTATTCCAAAATTCTTCATCTTTTAAATATTTATTACTAGATAGATATTTTTCTTCAGAAATGAGAAAATCAGTGTAATTAGGAGTAACATAAGAAATTTCTTCTTGATGAATAAATTTAGCATAATTATCGATAATCTGACTAATAGCTAAACTCATACTCCAAGCATCTGTAATAAGATGATGTAAAGTAATATTAAAACCACCAAAACCATTTGGAAGAGAAAATAGTTCAAAATGATATAAATTTGAATCTATTATATTAAGAGGAGTCTGAATAATAGAATAGTTCCATTTTTCTACTTCTTCTATGTTTGCTAAACAGGTTTTGGAAATAGGAACAAGATGATAATCTTCAATGTATTGCATAGGAGTTTCTTTATTTGATAATGTTACATGAAAACGAACTGCCTCATTTTTTTCTATAAAAGTCTGAATTGCTTTTTCTAAACAAGAAAAATGAACTAATTCTTTTATAAATACATAACCACCAACATTATTCAAATTTGTATTTGCTCCGAATGCTTCAGTTAACCAAATGGACTTTTGTGGGTTACTTAAAGGGTATAATTTCTTATCCATAGAGATAATCTCCTTTTATTTTCTTTAACTATAAGTGAAGTATATATCAACAAGTTAGAAAAAGCAATCCAAATATTGCAAAAAAATTCCTTTTATTGTAAAATAAAGAAGGATTTAAAAAGAGGGGGAAGAATAAATGGAAAAACAAAAAAATAGAGTGGTATATCAGGCAGAGCCTGTGAAGGACTTTAGAGAACTAATTACAAGAACCACAAACCAATATCCCGACCATATTGCTTATAAGTATAAAATAAGAAAATCAAAAGAAGAAGTAGAACATGTTAATAAAACATATTCTGAATTTAAAGCAGATATAGAAGCAGTGAGCACAAGCCTTTTAAATCTAGGACTAAAAGGCAAGAAAGTAGCAGTTATACGGAAATAATCGTTATGAATGGTGTACTACCTATTTAGCAGTTACAACAGCGGGAATGACGATTGTACCGCTAGATAAAGCTCTTCCAGAAAATGAAATAGAATCATTAATTCAAAGGAGTAAAGTAGAAGCAATTATATGTGAAGAAAAATATTTAGAAGCTATTTCAAAAATGCAGGATAACAATTTGAAATATATTATTAGTATGGATGAAACAGAAAGAATAGACGTATTATTATATGAAAATATACGATTAGAAGGAAGAAAATTAAGAAAAGAAGGAAATAGAGAATATGAAGCAATTGAAATAAATCCAGATGCAATGTCGATATTACTATTTACCTCAGGAACTACTAGTATTTCTAAAGGTGTTATGATATCACAGCATAATATTTGTAGTAATATCCAGGCAATAGCAAGCTATGTAAAAATGTATCCAACAGACACACTTCTTTCATTTTTACCAATCCACCACACTTTTGAATGTACAATTACTTTTCTATATGGAATTTACTTTGGTGTAACAGTAGCATTTTGTGATGGACTAAAATATATTCAAAAAAACATGAATGAATATCATGTAACAGTGTTTGTATCAGTACCACTTGTATTAGAAAATATTCATAAAAAAGTATGGAAAAGTATTGAAGAAAAAGGTAAAAAAGGCTTAATGAAAACTATGGTAAAAATAACACAAGCACTATCAAAAATAAAAATAGATTTAAGAAGAAAAGCATTTAAACCAGTATTAGATCAATTTGGAGGCAAGCTAAGAGTCGTTTTTGTAGGTGCAGCGCCGCTAGATAAAAAAATTATTAAAGGATTTAATGACTTTGGTGTAGCCCTAGTACAAGGATATGGACTAACAGAAACTTCACCTGTAGTATCTTGTGAAACAGATAAAGAAAAAAGGCCAGGTTCGATAGGACTTCCACTACATAATTTAGAAGTAAAAATTAAAGAACCAGATAAAGATGGAATAGGCGAAATTTTAGTAAAAGGACCTAGTGTTATGCTAGGATATTATGAAAATGAAGAAGCAACCAAAAGAGCAATTCAAGAAGGATGGTTTGCAACAGGAGACTTTGGTTATATAGATAAAAACGGTTTCTTGTTTATTTGCGGAAGAAAAAATGACGTTATTGTATTAAAAAACGGAAAAAATATTTATCCGCAAGAATTAGAGTTTTTAATCAATAGCCTAGAGTCAGTAGAAGAAAGTATGGTATTTGCACGTAATAAAAATTCAATGGATACTACATTATGTGCAAAAATAGTGTGTAATCCAGAAATATATAAAGATAAGACAGAAGAAGAGAAAAAAGAAATGATATGGCAAGCTATAAAACAAATAAATCAAACGCTTCCAGATGTAAAACACATTAAAGAAGTAATTGTAACAGACCAGCCACTTGAAAAAACAACAACACAAAAAGTAAAAAGATATGTAGAGATGCAAAAATAATAAAAAAGTGTCTAACCTTTTAGGTTCAGTTCAATCTTACCTATTTTTTAGAGTATATTTATTCATATAAATATACTCTTTTGCTATTTTAAATAAAAAGTTGATTAAAACTTTTAAAAAGGGGAAATCTCATAATAGGAGGAAGACCTATGGAAGAATATATTAAAAAGCAGCAAAAAAGACGTAAAAAAATATACATAAGAAATACTATTTTGTGCATTTTAATTGTACTATTAATTGTTTTAGTATATATAGCATACATAAGAATAGAAATAGATAAAGGTGCTAGTTACAAACCAAAACCAGTAGAAGCAACAAGACTAGTGCAAACCATAGAACAAGAAAGACAAGAAAATAGAACTATTACAGAAGTACTAGAAAAGGTAAATGAAAGCGTAGTAGGAATTTCAAAATTAAAAAATACAGGAAGTACCATATTTTTAGGAGATAGCACAGCTAAAATAGGATTAGGAACGGGAATGATTGTATCAGAAGATGGATACATATTAACAAATGAACATGTATCAGGAGCTAAATATAGTAAGTGCTATGTAACAACTGCTAGTGGAAGAAATTATGAAGCAAATGTAGTGTGGTCAGATAGCAATATAGATTTAAGTATTGTCAAAATAAATGCAAAAAAATTACCATATGTGACATTAGGAGACTCAGACAAAATTAAAACAGGAGAAAAAGTATATGCAATAGGAAATCCAATAGGATTTGAATTTCAAAGAACTGTAACATCTGGAATTATTAGTGCAGTAAATCGTACAGTTGTTATAGAAGAGGAAGGAAAATCTTCTTATATGGAGGATTTAATACAAACAGATGCAACAATAAATCCAGGAAATAGTGGTCGGACCACTAATTGATATAGAAGGAAAAGTTATTCGGAGTAAATAGTGTAAAAATTACTTCAGCAGAAGGAATAGGATTTGCAGTACCAATTAATACAGTAAAAGATATTATTCAAAGTTTTAAACAAACAGGAAAATTTGAAGAAGCTTATTTAGGTATTTTTGCTTATGATAAAAATGTAATTCCTTACTTAGAAGAAAATTTAAAAATCAATAATGGAATTTATGTAGTACAAATAACTAAAAATTCCCCAGCAGATAAATGTGGTCTAAAAGAAAAAGATATCTTATTAGAAATAGATGAAAAGCCATTAGAAAAAATGTGTGATTTAAGATGCTATATTTATACCAAAAAGCCAGGAGATGAAGTAACATTAAAGGTTTTAAGAAGCAATAGAGAACATGAAATAAAAGTTATTTTAAGTAAAAAAATGTAATAGAAGTGTAAAGATAGTATAAAGAAAAAAGCCACAGTAATTATATATTTATCGAAAAACAATAAAAAAGTATTGACAAACATGAAAAAATGTTGTAAGATAAAATACAGTTAGAAGGAACTCGCGCGAGATTCTAAAATTTTAGTAAATTTAGAAAAACACTGCAACAAGAAAATGCAAAACTAAATAAAACTATTTTTAGAAAGAGGGAATTCGAAATGAAAATTGCAATCATTGCAAGTTTATTACTTAGTATTTTAGCTACAACATTATTTTTTGGGCAAAATTTAGGAATATCAGTATTACTATTTATATTACCACTAATATTGTTTACTATATACTTTTTAGAAAAGCATAAAAAGGTAAAAAACAAAAAAGGAAGCCTATTAATTATACCAATCTTATTACTAAGTAGTACTTATGCAATTTATCAAAATATGTTTTTCAAAATAACCAATATAATTGCAATAGTAATCTTATATACTATTATGTTAATATGGATTATGGAAGCAAAATATCAGCTAGAGTTTGCTATTAGAAGAATTTTTTATATAATAATAAAACCATTTTATTATATAAATGAGGCATGCAAAGGAATAGGAAAAGTATTTAAAAAAGATAGACAGAAAACAGAAAGCACATTTACTAGTGTAAAGTCAATAAAACAAATAGGAACAGGAATAGCAGTATCTATCCCTATTCTAATTGTTATTGTTGCATTATTATGTGCAGCAGATAATGTATTTGCAGAAGGTACTTATAAGTTATTTGATACGATGATAAGAAATGGAAGAAGTTTAATTCATTTTGATTTTTGGTTTACATTAGTAGCGAAACTGTTAACCATTTGCGCACTAACCATTTATTTTATTAGTTTTATGATAAATTTATTAAGTAAAAAACCATGGAGCACAAAAGAAGAAAAAGTAATTAAAGTACAAATAGAAACCACTATTTTAAATACAATTGTTACTATACTAAATGTTATTTATATCATATTTTGTAAAATACAAATAACAAACTTATTTGCAAAAATAGCAACAAATAGCATTATAGATTATGCTAACTATGCAAGAGAAGGATTTTTTCAATTAATGGCAGTATCACTAATTAATTTTGTTATCATTATTATTACAAGTAAAAATAGTAGTCTAAGTAGCAAATTGCAAATCTATTATCGCAAAATAATGAACTTTGTATTATTAATAGCAACAGCTATTATTTTAGGATCAGCTTTTATTAGGATGAATTTGTATGGTGAAGAATATGGGTATACCTTTTTACGAATATTAGTATATTTCGCACTTCTTACAGAAAGTATTTTACTGTTGCCAACTATGATATACATTTTTAAAAGTACATTTTCACCATGGAAAAGCTATTTTGTAATTGTCACAGTTATGTATGTTATAATGAATTTTAGTAATATTAATGGAATAATAGCAAGAAAAAATGTAGATAGATATTTAAATGATGGAAAGAAAATAGACATTGAATATTTAGCAAAGACAAAAACAGATGGCTTAGAAGAAATGTTAAAATTATATAATAATATAGAAGATCCAAATTTAAAATATCAACTAAAAAGATATTTAGAAGTAATAAAGGGAAAATTAGAAGAAAAAGAAAACATAGTAGAATGGAATTATTCAAAATGGAAAGCAAGAAATATATTAAATCGAGGGGAGGAAGCTAGCTTTTAGCTAACAAAAAAATGAAAATAACAGGAAAAAAGAGTTTAGGAACATTGATAGAAATATGTTTAAAATTAATTATGATGGTAGGAGTTATTATTGTAATTCGGTTTACCATTTTTCTTAGAAAAGTATAGAGAATGGATGCATCCTCAAATAGAATATTACCCATCACTTATTCTTTTGTATTTAGCAGGAATTCCAGCATTAGTAATTGTATATCGATTTATTCAAATATTTCATAGTTTAGGAAAAAATAATCCATTTTGCATAGAAAATGTAAAACATTTAAAGGTAATTTCGATATGTTCACTTATTATTATGATAGAATTTATGGCAAGTATATTTTTTATTACTTCTGTATTTACAATTGTTATTATTGGCATTTTTGCAGTAACTTGGCTAGGATGCTACATTTTATCAGAGTTGTTAAAAGAAGCTATAAAATATAAAGAAGAAAATGAGCTAACAATTTAAAAGAAAGGGTGAGGAAGATGGCAATTATCGTTAATTTAGACGTTATGATGGCAAAAAGAAAAATATCTTCTTCAGAGCTTTCTGAGAAGATAGGAATATCTATGGCGAACTTATCTATACTAAAAACAAACAAAGGAAAAGCAATTCGATTTTCTACCTTAGAAGCTATTTGTAGAGAACTAGATTGCCAACCACGGAGATATTTTAGAATATGAAAGAGAATAAAAAAACTAATGGAGGGTATACTTCCATTAGTTTTTTATTTTAAGAAAGAAAGGAAGAGAAAAAATGTTATCATATTGGATAGAAAGTAGTAAGCAAAAGAAAGAAACATTTCCAAAATTAGAAAAAAATAAAGAAGTAGATGTATGTATTATTGGAGGAGGACTTACGGGGATTACAACAGCATATTATTTATCAAAAACAAACTTAAAAGTAGCTCTATTAGAAAAGTCAAAAATATGTTATCATACCTCACGGAAATTCTACTGCAAAAATTACAAGCCAACATGGATTATTTTATGACTATTTATTAATGTCAGAAGGAGAGCAAAAAGCAAAACAATATTTAGAAGCAAATGAACAAGCAATTAGAAATATAGAAAAAATAGTACAAGAAGAAAAAATAGAATGCGAGTTTGAAAAACAAGAAGCTTATGTATTTACAAACCAAGAAACTGAAATACCTAAAATACAAAAAGAAGTAGAGGTAGTAAAAAAACTAGGACTGCAAGCGGAATTTGTAACAAAATCAGAACTACCAATTTCTATGTTAGGAGCTATTAAATTTCCAAATCAAGCACAATTTAATCCTTGTAAATATGCTAATCGGATTAGTAGAAAGTATGCAAAATAAAGTAGAACTATTTGAAGATACAAAGGTTGTAGAAGTAAAAATAAAAGGAGAAGAATATGAAATAATGACACAAAACGGAAAAATACTTACAGCAAAATATGTAGTACTTGCAACACATTACCCTATTTTAAATATACCAGGTTATTATTTTCTAAAAATGTATCAATCACTTTCTTATGCTATTGGAGTAGAAACTACAAAAGCAAATTTTAAAGGAATGTATATTAATAGTGAAAAGCCAACTATTTCTTTTAGAACAGCAGAAGAAAATAAACTACTAATTATTGCAGGAATGGATCATAAAACAGGAGAGAAAAAAGATTTATCAAAACAGTATGATGAATTAATAAAAATAGCAAAACAAATTGACCCAAGTTGCAAAGTAAAATATAAATGGTGTACGCAAGACTGTATTTCACTAGATAAAATTCCATATATCGGAGAATTTTCAAACCTAATGCCCAATATATATGTAGGAACAGGATACAAAAAATGGGGAATAACTAGCTCAAATGTTGCAGCAAATATTATAGTAGACAAAATTTTAGGAAAAGAAAATCCTTATGAAGAAGTATTTACTTCAACAAGATTAAAGCCAATAAAAAACCATCAAGAAATGGGGAATATGATAAAAGAAGTAGTAAAATCATTGGTAATAGAAAAATTTAAAATTCCAGAAAAAACACTAAAATCTATTCATAAAGAAGATGGAAAAATAATAGAAATTGATGGAAAGAAAGTGGGAATTTATAAGGATAAAGAAGGTATATTATTTGCGGTAAAACCAGTATGTAGCCATTTAGGGTGTGAATTATCATGGAACAATTTAGAAAAAACATGGGATTGTCCATGTCACGGTTCGAGATTTACTTATGAAGGAAAGTCTATTTATGATCCAAGTATTCATGACTTAGAAATAATAGAACTAGAATAGGAGGAAAAAACTCCTATTTTAGTAATAAAAAAACTCCTTAGTTTCCTTAGGAGTATGGTGCAGCAGGAGGAATTCGAATCCCCGACCTCTCGGTTCGTAGCCGAGTGCTCTATCCAGCTAAGCTACTGCTGCATAACATAACTATTATACATGAGAAAGAAAAAATATTCAATAGAAAATTGAAAAAAATCTTGCAAAGCTAAAAAAAGTGTGGTATAGTATATAAGTATCAAATAAGTCGAGGCGTAGCGCAGTTGGTAGCGCGCGTGGTTTGGGACCATGAGGTCGCAGGTTCGATCCCTGTCGCCTCGACCAGAAAAGTATAGAGAGAAGAAGATTTTATAAAAATCACTTCTCTCTATTTTTATAATATTAATACAAATTCATTGTTAATAGCTAAAGTTTTCTAACCTAACTATTATTTTAGAACTTATTAACCAAAAAGATTAATAAAGCATAAATTGTAATAGGTGATTTTTATGCAAGAGATAGAAAACGATATCATAACAATAGTACCAACGAATAAAAGCTATAATTATAGTATTTTAATGCACAATATAGAAGAATTAAAAAGAGCATATCCGTTTTTAGAAATAGGAAAAATAGGCTATAGTGTTTTAGGAAAAGAAATACCTTATATAAAAATAGGAAAAGGAAGCAAAACGGTTTTATACCATGGAGGAATTCATGCAAACGAATGGATTACCTCTGTACTACTAATGAAATTCATAGAAAATTTTTGTAGAGCTTATATTTTTAATGATACTATTTATCAATATTTGGCACAAGAACTATGGAATCAAGTATCTGTATATATAGTACCAATGGTAAACCCAGATGGAGTCGATTTAGTAACAGGAAATGTATCAAAAAATATTAACATTTATGAAAATTATGTAAATATTTCTAAAACATATCCAACGATTCCGTTTCCAAATGGATGGAAAGCAAATTTTAATGGTGTGGATTTAAAAAACTACCAACCAGTTTGCAAAGTCTTGTAATACTTTGATTACACGGCTTTGCATTTTTGTTTGTTCTTATTTATTAGTTCTTCAATTCTAATAAACTCATTTAGTGCCTCAGCATCAACTAACTGTAATTCACCTCGTTCATAACAGTTAGATAGATTTTCATTAATAGAATTTAATTTTGAAAAGTTAAAATAGATATATACATTTTTATCTTTATCAATCTCAATTTTGTTAATTAATCTGTATAAATACATTTTATCTAGTTGCTCTAATTTCATAAAATTTTCTATTAATTCATCTAATTCTTTTTCTTCTTTTGTTTTGTTTTTACTGCTTATTTTTTCTTCTGTTCCAATTAACTTTTGTTCTAATTCTTCTTTTTGTTTTGTTAAATTTGTCCTATCAAATATAAGCTTTTGTGATACCCTAATGTAATCTTCCTCAAGAATTATGCCCTGTAATTTATCTATATACATCTTGTCTAAGTTACTATTTATATCAAATATTGCTTTATCAATCTGTTCCAATTTTTTCTTATAACCATCTCGAATATCAAGTGTTTTATTTTGATATTTCTCATAGATTGAATAAAAAATTTCTTTGTCTGCATATATTTGGCATATCTTTTTTACAACATAAATTATATGCTTTTCAAACTTTTCATAATTAACATTTAGTGGATAACATCCTCTTGACTTTGCATCGCTACAAGTTATATATGGATGTGCTTTTGCATTTCTCTTTGAGTTCTTTTTTAGCACTATTTGCAGTTTTCTTTTGCAATGATAGCAGTAAAGTAATCCTCTTAATAGGTAGTCATATTTTAGTTTTGTATTTGTTCCTCTTTTTTCAAGAATACATTGTACTTTTTCAAATGTGTCTTTGGCTATAATTGGTTCATGTGTATTATCAACTCTTATTTGTTTTTCCTTTTCTACAGTTCTTATTTTATGTACTTTGTATGAAACAACGGATTTCTTATTTTGGACTGTGTTTCCAATATACACTTCATTTTTCAGCATATTACATAGAGTAACTTCATTCCAGTCATAGTTTGCTTTATTTGAATTTTGTACTATCCCAGTTTTTCTATACCCTGTTGGAGATAAATATTTATTGGTGTTTAAATAATTTACTATTTCTACACTACCGTGTCCATTTACATACATATCAAATATTTTCTCTACAATATCTTTTACCTGTTGATCAATAATTAGCTTATTTTTAATACTAGGATGCCTTTTATATCCGATATGCTGGAGTACTACATAGATATTCTCCATTCTTTTGTTTTTCCTTATAGACACTTCTAATTTTCTTCGATATATCTTTAGCATAATAGTCATTCATAATTGCTTTAAAAGGTGTTATATCGTTATTTGTGCTATCAATATAGGTATCTATTCCATCTGTTATTGCAATATACCTTATATTGTTTTGTGGAAAGTAATTCTCTATGTAATGACCTGTTTTAATATAGTCTCTTCCAAGTCTTGATAGGTCTTTTGTTATGACCATATTAATTGTTCCGTTTTCAATATCTTGTAGCATTTTATTAAATCCAGGTCTATCAAATGTAGTTCCAGATATACCATCATCAACATATTCTTTAATTAAGGTTAAATTATTCTCCTTTACATATCTTTGCAAAATATTTCTTTGATTACCAATACTTTCGCTTTCTTGTTTGTCGCCATCTTCTCTAGATAGTCTTATATATATACCGTACTTTGAAGTTTTGACTATTTAAGTCTAGCATCTACCCTCCTATCCGTAATCATCTACAAGTACTATTTTAACGTGCTCTATTATATTAAGTCAAATGTTAGCGAAAGATTTTCTTGAGCTTTACAGTTGACTTATGCAGAGTTTAGATTTTCTTATGAACATAGTGAATTAGAAAATCTTAATTCTGTAATTGCAAATATTATTTCATTTTCGTAAAAATTACTTGTTATTAGTTTTTAAGTTTTCAATATAATCTTTAAAGACTAAACCTATTGTTTCTTTCACCGCCTGTTTTTCTTTCGTAAAAATACAGTATGTATTAAATTCTAGTTTATCTATTTTTATACTCTCTTTATCTTTATTCACTATTAGGCATCAACTCCTTTACACTTTTATTAAACTCTTATACTACAGATTATTAAAGAAAATGGCTTGTTATGACACTTGATTACAAGTGTATTTGTCAATGTACTTTTTAAGTTCCTCTACTAGGTAAGTGCCATCAAAATATTAAAAGTGAGTAATTTTTAGAAAACTTTTTAAAATTTTATTTAAAAAGTTAATTTTTTTATAAGAAAATGCCATAGTTTTATACAAAAGATATAGCTTTATGAAAAAATAAAAATTTTGAAATGTTAAAATAATATGATATAATTCACATATAGATAATAATTTAGCAAGTTAACGGAAGCATTGTAAGTTGTAAAGGGAGTGGATTTATGAATAAAAATGTGTTAGTAACAGGTGGAACAAGAGGGATGGGAGAAGCAATTGTTAAAGAGTTTGCCCAAAATGGCTATAACATAATAATAAACTATGTAAAAAGTAATAAGAAAGCAATAAGTTTAAAAAGCGAAATCGAAAGGGAATACAAAGTTAAAGTATTATTAATACAAGCAGATTTATCTTATGAAGATGAAATTAACAAAATGGTGAAAACAGCACTACAAGAATTTGGGAGAATAGATGTACTAGTTAATAATGCTGGAATTGTAATCGATAAAGAATTTGGAAATAGAACAGTAGAAGATTGGAAACAAACATTAAATGTGAATTTGATTGCTCCATTTATTTTGACAAAATTAATTGGAAAAGAGATGGTTAAACAAAAAGGAGGTGCAATAATAAATATATCAAGTACAAATGGCATAGATACATATTATCCATCAAGTGTTGATTATGATGCATCGAAATCAGGTTTAATAAGTTTAACGTATGATTCTGCTGTAGAACTTGCACCATATGTAAGAGTAAATTGCGTTGCTCCAGGTTGGGTTAACACTGAAATGAATAAAGAACTAGCTGAAGAATTTGTTAAAGAGGAAACTGAGAGAATCCTAGTTAAAAGATTTGGAGAGCCAGAAGAAATTGCAAAGGTTGTATATTTTTTAGCAAGTGATAATGCTAGTTTTATAAATTCTTCTGTTATCAAAGTAGATGGCGGTTGGTACTAATAAGCTAAAATTACAGATCAAAAAAGGGAGCATATTATTCAATTTATAATATACTCCTTTTTAAAATTGCATTTTATTTAGCTACACATTCTAGTATTAAATTTACTGCATCTGAAAATCCGTATTTTGTAAAACTTTTCATTTTCGTAAGCTCCTATGATGTTAATTTTATCTATGTAACTGTCTAGGCTATTTCTAACTTCTTCTAATTTTTCTGAATTGTTTGATAAATCCTTTATTATTGCAAATAACTTATCATAACTATCATTATTTCTTGTTAGTCCTTTTAGCTTTTGTCTATCTATTTCTGTTAAAGCACATAGTTCTTCCTCTCTACCTTCGAATAAATTCTCTAATACTCCCTTTTCATTTTCGCACATATTTACTACCTCCATATTTATAATTTACTTGTAGTATAACGTGCTCAAATTAATTTGTCAGCCCCTTTTTTAATCATATAATCAATATTGCTTATATTTTCTTTACCTAAAAAGAAAAATAGAGTTATGCTCGATGAACACAACTCCGCAAAAGTTTTAAACTTTTTCTTTATAATATATATTATATGCTACTATTATACCAATTGTCAATAATTTTATTCAAAAAATTGAAGTTTGCTTGTATTAAATTATTCTTACTATAATAGTCAATGTGATGTTCAATTCTACTTTTTAAATCTTGCAACTTTTCTGTTTGATGTTTTAAAACTCCATCACTTGTAGTAATTTTCTTGTTTAGATATAAAAGAGTAACTATTTGCTGTATTCTAGAATTACTCATTCTTTTGTTTCTAGTTTCTTTCGATATTCCTATATTAGCAATTTCATTTAATATTCTATAATTTGTTTTATAATTAGATGTTCGTGCTTTTAAATCATTTAAAATGCAATTATTATGAGCACATGCATTTCTCAGTTCTCTAACATTTTTTAATAAATATGCTTCATCTATCATTGTTTTGTTTTGTAATTCATTAGCAGCAAACATGTAAAACTTTATAAATCTACCAAATGAAATGATTTCTACAAATACCCAAATTGGATATTCTCCTTTATATTTCGCAACTAAGTCTCTACAATAAGTTCCACTTATATTTTTATTTAATTCGTTTTCTAAAAAATCATATTCATTCTTAGTTTTTAAGTTTATTATATATTTTTCTACAAGTGAATATCCATCTTTAGTATTCTTCTCTACTTCTGATAATAGTTTTACTTTTGCATAATGTTCTAAATCAAGCACTATGCTTAACATTGTTTTTCTTAATCTCATGTCTATGATTGATAAGTCTTCTAACATCTTAAAATCAAGATTTATGTATTTTCCTTTATTATTACCTTGTTCATACTTACTAAAATTTTTTCTATATGATACTAATTTAAAGTAATTATTATTTTCTTCTAAATATTTTCTAGCATCTTGTATAGAAGTCAATTCAAACTTGACTCCCTTTGACTCTAAATGTTTTATTAATTCTTCTGCATTTAGCATTGGCTTTAATTCTTTGTACATTGTCTATTCCTCTTTACATATTTAATTTCCATAATTATTATAAATTATTTTTACTAATATTTCCATATAATATATGAAGAAAAAAATATAATATATTAGACTTTTTGAGTCATTTTGTATCATTGTAATATCTCATTTGCTTCACTTTCGCTTTTATAATAAATCATTTTTTTCAGAATTTCTTTCTTTTCCTCAAATGGTATTTTATCATTTTCAAAATATCTTTTAGCTATTTGCATAAATTCTTCTGAATTTAAAGCTTTTTTATTAAATAGATTGTCCATGCTAACATTGAAGTAATCACTAATAATTATAGCATCATATAAGCTCATTTCTCTTCTACCTGTTTCCCAACTAGATACTTTAGATCTACTTATATTTAAATCTTCTGCCATTTTTTCTTGTGATACATGCTTCAAAATCCTTTGCACTTTTAAATCAATTCCTAATCTATCATTCATTTAATTCCTCCTATAAATTTAAATTTATTATTTCTCATAGTTTATCTCAAATTTTTCTAATACTGGAATAGCACCATATCTTCCAGTTAAATAATCTTTATTGTATGTTGCATCATTTCTAACTTTTTTACCTATTTTATTTTTACTATCTTCATCATCTTCTAATATATAATCTGATAAGGCATAAATTTCTGATACTCCATCTCTATTTTTTTCAGTAAACCATATTTCATCTCTTCTAAATATATCTTTATTTAAGTTTACTGTATCATGTGTAGAATAAATTAGCTGTCCTTTACCAATATTTGTTTCACTATTATGAAATAGATTAATAATATATCTTGTTAATAATGGATGTAATTTTGCATCTAGTTCATCTATAAATAGTACCATTCCATTTTTTAGTGCATCCATAAAGAAATCAAATAAGTGGAACATTTTTCTAGTACCATTTGATTCCAAATCTATTGGTAATGCTTTTAATTTATTATCTTCTCCTCTATGGATTAATTCTACCTTTACTACTCTATTGTTATTCTGTATTTCTTCTATGGAATCTGGTGTTGTTTTAATTCCTTCTATTCCAGAATCAAAGGTTTTTATAAATCTTAATAATTCTTTTTTGTATTTTTCATCACTTAGTATTTTCAATGAAATTCTATTGTTAATGAAATCTTCAAATCTTGGATTTCCTAAATCTAATTTTTTAGTAATTAAATCGCATATTTTATATTGTGCTCTCATAATATCATACATTCTCGCTCTTAAATTTGCCATTGCTAAATCATCTGCCTGTGTTAAAAATTTGCATAAATGTCTAACTCCTTTTGCAATTTCTTTTATTTCCTTTGTATTTTCCGAAAATGCACTTAAAATTTCATCTTGTCCTTTTAAATCTACTTGTGTTACTTTTTCATAAATTGCAGAATCTCTTATATAATTTGACAAGTATCTGTATCCATACATTTCTGCTTTTGCTCTTATTAAAGTTTTCTCTTCTTTTGAAACTCTTATTTTTAACATTTCAGTTCTATCTTTTGAATTAAATTTCATAATATCACACTCCTTAAAATTTTAATCTTATCATTAAAAACTTGCTCATATAAGAACCTGACCCACCTCACAGGCAAAGCCTGTGGGTGAGGTACCCCAGAACCTTGTTGCTTTCGCAATAATAATATCAAATTAGCAAAGCGAAATTTGATATTTTAGAGCAAAGACTTTTGCTCCGAATTAAATCATAGTCGAAATCTTTGATTTCGTGTCTATGATTATATGCGTTAGCTGGTAGGGCATTTTTTACTGACTAACATTCGCCAGCATGGTTCTGCGGACCACATATTGCTGTTTAGGAGGAAATCTCCTAATACCTTTTTAACCCGCTGGGAGATAATATTTCTTTTAAAAG
Organism: Clostridia bacterium; assembly: GCA_022798335.1. Lineage (GTDB taxonomy): Bacteria > Bacillota > Clostridia > TANB77 > CAG-508 > CAG-273. Next base: position 36,295 of record JAAWMH010000001.1, read on the forward strand.
TTAAAAAATAGTATGAATTTTTCATACCATTTTCTATCTAAAATACCTATTAAATTTTCCATTTTTGTAATATAAATTATCCCCATTTTTAGCCCAAAATGGTATTAGTTCTTTAGGAACTTCGATTGTACTTTTACCATTATTTTCATAACTTAATAAATAATAATTATCCTTACTTAATTCAATTTTATATCTAGTATCTGGATCAATTTCTAGTATATTACTTTTCTTAACGAAGTTATCTTGAATGTTCTTATATTTTTTAACATCTATTAAACTATCGTAAAATTGCTTAGTTAATTCTTCTTCGTATATATAACTTCCATCTTTAAATCTAAGTACACTATCATTTCCTATTTTATTTAAAATCTCTTTTGAAATATCCATTTCCTTTGATACACTATTGTTTTCTGTGTTTTGCAAATAGACTCCGTCTACGTCCATTTCTACTACTTGATATAAACAATTTTCTTGTTTTAGTATCCCATTATCCTTTCTATTATACTCTTCATTAAGTAGTTTATTATTTTGTTTTTCTAAATAATTAGATAATTCTTTTATAAAGCTTTGTACAATATTATTTTCTTTCACACTATTAACTAAATTATTAAATAAATCTAAATTCAATAATCTTCACACTCCTATTTTGTTATCTGTTTTTTGGGAATTTATTGCCAAAGAAATTTAGCAAAAAGATTAAAATCAAATTTATTATATAGCATTTAGATCTATTTTTCAATAGTAATGGCTAATTTTCTTCACTTTCTCCTGTTTCATAATTAATTGTAATTCCAGGCTGTACATTATATACATATACATTAAAACATATTTCTTTTCCTCTATCTTCTACAGAATATGCTTCTATTTCTACACCACTTGCTAATTTATTATTTTCTTTAAAAATTGGTGTTACTCTATATAGAACATGATTATTCTTATGTTTTTCTATGTAATCTGCCACTTTATTTTCAAATGGTAGCATACCATTAACATTAAAGTATCTCGTCCCTGTAATTAAATTCAGTTCATTTGCATCTTCATCTGATAGCTGATGACCTATTAAATGGCATCTATTATATAAATATTCTCCATTATATTTCCTTTGTACCCAACCAGTTGGTTTTATACTACTAATATCTCCTCTTTGATCTCCATCAGGAGGCATTATTTCTTTGCAAATATTAGCATAGGCAACTCTACATCTTCCTTTCTCATCTAAATCGCTATATTTTTCAAAACTTTCTGTAATATAATCTTCTTCTGTAAAATATGGCTTACCATTATTTATTTTTACATATATTTGACCAGAGTATTCTGGTATTTCATTTATACTATTATAATTTGCGACTGTAATTTCATTTAATATATCTAAATTATTTGCGATATAAATTAATCCTATAAATAAAATTATAGTAATTGCCATTGTTAAAATTTGTTTCAAATTCATTTTCTTTTTACTAGTATCTTTTGTCACCTTTATTTCCTACCTTTCATAGCTATCTTATCATATTACCAACAAACTAACAAGATTTTCAAAGTTTCATTTAAGATTTGCATATAAACTGTTTAAAAATTCTTCTGAATATTCTCTTTGATTTGTATAATTTGATATAGATTTTTTCTGTAATTTAGTATTATTTTTAATACTACTTCTTTTATTATTATCTTCCACTTTTTGATGGATAGCCTGTCCATTTTTTGATTGATACTGGTATCCATTATTTAATGGATAGGGTATATCATTTATATGAATTTTTCTTTGAATGATTTGTTTATTCTCATTTCTAATTAGTTCGACAATAATGAAATTTCTATCTTTTAAATCTGAGATCCAACTTGAAATTGTTTTAGGATTTACATCCAACTTTTCAGCTAGATATTTATTTGTTGCGAAACAATATCCTTCTTTACAAGCAAGTGATGTTATAATTGCATATAGTAATTTTTCATTTGCTTTTAGTTCTTTATTGTATAAGATTGTTGCAGGAATTATTGAATAATAACCAACATTATCTTGACTTTCTTTCATATACCACTCCAATTCTAACAGTAAATCAAGCATAAAAAAACAGGGTTTCCTTTTGAAATACGAATTGACAAATTCTAAAAAATAAATTTTCAAGAATTTGTATCAATTCGCATACTTTTCTCGTATGGAGCTTTCCTTCGCTTATGCTTGGAAATTTCAACGATAAAAGAAATCCTGTAATATAGATGATTACTGCATTTTATTCATTTTATTTTGTGGCTGGTATATTTTTAATACCACAGGTGTGGATTTAAATTTGCAATTTCCAGCAAAGTGGCAAGAAGCAAAAAGAATAAAATATTCCCAAGGTTTTACAAAGCCAGCACCAAGAGACTTTGTAGGAGAAGGACCTCTAACACAACCAGAAGCACTTGCTTTATATAACTTTACTTTAACACATAATTTTTCATTAACAATCTCATATCATACACAAGGAAAGGAAATTTATTGGCAGTTTTTAGATTATAATCCACCAGAAGCTAGACAAATAGGAGAACAATTTGCTAAAGTTTCAGGATATACTTTAGCACAAGTGCCATATACTTCTAGTTTTGCAGGATACAAAGATTGGTTTATTCAAGAGTATAATAAACCAGGATACACAATAGAAGCAGGAATACGGAGAAAATCCACTTCCTATTTCTCAGTTTGAACAAATTTATCAAGATAATATTGGAATTTTAGTATATGGGATGATTATATAAAAAGAGGCTTTTTTAGCCTCTTTTTATACATAACATTATAAACCATGATAAAGCCGATGGAAAAATTCTTTCTTTTCAGGATTGCCTAAAATATCTTTGCTAGAAGAAATACAAAACTCAAGAGCATCATCACCACCAATCAAAGGTGGAAAAAAACTAAAACGTGGAATCTCAGCAGAGCAATCTAATTGCCGACGTACTTCCTTCATAGGGACACCAAAAATCTTCTCTTCCATCGAAAAAACCTCCTCAAAATAATGAAATGTGGTTTAAAATAAAAAATAACTGTATGAAGTTTAACAAAAAGTAAAGAAAAAAGCAAGAAAAACAAAGTAAATATAGAAACAATATGATAATTTTTTTAGAAATGGGTATTCTAAATTTAAAATAATATGATACAATAATTAAAAACTGAAAGGAGAAAAGTAGAATGGATAAAAAAGAGACAGAAGAATTAAAGCAAAAATTATTTAACAAAAAAGAAAATGGATGGAATACAAAATCAGCAGAAGAAAAACAGGCTATTTTTGAATATGCAAAAGGGTATATAAATTATATGAATCAATCCAAAACAGAAAGAGAAATCGTAGAAAGCTCACAAAAAATAGCACAGGAAAATGGCTTCAAGTCAATTGAAGAATATGAAAATTTAAAGCCAGGAGATAAAGTATATTATAATAACCGTGGCAAAAGTATGTATTTAGCAATTATAGGAGAAAACAGCATTGAAAATGGAATGAATATTATAGGAAGTCATGCAGACTCTCCAAGGCTAGATTTAAAACCAAACCCATTATATGAAGATTCTGAATTTGCATATTTTAAAACACATTATTATGGAGGAATTAAAAAATATCAATGGACAACAATACCACTTGCAATACATGGTGTAATTGTTAAAACAAATGGGGAAAAAGTAAAAGTAAGTATAGGTGAACATATAGAAGATCCAATTTTTACTATTACAGACTTACTTCCACATTTAGCACAAGACCAAATGAAGAAAAAATTAGCAGAAGGAATAGAAGGAGAAGACTTAAATCTTTTAATTGGAAGTATTCCATTTGATGGAGAATGTGGCGAAAAAGTAAAACTAAATATACTAAATATATTAAATCAAAAATATGGTATTACAGAAAAGGACTTTTTAAGCTCCGAATTAGAACTAGTACCAGCAATGCCATGTAGAAGTATGGGATTTGATAGCAGTATGATAGCAGGATATGGACAAGATGATAAAATATGTGTATATGCTTCTTTAACAGCATTAATGAAAATACACAATCCACAAAAAACAGCAGTATGTATTATATCAGATAAAGAAGAGATAGGAAGTATGGGAAATACAGGAATGGAATCACATGTATTTGACACTTTCATTTCAGAACTATTAAACAAATTAGGAATAAATCGTCCAAATTTATTAGAAAAAATTTTTTGTAACTCTAAGATGTTATCAGCAGATGTAGATGCAGGACTAGATCCAATCTATAGCAGCGTGTCAGAAAAAAATAACGCCTCATACTTAGGAAGAGGAATTGGTATGAATAAATACACTGGTGCAAGAGGAAAATCAGGAGCATCAGATGCAAATGCAGAATTTGTAGCAGAAGTAAGAAGAATATTTGAAGACAATGACATCCGTTATCAAATTGCAGAACTTGGAAAAGTAGATGTAGGAGGAGGAGGAACAATAGCTTACATTTTAGCAAATAAAGGAATTGATGTAATAGATTGTGGTGTTCCAGTGCTTTCTATGCATGCACCATATGAAGTAACTAGTAAATTAGATTTATATGAAGCACATAGAGGGTATGAAGCATTTTGGAAAAATGCATAAATAAGGCAAAAGAGCTCCTTAATATAAGGAGCTCTTTTGAGGTTTATCTTCCGCTGTGAGACTGCCAAATGCGGCACTGCCGGTTGATGCCATCGCATTCGTTCGGCTTAGGGCAAATGGGGCTGCCATGCAGCGCGCAAGAGATTTCTTGTCCTGTTTTCTTTTGCACGTTCTCTTTGTCTTTCATGAGAAGACCTCCTTCAAAGTAGTTATATATTAATTATATGCGAGAAAACTGAAAATAGAACAGAAATTTATTCAAGTTGTTTTAAAAATAGGGCTGATGAAAATCAGGAATACCTTTGTAGAAGGCTAAATCCTGAGTAATACATAGAATAGCTCTAACATTGTACAACATGTAAAAACCTCCTGTATTTTTGATGTAACGACTATTATAACACAAAGATTGAAAAAAAGCAAATAAAAAAATAAAAGTGATTGCATAAACTTTTTGTGGGAACACCACTTTTGATATTAACCATACATTATTTTATTTAAAAATTTTCTTATATCACTATTCATTCCTGTATTGAC
>JAAWMH010000021.1 GCA_022798335.1 Clostridia bacterium
CGTATTCTTGGCCCGGCGGAACTTGGTCCGCAAGGCGGATCGCAGGCCGGTAAAATGCTAGCTCTGTTGCCACTGTCTACATACTGTAAATTATTAGGCAAGAAATCAAGCATTTCTTCTTTAATACCAAGATTTCCTTTGAGATACAAAGAAGTGTATCTGTGAGCTAACTTTCCATCAAAGAAAATAGGAATTTCTGTAGAAAGTTTTCTGGCATCTTGTAACTTTCGCAAGTAGTACAAAATTTCTTGAGAACGTCCTAAGGAAAATACAGGAATAACAACAGTAGTATTCGGAGCTTTTGCTAAAGCCCGTAAAATATTATGCTCAAAGCAAGGAACAATTTCTTGTGAGTTCATATTTCCATAGGTAGCTTCTTGCATAATATAAAGTGGCATTTCTTGAACTTCTTTTGGAAGGGAAGGAACATCAAAGAACATATTTTTACTGTTATAATCTCCCGTAAAAAGCCAGTTAATATCTTCTTCACCAGGATAAGAAATTTGTACTAATATTAAGGCAGCGCCTAAAAGGTGCCCATTATGGAAAAATGTTACCTTAATATGTTCATCTACATTGGTGGTTTGACAATAAGGAATGGCTGTAACAAGCTTTAGAGTTTGGTTAACATCAGAATCACTGTAAAGGTTTGGTCGATGCCTTCTCTTAGCAGTATCTTTTAAAACACGATAACTATCAAAAAGAGCAGGTTCTAAAAGAATAGAAGTAGGAGGTGTGGTATAAATTTTTCCACTAAATCCATTTTTAACAAGCAGTGGTAGCCTTCCAATATGGTCAATGTGGTTGTGCGTAATGAGCGCAAACTCAATATTTTCTTCGTTGAATGGAAAACTACAATTGATATCTTCTGCTTCGTCACTTCCTTGGAAAAGACCACAATCTACAATAAAGCGGTTAGTTTCTTTATTTGGGTATTTTACAATACACAAATGGCATGAACCTGTAACACCACTATTTAGTGTTTGAATATCCATGTAAATCCGATTTTTTGAGCCCATAAAATTTCCTCCTTAAATTTGTATTGCTAACAAAAAAATATTTTGCTAGCAAGTTTGATAGGAACACATAGCACTTGCTATTAAAGGTATTCTAACATCTAATACATATTGTGTCAATTCCAAAAACAGATTTCTTTAGAAATATTGACTTTTTTTATAATTAGAAATAGAATGTTAAAAAGTAGAGACCATTGCCTTTGTCCTACTAGAAAAAAGGGAGGAATTTTTATTATGTCATTAGTAACAACTAAAAATATGTTTGAAAAATCAATGAAAGAACATTTTGCTATTCGGAGCTTTTAATGTAAACAATATGGAAATTATCCAAGCAATTATAGATGCAGCAGCAAAAGAAAATTCACCAGTTATTTTGCAAGCATCTTCTAGTGCTATTAAATATGCAAGAATTGGATTTTTAAGAAAAATGATAGAAGCTGCAGCAGAAGAATACCCTAATATTCCAATATCACTACATTTAGACCATGGTCCAGATTTTGAAACTTGTAAAATGTGCATTGATAATGGGTTTACCTCTGTTATGATAGATGGTTCTAAATATGATTTTGAAGAAAATATAGCATTAACTAAACAAGTAGTGGAATATGCACATAGCAAAGGAGTAGTAGTAGAAGCAGAACTTGGAAAATTAGCAGGAGTGGAAGATGAAGTAAGTGTAGAGGCAAAAGATGCTATGTATACAGACCCTATGCAAGCAAAAGAATTTGTAGAAAGAACTAATTGTGATTCTTTAGCCATTGCTATAGGAACTAGTCATGGAGCTTACAAATTTAAAGGAGAAGCAAAATTAAGATTTGATATATTGCAAAAAATAAAAGAACAATTACCAAATACACCAATTGTATTACATGGTGCATCTACAGTTATACCAGAATTAGTTGAAATGTGTAATAAATTTGGAGGCAATATTCCAGGAGCAAAAGGTGTTCCAGATGAAATACTACATGAAGCAAGTTTATCTGGTGTTTCTAAAATAAATGTAGATACTGATTTGCGTTTAGCAATGACAGGGGCAATTAGAAAAGCTTTTGCAGAAGATCCAGCAGCATTTGACCCTAGAAAATACATGTTACCTGCAAGAGAACTTATTGAAAGAACAGTAGCACATAAAATGAAAAATGTATTTGGCTCTACTAATAAAGCCTAATTAGAAATAAAAAAAGAAAAAGGGGAAGATGAAGCTTTCCCTTTTTCTTTTTAAATATATTTTCCAAATTCTTTTCTAATGCGCATTTGGGCATCCTTTTTAGCAATGTCTTCACGTTTATCGTATAATTTCTTACCTTTACCAACACCTAACTGCATTTTTACAAAATTTCCTGAAAAGTATAAATTCATAGGAACTAAGGTATAACCTTTTTGTTTGATTAGTCCTGTTAATTTATGAATTTCTTGTTTATTTAATAAAAGTTTTCTATCTCTTAAAGGGTCTTTATTAAAAATGTTACCTTGCTCATAAGGACTAATATGCATACTATAAACAAAAACTTCACCATTTTTAATAGTAGCATAACTATCTTTTAAATTTACTTTTCCGATTACGAATAGATTTAATTTCTGTTCCAAAAAGTACCAGTCCAACTTCATAAGTATCTATAATAGTATAATTATGTTTTGCTACTGGATTAGTAGCAATTATTTTTTTATTCATATATATATGTATCTCCTTTTATATAAATATTATAACATGTGTGTCAAGTAAATGAAACACACATGTTATTTTGTGCTTTATTGATTTTCGTCGTCATCATCATCATTATAATAGGTAACTGTATTATTTTGTTTTGCATAATACATTACCATAGAAACGATAATAATTCCAGCAATTGCAATTGTTAGCCAAGTCCATAAACTAGTTGGTGTATTGGCAAACATGTTAGCTGCACCATCTGCTGTTGTTCTAGTAGCTGTATAACCATTATTATTAAAATTTCTCATGTTATCGTTTTGGTTCCCATTATCTATGGTATTTTTTGCATCATTACCAATAGTGTTAGCACCATTACTAATCGTATTTACACCGCTTCTAATTCCTTCGGCTGCTCCTTTACCAGCATCTTCTACAACATTTTCTGCGCCACCTACAAAATTGCGAATACCATTTACGGCATTATCCATTACACTATTTGCAGCAAATGTATAAGAAACTGTAAAAAGAGAAATAATAGCTAATAAAATAGCAGAAATTAAAAATTTCTTTTTCATATGATTTTACAAACCTCCTTTTTTATGCTTCCATATTAGTATTGTTTTTTTTAGACAAAATATTCTGCAAAAAAAAGAAATTTTTGTAAAAAACTAGAATATAAAAAAAGATGACTAAAAAATCATCTTTAAAATATTGTTAACCTTTTAAACGAATAATAATAGCAATAGCAAGTAAAATAATAATAACACCAACTGTAATCAATAAAATATTAATAATATTACTAAGTCCTAAACCATTTTCAGGAGCTGTTGAAACAGTACTTGATTGTATATTTTCATTTTCTATAGTATTAACTTGAGAAGTGGTATTGCTAGCTATATCTGAATTAGTTTGTTCATTAGAAGTATCTGGAGTTGTATTATCTACTTGATTTTGATTATTCAAATTAGAATTTGTATCTGGTATATTGGTATTGGTGTCTGGAGTATTAGTGTTAGTAGCACCAGGTAAATTCAAATTCACATCAGTTGCAGCTACATAAGTTAAACTTAAGCTAAATATAATCAATAAAATAAATAAAATTTTTCTAATTTTTTGTGTCATAAAAACCTCCTTGAAGCAACTATAACTGTTGCCTTTTTTCTATTAGTACGATATAATAATACACAATTAAACTGAAAAAGTCTATAGCTTTTAAAGATTTTTTAAAAAAATTTTAGAAGAGGAAGAAAATGTATTATATATATATGATAAGATGCAAAGATAATTCTATCTATACAGGAATTACTAAGGATATAGAACGTAGGTGGCAAGAACATTTAGAAAGAGGAGAAAAGTGTGCTAAATATACGAAAAATCACCCTGTAAAAAAAATAGAAGCTGTATGGCAAGTAAGTACCAGACCTTTAGCTGCCAAATTAGAATTTTCTATTAAGAAATTAAAAAAAGAAGAAAAGGAAAACCTTATTCGAAATAAAAAACTAAGTACTTTTTTTGAAGAAAGACTCTCTTGCAATGATTATCAAATTATTTTATAAAAAGTATTTATTTTTATAAAATAATGTAGTAATATAAAAGAATAAAATTGCCAAAGGGGGCTCTATAAAAAGTGGACCGGTTAGAAAACCTAAATCAAATTTGTAAAAAATGCTTAGAAAAAGCAACCAAACGGTTCGAAACCATAGATGCAAGAAGCTGCAGCTACTGTGCCATAGGGCAAGAAATTCACAAGTTAGAAGTAACACAAAATAGTCAATGGAACAAAGTAGACTGGAATGCCTCTAAATACAAAAAGTGGTATCATGGTTAAATTCTAAGGGAACAGAAATACTGTTCCCTTAGTTTAACGAAATAAGGAGTAAAAAAATATGATAATAAACGACATTTTATATGGAAAAATAGAATTAAAGGGCATTTATGAAGAAATTGCAAACACAGAAGAATTTAAAAGATTAGATGATATTACACAAACAGCAATGTCTGCTTTAGAATACCCCATACTTGCAGAAGAAACACGTTATGAACACAGTATTGGAGTATATTATTTAATGTGCCAAACATTAAATATTTTAGATGCTAAATTAGCTAAACAAGGAATTCACATTTCTAAAGAAGAAAAAGAACTTGCTAAATTAGCAGCTCTGCTACACGATATTGGGCATGGTGTAAATTCTCATCTTTTAGAAGTTATTACAGGAGTTTCACATGAGCAAAGGGGAATTGATATCATAAAAGATTCTTCTATGCAAATTCATCAAATTCTTGTTAAACACTATGGAAAAGAATTTGTTGAAAAATTGGTAAGTTTTATGGAATGTATTTATGGCAATAGAAGCATAAACGAGCCAATTAAGTTGCAACAAAATCATACCGTTCCATTAAAGCCTTTGCTAGCTACTTTAATTTCTCATAATATCGATTTAGATAGATTAGATTATATTAGAAGAGAATCAAAATATGTTGGATTTGGTGTACTGACTAATATAGGACAACTATTAAATAGCTTTCAATGTATACTTACTGGAAAACAAATGAGTATTTCTATTCCAGAAGAGAAAATGCATTATGTAGAAGTAGCACTTTTAGAAAGAGCAAGAAACTATCAACAAATTTATTTTCACACTACAGATTTTTTAGGAAATCATGCTTTTGAAGAATTATTAACAGAACTTAGAAACCACCCAGAAGAAGTACCAAATACAGTATCTATGCCAATTAGAAAGTTCTTAACAATGAAAAATGTCAATTTAACAAATCAAGAATATATGAGCTTAACGAATAAACCATTAGCAGAAGCTTTAGAACAAATTAAGCAATTTACCCAAAGTGAAAAAATACGCTATTTATGTGATTATAAAAAATATGTTAAAAGAGATTATCAAGTTTTATATAATGGAAGAAATGAAACCTATATTAGAAAATTATTAGCTAAAGTAATTCCTAATTTTTCAGTAGATACACACAGTATTTTTTCTAAAACCCAAAAGATTACGCCTTATAAAAAAACAAAATTTGGAAGCACTAATATTACTACTAAAATGGGGATTCAAAAGTTTGAAGACTTGCCACATTTTATTAATTTAAAGACATTTTCAAAAACAGTTCTTGCTATAAACCCTGAATTATTACGATTAGAACTAGGAATTTCCAAAAAAGAATTTGAAAAAAATTATGCTGCCATAATACAAGAAGTGATAACTAGCCAAGCCAAGCCAGTACAAGATTTTGAATTAAAATATGTTATTCCAGCTAAAACAGATATTACTTATGGAAAAATGTTAAAGTTGCTAGAACAAAAATATCAAAAGCAAGACAGTGCAACTTATAGGTCTAAAGATACTTATTATGATTTGCTAGAAAATTTTTCTTTGTTATCAGAAGGAAAAGCTTTACGTACTAGAAATGGTATTACTTATTATAAAGGATCAGAAAGCCACAGTTATAAAAATAAAAGAATTACTTATAAAACTTATGAAGAAGATGGAAAAGCAGAATTTACTGCACGAAATAAATCAGAAGAAATAGGAAATTCTACTAATTTGCAAGATTACAAAGAATTTTTAAGTGAATTAGGCTTAGAAAATAAACCACTAGAGCCTGTTTTAGAAGTAAGTAATTTTAGAAAGCTTGTTACATTTTTAGTAAATGGTTGTCCTATAGATATTTCTTTTAATATTGCAAAATGCGAAAATACATTAAATAGAGCAGAAGAAATTATTGATACTATTGAAATTAAACCAAGAGATAATCAAATTACTCGGAAGAGATGCTTTATTAGAAATAAAGCAAACTTTAGAAGAAAGTTTTAAACGGATTAGATCAAATGAATACAAATGCTAGTATCTATGAACTTGGTATGATTAGTACTTATTTAAAACGTTCTACTCAAACAAAGCCAAAAATATTACAAATATTACATAAAGTTATTTCTTCTATACAAAAAAGCAGAAATACTTTAGAAGAAAGATAAGGTAAAAACAAATGAATAATGAACAAAAGCAATCAGATTGGAAAGAATTAGAAAGATGGAATGCACAAAAAGAAGCTAAGATGCAAGAAACTTATGGTGCAGATATTACAAAATTAAAAGAAGAAAAATCTACTAAAAAGATTGATAAAATTTCGAAAGTATTAGAAAAAATAGTAAAAGCAATTTTAATTTTGCATGTTATTGTAATTATTGGCATTATTGTGGCTACTGCGATTTATTTAATGTCTGTAAGGAAAGAACAACAAAGCAGACCTATATTTGGAGGTGCTTTTGAAGAATAATTTTGTAAAATCGCACTTTCTTAGTTGAAAAAGTTCTAAAGGTGTGCTATAATTGAAAAACATGCAATATGCAAATTTGTAGAAAAAGAGGTTGTTTACTGCCCATGAGTAAGAAAATCTATTTGGCATATACTGCATATTTAGTCTTTGTTGTACTTAGCTTTTCAGTAGTTATTTTAATATTAACTGCTTGTTTTAAAGTTCAAGTACAACTACCAGGATATGTAGAAGCCATCTTTTTTGAAGAACGGCCCGAAATACCAAAACAGAAGGATTTTCAAAAAGTAGAAAAAGCTTACACACAAGTTTATACTTGTTTAGTAGACCAAAGTGAACTAAAAGAGCAAATACAAATTCTTTACGACCAAACCATGTCAGCTGTAATTTGTAGTGACACAAATTTTTATTTCAATCAATTAGATGAGTTATACAAAGAGTATTCTAACAATTTAGCAGTGCTTGAAGAACAAATAGAATTGTATGAGCAGGAATATTATACTTATAAAAAATTATTAGCCAATATTCCTGCCCCTTTACGTTCTTACCGTGAAAAAATGTATACTCAATTTTATGAAGAAATTGAGCCTAAATATCAGGAGGTATGTAACCTAAAAGAAACATATCTTGCAGAGTTAAAGCACCTAGAACAACTTCATAAAACAGCAAAAGAATTAGCAGAAAGTCTTTATGAAGAATCTCATGATATTATGAGCAGACTAATGACTAGAGAAGCTGGAAATTGCTCTGTAGAAGAAATTTGTATCGTGGCACGCATTGTAGAAAATAGGGTTTATAGTCCTAAATTTCCTAACACACTTTTGGAGGTTATTTATCAAAAAAATCAGTACTCACCTGCTATAACTGGAAGTATTAATTTACCTCCTTATGAAAGAGTAGTAGAAATTATGGATGAATATTTGCATGGAAGAATTAGGGTAGATGTTCCAAGAAATGTGCTCTATCAGGCCCTATTTATTCCTAGCGGTTCAAAAGGAGAGTGGCGACACATGCCTAGCGGGCACTATTTTTGCTATGGCTAAAACAATTTAAAAAAAGTAGCAGTGTAATCATAATTGGTTACACTGCTACTTTTTAATTAACAAAACCCCCTCTTAGCTATCACTAAGAGGGGGAAAATAAAAACTTACGCAGAAGCCTGCTGCATAGCTTCTTGGTCTTGCTCGGCAGAACTCTGTCCAGCACTAACGTCTGTCAAGGGTGCAGCTACCTGCAGCGTAGAGCCATGCTTTTTATAAGAACTTGCAATAGCAAGCCTCAGCATGCCATAAAAAACTGCCTCCGAAACAATCCAAATGAGCAAAGCTGCTCCAAAAATGGAAACTCCAAAAACAATCCAAAAATAGGTATTGTAACTTTCAGCTGAAACGAAGTTTCTGGTAGGCTCTCCCACTAAAAAGAACTCATCTGTCAAAATGACTGTAATTTTGGCCTTGAAAAATCCATTTTCTTTAACGCAAACCATCTTGTTCTGACCATTTTCATATTCCACAGAGTATTTGTCCACATTTTGCTGAAGCAAAGTAGCATCATAGGTAGGTCGAAAACCTTCCATATCAGCTTCTTCTATTTGCAAAGTTTCTTTGTTCAGCAAAGAGCTTTTAACGGTTTCCGTTAGGTTTTCATACATTTGGTCAATGTAACCATTTGCGCCGTTGCCAATGAGATTCAGGCAGAGCACATAGGACAAAACAATTGCAACTAGCAAGCAAGGAATAGAAAAACGAGCATCTTTTACAAAGCTCTTAAAACTCGGGGCGCCAGCAGCATAGTGCTGAGCTAGGATCATTTTCGGCGGCTTGGTCTGTTTTTCTTTTTTCCGTGTTTTCATTTTTTACATACACTCCTCAAAAATATTTTTCTAGCTGTTTTTTCCTGTTGTAAAACAGGAGTACTAAAAATATGCGAGAACCTTCTCGCGGACTGTTTTTAATTATACCACAACATTATGTATATTACAATACTTTTGTAAAAAGATTGACAAAGATTGTAAATTAAGGTATAATAAACTTTAGTTTGAATCAAAAAACGTTGAACAAGGAAGTAGCTTATTTGAAAAACAACAGCGAGGTAAAGTAGAGTGAGAGTTTACCAGTGGAAGAATAAGTGAAGAGAGCTTGTGAGTGCTTATGGGAAATCTAAAGAAAAAAGAAAGTATCATAAGACGTGTTTTCCTGCGTTAAAGGGTAATAAAGTGGCATATGAACTAAAAAACATATGCAATTTGAGTGGTACCGCGAATAATTCGTCTCTAGTATTTTTACTAGAGGCTTTTTTGATGAAAAAAAGAAAAGAGGAAAGGAAATGAAAGAACATATTTTATATAAAAAATATTGTTATAGTGGTTGGAGTAAGCGAAGATGATGCTTGAATTTTAAAAAACAAAGAAACATAAAAAAAGGAGAAATGATTAATATGAAAGAAATTAAAAAAGTAGTTTTAGCTTATTCAGGAGGATTAGATACCTCTATTATTATTCCATGGTTAAAAGAAAATTATAACAATTGTGAAGTAATTGCAGTCGTAGGAGACGTTGGACAAAACGATGAATTAGAAGGCTTAGAAGAAAAAGCAATTAAAACAGGTGCTTCTAAAATTTATATTGAAGATTTAAAAGAAGAATTTGTAGAAGAATATATAGTACCTGCAATCAAAGCAGGTGCTAAGTATGAAAATACATATCTTTTAGGAACTGCACTTGCAAGACCAATTATTGCAAAAAAATTAGTAGAAATTGCAAAAAAAGAAAATGCAGACGCAATTTGTCATGGCTGTACAGGCAAAGGAAATGACCAAGTACGTTTTGAACTTATGATTAAAGCACTTATGCCAGAAGCCCAAATTATTGCACCCTGGAGAACTTGGGAATTAAAAAGTAGGGAAGAAGAAATGCAGTATGCCGAAAGCCATCATATTCCATTAAAAATAACCAAAGAAACCAATTATTCAAAAGATAAAAACATATGGCATTTATCTCATGAAGGTTTAGATTTAGAAAGTCCAAAAAATGAACCAAATTATGATAAAATATTAGAAATGGGAGTTACTCCAGAAAAAGCACCAGATATGCCAAGTTATGTAGAAATTTCTTTTGAAAAAGGAAAACCAGTTGCGCTTAATGGTAAAAAAATGCCTACCATTCAAATTTTAGAAGAGTTAAATTCTGTTGGAGGAAAAAACGGAATAGGAATTATCGATATTGTAGAAAATAGGTTAGTAGGAATGAAATCAAGGGGAGTATATGAAACACCTGGAGGCACTATTTTATATTATGCACATGAATTATTAGAAAGTATTTGCGTTGATAAAGACACTATGCACTATAAAATAAATTTAGCAAATGAATTTGCAAACCAAGTTTATAACGGGAAATGGGAAACACCACTTACAAAAGCAATGCTTAGCTTCATCGAAGCAACACAAACAACTGTAACAGGAAATGTTAAAATAAAATTATATAAAGGAAACATGATACCTGCAAGTATCGAAAGTCCATATTCTTTACATTCAGAACAAATAGCCTCTTTTGGAGAAGATGATTCTTATGATCAAAATGATGCAACAGGATTTATTAATTTATTTGGTTTGCCAATCAAAGTAAAGGCACAAATGGAAGCAAAATTAAAAGGAGAATAAATATTATGGATTTATGGGGAGCACGATTTAAAAAAGAATTAAATAGTGAGGTAAATAGTTTTAACTCTTGTATTAGCTTTGATTCTGTTTTTTATAAAGAAGATATTCAAGGAAGTATTGCTCATGTAACAATGCTTGCCAAACAAAATATTATCGAAGAAAATGATGCTAAAGTAATAAAAGAAACTTTACAAAATATTCAAAAAGATATTGAAACAGGAAAATTAGTAATTGATAGAAACGCTGAAGACATTCATATGTTTATTGAAGGCGAACTAACCAAAAGAATAGGAGATATTGGTAAAAAACTGCATACAGCAAGAAGCAGAAATGACCAGGTTACCTTAGATACTAGGCTTTATTTAAGAGATCAAATAGATACTCTTACCAAAGCTTTAAAAAGTCTTATCAAAACTTTTTGCTATAAAGCAAAAGAAAATTTAGAAACGGTTATGCCAGGTTATACGCATATGCAAAGAGCACAACCAATTACTTTTGCTCATCATCTTATGGCTTATAGTGAAATGTTTTTACGTGATTTAGGACGTTTAGAAGATACCAAAAAAAGAATGAATGTATTACCATTAGGAAGCTGTGCATTAGCTACCACTACTTATCCAATTGACCGTTATTTGGTGCAAGAATTGTTAGAATTTGATAGCGTTTCGCAAAATAGCCTAGATGCTGTATCTGATAGAGACTATATTATAGAACTTCTTAGCAATATTTCTATGATTATGATGCACTTATCTAGAATTAGCGAAGAAATTATATTATGGTCCTCTTGGGAATTTAAGTTTATAGAATTAGATGATGCCTTTTCTACAGGTTCTTCTATTATGCCGCAAAAAAAGAACCCTGATATCACAGAATTAATAAGAGGAAAAACTGGAAGAGTTTACGGAGATTTAATGCAGTTATTAACTGTAATGAAAGGATTACCACTTGCTTATAATAAAGATACACAAGAAGATAAAGAAGCTGTATTTGATGCTTTAGAAACTTCGTTTGTATGTATAAATACATTTGTTCCAATGTTAGAAACACTAAAAGTAAACAAACAAAATATGAAGGAAGCTGCAAGTAATGGTTTTATTAATGCAACTGACTGTGCAGATTATCTTACTAAAAAAGGAGTACCTTTTCGTAGTAGCTATAAAATAACAGGACAGTTAGTAGGTTATTGCATTGATAACCATAAAACTTTAGAAACCTTAAGTTTAGAAGAATATAAAAAAGCAAGTACATTATTTGAAGCAGATATTTATGAAGCTATTTCATTTGAAAATTGTGTAAAAAACCGTAAAATTATAGGAGGACCTTCACCGGAAATAGTACAAGAACATATTAAAAATGTACTTCAAAAAATAGAAAGAAAGGACTAAAAAAATGGAAGAAAATAATAAAAAATGTTTAGAAATTATAGAAAAACTTCATTTAACACCAAGAATTGAAACACATGAACCAATATTAGACTTTGAAACTGCTGAGAAAGTAGATAAAGAATTAAATTTTACAGGACATGAAACAAAATCTTTATTCTTAAAAGGAAAATCTGGAAAGCACTATTTATTTATTACATTAATGGAAGGAAGAATGGATTCTAAAATGATAAAAGATTTAGTAGGGGAAAAGGTAAGTTTAGTTTCAGGAGAAGAAATGACACAGCTAACTGGTATGGAACCTGGTTGCATGACACCTTTTGGTTTAGAAGAAGGGTTAATTTCTGCAATTGTTGTTGACCCTAAAATTTATGATCAAGAAAAACTCATTCTAGCATTTGGAACTTCTACTATGTCTATGGAAATAAAATCTACAGACCTAAAAACTTTACTAGAATATTGTTATAAAACAATCATAATGCTAGAAAGTTAAGATTTTATTGCTATTGATAAAAAAGTATGATATTATGTATACACATTCATATAGAAAGGTAGGAAAACTTTATGAGCACACTTGCTATTAAAGCAAAAATACCTTAGCAAAATTATGTACTTAGAGTTTTATTTTCCAAAAGTTAAACTTACATTTAAAAGGAGGACTATAAAAAATGTACACAATTCGGATGCAAGTATTCTCAAGCGAAAATTTAGAGACTTTTGAAGAATGGCATGGAAAATTCAACTTTGACACTAAGTCAGAATGTATACCTAAAATAAAAGGATATGTAAAAGAAGTAAAAACTGGTAGAAAAATGGCACTTAGTGGCTGTCACGATCAGTATTGGAGTGGTTGTTGTGGCAGAGAGTATTTATCTGGAAGTGGTCAACTGATTTTAGTAGCACTCCCCCTTAGTACCAAAGATGTTCCTATTTTGTGTCAAGTAGGTGCTATAAAAGAATCTTTCACTACTGGCACATGGTCTTATCTTGATATGACCAAGAAGGGCGTTGTAGAGATTTCTATCGAAGAATCGAAAGTCTATGGACCTGAGCGTGGGGCAGAAGATGAAGCAGTAAATAGAAAATATAAGCAAATGCTAAACAACCTTCCTGAGGTTTATCATAATCTTTGCAGATGCCTTAATTTTACTAGAACATACGAATTTTAAATAAAAAAGCTAAGTACAAAGGAGCCTTGCACAAATTGTGTAGGGCTCCTTCTTTATATTTCCATAAAGAAAACTTATTATTTTTCTCTAAATTTTTAGAAAAACTATTTCAAATCAAACAAAGTTTTGATATAATGTAGCAAAAATAAATTAAAAGAAAAGATATGTAGCAGTTCATATACAAAGTAGAAAAGTAAAATTATTAGGAGGAAAAATGTTTGAATTAGTATCAAATTATCAGCCAACAGGCGACCAACCAAAAGCAATTGAATATTTGAGTAAAGGAATACAAGAAGGTAAGAAATTCCAGACGTTACTTGGAGTAACTCGGCTCACGGAAAAACTTTTACTATGGCAAATATTATCCAAAAAGTGCAAAAACCAACCTTAGTTTTAGCACATAATAAAACGTTAGCAGGACAATTATATTCAGAATTCAAAGAGTTTTTTCCAGAAAATAATGTAGAATATTTTGTCAGTTATTATGATTATTACCAACCAGAGGCATATATTCCACAATCAGATACCTATATAGAAAAGGATTCTTCTGTAAATGATGAAATAGACAAGCTACGCCATTCTGCAACAGCTGCACTTTTTGAAACGAAAGATGTTATTATTGTAGCTTCTGTTTCTTGCATTTATGGATTAGGAGATCCTATTGATTATGAACACTTAACTGTTTCCTTAAGACCAGGTATGAAAGTAGAAAGAAACGAAATTTTAAAAAAGTTAGTAAATATGCAATATAGTAGAAGTGAATTAGAATTTAAAAGAGGAACTTTCAGAGCCAAAGGGGACATTGTAGAAATTTATCCTTCAGGGGAAAGTGAAACTGCTATTCGTGTAGAATTTTGGGGAGAAGAAGTAGAAAAAATTTCTGAAATAAATCCCTTAACAGGTAAAGTTACAAGTAGTAGGCAACACATCATGATATTTCCAAATTCTCATTATGCAACTACAAGAGAAAAAATGGAGAAAGCAATTGTAACTATTGAGCAAGAAATGAAACAGCGTGTTCAATATTTTAAACAAAACAATAAGTTAATAGAAGCACAAAGAATAGAAGAAAGAACAAATTTTGATATTGAAATGATGAGAGAAACAGGATTTTGCCAAGGAATTGAAAACTATTCAAGGCATATTAGTGGAAGAGAAGAGGGGAGTAGCCCATACACTTTATTTGATTACTTTCCAAAAGACTTTTTACTACTAATCGATGAATCTCATGCAACAGTTCCACAGGTAAGAGCTATGTATAATGGCGATAGAGCAAGAAAAGAATCTTTAGTAAAATATGGTTTTAGACTTCCTTCAGCTTTTGATAATAGACCTCTAAAATTTGAAGAATTTGAAAAAAGAATTAACCAATGCATATTTGTAAGTGCTACACCAGCAGATTATGAAAAAGAACATTCCAAAGAAAATATAGTAGAGCAAATTATACGTCCAACAGGACTTTTAGATCCTAAAATAGAAGTAAAACCAGTGGCTAATCAAATAGATGACTTGATAGAGCAAATTCATGAAAGAGTAGAAAAAAAAGAAAGGATTCTAGTAACTACTTTAACAAAAAAAATGGCAGAAGATTTAACTACTTATTTAGCTGGAATTGATATTAAAGTAAAATATATGCACTCTGACATAAAGGCATTAGAAAGAATGGAAATTATTAGAGATTTAAGGTTAGGCGAATTTGATGTATTAGTAGGTATTAACTTATTAAGAGAAGGTTTAGATATACCAGAAGTTTCACTAGTTGCTATCTTAGATGCAGATAAAGAAGGCTTTTTGCGTTCAGAACGTTCGTTAATCCAAACAATCGGGCGTGCTGCTAGAAATACAGATGGAAAAGTAATTATGTATGCAGACGAGCTAACCGAAAGTATGGAAAAGGCAATTTCTGAAACAAATCGTAGAAGAAAATTGCAAGAAGAATATAATAAAGAACATGGCATTACTCCAAAGACTATTCAAAAAGCAATTAGAGATACGATTAAGGCAAGTTTTGTAGAAGATATTAAAGAACAATACAATATTGATAAAGAAACAGATTTGAAAGAAATGATTCATAAACTAACAGAGGAAATGTTAAAATATGCACAGGCAATGGAATTTGAAAAAGCAGCAGAAGTAAGAGATAAAATTAAAGAATTAGAAAATATGATTTCATCATAAAATATTAAGAATTAGAATGATTAAAACATATTGTAAAATAATAAAAAAATGGCTATAATAATTTTTATAATGTAACAATTAGAAATGGAGTTAATTTTTTATATGGAGCATAGTATTTCAGTTTATTTTTTATACTTTGTTATTATTGCTATTTGTGGTTGGATTATGGAGGTAACTCTGCAATTAATACAAAAGCATAAATTTTCAGATAGGGGATTTTTAATTGGACCTTATTGCCCAATTTACGGAGTAGGCGCTCTTTTTATTACACTTGGATTAAGTAGATTAGAAGCACATCCTATGGCTTTATTTTGTGTAGCAATTGTAATCTGTGCTATATTAGAATATGCCACAAGTTATATAATGGAAAAAATATTTCATGCTAGATGGTGGGATTATAGTGAAAATAAATTTAATATTAATGGTAGAATTTGCCTAGAAACAATTATTCCCTTTGGACTTCTTGGAATATTACTAATTTATATTATCAATCCTTTTATTTTTGATATTTTAAGCAAAATACCAAAAGATTTATTAAATTATATTGCTATTATTGTAGCTAGTTTATTTATAGTAGATAATATTGTTTCTTTAAGAGTTATCTTAAATGTAAGTTCTACTACTAAAAAGTTTGATACAGAAAATCCAAAAGACAGTACAGAAGAAATTTCTAAAAAGGTAAAAGAATTTTTAAGGAGTAAATCTTTCTTAAATAGAAGACTAATTGATGCTTTTCCAAAATTAACTGCTGTTTTGAAAGAACAAAGTGAACGAATTAAGCAAAAAACACTTGATGTAAAAGAAGAAATAAGTAATAAGGCAAATGAAATGAAAGAAGATTTTAGTGAAAAAGCTGTAGAAGTAAAAACAGAAATTAATGAGAAAGCACAAAGAGTAAAACAAGAAATAAACCAAACTTCAAAGCAAGTAAGAAGAAATATTGCCAAAGCTAAAATAAAAAGTAGAAAGGCAAAAGAAAAAAAGAAAAATAAATAATAAAAAAGAGTAATACTTCTATTTTTTTAAGAAAGTATTACTTTTTTTTATTTTCCTCTATAGTTCTTTTATTGCATTTCTTGCAAGTTCATCGCAGCGGTTATTATATTTATTATCACTATGACCTTTTACTTTATGAAAAATAACTTCATGAACATTTGTTAAATCTATTAACTCTTGCCAAAGTTCCTTATTTTTCACTTCTTCTTTATTTGAATTTTTCCAATTATTTTTAAGCCACCCTGAAATCCAATTTTGTAAAAAAGCATTTACTACATAGGCACTATCACTATAAAGTTGCACCTTGCAAGGTCTTTTAAGTAATTTTAGAGCTTCTATTACAGCAGTAAGCTCCATAACATTATTAGTAGTATCTTTTTTTCCACCAGAAATCTCCTTTTTGTTTTGTCCAAGCATTAAAATAGCTCCATACCCACCAGGACCAGGGTTACCACTACAAGCACCATCTGTATAAATTGTTACTTCTTCCATTTATAATTTCTCCTTTTCACATTGTCAAATAAATTCTTTTATGATATTATATCAATAAAAATAAACAAGTCAAATAAAAAAAGAAAGGAGGAGCAAATTATGGGAAAAGTACTAGGAATTATTGCAGAATATAACCCTTTTCACAATGGGCATTTATATCATATTCAAGAATCTATAAAACAAGCTAAAGCAGATAGTGCTATTTGCGTTATTTCTGGTAACTTTGTACAAAGAGGAAACACCTCTATTATTAATAAATGGACTAAAACCAAAATGGCAATTTTAAATGGAGCAGATTTAGTTATTGAGCTACCAACTGTTTATAGTACTTCTAGTGCAGAGAACTTTGCAGAAGGTGCTATAAAACTATTAAACTCTTTAGGAATTGTTGATATTGTTTCTTTTGGAATGGAAACAAATGATTTAGCCACTTTAAATAATATTGCAAATGTGCTATATGAAGAGCCAAAAGAATATATTACAATGCTTAACCATGAACTAGGAAAAGGGCTTTCTTTCCCAAAAGCAAGAGAAAATGCTTTAATGGTATATTTAAACGATGTTAAAAGATATGTAAATGTAATGCAAGGTGCTAATAATATTTTAGCCATTGAATATTTAAAAGCACTAAAAAAACAGAAAAGTACTTTAACGCCAATTGGAATAAAAAGAGAAAAAGTATTATATCATGATGAAATGATTGTAGACGATTTTGCAAGTGCCACAGCTATTAGAAAAATGATTTCTAATAGACAATTTGACGATATTAGAAAAGTTATTCCACATTCTTCTTATGTTTTGTTAGGTCAAGAGCTAAAAAAAGGTCATTATGTTTTAGACTTATCTAAGTTTCAAAAAGAAATTATATATGTTTTAAGAAAAATGACCATAGAAGAAATTAAAAACTTACCAGATGTGTCAGAAGGTTTAGAAAATGCAATTAAAACTGCTGCCGATTCTTGTAATAATATTATCGATTTAGTAAATATGATTAAATCAAAAAGATATACTCAAACTAGAATTCAAAGAATTTTAGTTTATGCATTACTTGGAATTACACAAAAAATGATGGAAACTTCTAAAAAAACAATTCCTTATGTGCGAATACTTCGGTTATAGTGAAAAAGGAAAAAAATTAATGTCTGAGATGATGCAAAAAAATCCTAAACTTAATATGGTAACTTCTGTAAAAAAATTCTTAGAAACCTCTAAAAGTAAAGCACTAAAAGATATGTTAACATTAGATATTTATGCAAGTAATGTATATACATTAGGTTATGAAAAAGATTCCTGGTCTAACTTAGATTATACAAATAAAATTATTACCATAAATGACATGAAAGGATAAAATACATGATTATTGGAATAACAGGAAGTTCAGGTGCTGGAAAAAGTACAGTATGTGAACTTTTGCAAAAGTTATATCATGCTAAAATTATTAGTGCAGATAAAATTGCAAAAGAATTATCTCAAAAAGGAACAGCTTACTTAGCACAAATTGTAGAAAAATTTGGAAATCACATTCTTTTAGAAGATGGCGAACTTAATAGAAAAGCTTTGGCAAATATCATTTACCAGAACGAAGAAAAAAGAAAACTTTTAAATGATTGTACTTTTGAGTACATAAAAAAAGAAATTATGGACAAAATAAGCATAGAAAAAGCTAGTATAATAGCAATAGACGCACCACTTTTATTAGAAGCAAATTTAGAAAAAATATGTGATATTACCATTGCTGTTATTGCTAAAAATAGAGAAGCTCAAATAAATAGAATTCTTCAAAGAGATAACATAGATAAAGCTCATGCTGAAGCAAGATTAAGCGCTCAGCACCCTAATGAGTTTTATCAAAAAAAATGTCAATATACCATTGTAAATGATGAAAAAATAGAAGATATTGAAAGCCAAGTAAATGAAATTATAAAAGCATTGAAATAAATAACTACATAGCTTTTGTTACAATATTATTACAATTACATAACATTTTCGTAACAATATTGAATTAAATCTTTAATTAATATATACTCTATTTATACATAAGAGAAAGGGGAAAAGCCACATGGAAACTTTTGCAGATTATATTTTATCTGAAAAAGATTGGATAAAAAAAATGGAAATTATGCACTATTTAAAGAAAAAAACTGGTGTGTTTTTTGATAAATCTGTTATTTTTAAAGCATTATTAACAAAATTATTTTTAGACAATACCGATTTGGGTTTAGATGAAAATATTGTAATAACTGCTTGTTTACTATGTAATTGTAAAAAAAGTAATAGTCCCCAAGAATTAGATAAAATTAAGTCATATGCTAAAGAAGGAGCAGAGTATTTAAGTGAACTTGGTTTCTCTGATAGATTTTGTAAAATTTGCGAAGAAGTAAATAGGTACAGTGGTAGCACTCCTAGAGAAAAAGAAAGCGATATTTTAGAATTAGTAGATCAATTTGGTGGAATGTTATTAGATAGACCAGAAAGAATTGCTTTTAATGTGGATGAAGCCTTAGTATTATTAGAATATAGAAACTTAAAAGATAAAGAAAATTATTATTTAGAGCAATTTAAAAAATTCATTGTTGAAATGCAGGAGGTGCTAGTATGAGTCAAATAGAAAAACCTAGTATAGACTATATAAAAGGTAACTTTAATAGCTCTAAAATAGCAGATCCAAATAGTACCATAGCTTATATTACTATGGCAAGAGATAGTTTAGCATCTATTAGAACTGCACAATTAGATAAGCAAGCTAAATTACTATCTATGCAAAATGAACGTAACTCTACACCAATTGTTACAGCAGCAGATATTATAGCAGCTAGAGAAGAAGATGAAAGATAATTATAAAAACTTACAAAAGAAAAAGATTGGCTTTAAGTTAGACCAATCTTTTTTTAAAGGAACTATATAAGAAGAAGGGAACGAAGAATAAAATGCAAGAAATGTTTGCAGATTTGCATGTACATATTGGAAGATCAGAAAAAGGAAAACCAATTAAAATAACAGCTGCTAAAAGTTTAAACTTTGCTAATATTGCCAAAGAATGTAGTGATAGAAAAGGAATTCAAATTGTTGGTATTATAGACTGTGCTTCACCTTATGTTATTGAAGATATTGAAGAATTTTTAAAAACAGGAGAAGCCTATGAAATTGAAGATGGAGGTATTATCTATAAAGATAAGGTTTGTATTATTTTAGGAAGTGAAATAGAAACCTCAGAAATAAATGATAATGGAAAAACTGGTAGTGCACATAATTTATGCTATTTTCCAAAACTTGCCGATATAAAAGCATTTTCAAAAGAAATGAGTAATTATATAAAAAATATGACACTAAGTTCTCAAAGGGCTTGTATTTCTGCCTATGAACTAATTGATATTGTAGAAAAATATCATGGAATATTAATTCCTGCTCATGTTTTTACACCACACAAAAGCTTTTATGGTAATTGTACTAGTAGATTAGAACGAATTTTTAAAGAAAAATTTCCTAAAATTTTTGCTGTAGAATTAGGTTTAAGTTCAGACACTTACCTAGCAGACCAAATTTCAGAACTAGAGGCTAGAACCTTTGTAACCAACTCAGATGCACATTCTCTTCCTAAAATTGCAAGAGAATACAATAAAGTATTATTACAAGATATTTCTTTTAAAGAATTACAAAAAGCCTTAAAAAATGAAGATGGAAGAAAAGTATTAACTAATTATGGATTAGATCCAAAACTTGGAAAATATCATAGAACTTATTGCGAAGAATGTGATAAACCAATTGAAGGAAATCCACCTATTACTATGTGCCCATATTGTCATGGAAATAATATTACAATGGGAGTACTAGATAGAATTATAACAATTCGTGATAAAGAAAAAACAATTAGCCCTAAAAATAGATCACCTTATGTTTATCAAGTTCCACTTACTTTTGTTCCTGGGCTTGGTGCTAAAACAATAGACAAACTTCTAAATAGCTTTGAAACAGAAATGAATATTTTACATAAATTATCAGAAGATGATATAGAAGCAGTTGTGGGAGCAAAAGTTGCTAAAACAATTGTTGCTGCAAGAAGTGGAGGAGTAACTATCCATTCAGGAGGTGGAGGAGTTTACGGAAAATTAACAGTAGGATAAGTTCTAAATCTCATTTTTATTTCATATCTTTATGTATAACTACTATAGGAGGAATAAAATGAGAGTAACACCTAAGAAAAACTCAAAAATATTAGCTATTTTAATAAAACATATAAAAGATAATTTAAAAGCATACCTAATTGTTTCTAGTATCTTACTAATTGGTATTATTTTAGGTGTACTTTTTGTAAACAGTCTGCCACAAGAAAAGTCACAAGAAATTCAAACTTATTTAACCGATTTTACAACCTCTGTAAAAGATGGAAATGCTATTGATAATGGGCAATTACTAAAAAAATCTATTACAAATAATATTATTTTAACTTTACTTATGTGGTTTGTAGGTTCTACTGTTATTGGTATTCCAATTGTTTTAGGAATAGTAGCTTTTAGAGGCTTTTGCTTAGGATATACTATTTCGTCAGTAATTGCTGTATGGGGAATAGGAAAAGGCACCTTATTTTTTGTATGTAGTATGTTACTACAAAATTTAATTTTTCTGCCTTGTATGCTTGCTTTAGCCGTAAGTGGTATTAAATTGTATCAATCTATTATGAAAGATAAAAGAAAAGAAAATATAAAATTTGAAATTTTTAGACACACAATTTTCTCTATTATCATTTTTCTTTTCCTATTATTATCTTCCTTTATAGAAACATATATATCTACTAATTTATTAACATTTTATATACCTTATTTGTAAAAAATTTTATTTTTTAGCAAAATCTATTTACATTTTTGAATTATTTTGATATAACATATAGCATATAGAATTTATGTAAATTGGTAAAAAGTGCTATTTAGCATTTAATATATAGAGATAGGAGTAACTAAGAATGGAAAAACAAATCAAATTATTTTTAGAATTTCTTCAAAATGAAAAAAAATTATCAGATAATACTTTACAATCATATCAAAGAGATATTATTCAGTTTGAAGAATATGTAGAAAAAAACAGAATTAACTATGCTAAAATGCGTCAAGAAGATATGAAGGAATATTTAGCTTATTTAACTCAAGCTGGAAAGAAAACTTCAACAATCTCTAGAAATTTAGCATCTCTACGAGCTTTTTATCAATTTTTAATTAGAACTAGAAAAGTAAAACATGATCCAACAGAAGATATTCAATCTCCAAAAGTAGAAAAAAGAGTTCCAAGTGTACTTACCTCACAAGAAGTAGAACTATTATTAGACCAACCAAAAGATGTTGATTTAAAAGGAACTAGAGATAAAGCAATGTTAGAATTTGCTTATGCTACTGGAATGAGAGTAACTGAAATTATTTCTTTAGATATAGAAGATATTAATGTAGAAGAAGGGTTTGTTATTTGCAAACAAGGTTCTAAACAAAGAAATATTCCATTAGGTTCTTTATCTCTAAAAGCTGTCAAAGAATATGTAGAAGAAGCAAGACCAGTCTTAATAAAAAATGAAAAAGAAAAGGCATTATTTGTTAATGTTAATGGAAAAAGACTAACAAGACAAGGTTTCTGGAAAATAGTAAAATTCTATAAAGAACAAGCTCATATTACCAAAGACATTACACCACACGTATTAAGACATTCTTTTGCAACTCATTTATTACAAAATGGAGCAGACTTAAAAGCAATTCAAACAATGCTTGGACATTCAGATATATCATCAACACAAGTATATATGCAATTTCAAGATTCTGGTTTAAAAGATATTTATCAAAAAGCACACCCACGTGCATAACTTTATAAATCATAAAAATTTACATATACAATATCATTTTCTATTATAAAAGAAAATCCTTATCAAGAATTTAACCTTGAAAAGGATTTTTTATATATTTTATATTCCTACTTTTCTTACACTTTAGGTGGCAAATATTCAATAATATCTCCAATTTCACAATGAATTGTTTTACAAATTCTTGCTAATAAGTTTAAATCTACTTTTTGCATATCATTATTGCAATACTTTAATAATTGTTTATAATGAATTTGTGCATTTCTAGATAAACTAGAACGACTAATATTATTTTTTTTCATGTATTCATCTAATTTTAAGTTTACTTCTCCCCATTCTTCCAACAATATTCACCTCTTTTTTTGTTAATATTATCACCTAAAATAACTATAAAACAATTAGTAATAGGCATACTAGCCATCAGCATAGAAAATGTATTCGTTAATATTAATATTTTAGGTAATATAAAATTACTTTATAAGAATCTATCATACGTTTGAAAAATATTACAAAACTATTACAAAAACATTACAAATAAGAAACTTTAAAATAAAACATTTGCAAACACTATTAGGTAATATAATATATATACATACAGTGCATACAAACCTACTAGCAATAATTTTATAAAACATGAAAATATTGCTAAAAAATGTATGAAAACAAAAGAAAAGTACATAATACTTATAAAAAAGACAAAGGAGAAAAAAGAAATGTTAAACAGAGAAAACTATCAAAACCGGAATTGCTATGAAGCATAAACCATCTATAAGTAGTAAAACTGCTAATTCAGCTGGTATAACTTTAATTGCGCTAGTAGTTACCATCGTAGTGAATTTGGTTTCTTATGACAAGAATAGAAAATATAGTAATTTAGTGGGTTTCAGCCTATAATTTATATAGATTTATAATGGAATTGTTATTGTAAAAGATAATAATTCTATTTTTTATTATATCTAAGAGATAAATTTAACAATAATTATAAAAAGTATTTTAAAACTTCGGGAAAAATGATATTATATGTTAAGAAGATATCAACAAATATATAGAAATGAAAACGAATTTGATAAACAGGAGGAAAAAAATATTGGAAACAATGAATAATGAAATGATAGAAATCAATCAAAACTCAATTAAAGATAAAATTTATATAGTTCGAAATCAAAAAGTGATGATTGACAGTGACTTAGCCGAAATTTATGGATATACAACAAAAGCATTTAATCAACAAGTAAAAAATAATATTGAAAAATTTGAAGAAGATTTCCGATTTCAATTAACGGACGATGAAGTTTCAAAAATATCGAGGTCAAAAAATTTGACCTCGATGCAAACAAAAGGAAAAAGGGGCGGAAGAACTTATAATCCATATGTTTTCACAGAACAAGGCATATATATGCTAATGACTGTACTTAAGGGAGAATTGGCAACTCGTCAAAGCAAAGCACTTATTAGAATATTTAAAGAAATGAAGGATTATTTAATTGAAGCAGAAGGAATTATTGGACAAAAGGAATTATTGAGACTTTCTATACAAACTACAGAGAATACTAGATCCATCAAGAAGATAGAAGACGAAATGGCAACTAAAAAAGATTTAATTAGAGTTATGAAAAACTTTATTGATACTAATATGTTTAAGGAATTTTTAATTCTTAATGGACAAACGGTAGAGGCGGATATAGCATATGCAGAAATTTATAGCTTAGCAAAAGAAAATATATATGTTATAGATAACTATATTGGGTTAAAAACATTAGCATTATTAAAAAATGTACGAAATAATGTTAAAATAACTATTTTTAGTGATAACATAGGAAATACTTTACACAAATTAGAATATAAAGATTTTATTAAAGAATATCCAAATATAGATATATCCTTCAAAATAACAGATAATATATATCATGATAGGTATATAATAATAGATTACAAGTCAAAATCTGAACGAATATATCATTGTGGGGCATCTTCTAAGGATGCTGGTAAACGAATTACTACTATAGCTGAAGTAAAAGATACTAAAATGTATTATCCGATGATTGATGCATTACTTACAAATAAGAATTTGGCTTTAAAATAAAGAAAATAAAAAATGCTTTAGATTTAGAAATAAGTCTAAGGCTTATTTTATGGAATTTTTTGTCTACATTAATAAAAGGTAAGTTACTTAAATAATAAAAGAAAAACGCTTGAAACTAAAAATGAAGGCAAATAAAAGGAAAGAACTTCTAACAGAGAACTTGCTAGATTATATGCAAATGTAGATGCTTTTACATAAGGCATAGCATTTGCATATAGAAGAACAGCTACTAGAGTAGAAAACTACTTTGGTGGCTGTTCTTTTTCGTTAAAGTTGCTAAAGGGCAACTTTGGCGAAAACCTAAAAAATATGAGTAGTATTTTTTAGGCAAAGGGGTGTGGGGTGTCCCTGCCACACTAACACTTTTTAAAGCGATAAGCGAAAAAAGTGTTGTAGTGTGTTACAATACCCAGCTAAAAAGCAAAAATTTTTATTGGCTTATGGTATTTATTCCAGAGCCGAGCAAGGAGGTTATGTGAAATGAGTTATGCAATAATTAGAAACACAAAATACAAAAGAGAAAATCTAAAAGGAATATTTAGACACAACGAAAGAAGAAATAAGAA
The DNA here is from genome assembly GCA_022798335.1 of Clostridia bacterium. Lineage (GTDB taxonomy): Bacteria > Bacillota > Clostridia > TANB77 > CAG-508 > CAG-273. Next base: position 25,314 of record JAAWMH010000021.1, read on the forward strand.
TTATTCAAATGATAATATAGATAAAGAAAAATCATATTTGAATTATTCAATAAAACAACCAAGATATAGTTACGAAAAAGAATTTGATAGAATAAGAGAAGAATATAATTTAAAAGGGCAAATAAAAACAGTAAGTAATATAGCTTGTGAATATATAATTACATCTGATAAGCAATTTTTTGAAATAATAGGCGAAGAAGAAACAAAAAGATATTTTGAAACTGCATATCATTTTGTATTTAAAGCCAAACAAATAAGATAAATTTTACCAAAAATATTGCTATCTAAATAACGCTTATGGTAAAATAAAGAAAGGAAACAGATGGACAAAAAACTAGAATTATTACCACTTACCAATGATTTTGTATTTAAAAGAGTATTCACAAAAGATGGAAATGAAGATTTACTAAAAGACTTTTTAACTGCCATACTAGATATTGAAATTAAAGAAATAGAAATCAAAAATCCAGAAATGACAAAAGAAAACAAAGAAGCAAAGCTAGAAATACTAGATATTAGAGCAAAAGCAAATAACAATATGTTAATTAATATTGAAATGCAAGTAAGAGACTATAAAGATATTGGAAAAAGGTCAATGGCATATACTAGTAAAGTGTATTCAGACCAATTAAAAATAGGAGACCAATATAAAGATACATACAAAACAATAGCAATTAACATTTTAAACTTTAATTTCTATAACAGAAATACATATCATTCCATTAGTAGAATGAAGTTTGAAAAAATAGAAAAAGAAAAGTATGTTAATATGGGATATGAACGAGAAGAAGAGTATGCCACAAAAGATATTGAAATTCATTACATAGAACTTCCAAAGTTTTTAAAGAAAAATCCAGGAGTAGGAAGTAAGCTAGAACAGTGGCTATGGCTAATCTGTGGAGAGGGGGAAAAGGCAGATATGGCAAAAAAGAAAAATGAAGAGGTAAAAAAAGCATCAGAAGTGTTAGAAACAATCAGTCAAGATGAAAAAGAGCAAATGCGTTATTTATCAAGGCTTATGAAACAAATGGATGAAGAAAGTTATTATGCTTATGCAAGAAAAGAGGGGGAAAAACAAGCTAAACTACAAACTGCGAAAAAATTATTGAAAAAAGGAATTGATATAGAAATTATAATTGAAACTACTGGACTTACAAAACAAGAAATTCTCAATTCTTAAAACTAATCAAAATGCATTTTAAATTTTTAACTTTCTGAACTTTTTTAAAACTACTTGACAGTTTACAATAATCAATATAAAATAGTATCGTAGATAAAATATATTCTAATAAAAGATAAACAAAAATTAGTGATATATATTTTGTACATTGAAAATTAAATAAGAAAGAGGTGTTATTTGGAATTATGGATATCATAATCAATATCGCCGTTTTTCTAATCGCTGCTGTGATTTTTACATTTGTAGGAATATATGTAAGAAAAAAAATTGCAGAGTCTAAAATGGAAAGTGCAGAAAATGAAGCAAAGAAAATACTTGAACTGGCAAACATAGAAGCAGAAAATAAAAAGAAAGAAGAAATATTTAAAGCTAAAGAAGAAATTATGAATGCCAGAAAAGAATTAGACCAAGAGGTTAGAGAAAGAAGAGGCGAAGTACAAAGTCAAGAAAAAAGATTAATTCAGAAAGAAGAAAATTTAGAAAGAAAGCAAGACTTGGTAGAAAATAAAGAAAAAGAGTTAGAACATAAATACCAAGAATTAGAAAACAAAAAATCAGAAATTGAACAAGTTTTAAATAATCAAATGGCAGAATTACAAAGAATTTCTGAATTATCAAAAGAAGATGCTAAAAATTTATTACTTTCAGAATTAGAAAAACAATTAGTTGGAGAAAAAGCATCTATTATTCGAGATATGGAAAACAAAATAAAAGAAGAAGCAGAAAAAAATGCCAAAGAAGTAATTGGATATGCTGTACAAAAATGTGCTGCAGATCATACTTCTGAAACTACAGTATCTATTGTAGCACTACCAAATGATGACATGAAAGGTAGAATTATTGGTAGAGAAGGCAGAAACATAAAAACCTTAGAAACCTTAACAGGAATTGACTTAATTATTGATGACACACCTGAAGCTGTTGTTATTTCTGGATTTGACCCATTAAGAAGAGAAGTTGCAAGATTAGCCCTAGAAAAGCTAATTGATGATGGAAGAATTCATCCAACTAAAATTGAAGAAATGGTAGAAAAGGCAAAAGAAGAAATTGCAAATACCATTAAAGAAGAAGGGGAAAGAGCTGTTTTAGAAACAGGTGTTATTGGACTTCATCCAGATTTAGTACAACTTATTGGAAAGCTTAAATATAGAACCAGCTATGGGCAAAATGTTTTAAACCATTCTATTGAAGTATCTAATTTAGCTAGAATTATGGCAGAAGAATTAGGCTTAGATCCAAAACTTGCTAGACGTGCTGGATTATTACATGATATTGGTAAAGCATTAGACCACGATATGGAAGGAACACATGTAGAGCTTGGTGTTGATATTTTAAAGAAATACAAAGAAAATGAAAATGTTATTAACGCTGTTGGTGCTCACCATGGAGATATAGAACCAAAAACAATTGAGGCTGTTTTAGTACAAGCTGCTGATGCTATTTCAGCATCTAGACCTGGGGCAAGAAGAGAAACTCTAGAAGCCTATATTAAGAGATTAGAACAACTAGAAAATATTGCAGACTCTTTTGAAGGTGTTGATAAATCTTTTGCAATTCAAGCTGGTAGAGAAATTAGAATTATTGTAAAACCAGATAAAATCAATGATGATCAAATGACTTTAATGGCTAGAGATATTGCTAAAAAAGTAGAAACAGAAATGGAATACCCTGGTCAAATAAAAGTAAATGTTGTAAGAGAAACAAGAGTTGTCGATTACGCAAAATAAGCTTATTAAGAGTAACTATTTATTATAGATAGTTACTCTTTTTTTATTCTATCACTTTGACATTAAAACCATGGTAAATCCTATTTGATTTTTAAAGTTAACGTAAAATTTTGTTTGACGAAAACCTAAAAGTCTGCTATAATACTACTATCAACTTTTGAAAGGGGTTATTTTCTATGTTAGAAAAAACCAAAAAAAACTTCGTCATTGATGAGACTAACGTTTCCTATTTTGCAACAAAAATTGCAAAATGGATTCGTTCATATGTCGAAGAGGTGCACGCTAACGGCGTAGTTCTTGGTATGAGCGGCGGAATTGACTGCTCTGTTGTAGCAAGGCTTTGTCAGGTAGCTGGTGTTAAAACCGAACTTGTTTTAATGCCTTATGGCGACGATATGGAAAAAACCAACAGCTACAAGCATTCTATGGAGTTTATTAACAAATTTGGCTTTTCCTATCATACCTATGATATTAAGCCTTGTACTGACGCTCTCACCAGTTGTGTACAGTCTCCTTTGTTTGATCCTACCATGGTTAATCTTGAGCTTGCTAAAGCTAATGTTCGACCTCGTGTAAGAATGAGCCATTTGTATCTTTATGCACAGCCTCATAATTTACTTGTAATTGGTACAGGTAACCTTTCTGAAAGAACGATTGGCTATTTTACTAAATGGGGAGACGGCGGCTGTGATTTTAATCCGCTTGGTATGATTACCAAAAGAGAAGTCTACATTTTAGCTAGGTATTTACAAATTCCAGATAGCATTATTAACAAAAAGCCTTCTGCTGGTTTGTGGGAAGGTCAGACTGATGAAGACGAAATCGGACTTACCTATGAGCAAATCGATAGCTACTTGTTAAATGGCACTTCTGGTGAGCAAGAGGTGGATACAATCATTGAGAAAAAAGCCTTTATTGCACAGCATAAGTTAAAGGCTATTCCTATGTTTACTATGGCTGCCTAATTTTTGTTTCGTAACACCATCATTTTTGAAGGAGTTCTTTCCATGAAAATTCTTTATCTCGAAGGTACTGCATCAAAAGACTCTATTTCTCTTGCTTATGGAATTGAAGGAGAAAACACCGATGTAGAAGGTTTCCAAAAATTCCTTAGAGGGCATCACATCACAAAAATAGAGCCTGGTCGTTGCATTGAAGAAATTCCGCGGAGCTTTTCTAAAAAAACTTAGGTTTTAAAAGGAGTTTATTCCTATGTTCAAAAAGCAAAAAGCAGAAAGTTCTCTTGAGGAAACACCCTTTAGCTTATTAGACCCGCCAGACTTTCCAAGCCCATGGAATATAAAGCTAGAAATAAAATTGCTAAGGGCTCGCTATGGAAAGTATCTTCCAAAAGACAAAACATCTAAGTAGATAGGCATCCCACACACCAGCCTGTACCTAATGAACTTTTCCCTCGGCACTGCACCAAATGAGCCTTATCATCGTAATTTCTAATAGAAATTACGATGTATCAAAAAAATGTCCTTTGCTGATTTAAAACATTAGCAGAGGACATTTCATTTGGCTAAATAGTAAGTTTTATAGAAAAATGGATAAAATGGCTTGCTTTAATTTACATAATGTGATATAATTCTAACTGTCAAAACTTTTTTCAGGTACCCTAAGTAATGTACTATGTTACTTAGGACACTTGGTTTTCCAGTATAGTAAGAATGTGGCTATACTGAAAAGTTGAGATTTCAGGGGTTTACCTCTGATAGTACCTTCACATTTGTTATCATGTACAAACTTTTAAGGAGGGCAATACAAACATGAACAGCACATTGAAAACTAGCTATGAGCAGATCGTTACCCCGGGTACCTTCGGTTCGCAGACCCAAGAGTCGGCTATCGCCAATATCGTGAATCTGGCGAGGCACGAGGACCTGCGGCCTTCTGTCGAGGACTCCAAGCGGGTCCTTGTAATCAATATCGACAACCAGAAGGACTTCATGGACGGCGGCGCCTTGGGCGTTCCTGGGTCCTCTCAGGACGTGGAGCGGCTGTGCCAGTGGCTTTATGCCAACATGTGCAAAATCACCACCATCATCTCCAGTCTGGACACGCACCAGCCCTTCCAGGTCTTCTTTAAGGCCTGCTGGGCCGACGAGAACGGCAACCCGCCCGATGACTATACTCTCATCACAGCGGCTGACATCGCTTCTGGCAAATGGCATGTTCGGGCCATTAAGCCCAACTATGTCAGCGAGTATGTTGACCATCTGGAGCAGGACGGCAAGAAGACTCTGTGTATCTGGCCAGAGCACTGCATCAAGGGCACTCAGGGTGCGGCCATGGAGAGCAACCTGGCCAACATGATCTACTTCCACAGCGTGTGCCGTAAGGTCATCAACCAGATGGTCCAGAAGGGCACTGATCCGTACTCCGAAATGTATGGTATTATCAAGCCCGAGTGGAGCCGCAAGAATGAGATCAATCAGTCCATCCTGACGGCTGTTGAGCAGCACGACGAGATCTATCTGGTCGGCGAGGCAGGCAGTCACTGCCTGCTCGAGACCGGTCGACAGATTCTGGAGAGTTTTGCTGGTCGTCCTGACGTCACGCGCCGCATCACCATTCTTCGCGACTGTACTTCTCCTGTCGCCACCGTGCCCGGCGGGCCGGATTGGCGTAAGGTGATGGAAGACGGCTTTGCCGACTTCCAGAGCAAGTACGGTATTACCATCGCCGATTCCACCAGTATCGTCCTGTAAGACAGCACCATCAACTCAAGCACGGCAATTCAAGTTCTAAAATACAACAAAAACAGGAGGAATTTAATATGAGCAACTATCAGAGCAATGGCGTGATCGTGGCTGGTCTGGACGAGACCTACGCCGAAAACATGGACGCATGCGAGATCGAAGCCGCCCGCGTTACCAACTTTGGTATCTTCGTGGACGGCTCTGGTAGCATGCTCCATTGGGAGGACATCATGCGTGACTGCCTGCAGCATGTTAAGAACGCCATTTTGGGTTCTAAGCAGGCTGACGAGATTCAGGTGGGTATCACCCGCTTTGCCAGTCAGGTGGTTCCCGGCGGCTACCAGCCCGTAGGCAAAATGTCTACCGACTATTATGCAAGCGGGCGTACCCTTCTGTATGATGCCATCGTGGACGGCACGCCGCGCCTGCTGAACTACATGAACGAGCAGCGGGCCAATGGCACCAGTACCCAGGGCATCATCGTCATCATGAGTGATGGAGAAGACGTCGGCTCCCATAATCAGCTCCGCGATGCGCGTGAGGCCATCAAGCAGCTGCTGGATGCCGAGGTCACCGTGGCTTATATCGCCTTTGGCGATGGGGCCCATGGTATTGCCGAGAAGCTGGGGGTTCCCCAGGGAAACATCAAGAACGTGGACGCCACCGAGAGCGAGCTTCGCAGTATCTTTGACCTTATGTCAAGGAGCGCCATCTCCGCTAGTAAAGCGGCAGCTGCTGGCAACACTGCGGGCGGCGGTTTCTGGAACGTGTAACAAGAACCTAAAAGTTTAACAAACAGCAAATGTCAAAATAGGGGGGAAGGTGCAAATGCATCTTCCCTCTTTATTTAAAACTAAGGGGGAAAACAAATATGCTCTTTTCGCAAATTAAAAAGGGAATTTCTAATTTGATTCCTAAAACCACTTCGGTTCTTGCTCCTCAGGAAGATACTGCAAACAGCAATAGCACTACAAACACAACTGAATCTGTTGCTGCTCCTAGCATTCAAAAGCCTGAGCGGAAGGTAATTTCTTTTACGCATATTGGAGCTGACCATATCTTTGCTGGTGTGAATAACCAAGATTATAAGCTCTGTGGTCCTAATATGAAATTTGTTTTTGATGGTTGTGGCTCTGGCGCCTCTTCTGAAGTGGGGTCTCGTCTTTTTGTACAGCTTTTTATGCAAGAAGGCGCAAATCTCATGCAAAGTGGAACTACCATTGGTGAAGAAAACTTCGAGGAAATTGTAAAAAAAGTTTTTGAGCGATTGACTGCTCTTAGCAATGATCCTGATTTTGTCTTCAATAACTATTGTTTTACCATTTTAGCATGCTTTGAAACAGATAACGAATATGTAGTTATGAGCTGTGGAGATGGCTTTATCATCTTAGATGATGGAAAAAACATAAGCTTCCAAAAGCTCGATGATGGAGAATATCCGAAGTATTATATTTATAACTACATTGAGGACAAGGAACTTTTAAAGGAGTATCAAGATGGTGTTTCTTTTACTGTAAACCGCTTTAGCAAGCAGACTTACCAAACAGTAGGAGTTGCAACTGATGGTCTTCGTTTTTACAGCGAACTTACTCAAGAGGACCAATTGAAATTTGCAAGAGCTTTGCATATGGGAAATATTGGACTGATTGAAAAGATTATTAACCTGTGCAATAGTGATAAAACCCTGCTTGTAAGCCTTTATCGTTACTATCAAAGATTTACTACAGAGCAACAGCGTCAAACTTTTTTAAAGTATGTTCCTCAGCTGAGAAACTTTGAAAATCGCAGCAAAACTAAATTCCACGACGACATTACAATTTGCTTCTAAAGGGAGGAAAGGTAAATGTTAAATTTAAAACGTTCTCAGATTAGCTCTCTTCCTCTTCTTGCAGAGGGAGGAGAAGCCTTTATCTATGCCTATGGAAAAGATAAGGTTATTAAGTTGTACAAGCCGAGTGTAAATTTGCGTAGCAAAAAGCAAAAGATTGAGAAATTTTTAACTGCTCATTTTCCAAGCAATGTTGCTTGCCCTGAAGATATGGTTATGGTAAGCGGAAATTTCGCTGGCTATGTAATGAGACGAATTGACGGAGCTGAAGATTTTCATCAGTTTACTAAAAAGAAGTTCTTAGCTACTTCTGGCTATTCTAATAAAGATATTACCCAAATGGTATGGCAAGCAAGTAGTTGCATCAAGAATTTTCATGAAAATGGTATCATTATTGGTGACATTAGCGACAACAATTTGGTAGCTGTTGGAACCACACCTTTCTTCATTGATATTGACAGCTGGGGAGCTAAGGGAATGTTTTCTCCTGATGCTTATACCGAACTGTTTACCTGCCCTGACAGCTATGCACCAGATGGTAGTATTCGCTTTAGTTTTGAAAATGAGAACTACAATTTTGCATTACTTGCCTTTAACATGCTTTCTCGGATTCATCCGTTTTTTGGTATCTATAGCAAAGCTCCTAACATGAGTCCCACAGAAAGAATGAAAAAGCGTATTTCCATTTTGGGAAGAAAAAAGGAACATATCACAATTCCTAAAATCATTCCTTCTTGGAAATGGATTTCTCCTGACTTAGAGCAAGGGTTCATTGACATTTTTGAAAACGGTAAAAAGTTTGATATTACCGATTTGTTAGGGGATTTAGCTGGTAACATGAAGTATTGTAGCAATCATAATATTTACTACTATGGCAAATATCGTGAGTGCCCACTTTGTAACAGCGACGCTAAGATTGCGACTGCTCCTGTTGTGGTGGTAACACAAGTACCTACCACCAGCGGTGGTCCTCGCATTTCTCTGCTCTTTGCTGCAAAAGATTGCAAGTTCATTTTAGGCCTGCATCAGTACTTGTCGTATAACGGAGAGGTCGTGTATTTTCACGGTGGAAACCGTCCTCTTACCAGAAAAGTGAAACTCATTCCTGGCAAGAGAATTGATTTTTCGGATGATGGTGAATATACCTTTATTGGTGGCGCAGAGCAAATTGAAATTGCTGACCAAAATGGTAATGTCATTTCTACCATTGACCGCTATTACAAGTCAGGCTATGTAATCCATGGTAACAACTTGTACTATGTGGATAAAGGTAGCAATATCGTATGTCTTACCATTACTCCTAAGGGAAATGTGAGTCATTCCTTTGGCAAGCAGTATCATCCTTTGTTTGAGGCTACTGACACAGGAGAAGTTTTCATTGCTTCTATGTATCCTAAAAAGGCTATCATCAACGCCAATAACTACAACTTTGAGGTTATGTATGATGGCAAAATCACAGAATACGCCATTAAGTATGATCCTGTTAGCAAGTGCTGGCTCTTTGTTTACCAAATGAAAAATGGTAAATATCGCACCATGATTTTTGGCGATCGGCAAATTCGGTATGATGATGACATTATCAGTTACAATGCAACTCCGCTTTCTGGGATTTGTTTCTTTGGAAACACCATTTACGATCCATCTCATGGAAAGTTTATTGGTATCAATCCTTACACCAACAAAGCTAAAGAGTTTGCTTGTCATGTCGTATCTGAAAGCTCCAAACTCGAGTTTACAGGAAACGGTTTTCGTATTTACAATGATAACAAAATTTATAACTTTGGCTAATTTTTAGCCAAGGTTCAAAAGAAGGGAAATAACAAAACCAAGTGTAAGTTAAGCCCAGTTACTAATTTTTTTAATTAGTAACTGGGCTTATTTTATGTAAAAAATCCTGTAAAAGTCTTGTGCTTTTTGCAAAATGTATATATAATAGTAGTGTTAAATTTTTAAAAATTAAAGGAAGTGTAAATATGACATTTATCGAAACAATAAAAGCAAAAGCAAAAACACAAATTAAAACAATTGTCCTTCCCGAAAGTGAAGATATTAGAGTTATAGAAGGAGCAGCAAAAGTTTTAAAAGAAGGTTTTGCCAATATTATTTTAATTGGAAATGAAGAAGAAGTAAAAAATAGAGCAAAAGAAAATAACTTAGATATTTCAAAAGCGCAAATAATCAATCCAAAAACTTCTGAAAAATATGAAGAATATGCAAACAATTTTTACGAACTAAGAAAAGCAAAAGGAATGACGCTAGAACAAGCAAAACAAACTATTTTAGAACCAATTTATTTTGGCATGATGATGGTAAAACAAGGAGATAGTGATGGCTTAGTATCTGGTGCTTGTCATTCAACAGCAAATACGCTAAGACCAGCACTTCAAATTTTAAAAACTGCACCAGGAACAAAATTAGTTTCAGCATTTTTTACAATGGTAGTACCAAATTGTGAATATGGGGAAGAGGGAGTATTTATTTTTGGTGATTGTGGCTTAGTAGAAAACCCATCAGCAGATGACTTATCAGAAATTGCAATCTCTTCTAGTAAAAGTTTTGAACAATTAGTTGGAAAAGAAGCCAAAGTTGCCATGCTTTCTTATTCTACTTATGGAAGTGCTCATTCAGAATTAACCGAAAAAGTAGTAGAAGCAACAAAACTTCTAAAAGAAAAAGCTCCTCATTTAGCTTGTGATGGAGAATTACAATTAGATGCAGCTATTGTTCCAACAGTTGCAAGTTCAAAAGCTCCAGGAAGTAATATAGCTGGAAAAGCAAATACTTTAATATTCCCAGACTTAAATGCTGGAAATATTGGTTATAAATTAACACAAAGACTAGCAAAAGCAGAAGCATATGGACCACTTTGCCAGGGAATTGCAAAACCAGTAAATGATTTATCAAGAGGTTGTAGTAGCGATGATATAGCAGGTGTAGTGGCAATTACTTGTGTGCAAGCACAAAAAGTTCTTTAGAAATAATTTATATAAAAATAAACTTATATTCGCAATAGGTTTATAGGTAAATCCTTTATTAAAAACCTAAATATTATGATACAAGGAAGTAATAAAATGAAAATTTTAGTAGTAAATTGCGGAAGTTCCTCTATTAAATATCAATTAATAGATATGGAAAATGAAAATTTAATGGCAAAAGGTTACCTAGAAAAAATAGGTTTACCAGATTCTTTTTTAACTCATAATGTTAATGGAGAAAAACATAAAATTGAGCAAGTAATTAAAAACCATGAAGAAGGAATCACTTTAGTATTAAACCAATTAACTCACTCAGAATATGGAGTAATTAATAGTTTAGATGAAATTGGAGCGGTTGGTCATAGAGTTGTTCATGGTGGAGAAAAATTTAGTTCTTCTGTACTAATTAACGATGAAGTAGTAGATGCAATGAGACAATGTATTCCTTTAGCACCACTTCATAATCCAGCTGGAATTACAGGAATTGAAGCATGTGAAAAAGTATTACCTGGAGTACCAATGGTTGCAGTATTTGATACTTCTTTCCATCAAACACTTCCAGAAAAAGCATATCTTTATACTATTCCTTATGAATACTATGAAAAATATGGAATCAGAAAATATGGATTCCATGGAACTTCTCACAGATTTGTATCTAAAAGAGTAGCACAAATATTAAATAAACCTGTAGAAGATTTAAAAATAGTTACATGTCATCTAGGACAAGGTGGAAGCTTATGTGCAGTAGAAGGTGGAAAATCAGTTGATACCTCTATGGGGTTAACTCCACTTGCAGGTATTCCTATGGGATCAAGATCAGGAGATATAGACCCATCAATTGTAACATTTTTAATGAAAAATGAAAACTTAACACCAGATGAAATGGATACCATCTTAAATAAAAAATCAGGAAAATTAGGAGTTTCTGGAATTAGCTTTGATGATAGAGATATTGAAAAAGCAGCAGAAGAGGGAAATCAAAGAGCAAAACTTGCGATAGATACTTTTGCTTATCAAGTTGCTGGCTACATTGGAAGATTTGTGGCTCAAATGAATGGGGTAGATGTTATTACCTTTGCAGGCGGTGTTGGAGAAAATGGACTTGAAGTAAGAAAGCAAATTTGCGATTATTTAACATTTTTAGGAATTCAAATAGATGATAGCAAAAATAATTGTAGAGGAAAAGAAGTAGAAATTTCAACTCCAGACTCTAAAGTAAAAGTATTTGTTGTTCCAACAAATGAAGAATTAATGATTGCAAGAGATACCATGGAAATTGTAAATAAATAAAATAGTATTCAATTTAGAAAATAATAAAAAGTCTTTAAGTATTGTTAAATAGTAGCATTCCTTAAGGGCTTTTTCTTTATGTTTTGAAATTTTTGTATTTTCTAAATAATTTATATTGTTTTTAATTTACCAAACATTTTTTTGCAAAAAGTATTGACAAGAAACTTTTGTTCTATTATAATAGATTTACATTAAGAAATACTTGTTCGCTTTTAAAAGTGATAATAGAAAGGTTGGAATATATTTATGAAAAGTTTCAAAATTGTTAATATGAAAAAATTTATGAGAAGTATTGTTATTTTAAATATCATTATTCTAAGTATTATATTTTTGCTAGCTAAAGTTAGCTTTTCTCATAATGATGAAACAGCTATGAATTATGATACTATTACTATATCTGCTGGAGATACTCTATGGCAAATTGCATTATTACAGCAACAAATAAATCCTTATTATGAAACTAAAGATGTTAGAGACATTATTGCTCATATAAAAAAAATAAATCAATTGCAAAATAGTAACTTAAAGGTAGGTCAAATTTTAAAAGTGCCAACTATTTAAAATAGCATAGCCCCTTCTTGAATAATACGTTAAAATGTATTATAATATATAAAGTATAATGTACTTTGAAAAATTATTATAATGAAAGGACTTTAACTTCATGAGATTATGGACACTGCAACCTTATTGTGTATATGAACTTATACAGAATGAAGGGGTTTACAGGTGTGATATCAATAAAAGTAGTTTTGTAGAGATGGAAGAATTTATGAATACATACGAATGGATTATTAATCAAATGAAAAAGAGAATTGGAAATCCACCTAAGGGTGTTAAATATCCTGTATGGGCATGGTATCTTTACAAAGGCAAAAATAAACGTCCTAGTACACGGCGTTCAGGTCTAAAAGTAACTAAAAAATCTGTTCTTTTAGAAATTGAAATTCCAGCTAGTGAAGTCTTGCTTACAGATTTTTGTAACTGGCATTGTCTGCTTAATGATTGTGCTTGCTATTATGCAACTTCTGATGAAGATTTCGAAAAAGAAGATGAATTTTACGAAAGCTTATCAGAAGAAGAACAAAGACTCTATAAAATAAGGAGTTGGGAACAAATCATTTGCACTCCTGAAGTTTCACTAAACCGTGTCCAAGCTACTTTTTGGGAGCTTAAGGCATCTCAAATAAAAAACGTTTGGATTTTAAACAAATAATTTTGAAACCTCTAGAAACTTTTCTAGAGGTTTTTTTATAACTTTAAAGTACTTAAAAGTAATCTCTAGTTATACTAGTAATTACTTATTGCATAGGAAAAGTAGTCAAATTTTTCTTATGCGTATAATGTTTTTTAAAATTTTCGATTTGCTAAAGGATTTTTCTCTACAGCAGCTCTTACTTGTTCATTTTCAACATGGGTATAAATTTGTGTTGTTGAAATACTTTGATGTCCTAATAATACTTGCAATGCTCTTATATCTACATTTCCATATTGATACATTAAGGTAGCCGCAGTATGTCTTAATTTATGAGTAGAATATTTATTAATATCTAGACCAGATTTAGCAAGTTCTCTTTTTACAATTTCTTGCACCATTCTATTACTAATACGTTCTTTTCTTTTGCTTAAAAATAAAGCATCTTTAGAATCAAATTTTACACCTTCATGTGGACGTACTTTTAAATAATCGTTAATTGCATCTATACAGGCTTTATTTAAATATATAGTACGTTCTTTATTGCCTTTACCTATAACAGTTAACTTATTTTCGCTAAAGTCAATATCTTTTATATTAATTCCAACTAATTCTGATAAACGCATACCACAATTTAAAAATAGGGTAATAATAGCAAAATCTCTTTCCTTAAAATCTCCTGATTCATTTCTAGTTACTTCTAAAAGTTTTTCACTATTTTCTAAAGATAAATATTTTGGCAAACGTTTTTCTTGTTTTGGCGTTTCTAGCCCAATAGTTGGATCAACTTCTAAAATTCTTTCTTTATTAGCCAAATATTTAAAAAACACACGAATACTAGCTATTTTTCTAGCTCTTGTCGCTGGTTTACTATGATAAGTATTCGTTAAATAAAAAAGAAACGCATGAATATCGTCTAATTGTATCTTTTTAACTACCTGAACATCCATATTCTTTATATTTATACTTTTAATATCTTCTTCACTTGTTAAATGATAATGATACATAATAAACTTTAAAAAATGGTTTAAATCATAGTTATATTCTTTTACAGTATTTTCAGATTTATTTAAAATAGTCGTAATATACTGTAAAAAAGCATTCAAAAACTCTGGATTGTTAGTAGTATCTATCATAAGAATTCTCCTTTGTTCTTCTAATTTATATTAGTATCATATCACTAAGAAATAGGAAAAACAAGCTTGAAATTATACAAAAATTATAATATACTATGATACAGTAAATATTTTAAATATTGCTTAGGTTTCCATTACTTTTGTACAAAAAAATAGGAGGTTGTATAAAATGAAAAAAGCTATAAATCCTCATGCACCTCGAACTGGAGTTATAAGAGATTGGGATTCTTGTTGGGGAGCTATAAATCCTCATACACTTCGAACTGGAGTTATAAGAGATTGGGATTCTCGTTGGGATAGTGTACCTTTTCAAAAATCTCATGTATCTCAGTCTCCTTTAAGAATCAAGCCTTTGAATACTTCTCGTTGGAATGGCTTCTTCCTTCAAACGCCTCACACTTTTAGGACAAACAAACCTTGGAATAGCTACAGAAACTTATCTAAAAAGTACAAAAAATAAAGCTATATGCTATAAGCAATTCGTGAGTATTTGTATAATTCAAATGCTCACTTTTTATATAAAATCTTTGTTTTTTATAATATAATACTCTTAAATTTATTATAGAAAGTGAGAAAATAGCTAATGCTAGTTATCAAAAGTAGAATAAAGATGGATTAAAAAAGGTTAATACCTGAATAATCTTAACTAGGGTAGAGATTAAAAATAAAACTGAAAAAGGTTTTAAAACCTTT
>JAAWMH010000024.1 GCA_022798335.1 Clostridia bacterium
TTAATAGTTGCTATTCCATTTTCTATAATATTAACTTTCTGTGGATTTGCCTTTATTCCTATTACATTATTAGAACCAATCTCTCTTGTTTCTATTTTATACTTTTGTTTATTTAGCTCACTTACAATATCATTCATAGATATTTTATCTATTTTTCCTTGTGCTTTTTGAATAGATAAATCAGCATAAATAATATTAGCTGCATCTTCTATTTCTACTATTTGTGTTAATATTTTTGCTTTATTAGCCTCACTAATAATTCCACCTTGCAATACTACTTGTATAGTAATTCCTGCTAGTATTAAAAGTACTACAATGGTTACTACTAATGCTATTAAAGTGATACCTTGTGCCTTTTTAATTTTTTGAGCTATTTTACTAGAAGAGTCTCTCTCTCTCTCTCTCTCTCTCTAGAGTATCAACTGTTTCATGTTTCATCCTTTTTCTCCTTATATAAATTTGAATTCCTTTTGTATGTAGTATTCTCACTGTTCCTTGTTTTCATACATCTTTTAACAATGTTTTCACTATATGTATATATAATATATTACCTTGCAGTGTTTGTAAATATTTTATTTTAATGTTTCATATTTGTAATGTTTCTGTAACAAATTTGTAGTATTTCTATTTTTTTCTTTTCGTACACTTTTA
Organism: Clostridia bacterium; assembly: GCA_022798335.1. Taxonomy (GTDB): domain Bacteria; phylum Bacillota; class Clostridia; order TANB77; family CAG-508; genus CAG-273. Next base: position 652 of record JAAWMH010000024.1, read on the forward strand.
TTAGAATTTTACATTGTTTCTATACATACTATAGTATAAAAACCAAAGCCTAAAAAATATTTTGTGTCTTTTGCAAATGTAAAGCTTGCAAAAAGGCAAGAAAGGAATTAAGTTATTTATGAAAAATATAAAACTTGCTATAGTTGGTGCTACTGGATTAGTTGGGCAAACTATTTTAAAAGTATTAGAAGAAAAAAAACTTTCTATTTCTGAGTGCTATCTTTTTGCTTCTTCTCGTTCAAGTGGTAAAAAAATTTCTTTTTTAGGAAAAGAACATACTGTTTACGAACTAACAGCTCATTCTTTTGACATGAAGTTTGATTATGCTATTTTTTCTGCTGGTAGTGAAGTCTCTAAAATATTTGCTCCTATAGCTGCTGCCTCTGGATGCATAGTAATTGATAATAGTAGTTATTTTCGTATGGATCCTAATGTTCCCTTAATTGTTCGAGAAGTAAATTTTGAAGAAGCATACAACCATCATGGCATTATTGCTAATCCTAATTGTTCTACCATTCAAGCAGTATGTGCTCTAAAGCCATTAGATGATGCTTACCATATAGAAAGAGTTATTTATAATACTTATCAAGCTGTTTCAGGAGCTGGTTATAAAGGTGTACTAGACTTAGAAAATGGTATTTGTACTTATAAAACTCATCAAAATGGTATTGACACTTCCTATAAACTTCAAAAATTTTCTAAGCCTATTTTTAGTAATTGCTTACCACATATTGATACCTTTTTAGAAAATGGTTATACCAAAGAAGAAGAAAAAATGATAAATGAAACTAGAAAAATTTTAAAAAAGCCTAATTTAAAAATAACAGCAACTACAGTAAGAGTTCCTGTTTTTTATAGTCATAGTGAATCAATTAATGTAGAATTTCAAAAAAATTTTGAATTAAACAATTTAAAAGAAATTTTGAAAAATGCTCCTGGTATTGTAGTAAAAGATAATTTTGAAGATGAAGTTTATCCTACTACTTTAGATACTACTCGGGCAAGATAAAACTTTTGTTGGTAGAATTCGTAGAGATTTTAGTGTTCCTTCTGGAATAAATTTATGGGTTGTTGCTGATAATTTAAGAAAAGGAGCTGCTAGTAATGCAGTACAAATTTTAGAAAACTTAATTACTTAAGATTTTAAATATTTTTTATATACTTTTTTGCTCTTAGCAAAAATTTAATTTTATCTTTCTTTATACCTCTTTAAATACTTCGTCAATAGTTTCTTATTTCCTTGTATTTTTGACAAAATTATGCTACAATTGCACTGAAAATCAAAAAGGAGTGTCCCCAAACTGACATTTTTGGTCATTTAAGGTACGTCCCTAAACTGACAAACTAACAAGGAGGTATTATGCTAGAATTAATAGATGTTTCTTTTGCAAGAGACAACAAACAGATTTTAAATCATGTTCATTTAAAAATAGATGACAGCAAGTTAGTTGCTATTACTGGACCGAACGGATCTGGTAAGTCTACTCTTGCTAAAATTATTATGGGTATTTTAAACCCAGACAATCGGCAAAATTTTATTGAATGGAAAAGATATTACCTATATGAATATTACTGATAGAGCAAAGCTTGGTATTGGTTTTGCTTTTCAGCAACCTGTTAAATTTAAAGGCCTAACCGTAAAAGATTTAATAGAACTTGCTTCTCGGAAACAGTATCAAACTAAGTGAAGCTTGTAACTATTTATCTGACGTTGGCTTATGTGCAAAAGACTACTTAAATAGAGAACTAAGTGGTTCACTTTCTGGTGGTGAATTAAAACGTATTGAAATTGCCATGTTAGCCGCTAAAAAATCATCTCTTACAGTATTTGATGAGCCAGAAGCTGGTATTGATTTATGGAGTTTTAATAGTTTAATTGGTATTTTCGAAAAAATGCACCATGAAATTCAAAATTCTTCTATTGTGATTATTTCTCATCAGGAAAAGATTTTAAATATTGCAGATGAAATTATACTTCTTTCTAATGGAGAAATCGAAAAAGTTCGGTCAAAAAGATGATATTTTACCTTTGCTTTTAAATACAACTAGTAAACCTTGCAAAGTAATGCTAGATAAAGGAGGTAATTATTAAATATGGCAAATGAAATAGAAAACAAACTAGATAAAATAGAATTAAATTTATTAAAACAAATTTCAGCCATTGAAAAAACACCTATGGGTGCCTATAATATTCGCCAAAATGGTAAAGGCATTGCTAGAAACACCACTGCTAATGTTGATATTATTCCTAAGGAAGATAAACCTGGAATTGATATTATTGTAAATCCTAATACACAAAATGAAAGTATTCATATTCCTGTTATTTTAACAGAAGCTGGCTTTAATGATACTGTGTATAATGATTTTTATATTGGCGAAAATGCAAATGTTGTTATTGTGGCTGGTTGTGGTATTCACAATAGTTCTTGTGAAACTTCTGAGCATGATGGAATTCATACTTTCCATTTAGAAAAAAACGCTAAAGTAAAATATATAGAAAAACATTATGGAGAAGGCTCTGGTACTGGAGATAAAATCTTAAATCCTCAAACTATTGTATATTTAGAAGATGGTAGCACTTTAGAGATGGAAACAGTTCAAATAAAAGGTGTTACTTCTACTGTGCGTAAAACAGAGGCACAGCTTGAAGATAATACCAACTTAGTAATTACTGAAAGAATTATGACTCATGAAAATCAAAGTGCTAAAACTATTTTTAATGTTAACTTAAATGGTTCAAATTCTAGTGTTCATGTAGCTTCTCGCTCAATTGCTAAAGACCATTCTACTCAAGAATTTATTTCTAATGTAAATGGCAATAATAAATGCTTTGGACATGTAGAATGTGATGCTATTATTATGGATACAGCAAAAGTGATTTCTACTCCCCAAATTGTAGCAAACCATATAGATGCTAGTTTAGTTCATGAAGCAGCTATTGGTAAAATTGCAGGTGAACAATTAATTAAACTTATGTCTCTTGGGCTTACTGAAAAAGAAGCTGAAGAACAAATTATTAATGGATTTTTAAAATAAACAAAATTCCAGTGATATTACATCATCACTGGAATTTTTCTTTAGAGCTTTCTATTTTAGACTTCTCTTTTTTATTTTTCCTTGTTATTTTATTTTTTCAAGCCACTTACGAATTTTTTTATTACCACTATTTTCTTCTTCTACCCCTACATAAAATACATAATAGCCAGGATGAGTCTCTCTAATGCAAAAGCTGATTCCATTTTTCATTACGTACCCAGTCTCTTCAGGTATAACTCCTGTATCTAATATTGCCTGAAATTCTTGTACCTTCTTTTGCTTAAGTCCCACTCTGCTGTTTAGCAGAAAATAGAAAAACAACCGTACTTCTGCCTTACTTAAGTTGGTCTCTTGCTTAAACTGCTTCATTCGGTTCCCCATTTTGTACTCTATCATGTTGTTTCACCTCTCCTAAAATTTTGTTAACAAGGTCTACCTATTATTCTTGGTAGATTTCTTATACGAACATAGGCTTTTATATTATAACATAAATAGTTTACCTTTTCAACCTTCTACTCCCCATAAGTTACTTAATCCTTTTATTTTTTATCTTGTTTCTTCTTTTACTACTCTTTTTTTAATACCTTCTATTTTTTGTGTAATATTTTCTATTACTTTTTCAATATCTGCTGTTAAAGTTGATTTGCTTATGGTTGTTTCTAATATTCCATTACTACCAAGACTGGTATGCTTTATTCCATCTTCTGGTTTTATATTTTTGGCTACTTCTTCAAAATCTTCTTCGTATATTGCAACTATAACTCCTTTTTCTGTACTTACCATTTCCATATTAGAAGGTAAACTACTTTGAACTGCTTCACATTCTACTTGATGTTTAAATTGATATAATTCTTGTAATGGTAAATTTGCAACTTGGTTAAGCTCTGGGTGTCCTGCTTCTTCATATTGTTTTCTAACTTGTTGCTGCATTGCAAAAACTTCATCTATTAGAGCTTTATCAATATTGTCTGGTAAAATTTCTGGATTACTTTGTATGAATTCTATATCTTCTAAAATTTGTGTATCATCTTTAAAAGTATATCTTCCATCTGGTAATTTTTTCATTCCTGAACCTATTACAAAATTCATCAGCGCACTATATTGCCTCTTTTTATCTTCTCCTATTTGCGTTGTAGCTAACGCTTCTTGTGCTGGTGAAAGAATATCTGCTTGATAATTCATTCCAATATCTGCAATTTGACCAATTTCTTCTTGTGTAAATACTGGTGGGTCTTTTAAGAAATAGGTATTATCTTGCATAAAATTTGTTGCTATATTTCTTGCCACTACTCCCTTTTCTTGTACTATTCTACTAGAGTGAAAATGTCCTGCATAATTAGCATCTGTTTTTAATATTTCATACTGATTTAATCTTAAAAAATTTCTTAAACACTTGGTTGCATCCCCTTCATAAAATACAATATTATATTTTTGCATTTCTTCTTTCGTTATGGGTAGCTTAAGATTTTCTTCCAATCTTACCATAATAATAGCATCATCTGAAAGTTGCATACTAGTTCCTTTTGTCCAGCTATCAGATGGGTTAGTAGATTCCATTTCGGCTTCATGTAACTCGCATCTATCTATAATTATATAACTTGGGTTATCCCAATTGCCTTCTCCTGCTCCTGTATTTTCTACTCTATTATTTATTGTAAAATGCACCTCATGTCTAGGAATTAATGCTTTTACTTCTTTTCTTACTCCTCGGTACTCTGCTATAGTAGATCCTATTTTCCCTCCATCATAATCTGATAAAATTGTATGATTTTGAGGAAAGAAATTGGTACAATGAACTAAAACCTTATCTTCTTTTGGTTCTTTGTTTGGCAAGTCTACTGTACGATCTGTTATTATTAACATTCCATCTTGTTCTTGCATGCAGCCTGGAACTTCTGTCTTTTCTTTTTTTGCACTTAACTCTTGTTTGCTTGCTTCTAAATCTTCTGCCCTACTTTCTAAGTCTTTACATTCTTCTTCTATTTCTTTTAGCTTTTTTTCTTTTTGTTTCATCTGCTCATTTATTTGATGGTATTTTCCTCTACGAAAAAGGCTTGCAATTCTGCTTAAAATACTACTTTTCTTTTTTATTACTAATGCCATGGATTGTTCTTGCTTTAAATTTGCCATTGTTGCTTTTTTTGCATAAATAGAAGTATGTATTTTTTGTAGCTGTTCTACTATTTTATTATATTCTTGTTCTAATGTTTTAGCTTGTATTATTTCATCTACTGTATCTTTTGTTCTAAAATCTTGTAACATCTTTTCTCCTTTGTTTTTTTCTTTATTATACTGATAATTTTAAGTTATTGCAAGTATTTTCTTTTTTTATAGGACTGACTCTTCTTTTCTTACTTTCACATAAAATATGTTAAATGTAAGGAGGTTATATCTTTGAAAAAGAATTTATTTATTGGTTGTGGAACTGCTTTAGTTACCCCTTTTACAGAAGATGGAATTTGTTTTGAAGAACTAGAAAAATTACTAGAGTTTCAAATAGAACAAGGTGCCGATGCACTTATTATTTGTGGTACTACTGGAGAAGCTTCTACTATGTCATTAGAAGAAAAAAAGCAAGTAATTGAGTTTAGTGTACATATTGTTCATAAACGTATTCCTGTAATTGCTGGCACAGGTGGAAATAACACAAAATCTGTAATAGAGCTTTCTACTTATGCAAAAAGCATTGGAGTAGATGGACTTCTTTTAGTAACCCCTTATTATAATAAAACTACTCAAAGCGGTTTAGTTATGCACTATAGCGAAATTGCAAAACACGTTTCTTTGCCTATTATTTTATATAATGTTCCTAGTAGAACAGGACTTAATATTACTCCTGAAACTTGTTTCGAGCTTTCTAAAATTTCAAATATTGTAGGTATTAAAGAAGCTAGTGGTAACCTTTCACAAGTAGCACAAATTGCTAATTTATGTGGTGATAACTTAGCTATTTATTCTGGAAATGATGACCAAACACTCCCTATTTTATCTTTAGGTGGGATTGGTGTTATTTCTGTTCTTTCTAATTTAATGCCTAAATTTGTTCATAATATGGTATATGATTATTTAAGTGGTAATTTTACCCTTGCTAAAGATGCTCAAATAAAATGTATTCCTCTTATTCATAGTCTATTTAGTGAAGTAAATCCTATTCCTGTTAAAACAGCCTTAAATTTAATGGATTATAAAGTAGGTACTCCTCGTCTTCCTCTTGTTCCAATGTCTTGCATTCAAAAAGAAACTTTAAAACAAGAAATGAAAAAATTAAAACTTATTTAACACTTTCTTAATTTTTATGCAAAATAGTTTTTTATTTGTTCAATATATGATATAATGGAAATAGATTTAAACAAAAAGGGGACTTTATTTTATGCCAAACCTTGTTACAAAAGAAACCTCATTATTAAAAAATTCTTATGCTGAATTTTTTTGCATTATACAAGATTTAGTAAAAAACGAAACTGTACAAAAAATGAGGAATTTTAACCAACATGCTAATACTTCTTGTTATAGACATTGTATGCAAGTAGCTTTTTATACTTATTTAGTTTGTAAAAAACTACATTTAGATTATATATCTGCTACTCGTGGTGCTATGCTTCATGATTTATTCTTATATGATTGGCATACAGAAGCAAAACCAGATAAATCATTTCGCAGTTTTCATGCATTTCGTCATCCTAAGGTTGCTTTAAAAAATGCTATGCAAATTTTTGACTTAAACGATATTGAAAAAGATGTTATTTTAAACCATATGTGGCCAGTCACAGTCCAAATGCCACATTATAAAGAAACTTTAATTGTTACATTTGCAGACAAATTCAGTGCTACTAAAGAGACTATTAAGCATTTACGTAGTCTACTTCATGCTAAAAAAACATACCGCTACGCTTATGTATTTTTAAGTTTAATCATTTTTAGAATAATATAGACTTGCCTTTCATAAACTAGAACTAAAAGTTTATGAAAGGTGTTTTTTTATGTTAAAAATATTAGTAAATGGATGCTTGCGGTAAAATGGGCTCAGAAGTTATTAATTTAATTGCTAAAACTTCGAAAGTGCAATTAGTAGGTGGCTTAGATAAAATCACTTCTTCTCATTCAAATTTTCCTATTTATTCTGATATTAGTAATATTTCAGAAAAGCCAAATATGATTATTGATTTTTCTACTCCTGAAGCTACTTTACTACTTCTTCCTTTTTGCATCCAAAATCATATTTCTATTGTTATTGCTACTACTGGCTTTACGAAAGATGAACAAGAAAAGATAAATCAGGCTTCTTTACATATTCCTATTTTTCAGTCTGCTAATATGAGTTATGGAATTGCTTTAATTAGTAATATTGTAAGCATAGTATCTCAAGAGTTAAAAAATAGCGAAATTGAAATTATAGAAACACATCATTCTAATAAAAAAGATGCTCCAAGTGGTACAGCACTTATGCTTGCTAACAGTATTAATAAGGCAAATCACCATCGTTATTCGTATACCTTTGATAGACATAGTAAAACTTCTAAAAGAGCTATAAATGAAATTGGCTTTTCTAGTATTCGTGGCGGTAACACTATTGGTGAACATCAAATACTTTTTTTGGGAGAAAATGAAACTATAGAAATAAAACATATTGCTCATTCTAGAAGCATTTTTGCTGAGGGAGCTTTAAAAGCTGCCTTTTTCTTAGCAGAGCAAAAATCTGGTTTATATCATATGGAAAATCTTTTTTGACAGCAAAAGCTCCTAGCAGAAAAATCTGCTAGGAGCTTTTAGATAAAGGGTTCCTTATTTTAGGTGCCCTTTGATGCCATATAAGTTTAGTTTTTGATGTTTATGATGAGCATCGAGGTCCCTACTGTGCCAACAGAAAGGTCACCAGTGGTGTTTTCCTTCAAGGTTGCTCCGCTCAGTTCAACCGTGGATATGCCATTTGCCGACGCGATGAAAATCTGCTCGCCTTCTCCCAAAGGGAATTCCATTTCCTGCCCCGCCAGCAGAGTATCGCTATTCACCTTGACGGCAAAGTCAGTAGAATTAATAACCAGCATAAAGAATTCCTCCTGATATTTTCCTATTTTTTGAAACATGAAAACGATTTGCCCTATTAAGACCTCCAATCTTTAGCAAAATCTTGCTATTAGTACTGTCCTAAACTAATACTTTTTTAGCACCTCCAAAACTTATGGATACCTTTATTATATCATTTCCTTACCAAATTGTCAAAATAGATTTACTATTTTTAAAGCTGATTTGTCTTTAATATGTTCTAAAATAAAAGTACAATTTTCTAAATTTTCTACCCCTGTAGCATATTCTTTTGTTTGTATATTAGCATTTAATTTAGTAAGTTCTGTTTCTACTTTTTCTAATTCATCATGTTCAATATAATAGGCCATTTTCTGATATTGCTTTTTCCATATTTTCCAAGTTTCTTTCATTTGATATTTTGCTTGCTTTTGGTCTACACTTTCTTTTAATAATTCTTGTCTTATTGGAGCTAAATAGCTATTAAGCTCCTCTATGCTCTGCTTGGTATTATTTTGTGTAATGATATTACCTCCTATTACTAGCATAATAACTATTACACAAATAATAAATTCTTTGTACATATTTTATGCTCCTTTTTTCTTATTTTCTTTTTCTTGGCAAAAAATTTGTCCTTTTCCATCATAAGTTACAATTAAAGCATCTGCTACATCTATATGAAATTTAGAAACTTGTTTTTTTAACCATTCTTCATCTTTATTAATCTGTTTTAAGTTTTCTTTCATAATTTTTCCGTCTACTATTAAGTCATAGGGAATTCCTTCATATTCTGGCATAATATTAAAATCTTCTGGTGTTGTAGTCCTTTTGTTTGGTTTTTGTATAATCGTAACCTGCCCACTTGTTTCTAAAATAGCATACTCTACATCTCCTAAATTTACAATATTATTTCCTCTTAGTCTTTCTTGCAGTTCATTTAACGTAAAACGCTCTTTTTTTAAAGCTTTTTCATCTATTCTTCCTCTATAAATTAAAATAGTTGGCTTTCCACATAATACGCCTCTTACTTTCATACTTTTCATGTTAATCATAGAAATAACTAAATGCATTACAAGTAAGCCTAAAATTGGTACAATACCATTTGAAATTGGTATTCCTGTATCTGCCATTGGAATAGATGCTAGATCTGCAATCATAATAGAAATAGCAAGTTCAAATGGTTGCAGCTGCCCTATTTCTCTTTTTCCCATTAATCTCATAACTACTAATACTAGTATGTACAATAAAATTGTTCTTAAAAATATTACTAACATATCTTTTCTCACCTTTTTTGCAATTTATTATCATTTTAAACAAAAAAAATAAATTTATTCATTTTTTATTTTGAATAAATTTTTGTTTTTTGTTCATAATAAATTTAGAAAACCATCAAAAGGGATTTTCTTAATCCATTCACTTATAAAATTTCAACTTAATGAAAAAGGAGGTTTTATCATGTCTGAAAATCAAACACAAACAAAGTCAAATACAAAAAGTACCGTATGGCAAATCGTTGGTAGATTAGTATCTGCTGGTATTGTTCTTGCAATTACTGCATTTTTTACACCAGGATTTCAAATTAGTAACTTTTGGTCATTAGCAGCTGCTGCTATTGTTCTTACTGTAATTGATTATTTAATTACAAAATTTACAGGGTTACATGCAAGTTCTTTTGGTAAAGGATTTGTAGGATTTGTTCTTTCTGCTGTAGTATTATATGTAACACAATATTTTGTAGCAGGTTATACTGTATCTTGGATGGCAGCCATTATTGGTGCTTTAGTATATGGCGTTGTGGATTATTTTCTACCTGGCGAGCAACAATAGCAAATAACACAAATTGAAGTACTGTAGTTAGGAACAGTCTAAATAGAGATAAAAATATCTCTATTTAGACTGTTATTAATTACTTTACTTTTTATATATTACAAATTTAATTTATTTTCCTTTATTCCATTCTTCTTTGTTTTCTTGTCTCTGCCTTGCTATTCCTAAGCTTTCTGCTGGTACATCTTTTGTAATGGTAGAACCTGCTGCAATTAAAACATGGTCTCCTAATGTTACTGGTGCTACTAAATTTACATTAGATCCTATAAAACAGTTATCTCCTATTTTAGTTTTGTGCTTATTTTTTCCATCATAATTACAAGTAATAGTTCCACAACCAATATTACATTTTGTACCAATTTCACAGTCTCCCATATAAGATAAGTGTGGTACTTTAGAACCTTCTCGAATAATTGCCTTTTTAATTTCTACAAAACTTCCTACTTTTACCTTATTTTCCAAAATACAGCCTTCACGAATATAGGCGTTTGGTCCTATATTGCAATCCTCTCCTATAATAACTCCTGATTTTATTGTAGTATTCGGATGAATAACAGTATCTATTCCAATTTCTACATCATCATAAATATAAGTTGTATTCATATCTTCAATAGTAACACCATTATTCATATGCATTGTATTAATACGAATTCTTAAAATTCTAGAAAGCATTTCTAATTGTACTTTTGTATTTAATCTTAATATTTCAGTATTATCTTCTACTAAAACTCCTCCTATTTTTTCACCTTTTGCAGATAACATTTTGATAACATCTGTTAAATAGTATAAGCCCATACTACTTTTTTCTAGCTTTCCAATAATATCTAATAATTTTTGAATTTCAAAACAATATAATCCTGCATTAATCTCTAATAAATTTGCTTGTGCCCCTGTTAGTTCTTTTTCTTCTATTATTTCTACAATTTTATTATCTTGTCTAATAATTCTTCCATAGCCTGTTGGCTCACTAATAATACCTGTTAATACTGTTGCTGCTTCTTGCTCTTTTTGTGCTTTTTGTACTAATTTTTCTATTGTTTCTGGTGTTACTAGTGGTATATTACCATTTGCAATTACAACTCTTCCTTGCTGTTTTTCTAAATAGCTAACTGTTTGCATAATAGCATGACCTGTTCCTAAGCATTTTTCTTGGTACAAATAAGTAACTTCTTCTTTTAAAATTTCATGTATTTCTTCTTTATTTTCACCTACAATAACAGCAATATCTTCTATACCTGCTTTTTTTAAAGAATCTACCACTCTTTTAATTACTGCTTTTCCATATAATTCTTGTGCTAATTTTGATTTTTTAGATTTCATAGCTTCATCTGTTCCTGCTGCCATTACTAAACCAATTACTTTTTCCATTATTTATTCTCTCCTTTTATATTTTAGTATACAAGAGACTTTATCTCCTAAAATTATCATATCTTTGTAAGTTTTTTTTATTTTACAAATTTTCTATAAATTATTTTATTTTAAACTTAGCATTATATAATTCTACTGCTGTTTGCGGACTATCTGTTCCTTCTTTATTTTTTACTGGCGCAAATTCTTCTTTTCTATCTACTCTTAAAATAGCAATATCTTTTACTCTTGCAAATGCATCAAAGATAAAAGCTTCAAATTTATATACATTTGGCTCTTGTGCCTCTTTATATTCTCCTGTTTTAGTTAAATAACCTGATTTTTTAAAAGCTGCATGAAAAGGAAGTTTTACTTCTGCTAAGTTTTCTAATACTTGTAGATGAAATAAGTAATTTGCTATATTTACTTCTCCATAAAGTAGCTCTCCTTGTTCATCTCTTTCTTCTGCCATTTCTGCTGGTAAATCAATATATTCTATAATTTTGGGCTTGCCATTCATTTTGCAAAAAACGCCTACTTTTTCTTTTGGATTTGTTTTAGCTACCGATTTTGCTCCTATTTTTTTCTCTTGCTGTATGGTAAGTCCTAATAATAGCGGATCTACAAAATGAGATAAAATATTATCTACATTACTTATAAAAATCCATTCTATTTGCTGTTTTTTCATTTGCTCAATAAGTCCTGCTTTTGCTATTGCTTCATAAATGCCACCATTTCCGTCTGCTGCTTCTTTAATTTGCTTGTCTTTTCCTATTATTAATTTACCATTTGTATCAATTAAAGGCAATTCTCCTTGTGTAAAAAATATTACTTTATTTTTATCATATCCAAAATACTCATGTTTATTTAAAAATGTTACTGTTTCTTCATGATTTTCTTTACTTGTCATGATATACCACCAAAGAGTAACTCCATATTCTTCTTTGGCTTGTTTTAAAGTATCTACTATAATTTCAAAGATATATTTAGGTCCTTTTGCTGTATGTAAGCAGTAAGTTCCTTTTGGTCCTATATGCCCGAAGTCTTGTTCCTTGCCCTCCTGCCATAGTAAGTACTGCATATTTTCCAGAAGTAATTACTGTTTTTCCTATTTGTTCTAATTCTTCTTTTTTTGTTTTTTCTAACTTTTGTTTATCAATATAAGAAATGTGTTCAATTTTTCCTTCTTCTATCATTTCTTGCTTTTTACTTTGCTCATATAATTTTTGCAATTGCTCAAAATCTATTTTTAAAATTTGTTTTTCTAAATTCTTTTGTTCTTCTTCATTTAGTAAATTTATGTAGTCTAAAATGTGTTCTTGCTTATACTTTGTTAAAATTTGTATTACTTCTTGTTTCATTACAAATCCCACCTGACTTTTATTTTCTATATTTTATGTATCATTTATAGCAATTGTTTTATTTTACTACTCTTTTTTTATATCACAAAATACAAATTGAAGTCAAGAAATGCACTTTTTCTTAATAATTTGCTCTTTTATTTTGGCTATTAAATTTCTATAATATAAGCTATATGCAGCCATTACAGCCACATATAGCCTATCTTAGGTTAAATGCATTTATCTTTATTACATGCTCGTTCTATTGCTCTTATAATAATTAATATTAATAGGATTACTGCTAATATAATAAATGCTGGTAAGGCTGCTAAAATAATAGCGGCAATTACTGGAATAGCTCCAATAATTAAACCTAAAGTAGCTCCTAAAAGAATAGATAATATAAAAATAATAATATCTATGCAGCATCTATTTTTTCTTTTCTTCTTGTCTTCGTTGTTACATATAATAATACATTTTTTCTCGTTTTCTTCGTACATGTTCTTTGCACCTCCTAGTAATACTCAAAATTTAAGTACTACTAATATATTATATGTACAATCTTTTTATTATTTTACATTTTTCTACATAATTTTTTATTCATCTTTAAAATCCATCATTTGGTCTATATTCATTTGACCTGCTCTAGTAACACTATGATAGCCATACTTTTCTTTTAGTTTATCTAATGTAGTATCTAACTTTTGCTGTTTTTCGTTTTTAGGTGTATCAAACAAAGAAATTTGCTGCGCCTCTGTGGTTACTAGTTTATCTACTTTAATTCCAATTAAGCGAATAGGCTCTTTATGGTAAAACTCTTTTAATACTTGTTTTGCATTTTCATAAATAACTTTTGTACTATTAGTAGGAGTAGCTAAAGTTTTTTGATGTGAATAATTTTTGAAATCCTTAGTTTTTATTTGAACTCCTACTACTTTTGTAAGTAGTCCGTGTTTTTCTTAGCCTATATGTAGTTTGCTCTGTAAGTGCTAACAATATTTCTTCTATCTTTTCTAGGTTTGTCATATCTTCTGGCAAAGTAATAGAATTTCCAATACATTTTGGATCTTCTTTTTGTGCTTTTACAGGTTCTTCATCTATGCCATTTGCGTACTCCCATATCATTTTGCCAAACTTTCCGAAAAGTTTTATCATTTCTTCTTTTTTAGTAGCTGCTAAATCTCCTATTGTTTTAATCCCTAGTTTTTCTAGTTTAGGCAAGCTTCTTTTTCCTACCATAAATAACTCTGCTACTGGCAATAGCCACATTTTTTTGGCAATTTGCTCTTTATATAAAGTATGAACCTTATCTGGCTTTTCAAAATCAGATGCCATTTTAGCAAGTAATTTATTAGGCGCTACTCCAATATTTACTGTAAAACCCAATTCTTGTTTTACTCTTTTTTGAATTTCGCAGGCTATTTGCAAATCTGTTTTTCCCTTTGGTATAAAATTGGTAATATCTAAAAAACACTCATCTATTGAAAAACGTTCTATTTGGTCTGTATACTTACAAAGTAACTCATATAAATCATTAGAATATTGATAATACACTTTAAAATTACTTTTATAAATTTGCAAATCCAGACATTTTTGTTTAGCAAAATAAATAGGTTCTGCTGTTTGAATGCCGCATCTTTTTTGCTAAAATACTTTTAGCAAGTACAATTCCTTTTCTTTTTTCTTCATCTCCACCAATAATAGCAGGAATGTTTCTTATATCTACTTCTGCTCCATTTTTTAGCATTTCTACTGCTGTCCAAGAAAGAAATGCATTATTCACGTCTACATGTAAAATTTTTCTTTCCAAAAATATCACCTATCTTTATGAACTATACTTTTGTATCTGCAAACGTAGTTTTCCCTTTGCTGTCTTTGAAAGTATTTGCCCTATTTCATATTTTCCTTTTCCTCTTATGCTTAAAATATCTCCTTGTTTTAAAAAGCAAGCATTTTTTACTTTTAATTCATAATTTACAAATACTCTCTGGCTACTAATTATTTCGTCTACCTTGCTTCTAGATAAATGTAGTATTTCAGCTACAATTACATCTAATCTCATTTGTGGTATTAATATAGCTATTTCTTCTTTTTTTGCTATACAAAATGTTAAATCGTTAATTTCTTTTAACAAAACTTCGCTTTTTTGAAATCTAGTTAAATCTTTTAAATGAAGATACAAATATTTTGCCATCTCTTCTCGTGCTAAAATATCTGCTCCCTTTGTATTTACAAGAATATCTCCTATTTTTTCACGTTTTATGCCTAATTTCATAATGCCACCTAAATACTGACTATGATGATATTCTTGCTGTAATTCTTCTGGTAAAATAATAGAAATTACCTTTATTGTTTGTGTAATTAGCTCATTTTGTGTTCTTTCTTTCTCAAAAATTGCTTGTAGTTTCTCTGGATAGAAAAATAAAATTTTTCTTTCTGCTTCGTTATAGCCACCTTCTAACCTATAGTTTTTTTCTCCACACATTTGTAACATTTTTGTTACAATGTTTTGTTCATAATCATTTAAAAATTCAGTAGTTTGTACCTGATTTCTAGTTTGCGTAAATTTTAATTTATCCCAAACTTTACTAATTAATAATTTATCTTCTTGTTTTGGAAATTGTTTTACAATTTCTTGCTTATTCATAACTAGCTCCTTTACTTTTTGTATTGTATTTACCAAATTTAAAACTGCAAATTCGTAATAAATTGTTCCTTAACCTTACTAAAAAGATTGTCTAAAATATCGCTTTTCATACTTTCTACATCTAAATTATATATTTTTTCAATTTCTTCTACTTTTCCATGTTTTATAAACTCATCTGGGTAGCCGGTATGCTTTTCCCCACTTATCTTGCATGTTTTCCTCTATTAAAATTCTACTTGCTATACTTCCTAAGCCTCCTTGTTTTATTCCATCTTCTATGGTAACTAGCTTTCCTGTTTTAGAAACAGAAGAAATAAGAAGCTCTTTATCAAATGGTTTTAGAAATCTAGCATTAATAACTTCTGTATAAATTCCTTCTTTTTCTAATTCCCCAGCTACTTTTTTTGCCTTTGCTACCATTTTTCCTATTGCTAAAATGGTAAGGTCTTTTCCTTCTCTTATAATCTCTGCCTTTCCAAGTTCTACTAGTGCATGTTCCCTAAATTCACAGTTAGGTTCTTGTGCTCCTCTTGGATAACGAATTACCACTGGAAAGTTACTATCTACTGCAAACTTTAACATTTGTTTTAGTTCTTCAAAATCTTTTGGTGCCATAATTTTTAAATTCGGTACTAAGTTAAAAAAAGCTAAATCAAAAACACCTTGATGCGTTTCCCCGTCATTTCCAACAATTCCTGCTCTATCTACACATAAAACAACTGGCAAGTTTTGCATTGCAATATCATGAATTACTTGATCATATGCCCTTTGATAAAAAGATGAATAAATAGAAACCACTGGTTTTATTCCTGCTTTTGCCATTCCTGCTGCCATTGTTAAACTATGTTGTTCTGCAATTCCTACGTCAAAAAATCTCTCTGGAAATTGCTTAGCAAATTCACTAAGTCCTGTTCCATCTTTCATAGCAGCAGTAATGGCAACTACTTTTTCATTTTCTTTTGCTAGTTCTACTAATGTTTTGCCAAATACTTTAGAATAATCTTCTTTCTTTTTACTATTACTTTCTCCTGTTACTAAATTAAAACTAGAAGTAGCATGAAATTTATCTGGGTTAGTCTGTGCTGGAATATACCCTTTTCCTTTTTTGGTTAATACATGAATTAGAACTGGTCCTTTTTGTTCTTTTGCTTTTTGTAAAATCCCCTCTAATTTTTCAATATGATGTCCATCTACTGGTCCTAAATAGCAAAATCCAAGTTCTTCAAAAAACATATTAGGAATTACTAGTTGTTTAATTCCATTTTTTACTTTTCTTACAAAATGAATAATCGCATCTCCTGCATTTCCTGGTAATTTTTTAACCACTTTTTTAATATACGCATTTGACTTTTGGTATCCCTTTCTTGTTCTTAGTTTTGTCAAAAAAGTAGAAATGCCTCCTACATTTTTAGATATACTCATTTCATTATCATTTAAAATAACAATCAAATTTGTTTTACTACATCCTGCATCATTTAGCGCTTCTAAGGCCATTCCTCCAGTTAAAGCCCCATCTCCGAATTACAGCAATTACATGGTAATTTTGCTTTTGAATATCCCTTGCTCTTGCCATTCCTAGTGCTGCTGAAATAGAGGTACTACTGTGCCCTGTTTCAAAACAGTCATATTCTGACTCTGATGCTTTTGGAAAACCCGAAAGTCCATTTAAACTTCTTAAAGTATCCATTCTGTTTCTTCTTTTTGTTAACATTTTATGAATATAGGTTTGATGCCCTACATCCCAAATAATTTTATCTTGTGGTGTATGAAATACACTATGAAGTGCTATGGTAAGTTCTACTACTCCTAAATTAGAGGCTAAATGTCCTCCTGTTTTAGAAACTACATTTAATAGTTCTTGCCTTAACTCTTGCGCTAGGTCTTCTTTTTCTTCTATACTTAGCTTTCTGAGCTGTTCTACATCTTGTATTTGATTTAAGTCTTCCACTAGTCTTCTCCTTTTTTCCCTTATTATATCATACTATAACATTTTGTAAAATATAAATGTCATACAATTGTAATATGAAAAGCCTTGAAAAACGACATTTATCGAGGTATAATATAAGAAAATGACTTTATAGTAAAAATATTTTATAAAAGGAAGGATGCCTAAAAAATGATGAAGACTAAAATATTATCTTTTTTAACTTTATTTATTATTCTATTTCTTAGCTGTAGTACTGTATTTGCAGCAGATGCTAATACCATAGAAAGTAGCAAAACTACACTAGAATTAGTAGATAAAAGTATTTGTGAAATGGACTTAAATGGAATGGGACATTTCAAAAAAGAACTAACATATTTTGATAGTGAAAAAAGGGAATTAACAATTACACTAACTGTTACGAATACTGCTAAAAAAGAAACTATTGAAAAACCAGTTGAACTTTTTTTAGTGTTAGATAATTCTAACAGTATGACAAAAACCTATCTAAATAAAACAAAAATGGAATATGTTACACAAACAGCAAATCTTTTTGTGGATTCTTTGTTTGAACATTTTTCTAATGTAAAAATTGGTGTAGTAAGATTTTCAAGTATAGATCCTGTAGTACCTGGCGGAGTTAGTCTTGCTCTTGGAACTACAAGTGATGCCACTTTACTTTTACCATTATCTGATACTAAAGAAACTATTAAAAATACAGTTACTTCTTACTCTAATGAAACTGGTCCTTATACCAATATTGAAGCTGGTTTAGATTTAGCGCAAGCTAATTTTTCAGATAGTACAGAATCTGAAAAATATATTGTTTTAATTTCAGATGGAGTTCCTAATTTATCATTAGATACAGAAAATACGCTTTCTTATTCTGGTTCTAATGCAGCTAATACAAAGAAGAAATTACAAGCTATTCAAAATAAAGGATATCATATTTTTTCTGTTTTAATGGGACTAAATGAAAGCAATGTACCAAATACTTCTGCTCCTCTTGTAGAAGGTGGAGATCGTCATATGACATATGGAGAATTAGCAGAAGAAATTTTTGGAACTAAAAACAATCCAACTGCTGGTGATTTTTACTTTATTAACTATGACCACTTAGATACTACCATTAATGGAGATATTTATGACGATATTACCTATGTAAAAGATAACTCTTTAAAAAATATTGTTGTTAAAGACTATATTCCACAAAAAATTATGGACAATTTTGATTTTATGCATAGTGTAGCACCTAATATTGGAACTGTAACAGATAAAGTAGATACTACAGATAATAATAGTATTACTTGGACTATTCCTGTATTAAAAGAAGAAGAGGTTGCTACCTTAAGTTATAAATTAAAACTAAAAGATACTGTTCAAAAGCAAGTTTTAAATGAAGTTTTACCAACAAATACAAAAGTTGACATTGATTTTGAAACGCCTGATGGAGAAAAGAAAACTGTTACCTCTGATGTTTCTCCAAAAGTAAAAATTACTTATGAAGAGCCTAAAAAACCAGATAATACAGTTGATCCAAATCCACTACCTCAAACCGGAAATTATACTACTTTCTTTGTTTGCATAATAGCAACAATTGCTATTCTATTTGGATTTACTAGAATTGTTTATTTAAAGAAATTAAAATAGAAGATAAAAAGTGAGACATTGGGGACTGTCCCTAATGTCTCACTTTTACATATTGTTTTATTAAATTAACAGTTCCATCTATTCCTAATTTAGAACTATCTATTAAAAGGTCATATCCTGTTCTTGCTCCCCATTTTTCATTTGTGTAATAATGATAATAGCTTGATCTTTCTTTATCTTTTTTTTGCATCATTCTAACTGCTTTTTTCTCATCAATTCCATCAAATTCTACTTTACGCTTTATTTTAAATTTTTCATCTTGAGAATAAATAAATACATTTACTACATTTTTGTTATCTTTTAATATGATATTAGAACATCTTCCTATAATAACACAGTTATCTTCTTTTGCTATTTTCTCAATTAACCTAGAGGTTGATACAAAATATTTATCACTCATTGGCAGATCTGTTAAAGTATTTACACTATCAGATATAGACATAGATGCCATAGCTAAAGTATACCAAAAACTATTTTTATTGCTTTCATCTGTTTTTTTCAAAAGCTCTATATCAATATGTTCTTCTTTAGAGAGTCTTTCTAAAATTTCTTTATCATAAAACTTTAAATTTAGCTCCTTTGCTAACCTTTCTCCAATATATTTTCCTCCACTACCATATTCTCTACCAATTGTAATTACCATATTTTTCTCCTTTCTTACTTATGTGCGTAATTCTACTGCTTTTTGCATTTTCTTTATTTTTCTAATTTCAAATGTAATTAAAGTTCCTGCCATTAAAAATGCTAGCCCATCTGCTGTTGGTCCTGAAAATAAAATTCCTTCAACTCCACCTGTTACTGACCATATAAACATTGCTGGTACTAAAAATAAAATTTGCCTTGAAAGTGATATTGCAGCTGATTTAATAGATTTTCCAATTGCTTGCATGAAAATACCTGTTGTAATTTGGAAACTATTTAAAATAATAAGCATTAAGAAACACCTAAAACATTTTTTAGCATATTCATTATATAAATCATTTTCTTGTCCAAACAAATTAATAATGTATTGTGGACATATTTGTAAAATAAGTGTTCCAATTATTGTTATAATAAACCCTATTTCTATTGCTCTTATATATGTTTGCAATACTCTATCATATTTTTTACTGCCATAATTAAATCCTAAAATTGGTTGTGCTCCTATTGCAATTCCAAGAATAATAGAATTAATAATTTGATTTACTTTCATTACAATTCCAAAAGCAGATAGTGGAATATCGCTTCCATATTTTGAATCTGCTCCATATTTTACAAGCAATTGATTAGAAACAATAATAACTAATGTAATAGAAATTTGTGTTATGAAACTAGATATACCTAATAATATCACATTTTTAATCGTTTTAAAATGAAATTTTATACTTTCTTTATTTAATTTTATGCTTTTAAATTTTCTTAAATAACACAATGAAATAATACCTGATACTGCTTGTCCTATAATTGTTGCAATTGCTGCTCCTTCTACGCCCCATTTTAGTACAAAAATAGCAATTGGGTCTAAAATAATATTAATAACTGCTCCTACTAAAGTACTTATCATTGCATATTTAGGAGAACCATCTGCACGTATCATAGAATTAAAGGCTGTTGTAATCATATAAAATGGTAATCCTAAAACAATGTAAAACATATATCCTTTTGCATAAGTGTATGACCCTTGCGTAACTCCAAATAACTGTAAAAGACCTTCACTAAATACCAAACCTATTACTAAAAATAAAATACTAATTATAATTACCATACCTACTGCATTTCCAATACCTTTACTTGCACTTTTTTCATCTTTTTTTCCTAAACATAAGCTTAAATTTGCTGCAGCTCCATCTCCTATTAATAGTGCAAATGCTGTTGCAATAACAGTTAGTGGAAATACAATATTGGTTGCTGCATTTCCTAAATACCCTACTCCTTGTCCGGATAAATATTTGGTCTACTATGTTATAAAGTGAACTTACTAATAAAGAAATAATACACGGTATGCTAAATTTTTTTAGTAACTTTCCTATTTTTTCTGTACCTAAAATATTTTCTTGTTTTGTATTTTCTTCTACTATTATATTTTCTGCTTGTTTTACTTCTTCTTTTTGTGCGCTCATATTTTACTCCTCCTTTTGCTTTTTAAAACATAAAAATAACGTCTAATCTTTTTTTGCCTTCCTAGTTTGTTTTTCATCATACTAAAGACTACACATCATTTTTTTGCGTATTATTTATTATATCACTTAAAAATTAAAAATCAAGAAATTATTGCGAAGTTTTTGTCATAATTAAAATTCGTGCCGTTACAGAAGTCACTGTAACGGCACGAATACTACTGCTTAACGCTAAGGTATACATTTTTTAGCTCATTCTTTTTGTTGTACCCCTTATGTACTAAGATGCAAACACTATCGCCAATATTGACCAAATTATATAAGTCTTTGTTATTAAAGCAGTGCTTCTCTCCGCGGTACATAAGATATACATTGTATTCTTCATCATGACAATGAATTTGAGGAACCATTACTTTTCCAACAGGAAGTATCTTTGTAGTAATATATTCTTCCTCATATTTCTTGCTGCATACCTTTGCAGTGTCCGAAAACGTTTCATACCGTAATGTGTCATAGTAAGCTTGCATAATCCCTTCATAAATCAACCATATGACAAGCCCTAGCACTAACAGTATAGACAGATTCATAAGAATGTTCATTTCGTTTCCTCCATTTTTTAGTCATGTTTGTAGCTTGCATCAAAAAATTCATACTATTATCATATCACAGTTTACATAACTTTTCAACTTTTATTTTCTTTACATTGCCTTTATATATATATCAATCATACAATATACCAAATTTTGTTTCCCTTAAAATATTGGTTTAGCTCTTTTCTAAAAAAATCCTCTCCCTCACTTTTTAAGTCTGATTTATACATATACTTTCCTTTTCCTCTTCCTGTCATTTTGTTTTTGTCAAATATGGATATGGTATTTAAAAATGCTTCTTTATTAATTGCATCATGAACATAACTATAGGTCATAAATATTACTTCAAAAAATACTTCTTTTTGTGCTCTTTTACTTAAATTTTCTTTTAAATAGATTATCAATTCATGATACAACTCTTTCCAATTTTCTAAAAATATCACTGGCGCAATTAGTATTCCAACTTCATAGTCTGCTTCTACTAATTTATTAATTGCTTCTATTCTATCTTTTAGTCTTGAGGTTCCAAATTCTACATGATTTATAATATATTCTGGGTTAACACTCATTCTAACAATTACTTTTCTTTTATGGTTTAATAAAAGTAAACTATCCACTTGTGAAAATTTTGTTGGAAATGTTAACTTTCCTTTCTTAGAATCTTTAAAATTTTCTATTGTCCACACTAAATTATTTGTTATTGTATTTTCTAATATTAAATCACTATTACTTCCAATCTCAAATGTTAATTCTTTTTGTGAATTGTTAGCCGTTTTTATTATTTTTTCTAGCATCTCTTCTCTATTTACAAATAGCCTCATATAAGCGCATTTATTGTAATTACACACTAAATAACAATACATACAACTAGCAATACAACCTGAGGAAGTATATGGTACAAGATAATCTGATACTTTATGATTTTCTACAAACTTATGTGTTTTACGAACTCCTATAATAAGATTTCTTTTCATATTTAAAAATTCAGAATTTTCTTTTTTTCTCATTTCTTCTATATTGTTATGATTTTCTATTTCAATTTTCGGAGTATCTTTATATTTTTCTAATAGTTCTTTTCCTAATGGATAGTTTTCTATATTTTTTTCAAAATAAATAGCTGTTGGCTTAAACATACAATATTCTCCTTTTTGTATATTATTTTTACCATTAACAGCTCTTTTATTCATCTATTAGAAACAATGTAAAGTAGTATCTAGTTATCTTTTTGTATTATTATACCTTTATATACTTATTGGTATTACTAAGATTACAGACTATTGTATATAAAACGAGAAAACCTCACAAGCATTTAGCTCGTAAGGTTTTCTTGTTTTGCTATGGCTGTAAGTCAAGTACAAAATCTTGTATTACGCTACCTTTTGGAACATAGAGTTCGTATGTGTTGTACTGCTTGTTTGGAAAACCAAATGTCAAAATAATCTGTAACCATTTAGGCATTTTATTTTTTACGTCAACAGTAGTTACAAGAATATGAGGTGTGCTATCGTCTTGTTCAAAGATAACAGCACTTTGGGCTTTTATTTTACCCTGCTTGTATCCACCATTTTCTAACTGGTAGTAGTACGAATATACTTCCACAGTATCAATAGATATATGAACATAAAATAATCCACCCGCGCCTTGCCCTTTGATTTGACTGTAGTCTTGTAAAGCAACAAGATTGTATTCAGCCGTTTGATTGCTTTCTTCGTACCGTAAAATATAAATCCCTTCCAAAGAAACCCAAGCAATCGAGCATACAGCAAGGCAAATTACAAACTTAATTCCGTGTTCTTTCAAATCGTACCATTCCATTTCCCAAATATCAACACACATACAGAAGAATGCAATGAAAGCAGCGATACCTGAAGCAATAAGAATAATCCATAGCATAGTTCTTTCCTCCTTAACTTAGGTTGTTTGTGGTCTTTATGATTAACTAGTCATTGACTGACTAGAAAGCCAAAGGAAATATATCTATAAGTATAAAGCTATGCTACAATAATACCACATTTTGCATAATTTTGCAACTTTTAAAAATGTGAGTTGTAATAAAATTAAAACCTTATATTAACTGCAAATCCCCCTATAAAGTAAATGATTTTGTTCTTATAAGGGAAATATGGTTGGGGTACTAGGATTCGAACCTAGGAAATGTCGGAGTCAGAGTCCGATGCCTTACCACTTGGCGATACCCCAATATTTAGGGACTTATCAGTCCCTTTTTTTATTTTATTGCTTTTCTACCTCTATATATAGCTACGTCTCCAAGTTCTGCTTCTATATTTAATAAACGGTTATATTTTGCCACACGGTCTGTTCTACATGGTGCACCTGTTTTAATTTGTCCTGCATTTGTTGCTACTGCTACATCTGCTAAAGTAGTATCTTCTGTTTCTCCACTTCTATGAGAAACTACTGCAGTATAACCATTTCTTTTAGCAAGTTCTATAGCATCTAATGTTTCTGTTAAAGTTCCTATTTGATTTAATTTAATTAAAATGCTATTTGCTGTTTTATTGTCAATTCCTTTTTGTAATCTTTTAATATTTGTTACAAATAAGTCATCTCCTACTAATTGTACTTTATCTCCTATTCTTTCAGTTAGTTTTTTCCAGCTTTCCCAGTCTTCTTCTGCTAAGCCATCTTCTATTGAAATAATAGGATATTTTTGCGCTAAATTTACAATAAAATCTACCATTTCATCTTTTGTTTTAAATTCATCTGTTTTCCAGAAATAGTAACCATCTTTTCCTATTTTTTTAGCTTCATCATACATTTCTGTTGCAGCTACGTCTAATGCTAAGCATATATCTTCTTCTGGTTTGTATCCTGCTTGTTTTACTGCTTCTAGTATTAATTCAACTGCTTCTTCTTCGCTTCCTAAGTTTGGAGCAAATCCTCCTTCATCTCCAACACCTGTTGAATATCCTTTTGATTTTAATACTTTCTTTAAGTTATGGTATACTTCTACACCCATTCTCATACATTCTGTAAATGTTTTTGCTCCTACTGGCATAATCATAAATTCTTGTACACTTAAGCTACTATCTGCATGTTTACCACCATTCATAATATTCATCATTGGCACTGGTAATTCTTTAGCATTAACCCCACCTATGTAGTTGTATAAGCTCATTCCTAAAGAATTAGCTGCTGCTTTTGCAATAGCAAGTGATACCCCAAGCATTGCATTTGCACCTAATTTTCCTTTATTTTCTGTTCCATCTAATTCTATCATTACTTTATCAATTTTAGCTTGCTCATAAGCATTCATACCTTCTATTTTTTCGCTAATAATTTCGTTTACATTTTTAACTGCTTGTAATACGCCTTTTCCTAAATATCTGTCTTTATCTCCATCTCTTAGTTCTACTGCTTCAAAACTTCCTGTTGATGCTCCTGATGGAACCATTGCTACACCTGAAAAACCTCCTTCTAGTACAACTTCTACTTGTACAGTTGGATTTCCTCTTGAATCTAATACCTCTAATGCTTTTACACTTTCAATTTCTAAATAATCTTTCATTTTTTGTTTTCTCCCTTTCTTTTTTATTTTTCTATTAAGCTTTCACCAGTCATTTCTTCTGGCTTTGATAACCCCATAAGTTCTAGCATAGTTGGTGCTAAATCTGCAAGTTTACCTGTTTTTAATTTTACACCTTCTGCTCCAATTAAAACTAATGGAACAGGGTTTGTGGTATGTGCAGTATGTGGTTCTCCTGTTTTATAATCTATCATTTGCTCTGCATTCCCATGATCTGCAGTCATTATAATTAGTCCATCTTTAGAAAGCACTGCATCTACTACTTTTTGTACACATTCATCAACTGTTTCTATTGCTTTTATAGCTGCTTCTAAACTTCCTGTATGCCCTACCATGTCTGGATTTGCATAATTTAAAATAATAGTATCATATTTTTCTTGCTCAACTGCATCTACTACTTTTTGTGTTACTTCATATGCACTCATTTCTGGTTTTAAATCATAAGTTTCTACTTTAGGAGATGGTATTAGAATTCTTTCTTCACCCTCATATTGTTTTTCTTCTCCTCCATTAAAAAAGAAAGTAACATGTGCATATTTTTCTGTTTCTGCAATTCTTAGTTGTGTTAATCCTTTACTTGCTACATATTCTCCATAAGTATTTTTCAATACTTCTGGCTTAAATGCTATTTCTACATTTGGAATTGTTTCATCATATTGCGTAAAACATACATACTGTAATTCTAACTCTTCTGTCTCAAATCCATCAAACTCTGAATCTACTAAACTTCTTGTAATTTCTCTTGCCCTATCTGGTCTATAGTTAAAGAAGATAACAGAATCATGATTTGATATAGTTGCTACTGGTTCTTCTCCATTGTATATTACTGTTGGTAATACAAATTCATCAAAAATTTCTTGTTGGTAAGAACTTTCAATTGCACTTATTGCAGAAGTTGCTTTTTCTCCTTCGCCTTTTACTAAAGCATTATATGCTTTCACCACTCTTTCCCAACGTTTGTCTCTATCCATAGCGTAAAATCTTCCCGAAATAGTGGCTATTTTTCCAACACCTTTTTCTTTCATTTTTTCTTCTAATTTAGCAATATAGCTTTCTCCAGATGCTGGTGGTGTATCTCTTCCATCTAAAAAGCAATGGACGTAAACCTCTTCAAAGTCTTTTCTTTTTGCTAATTCTAAAAGAGCAAATAAATGTCTTATATGGCTGTGCACTCCTCCATCTGAAAGTAATCCCATAATATGCAATTTAGAATGATATTTTTTGCAATTTTCTATTGCATCTGAAAATTCTTTAATGCTAAAGAAGTCTCCCTCTTCAATTGATTTTGTAATTCGTGTTAAGTCTTGGTAAACAATTCTTCCTGCACCAATATTGGTATGACCCACCTCTGAATTTCCCATTTGTCCATCTGGTAACCCTACATTTAAGCCACTTGTATAAATATTAGTAGTTGGCCAAGTTTTCATTAGTTTATCTATATTAGGAGTATTGGCTAATTTTACTGCATTTGCTTTTTCGTTTTCGTTATTTCCAAATCCATCTAATATCATTAGCATCATCGGTTTTCTTCTCATTGTCTTATATCCTTCCTTTTTCCTTTTGGTTTTAGTTTTCTTATTTGTCTTGTGTTAATTTTGTATCCTCTATTTTTAGCCATTCTTTGTTTTCTTTTATTAAATTAATTTTGTAGCCTTTTAATATTTTTATTGGAACTTCTTCTTGGCTTAAGTCATATACTCTTTCTAACTCATATATTCCTTGGTCATTTAGTATATATGGCCATGCCCACATATTTTCTGGGTCTATAATCCAATATTCTTTTACTTTATATTTTAAATAAAGGTTTAGCTTTTCTAATTGGTCTTTTCTACTCGTAGATGGAGATAAAATTTCTACTACAAAATCTGGTGCTCCAAATACTTTTTTGCCATCTTCTAATTTACTGCCATCACAAACCACCATGACGTCTGGTTGTACTACATTAAATATTTTATGATCTTGTTTACTTTTGGAAAGTGCAACGTCTAATGGTGCAATAAATGGTGTACACTTTTTGCCTTCTAAAAAGTTTAATAAACTTGCATAAATTTTTCCTTTTTTATTTTTTAAGTGTATCCCCTAACTGACAGTTTTGGTCATTTAAGGTACGTCCCTAAACTGACAAACAAATTTTAGCAAATTCTTCTACTTTTAGGCTTGCTCCCCCTACTAGACCTCCATCAATGTCAGAAGTTTCAAATAGTTCTTTACTATTGTCTGCTTTTACACTTCCTCCATATAGTATAGTCAAATTGCTTGCAATTGGTTCACCATAAATTTTAGCAACCTCTCCTCTAATTGCTTTTATAGCACTGTTTGCATCTTCTGCTGTTGCTGTTTTTCCTGTTCCAATTGCCCAAATTGGCTCATAAGCAATTAGTACATTTTCTAGTTTGCTTGCTTCTACTGCTTCTAAAGCAAGTCTTGTTTGGGTTGTAATTACTTCATTTTGTTTGCCTTGTTCTCTTATTTCTAAAGTTTCTCCAACACAAATAATTGGTTTTAACTCATTTGCAAGTGCTGCCCTTACTTTTTTGTTTACTGTTTCATCCGTATCTGCAAAATATTGCCTTCTTTCAGAATGCCCTATTACCACATACTCTACACCTATTGATTGTAACATTTTTCCTGACACTTCTCCTGTATATGCTCCGCTTTCTTCCCAGTGCATATTTTGAGCTCCTATTTTGATATTTGTGTTTTGACTAGTTAATAAACTATAAAAAAGATCAACATATGGTACACAAAGAATTACTTCATTTTTGGTGTCTTTTACCATTGGTGCTATATTTTCAATAAATGAAATTGCTTCATTAGGAAGCATATTCATTTTCCAGTTTCCTGCAATTACTTTTTTTCTCATTTATTTATCCTCCAAGGCTTTTATTCCTGGTAGCTCTTTTCCTTCTAAAAATTCAAGTGATGCACCTCCACCAGTAGATAAATATATATTTTCAAATTGTTTTGGATCTTCTCCATTTTCTATTGCTCTTTTCTTAATCTTTTTCACTGCTGCTACAGAATCGCCTCCACCAATTACACATTTTGCATGATTATTTGCAATTATATTTGCTACACTTTGTGTTCCTTTTGCAAAACTTGGTGCTTCTGCATACCCTAAAGGTCCATTCCAACAAATTGTTTTAGCATCTTTTAAATTTTCCTCATACATTTTTATAGTTTTGTCTCCAATATCTAATATACTAAAACCTTTTGTAGTTTCTTCTATCATGTTTGTAATGTCTGTTTCTTTTTTGAGTGCATTTTCAATAACATCTACTGTTAGCTCTGCACCTTCTGGAATTCGTGCCATATTTCCATCTATTGGAAGTACTAATTCTACTTTCTTTTCTTCTGCTGCTTTTATTAAGCGCTCTGCTTCATTTAATTTCTCTGCTTCATAAACTGAGCTTCCAATTTCATAACCTTTTGCTTTTAAAAAGGTATTTGCCATTGCGCCACCAATAATAATTTTATTTACCTTTTCTAGTAAGTTTTCTATAACACCTATTTTATCAGAAACTTTTGCTCCACCAAGTATTGCTACAAATGGTTTTTCTGGGCTTTCTAGTACACTACCTAATTCTTGTACTTCTTTTTCCATTAAAAATCCTGCAACTGCTTGTTCTACATAATGTGCTATTCCTTCTGTTGAGCTATGTGCCCTATGTGCTGTTCCAAAAGCATCATTAACATAGATGCCATCTTCGCCAACTAAACTTGCTAATTCTTTTGATAAACTTTCTTCGTTTTTTTCTTCTCTTGCATCGAAACGCACATTTTCAAGTAGCATAACCTCTCCTTCTTTTAAGGTTTCTGCTAATTGTTTTGCACTATTTCCTGTAATATCTTCTGCGAGTTTAACTTCTTTTCCTAATTTTTCAGATAAATCTTTTGCTACTGGTTTTAAAGAATACTTAGGGTTTACTTCTCCTTTTGGTCTTCCTAAATGGGAACAAAGAATGGCTTTTGCCCCATTTTCTACTAAATACTGAATTGTTGGAAGTGCTGCTTGAATTCTGTTATCATCTGAAATAATACCATCTTTCATTGGTACATTAAAATCACAACGTACAAACACTTTTTTCCCTTGCACATCTATATCACGAATTGTTTTTTTGTTCATTTTAAAATCCAATCCTTATATCTTTTATTTAGGTTTTTAAGGCTCTACCTATAAACCCTATTGGTATAGGAAAAATCATTAGACTTTTCCTATATACCAATTGTTAATTTATTATTTTTCTTTAAAATTTTTAGCTATACTTTCAATATTTTGTAGCTCAAAACGATATTTTTGTTCTACATTAGGATATTTTTCTCTATCTACTTCTTCTAAGAACATTTCGTAAGGTCTAATGTAAAGTTCTGTATCGCCATATAAAGCTCTATATACTACATACTTTTCTCTTGTTTCACTATGTGTTGCAACATCTTCTACCATGTATAAGTTACCTTTAAAGTGTTTATAAATCCCATGTATTTTTATGTTTTCTTGCATATTTACCACCTCTACTTTTTCTTTATTAATATTATGTTTATAAATTAATAAATTGTGAAACTATTTTTAATAAATACTATTTGTTTGAAATATAAATTGCTAAATCTACTAATTTATTTGAATATCCCCAT
This sequence comes from Clostridia bacterium, assembly GCA_022798335.1. Lineage (GTDB taxonomy): Bacteria > Bacillota > Clostridia > TANB77 > CAG-508 > CAG-273. Next base: position 30,310 of record JAAWMH010000024.1, read on the forward strand.
TCATTATCATACCATGCAACTAATTTAACAAAAGTATCTGTTAAGCTAATTCCTGCTGTTGCGTCAAATATAGAAGTGTGTTCATCATGAATAAAGTCTGAAGAAACAACTGGATCTTCTACATATTCAATAACACCTTTCATTTCATTTTCAGATGCTTTTTTCATAACTGTACAAATTTCTTCATAAGTAGCTGGTTTTTCTAAATTACATGTTAAGTCTACAACTGATACATCTACTGTTGGTACTCTAAATGCCATACCTGTTAATTTACCATTTAAGCTAGGAATTACTTTTCCTACTGCTTTTGCAGCTCCTGTTGAAGATGGAATAATATTAGCCGCTGCTGCACGTCCTCCTCTCCAGTCTTTTTTAGATGCTCCATCTACTGTTTTTTGTGTTGCTGTTGTACTATGAACTGTTGTCATTAATCCATCTTTGATTCCAAAATTATCATTAATTACTTTGGCAAGTGGTGCTAAACAGTTTGTTGTACAAGATGCATTTGAAATTATGTTCATATCTGGTGTGTATTCTTCATTATTTACTCCCATTACAAACATTGGCGCATCTTTTGATGGTGCTGATATAATAACTTTTTTAGCTCCTCCTTCTAAATGTGCATTTGCTTTTTCTATTGTTGTAAATACACCTGAACATTCTAATACAATATCTACCTCATTTTGTCCCCAAGGAATATTTTTAGGATCCATTTCATTATATACTTTTATTTCTTTTCCATTTACAATTAAGGTTCCTTCTTTTGAAGATACCTCTCCTTCGAACTTTCCATGTACAGTATCATATTTTACCATATAAGCCATATAGTCTGCTGTAATAAATGGATCATTTATTGCAACAACCTCCACCTCTTTTTTATTTAGTGCTGCTTGAAATGTTAAGTTTCCAATTCTTCCGAAACCATTAATACCTATTTTTACTGACATAATTAAAATTCCTCCTTATTTGAATGTATTTTTACATTCTATTTTTAATTAGTATACCCTAATCGACATCATTCTATATCAAAAAGATATAATTTTCAAGTATTCTTAAGCTATTTTTGAAAAAAACAAATGAACTTAACAGTATAAAAAAATAAAGGTACTTTTTTATACCTTTATTCTTAAAAATCGATTTTTTATTAAAATAATTATCTATTATAGTGTAATATTATCAACTATTGTTATTTCTTGGAACAAAAAATCTTTAAGATCTTGATGCCAAAAATCATGTACTTCTCTTAATACTTTTTCTTGTTTTGGTGTCATTGTTACTGTAATTTCTTTAAATAAGAAGTTTTTCATTTTTGTCCACACATTAATTTCTGCTGGTACTCCTTGACTTGCTGCTTGATTTGCACCATTTCCTACATTATTTTCATAAAATTCCATTGTTTTTCCTCCTTTGTATGCACGTCTTAAATCATCTTTCACATTATTTATACTATACTTCTACGAAATAATCAAGCATTTTTTAGTCTTTTTATATTACATTTTCATTACAGTAATATTACGCTAAAGTTACATTTTTCTTTCTACAATATAGCTTTATTTTCATTTCTTAAATTTCCATTTGGCTTCCTAAAAAGCTAGCTGCTGACTGCGCTACTTTTTGTTCTATTTCTGTCATCTTTGTGTTATTATCTTTTGATAGTAATATAACACTACCAATTACATCTCCATCTGAAATAATAGGATATACTACTTGTGAATTATATCTTCTTTCTTTATTTTCGTTTTTAGTAATTGGAATAGCTAAGTCATTATTTTCTTTGCTAGTGTATTTTTCTTTATCATCCATAATTCTTTCTAACTCTTCACTAATGTCTTGCTCTAAAAATTCTTTTTTAGAACCACCGAGATACTGCAATAACAGTATCTTTATCTGTTATGCATGCAATATGCCCTGTTGTTTTGGCTAAAGTTTCTGCATAGCCTGTTGCAAATTCTGTTAGTTCTCCTATTGGAGAATATTTTTTTAAGATGATTTCTCCTTCTTTATCTGTAAAAATCTCTAATGGGTCACCTTCTTTAATACGAAGTGTTTTTCTAATTTCTTTTGGTATAACAACCCTTCCTAAATCGTCTATTCTTCTTACTACACCTGTTGCTTTCAAAATATTACCTCCTTTTAAAGTTAGGGGCTTATTTTCCCCATATTTTCAAATAATTTAAATTTTCTTATTTTTTTAAACTATTCTTATTATTTCTTTAAAAGGAAATTTTTATACATTTTTTTCAGAATTTTAAAATTTGAGTAAAGTCAGGGCTTTTTTATATATTCATCTTCTTTGCTTAGCCATATAGCAATGTCCTCTATAGTAATACCTTCGTATTGATAAGTATCATGTTTTGTTCTTGCTATTATCATTTTAGGATATGCATCTTGTATTTTTAATAACGATTCTATCTCTCTTTTAAACGTTTTTTCATTAGTTATATCATCTGCTACTTGAATATAAACCTTTTTTCCTTGTTTTTGCGCTACAAAATCAATTTCTTTTTTATATAATGTACCTACATAGACTTCATAACCTCTTCTTAGTAATTCTATTGCAACAATATTTTCATAAATTCTCCCATAATCCAGCCTATTTGTACCAAGCGTTGCATACCTAAAAGATTGGTCTGCTAAATAATACTTATTTTGCGTACTTAAAAATTTCTTACCTTTTATGTCATATCTTTTTATTTTATAAAATGCAAAAGCATTACACAAATATTCTATATAATTATTAACAGTTTTATCTGTTATACTGACATTGTTTGAATTTAAAATGTGTGTAATATTGTTAGAAGATGTTAAATTTGAGATATTATCCATTAAAAAATCAGTCAAATTCTGAATGATATTTGTATTTCTTATTTTATATTTTTGTTTAATATCTTTCACTATTAAAGTATTAAATACCTCTTTTATATATTGCAATTTTTCTTCTTGTGTTTTATACAAGTATGAACCTGACATCCCACCTTCATACACATATTTTTCAAATGCTTCTTGTATATCTTTATAATTATAATATTCTTGGAACTCTTTAAAAGAAAATGGATATATCTCTATATTAAAAGTTCTACCTGTAAATAGAGTTGCTAAATCACTGCTCATTAAAAAAGCATTAGAACCTGTTATATAAATATCATATTTTTCCTCTGCGTGAAATCCATTTATTGCTTTTTCAAAGTTGTCACACATTTGTACTTCATCAATTAAAATAAAATTTTCTTTTTCTTCTTTGTAATTTGATTCAATATGCTCTATCAAAGCATTATAATTTTTTAGCTTTTCAAATTTTGGCAAATTATAATTGATATGAATAATATTATTATTTTCTATTGTGTCTATAATATATCTTTTTAATTCTTCTAGAAGTTTAGACTTTCCGCTACGTCTTATTCCTGTAATTACTTTTATATTCCGAAAAGTCAAGTTTTTTTGTTTTTTTCGGAATATTTTATTATTTCTTTAAAAGGAAATTTTTATACATTTTTTTCAGAATTTTAAAATTTGAGCATCTTTAATAGATTTTTATATGATGTTTCTCTTTCAAATGTGCCTTTTTGCGTTTGTGAGGACTATGCTCTTTGCTGCTTACAGTGCTACATAAAGTGAGAGTCTGCTACCGAGTTTTGGGATAAGTGCGGTCCGGAAAGCTGAAGCCACGAGCAGAAGCTGGATGGTTTGTAGGCAAACTGCTACAATTGCCTCCACGATATACACGATTGTGGGTGCTGTAAGCATCTAGAGTCCAGTCATATACATTTCCTCCCATATCATAGATATTGTTTACTTTATAATTATTATAAAAACCTGTTGGAATTACCTCATTTCCTACTATTTGTGTTCCTGCATAATTTCCTTTTCCTGTACTATCTGTTGGAAATTTCTTTACTTCTTCATCATTTGATTTTTGAAACCATCTCAATGTTGCATCCCATTGGCATCCCCATATCATACTACTTATAACTTTTCCTCCATTTGCAATCGTCTTACTTTTTTGATACTGTACATACCAATTTTGATTTTCTATATCAGTATTATTTCTTTTTACTACTGCCTGCGTTTTACTTAAATCTCCTGTCTCATATCTTCCTATATAAAACCCTTTATATCTTTCTACACTTGCTTTCATACTATCAAATTCACTTTGCAATTGTGCTTTAAACTCTGTACTATTGCTTACCCCTGTTATTCCTGCATTGTTATAATAACTTGCTGTATTATCATAATATGTTACGGCATCTGGCTCTCTATAACCACTATTTGCTGTATAAACTGGTTTTCTTGTTGAAGTTGTTCCACTAAAATCATAAAGTATTCCTACATTACGTTTTATTTTGCTTCCGTCTTCTTGCTCTTCTTCTATCTCTTCAAACATTTCTGCTGGATTATTTACTGATACCCATACAAATTGATTATTGTTGCTATCTGCTATTACAACTCCATCTTCTACACATGGCTTATGGTCTGGGTTAGTATTGTAAACAACCTCTCCTATTTCTTCACTTTGTGTTCCGTGTGGTAATACTCTAAATCCTGCTGGTATTACTATTTTATTTCCATTACTATCTTCTGCTTCTATATTTTTACTATCATCTGCTGGTTTTCCTACTAAATCATCGAGTGTTGGTGTTTGTGGCTCTGGTGGCGTAGGTGGATTTGGTACTTCTCCTCCTGGTTTATTTTCTCCTGATCCATAGCTTCCATTTGCTATATAATTATTTAACTCATTTAGCTGGTCTTGCTCATTTTGTACTGCTTTTTCTGTTTCATTTTTTGCTTTTAATGCTGTGTTTATAATGCCTCCTTCTCCTAATACTACTGTTATGGTTACTCCTGCCAAAATTAAAAGCACTACTATTGTTACTACTAGTGCAATCAAAGTTATGCCTTTGTTAGTTTTTCTTTTTTTTGATTCTTTTGTTTCTTTTCTCATACTTTTTCCTCCTTATATTTCAACACACAGTTTTTCTGTGCGTTTCGATTATAGTATAAGCTTTTAATACTATAATGTCAAGAAGAAAAACTGTGGATATAGAAAAGGAGATTTTATATTATGAAATTAATTGCCAATAATTATGAGGCTAAAGATATTTTTAGGATAATAAGAGAATGGTCTGGGTTAACCCAAAAAGATTTTGCTAAAGAAATTAAGAAAAGTACAAGGTCTGTTCAAGATTATGAAGCAGGTATAACGAAATACAGTATCAATATGCTATTAGATATTGCTAAAAAACATAATTTGAAAATAACTATTGAAAAGATTTAAGTATATTAATCTAATCTTATTAATTTATAAAAACACACCTAAAATTGTTATACTTTTTCTAGCAATTTTAGGTGTGTTTCATTATTTCTTTCTATTCTTCTATAATAATTGGTGGTTGTTCTATTAGTTTAGGGTTATTCGTTTCTTGATACATACTTAAAATAGTAGCTAATGCTTTTGAAAAGTCTTGTAATAGTACAATTTTAATACTTGGCATTTTACCTTCTGTGTAGTCATCCATAATTTGTTTTAGCTTTTTAATACTTGGCATTTCAGCTTCAATATCTTCTGAAAATCTTTTTGCTCTATCTACTAATTTTTCTTTAATTGTTACCATGTCTTCATTACTTGCACATGAAATTCTTTGGAACATTTGGAAAGAATCGTAATATTTAAAAATTGGCACATTCATACATTCTTTATCAAACTTATCATAAAATTGTTCCATTTTCATTGGAATACATTTAAAGATTTCTTCTGCTTTTTCACGATACATTTTATCTTTTAGTTGCATATTGATTTCATTAAAATGAATGAGTACTTCTTGCATTTCTGATGCAATATCATCTTCTACTGCTACTGTAGATAATTCTTCTTCTACATTATCACAATAACTTGAAGTAAGTGATGCAATATTCATTCCATTAAAGAATACACTTTTTACAGTTCTCATATCATACCTGATTAAGTCTTTTTTGATAAAGTATATAAAGTAGGCAAATAACTTTACAATTTGAATTAGTTCTATCGTACCATTTTTTACGTCATTCATGGTTTCATCAATAACGCCATCAAATTGGTCATCTGGTATTTTCCAGTATTCTTCTGTAAGTAATCTTTTATATCCTGGTAATTGACTAGTATCAATAGTGTTACGGATTACTTCCATATTGTCTTTAAAAACCTTCATATCAAAAATACGTGTACGTATATATTTTTCTATAAATTTGAAGAAACGATATTCTGCTTTAAAGTTATAATAATAGTTATTATCAAATTCTTTAATATAGAATTGCCTATTATCCATAAATACTCTTGAAGATACTAAAATAGATTTATATTCTTCATTGCTATCGATGTTGATAAATTTATCTTTGGTAATTTTACCTGCTTTAATTTCAAATGAAATAGCAATTGTAAAAATAAGCATCGTTTGCATAATGCGATGATTTGTATTCGGATATGCTTTATTTACCATATCAAATATTTTTTTGAAGTCATTTAAGGCATGTTTCAAAATACGCAAGTTTCTTGTTCCACTTTTATTAAATGTAGAAGTAATTAGATTTGTATTTTCTCGTAAAAACCTAATTAAATCTGGATAACTCTCATAACGCATTAAAAGTCCACTAATAATATAATTAAATTCTGGTGCATATTCGAAGGTTTCACCAACTAGCTTTTCTTTAATTCTTTCATAGTCATTTGCTTTGTCAAATACATATTCAATAGTATCTCTAATTCTTTCTACCATTGGTTTATCTGTTTTCATAGCTAACTTATTTTGTTTATCTAAAAGGTAAGTTGCTATAAAAGTTTTCATTTCTAGGTTACTATTTTTAAGTTTAGTAGATAACTCTTTTTCATTACAGATAATAATTGTTTTAATATGGTCATGTTCTACGAAATTATTGATATAACCTAAAATATCTATAACATCTACATTTGCTCTTTCTAAGTCATCGAAACATAAAACTTTATCATCTGTTGTAAAAAACTGTGCGTAATCTACTTGATTTCCATTTTGAGTAACTCCAAAAAAGTTTGCCATGTCTAACCCTGTTTTTGCATATTCTGGAATATTACCAACTCCACTTGCATCCATATATTTTTTTAAGTTTTTATCCATTAACTGGGTAGTTTCTATAAATATCTTTTTACTAATTTCTTCTAGATTTGATATACCATATAATGACATATAAATTGCTGTTAAACGTTTTCCATTTACTTGCATAGATTCAATTTTAGGTTTAATTTTATGATCCCAAAAATAGGTTTTTCCGCTTCCCCACTCACCATTAAGCATAATGGCATAGTCTGTATATTCTGCTCTAATATAATCTAATATGCTTTCTACTAAATCATCCATCTTTTTTTCTATTGCCTCCTTTGTATTTTTATACTTTTTGAAAGTCTTTAGCTACTGTTAATATTCCAATATTTTTTGCTCCTGCTTGTTTTAATACTTTAGCACATTCCTTTACAGTTGCACCTGTTGTATAAATATCATCAAAAAGTAAAATATTTTTTTCTTTTATTTTTTGTTCATTTTGTATTTTATATACATTTTTTACATTTTCAAATCTTTGTTTTTTGCTTAAAGTACTTTGTGTATGATTTTCTTTATATTTTATTAAAACTTGATTTTGAAACGAAATTTTTGTATATTTACTAATTTGTTTTGCAATGAGTTCACTTTGATTATAGCCTCTTTGAGACTTTTTCTTTTTACTCATTGGAACTGAAATGATTATATCATATTTTTTTAAAAATCTACACACTTTTTCATTTTTCACAAAAAATTCAGAAAACATTTTAGATAAATATGCCTTATTTTGAAATTTGTATTGTAAAATTTTTTGCCTAATATCTCCTTCATAGCAAAACAAGTAGCAATGCTCTATAATATATTCTGATGGTTGTTTTTCTATTTTGCTTACTATAATCTTTTCTTTCTCTAATTCTTCTTTACATTCTTTACAAAGATAACTTTTTCCTATTTTTCCACATACTCCACAAATTGGGGGAAAAATAAAAGAAAGGGCTTTATCCCAAAAGTCCATTTTTAAAACCTCCTTTTAGAATAGTGCCCCACTTTTTTATTCTATTGGTAATTCTGTATTTAACTGTTTTGCCATTATGTTATTCCAATCCATCATCATTTTTAAAATGTCTGATGTTTCTATCATATTCTCATCTAATTTTGCATCAAGTCTTATAATTCTTTGTTCTGTTATTGTTTGTCTAACTTTTATTTCTACTATATCATCTTCTATTACTTCTATTTTTCCTTTAATTACTTTTATATCATGTTGCATTGTATTTATGTCTTGTTTCATTGCTATTTGTTCTGCTTTTATTTCTACTATTTCTTCCTTCATTACTGTTTGTTCTGTTTTGATTTCTGCTATGTCTTGCTTCATTACTGTTTGTTCTGCTTTGATTTCTGCTATGTCTTGCTTCATTACTGTTTGTTCTGCTTTGATTTCTGCTAT
>JAAWMH010000019.1 GCA_022798335.1 Clostridia bacterium
TTTATTCCAATAGAAATTATTATAATAATACTTATTTATTTAAAAAATACACGAAGACTAAAACAAATAGAAGAAAGTAAAAAACAAGAAAAAGAAAATAAACAAAAAATACAAGAACAAATAACTATTTTTGAAAGTCAAATTCATTTATTAAAACAAGAGGTAGAAAAGCAAGAAAAAGAAATTAAACAAGAACAAGAAAAAATGCAAAATGAAATAAATATACAAACAAATCAAATAAAGCAAGAATACGAAAAATTATTTGAAGAAGAAAGAATCGACCTACAAGAAGAAAACAAAATAAAAAGAGAACTAGAAGAATCAAATCAAAAAATAAGAAACTATGAGTTACAACTAAACAGCATTCAGTATGAAGAAAGTAATTTAAATAAGCAAATAGAAGAAATAACTACACTAAAAGAAGAACAAGCAAGCTTGCAAGAACAATTAGAAATTTTAGAAGAAAAAAATGAAAACTTTCAAATAACAAAACAATTTTTAGAGCAAGCATATGAAAAAATGAAAAATAATGTAACACCAAAATTTGCACAAAACTTATCTGAGATTATAAAACAAATATCTAGTGGAAAATACCAAAAAATATCTTTGCAAGAAGAAAAAGGATTAGTAATAGAACTACCAACAGGAGAATATGTACCAGCAAACATTTTAAGTACACGGAACCATAGACCAGTTGTATTTAGCATTAAGACTATCTATGTTAAAAGAAATAGCAAAAGAAAAAATGCCAATTATATTAGACGAAACATTTGCTTACTTTGATGATGAAAGATTAAAAAATATATTATTATTTTTAAATAGTAAAGCAAAAGAACACCAAATTATTTTACTAACTTGTACAAAAAGAGAAAAACAAATATTAGAAGATTTAAAAATAGACTATCAATGGATAGAAATGTAAATTTTACGAAAATGCTTGAAAATTAGCTACTTTTTAGGTATAATAGAAAACGAATTTAAAAGATTAAGTAAAATAAAAGCAAGGAGAAAAAAAGATGTTTCAAAAATTAGAAGAGGTAGAAAAACGCTATGAAGAAATAACCAAAAAAATTAGTGACCCAGAAATAATTAGTAAACAAGAACAGTGGCAAACACTTATGAAAGAACACGCAGAAATAGAACCAGTCGTATTAAAATATAGAGAATATAAACAAACACAAAAAGCAATAGAAGATGCAAAAGAAATGCTAAATGATTCAGAAATGAAAGAACTAGCAGAAATTGAATTATTAGAAAATAAAGAAAAATTACCAAAATTAGAAGAAGAAATAAAAATATTACTAATTCCAAAAGACCCAAACGACGATAAAAATGTCATCTGCGAAATACGCGGAGGAGCTGGGCGGAGAAGAAGCAGCCCTATTTGCAGGAACTCTATTTAGAATGTACACTATGTATGCAGAAAAAAAACATTGGAAATTAGAAGTATTAAACGAAAACGAAACAGGGCTAGGAGGCTATAAAGAAGTATCCTTCATGATTACAGGAAAAGGAGCTTATAGTAGACTTAAATTTGAAAGTGGAGTACACCGTGTACAAAGAGTACCAGATACAGAAGCAAGTGGAAGAATTCATACTTCAACAGCAACAGTAGTAGTATTACCAGAAGTAGGAGATGTAGAAATAGACTTAAACCCAGCAGATATCAAAATGGAAGTGTTTAGAGCATCAGGAGCAGGAGGTCAGCACGTAAATAAAACATCATCAGCAGTACGCTTAATCCATGTACCAACAGGAACAGTAGCAGAGTGCCAAACAGAAAGATCACAATTTCAAAATAGAGACTATGCAATGAAGTTACTACGCTCAAAGATTTATGAAGAAGAAAAACAAAAACAAGATAGTGAAGTAGCAAATGCTAGAAAAAGTCAAGTAGGAAGCGGAGACAGGAGCGAAAAAATAAGAACCTATAATTACCCACAAGGAAGAATTACAGACCATAGAATAGGACTATCTATCTATCAAATGGAAAACTTTTTAAATGGAGATATAGATGAAATGGTAGATAGTTTAATTACAGCAGATACAGCAGAAAAATTAAAAGGAAATGAAGAAGAATAAGAATAAAAAACTCTTTTTAAAATAAAATAAAACTATATTTTATTTTAAAGGAGTTTTTTATTTTGAGCGAAATTATAAAAACTACACTAATCGGATTATTTTTTGGAACCTTTGGAACAACAATAGGAGGATTAATCGGAATTAAATTTAAAAATCCATCCCATAAATTTTTAAGCTTCATCTTAGCCTTTGCATCAGGACTAATGGTAGCAATTGTATGCTTTGACTTGTTACCAGAAGCATTTGAACTAACTAACTTAGGAGCAGTTTTTTTAGGAATACTATTAGGAATAGGGAGTATGATATTTTGTGACTTACTAGTAGATAAAAAAATTAAGACAAAAGCAAAATTTCAAAAAAATACCTTGCTAAAAACAGGAATTATTGTAAGCATAGGGCTAGCGCTTCACAATTTTCCCGAAGGACTAGCAATAGGGTCAGGATTTGGAGCATCTTTAAAATTAGGGCTATCACTTGCAATTGCAATATGCCTTCACGATATACCAGAACGGAATATCTATGGCAGTACCTATGAAAAATGGCGGAATGAAAGCATCAAAAGTAATTTTTTATGTCATTTTATCAGGAATAACCACAGGAATAGGAGCATTTTTTGGAGCGTTAATAGGAGGAATATCACAAACAGTAATAGCTATGTGTTTATCATTTGCAGCAGGAGCAATGATTTATATTGTATCAGGAGAACTAATACCAGAATCTAATAAACTCTATCATGGAAGAATGACCTCCATAGGCAATATTATAGGTTTGCTATTAGGAATACTAGCCATGGTAAGTGTTAGCTAACTAAAAAAGAAAAACTTGCAATTAAACTTAAAAAGTCGTAGGAAAAACTTGTAACAATATATCAAAAGTGGTAGTAAAAACTTGCATAAGACCTTGGAAAAGTGTATAATATAAATAAGAGGTGGTGAAAAATGCTAAAAAGGAAAATAACAAAAATACTAGAAGAGTGGAAAAACGAAGAAAATAAACAATGCTTATTAATAAGAGGAGCAAGGCAAGTAGGAAAAACCTTTATTATAGAACAATTTTGCAAAGAAAACTATGAAAGCTATATTTATATAAACTTTGATTTATCTCCTACATTAAAAGACATATTTAATGGAAACTTAGATGCAAATACTTTAATTATGAAACTAGAAGTAACCTTTCCAAATATAGAAATAAAACCAGGAAAAACAGTGTTATTTTTAGATGAAATTCAAAGTTGTCCTAATGCAAGAGTTGCCCTAAAAAGTTTTGCAATAGACAAAAGAATAGATGTTATAGCATCAGGTTCACTACTAGGACTATATTATAAAGAAATTACCTCATATCCAGTAGGATATGAAAGAATTGTAGATATGTATCCACTTGACTTTGAAGAATTTTTATGGGCAATAGGAATAAAAGAAAATATCATTTTAGAAGTGAAAAAATGTTTTAAAGAAAAAAAGCCAGTAGATGAATATATACTAAAACAATTAAATGAACAATTCAAACTATTTTTAATAGTAGGAGGTATGCCAAGAATTGTTGACGAATATACAAAAGAAAAAAGTTTAGGAAAAGTAATGCAATTACAAAAATCAATGATAGAAGATTATAAACTAGATGTTGTAAAATATGCAGAAACCAATGTAAGGCAAAAAGTATTAAACACATTTGATAGCATTCCAGCACAACTAGCCAAAAAAAATAAAAAGTTTTCCTATGTAAATATTTTAGAAGGAGAACAAAACGTAGGAGAAAGAAAATATAGTAGCAGTATCGAATGGCTAAAAAATGCAGGAATTATTAACTATTGCTATAACCTTACAGAGCCAGCAGCACCATTAAAGTCAAATTTACGCTTAGACTGTTTTAAAATTTATATGAGAGACACAGGGCTTCTAATGTCAATGTATGAACAAGGAATTCAAAAAGACATATTAAATGACGAGTTATATATTAATGAAGGAGCTATTATTGAAAATGTATGTGCAGCAGAATTAAAAACAAGATATCAAGATATTATGTATTACGAAAAAAAGAGCCAATTAGAAATTGATTTTATACTAAACATAGAAGGAACAGTAACAGCAATTGAAGTAAAATCAGGCAAAAATAAACAATCCAAATCTTTAAATTCGATTGTACAAAACTACAAAACAGTAGCAAGATATATAAAAATGGAAAATGACACTAATTTATATATAGACGAATTAGGAATAGAACATTACCCATTATTTATGATTATGTTTTTATAAAATTTTAATAAATAAAAAAAGAGTAGTTCAGTTAGTTATAAAACTGGACTATTTTATTTTAACTAATGTTACAAAAATATGACAAATAAAATATTTTCAAACAAGATATGTATATTAATCAATGATGTGAAACAAAAAATATAGAAAAAAAGTGATTCAAGTAGTATAATTGAATTTGCGAAAATAAATTATACGAAAGGACTTGAATCACTTATGAATAATAGTATAGCACAAGAAAAGAAAAATACCAAGAGATATTTACCACATGAAATAAAAACAAGAGAAAATGCAGTAAAAACATATAGAAATAGCGGGGATATAGACTATGTATGTAGAAAGTATCATATCTCAAGAACATCTTTATGGAGATGGAATAAGAAATATGATGGAAGCAAAGAGAGTATAACAGATAAATCACATAAACCATTAAGCAAGCATCCAAGAGAGCATACGGAAGAGGAAATGAAATGGATAAAAGATTTGATAAGGAGAAATCCACATATAACATTGAATGAAATATGGTATAAATTAAAGAAAAATAAAGGGTATACAAGAAAACCAACATCATTGTATAGAATACTAAGAAAAATAGGATATTACAATAAACCAAAAATAAAAGGAACGTCAAAGAAGCATAATCAAGAATATGATACACCAAAAGAGATTGGTAAGAAATGGCAAATAGATGTTAAATATGTACCAAATGAATGCAAAACAGAAGAATTGCCAAAAGATAAAAGATACTATCAATATACATGTATAGATGAAGCGAGTAGGGAAAAATTTTTACATTGGTATGAAGAATACACTCCAGAAAATACAGTAGATTTCGTAAATAGAAGTATAAAATATTATGGATATAAACCAGAAGAAATACAAACAGATAATGGAGAAGAATTTACGTACAATAGGTCAAATATAAAGAAAAAGCATCCACTAGAAGAATTGTTAAAAGAACTAGGAATAAGACATCATAGAATAAGGCCAAGAACTCCAGAGCATAATGGAAAAGTAGAACGAAGCCATAGAAATGACAATGAAAGATTTTATAGCTATTTAAAGTTCTACAGTTTTGAAGATTTGTTAAAACAAGGAAAAGCATATTTAAAGAGAACGAATAGGATACCAATGGCAGTACTAGGATATCTAACGCCAAAAGAGAAACGAGCAGAATTAATGTGTGAATAAAATGAAAGAAACAAATTTAATAATACTATTTGAGTATTTATATAAATTTGTTTCACATCATTGACTAATATACAAGCATTATTTTACAATAACTAAGAATATATTGCATTTTACCAAAACAAGGTTTATAATAATTATAAACATAAAAGGGAGAGTGTAAACTAAAAAATAAAAAAAGGGGAGTAAAAAATGGAAGAAACAAAGAAAAAAAGGGTATTGCCAATTATCATTCCAGTAGTTTTAATTGCAATTTTAGCAATAGTAGCGCTTTACTATTTTGTATTTAGTACAAATGTAAAAAAAGAATTATTAGGATCTTGGACACTAACAGTAGACGTACAAGGAGTTGCAACAACTGCAACTTATACATTCGAAAAAGACGATACATTTCATTATAAATGTGTAATGGAATATAAAGGATTAGAAGAAACATTTAAAGAAGAAAGTGGAACCTATGAAATTGACGAAGAAAATAAAACCATAAAATTAAAATTTGACAAAGAAAATACAGGACTAAAAACAGATATCCCATATTTTGAAGAAGACGGAGAGCTAATATTTGTACCAAACGGAAATAAAACAACAGGAAAATATACACATATAAAATAAAAAAGTAAAAAATACTTTCATAAAAAGCTATTCTATGGAAAAAATAGAGTAGTTTTTTCTATTTTAGGAGATTGCAAATTGTTTATATATTTCAAAAGATTTTTGTAGCCAAAAGTAGGAAGGTATGATAGAATAAAATGCAAAGTAAAAAGAAAAAGAGGAAATAAAATGAAAGTAATGTTTATATGTACAGGCAATATTTGCAGAAGTGCAATGGCAGAAGCAATGCTAAAAAAAATGGTAGAGCAAAAAAACAGAAGTAATATAGAAGTATATTCTTGTGGAGTATATGCACAAAGTCGGAGATATTCCAACTTTTGATGCAATAGAAGTTATGAAAAAATATGGAATAGATTTAAATAACCATAGAGCAACTAATATAAAAGATGCACCAATAGAAGAAATGGACTTAATATTATGTGCAACAAACTCTCATAAAGTAGCAGTAAGAAATTTATATCCTGAACTAGCAGATAAAATTTATACTATAAAAGAATATGCTTCTTTAGCAAAAGAAGGACTAGGATATGACATATCAGACCCATGGGGGTATGGAATGCCAACTTACCAAAAATGTGCTACAGAAATTGAAAATTGCCTAGAAAAAATAGTAGAAAAACTATAAACGCACTATTTTTTAAAATATAAAAAGGCTGTGGTAAAAAATTCTTTGATAGAGACATACAGCCGATACTTCCTTTGATTGTCCATAACATAACTCCTTTTCTCAGCATAGGATAAATCCCTAAAAGTTTATAATGGCAAAATTGCCACTTATTGCATTATAACATAGTTAACATAAAAAACAAGTTAAGATTAAAGAAAGAGAGAAATAAAACATGCAAGATTTAATAGAAGGATTAAACGATAAACAAAAAGAAGCAGTAATAGAAACCGAAGGACCATGCCTAGTAATAGCAGGAGCAGGAAGTGGAAAAACCAAAGTATTAACACATAAAATAGCATATTTAATATCACAAAAAAATGTAAAACCATGGAATATTCTAGCAATTACATTTACCAATAAAGCAGCAAGTGAAATGAAGCAAAGAGTAGAAGCTATCATACGGCGATGCAGCAAACGAAATGTGGATGGGAACATTCCACTCTATTTGTGTACGCATTTTAAGAAGATATATCGATAGAATAGGCTTTGATACATCTTTTTTAATATTTGATACTTCAGATCAAAGAACAGTAGTAAAAGAATGCTTAAAAACATTAAAGATAGATGATAAAATGTTTACCGATAGAAGTGTATTAGCAGAAATTAGCAATGCCAAAAACGAAATGCTAACACCAAAAGCTTATCAAACCAAATATGCAGGGGATTATCGCAGGGAAAAAATAGGAGAGGTATATGAACTATATCAAAAAAGATTAAAAGAAAATAATGCTATTGACTTTGATGATATCATCAATAATACCATAGAAATTTTATCTGAAAACCTAGATGTATTACAATATTATACAGAAAAATTTCAGTATGTATTAGTAGATGAATATCAAGATACCAATAAAGCACAATTTACTTTAGTATCTATTTTAGCATCACGTTATGGAAATATTACAGTAGTAGGAGATAACGACCAAGGAATTTATAGTTTTCGTGGAGCAGATATTACAAACATTTTAAACTTTGAAAAAGACTTTCCAGGAACAAAAATCATTAAACTAGAACAAAACTATCGTTGTACAGGAAATATATTAAAGGCAGCAAATGCAGTAATAAAACACAACGAAAATAAATATGAAAAGAAACTATGGACGCAAAATGAAGAAGGAAACTTGCCAAAGCTTTACCAAGCAGAAGATGAATATGATGAAGGAAGATATGTAGTAGAACAAATACAGCATTTAAAAATCGAAGAATACTTAAAACCAAGCGATTTCGTCATTTTGTATCGTATGAATGCACAATCAAGAGCAATAGAAGATATTTTAAGAAGAGAAGATATACCCTATAAAGTAGTAGGAGGCGTTAAATTCTATGAAAGAAAAGAAATAAAAGATGCTATTAGCTATTTAAGACTAATTCAAAACCCATCAGATAACATATCTTTAAGAAGAATTATCAATGAACCAAAAAGAGGAATAGGAAAAACAAGCTTAGATAATATAGCAGCTTTATCAGAACAAACAGGAACCTCTATGTACGAAATAATTAAACATGCAGAAGAATATGACTTAAAAAGAATAAAAGCAAACAGCGAAGAATTTATTAACATGATAGAAGAGTTAAGACTAAAGAAAGAAAGCTACAGTATATCAGAGCTATTAACAGAAGTATTAAACAAATCAGGTTATACGAAAGCTTTAGAAACAGAAAATACCGTAGAAGCAGAAACGAGAATTCAAAACTTAGAAGAATTTTTAACAGTAGCCATAGAATTTGAAGAAGAATCAGCAGATAATAGCTTAGCAGAATTTTTAGAGAGCATTACTTTATCTAGTGATTTAGATGAAATAGAAGAAGAAGAATCTGTTACACTTATGACACTTCATAGTGCTAAAGGGTTAGAGTATCCGGCAGTATTTTTAGTAGGAATGGAAGAAGGCATTTTTCCAGGTTATAAATCAATAGGAGAGCCACGAGAACTAGAAGAAGAAAGACGTTTATTTTATGTAGGAATTACAAGAGCAAAACAATTTTTATACTTAACATGTGCAAAACATAGAACCATATTTGGATCTACAAGTTATAATGCAATTTCTACATTTATTAAAGAAATACCAGATGATTTACTAGAAGGAAGTATTGAAACAAATACAAAAGAAACATTTGAAGATGCAGGATATAACTGGGAATATGGAAGTAGCTTAGCTGGAAAAATAAAAACATATACAACAAAGGCAGTAGATAATATTATTACCAAAAAGGCTGAGCCAAGTTATAGCTTTAGAACAGCAGAAAGTTTCTTAAACTCATTAGGACAAAAAAAGGCACAAAGCGAGGTAGATATAACAAAATATCAAGTAGGAAGGCATATTTATCACAAAAAGTTTGGAGAGGGTATTATACAAGGAATCGAGCCAGAAGGCGATGATTATAAACTAGACATTCAATTTGAAAAATCAGGACATAAAAGATTAATGGCAAAATTTGCAGGACTTGAAATAGTAGAATGAGACATTGGGGACAGTCCCCAATGTCTCATTTTTAGGTTATTAGTAGCAAGAGAAAAACAATACATAAAAAAATAAAATAAATTGAATAAAAAAAGCCTAAATGAGCATAATAAAGTTAAATTATGAAATGAAAGGAAGGGTAAAAATGCCAAATTTAAATCAAATTGAATTACAACACTTAAGACATTTAATAGGAGCACATGAAACTGCTTACCAAAAATTAAACACATTTTCATCACAAGCAGTAGATCCGCAAATTAAGCAGGTGTTTTCAAAATCTGCACAAGATGCGCTAAACACAAAACAAAAATTATTATCTTTTTTAAATGATTAAGAAAAGGGGGAAAAATAAAGTTATGGACGAAAAAACAATGGTAAATGATATATTAGGAAGTGTAAAAGCAGATTTAACAGCATATCAAACAGCTATCTCAGAAGCAGAAAATATGCAGTTAAGACAAACTTTACAACAAATTAGAAATAATGATGAAAGCTTTCAATATGAATTATTTAAAATAGCACAAACAAAAGGATACTATCAGCCAGCGCAAAAAGCAACTATAACAGAAATACAAACAGTTAAAAATGAATTACAACAATAAAAAATTAAAATAATAAAAAAGAGACTTTTTGGGTTCACTTCACAAACAGTCTCTTTTTTTGTATAGGAGCAACTTTTACTTACGGAAGCAACAAAAAGACAATAAAAAATAGCTAAAAAGTCTTGTAAAATTTTTAAAAATGATATAAAATAAGAAAGAATTTAAAAAGGATGGGAGTGTTTACAATTAGTACCATAAAAAAAGTTGCCATGTTCTTTCGAACATCTATAAAAATAATTGTACTAACAATCGTATCTGTATTTCTTATTATTGGAGCAGTAGCATTTTTTTATAAACCAACCTATGCTGTAAGTTTAAATGGAGAACTAATAGGATATACAGAAAACAAAACAGAACTACAAAACGATATTAATTTGTATATGGAAGGAGAAACAGAAGAAGGAATAGCCTTTAGGCAAATAGATTCTGTGCCAGAATATACACTTTGTTTACTAAAAAAAGACATTACACCAAATGATGAAGAAATATATGCAAAAGTAACGCAAACAGGTACACAATATTATAAATATTATGCCATTACAGATGACAAACAAGAAAAAGTATATGTAGCTACTTTTGATGAAGCAGAAAAAGTAGTAGCAGAGCTAAAAAAGAAAAATAGTAACAATAAAAATGATATTGGAATAGTAGAAAAATATGATACACAAACAAAAGAATTTACCGCTGTTGATAAATGTGTTTCAAAACTATATGAAGAAGTACCAAAGCCAAAAACTACATATGTAGCATCTGTTTCTTCAGGAAATGTTTCAGGAACATCTAATAAAAAAGTAAGTCTTGGAATAAGCTTAATAAGACCAATTTCAGGAACAATTACTTCTAGATTTGGAAGCAGAGAAAGTATTCGTAGTAGTGGACATAGAGGACTAGACATTGCAGCACCTACAGGAACATCTATTAAAGCAGCAGCAGGAGGAACTGTTACAACAGCAGGATATAGTGGAACATATGGATATATGATAAAAATTTCTCATGGAAATGGAGTAGAAACAGTATATGCACACTGTAGCCAATTAAATGTTTCGGCAGGGCAAAAAGTATCACAGGGGCAAATTATTGGCAAAGTAGGGTCAACTGGTAGATCAACAGGACCACATTTACATTTAGAAGTTAGAGTAAATGGAATATTATATAATCCACAAAATTATGTATATTAAAAATAAAGAAGATTTTATAGTTCTTTCTATAAAATCTTCTTTTATATGTATCTTATTTAATAAAATGTTTAAAACCAATATCTAAAGCGTGGTCTTTCATAATTAAATTACCGCACTCTCTTAGCTTACTTGTAAAAATTTTAGAATTTGTAATATACTTTGCAAACTCTGTAATAGCAGTATAAAATTTAATTTTGTTGATAACTTCTAAATGAATACCGAGTAAGTAATAAATAGTAATTATTTTTATAATTATATAATGAAATAGAATCAGCAATATTTTTTACACAATCAAATAAATTGCAATCTTCTAAAAACTGTAAAAAGTTACAAAAGTCTTCAAAAGAATAAAAATGGTATACGGCTTGTGTAGAAGAAGAAGGATTTAAACTCTTTCTTTTAATAGTAAATTTCTTTTTAGCAGTTTTTTCTTTTTCAAAATCAGGGCAAACTTTTGTAATGGTAAAAACAAAATTTGTATCAGCCATTGCTAAAGCCTCAATTTTTAAGTTAGCATCTTCTGGATCAAAACCAGTTTCTTTTTTTGCCTCTTCTAGCATATCAAGTAAAATATCTTGTGATTCAAGAGTATTTGCCATAAAAGAATGAAAATCAATATGCTTTTCAGTTAAGTCTTGTATACTTAAAATAATTCTTATTTTATTTTCACTTAGCTTTTCAAATTTCAATTTATGTAGCCTCCAAATATTTAATATCATTTAATCATATTATACTACGAAAGTTTCAAGAATGAAACCAACAAAATATGGAAAAATGAAAAATATTTTATTGTAGCTACAACTATAACATAAAAAAATGTAAAAGAAAACACTTTTTAAGAAAAATAATAATAAAAAACTACAGACCACAAAAATAAGTTTATTTTCGTAGTCTATAGCTTTAAAATTGTTGCTTTATTTTTTACGAATAATACAAGAAACTTTTACCCTTCTATGATAGTTAGTACCATATTGGGTCAATCCAATTTGATGCCTTGTTACATTAGATCCAGCAGTATTATAACCTGCTTCCCAATACCAAGAATTTTCTTCTTTTAAATAATGAAAGACATGATAGTCCTTTTGGCAAATAGTTTTACTAATAGGTCTACGGTCATTTTTCTTAGAAGAAAGTACTCCATAGGAAAGATTACAATAATCAAAGCTTCCATTATTAGAAGAAGAACTTTGCATCAAAGAAGCAAGGTCAAGTGTTAGACCAATATCTAAGTAAATAAGCTGCGGAGAAAGGAGCGTACCCATAGGAGCGATATAATGAAACTTAGTAGAAACATCATGAGAGTTTGCATATTCTAGAAAAGCTAACTTTGGATGAACCACTGTTTCTAACAACATATTAGAAGTCCTCTGAATGGTGTTACAAGCACCGCACAAACCATTTACAACTACAACATCGGCTTTTTCAACAAGGTAATTTTTTAACAAAGTAAAATCTTTGGCAATAGCAACAGCTACAATATTGTGGTGGCACCAAATCATCTTATTATAATGTACATACATAACTAGTAAATTTTTACGAGCATTTTCGTGAGCAACCACATTGCCATCACGGTTAAAAAAGAAAGTTTCGCCGTTTTCCGTTACTGCCTTATACTTCCGAGAAACTCTTTTCAAAAAAACATCATACTTCACAACAATTCCTCCTAAATAAAAATATTTTAGAATTATTTTCCTATATGCCACATTTCTATTTGTAGTATACAAGCAACATTATACAACTTTATGTATACCTTTGTCAAGAAATAACCTAAATAAAATAAGCTAATCATCTTGAAAAAAATGGTTTTAGCGTATATAATACATACATAAAAAATATACAAATGAAGAAAGGAGGGTATATTAGCAAAAAAAGGCTAATATAAACTAGTAAATGGCAATGAAAGACAAAAATATATGGATATTAATTTTATTTGTATTAAGTGGAATTGTAGTAGGAGGCTTACTTGGAGAACTTGCCTCACATGTAGAATTTTTATCATGGCTTTCCTATGGACAAGAATTTGGGTTTACTTCACCAATAGAATTAGATTTAAGTGTTATTAAATTAACATTTGGACTAATTTTTAAAATTAATATAGCAAGTATTATAGGAATTGTGCTTGCCATCTTCATTTATAAAAAAGTTTAAGAACAAATGAATAAAACAAAAGGTAAGGGGAAAAACTTTATTTAAAATCTAAAAATTTTATTCAAAAAAATTTATAGGGGGCAAATAAAAAGAAAGGAAGACTTAAAATATGGCAATTAAGGTAAAAGAACTCCCTATTTCAGAAAGACCTTATGAAAAATTGGAAATGTATGGAGAAAAAGCATTATCCAATGCAGAATTACTAGCGATAATAATAAAAAGTGGTACTAAAGAAGAAAGTGCAATTACGCTAGCACAAAAAATACTTTCACTAGGAAAAGAAAAAAACTCTAAACAAGATAATTTAGAATTTTTACAAGAATTATCTATAGAAGAGTTTATGCAAATACATGGAATTGGAAAAATAAAAGCAATACAAATAAAAGCAGTATGTGAACTTGCAAAAAGAATTTCAAGACCAATCAATGTATTAAAAATTAAAGTAAAAAATCCCCAAGACATTGCAAATTTAGTAATGGATGAATTAAAAGTAGAAAAAAAAGAAATAGTGAAAGTAGTTATATTAAATTCCCAAAATATTATTATAAAAATACAAACCATTTCTCTAGGAGGAAGTCGTTTTGCTCATGTAGAGCCAAAGGACATATTTGTAGAGGCAATTAAAAGAAGTGCCACAAAAATCATATTAATTCATAACCATCCAAGTGGAGATGCAACACCAAGTGAGCAAGATTGCAAATTTACCAAAAAAATAGAAGAGGTGGCAAAACTAATAGGCATAGAATTATTAGACCATATAGTAATAGGAAACAATGAATATGCTAGTATTAAAGCACACTTATTAAAGAAAGGAAGAATACAATGAGTTTTATAAACTGGAATAACAAAGATATTGGAATAGACTTAGGAACAGCCAATATTATTATTACGCTAAAAGGAAAAGGAATTGTTTTAGATGAGCCATCAGTAGTAGCTATTGAAAAGAATACAGGAATTATTCTAGCAACAGGAAATGAAGCAAAAGAAATGCTAGGAAGAACGCCAGAAGACATTTTAGCCATAAGACCAATGCAAGATGGAGTAATTGCAGATTATACAGCAACAGGATTAATGTTAAAAAGCATGCTACAAAAAGTGTGCCAAAGATATAATGCAAGAAGACCGAGAGTCGTAGTAGGAGTTCCATCAGGAATTACAGAAGTAGAAGAAAGAGCAGTAGAAGAATCGGTATTACAAGCAGGAGCAAAAGAAGTTTATTTAATAGAAGAACCAATGGCAGCAGCAATAGGAGCAAATTTAGAGGTATCGGAGCCAGCAGGAAACATTGTAGTAGACATTCGGAGGCGGAACTACAGAAGTAGCTATTATTTCTTTAGGAGGCATTGTAGTTAGTAATTCATTAAGAATAGCAGGAGATGAATTAAATCAAGATATTATTAACTATATAAAAAGAGAAAATAACTTGAGTATAGGAGAAACAACAGCAGAACAAATTAAAATAAAATTAGGTTGTGCAACACCTTTAATGACAGAGTTAGTAATGGAAGTAAGAGGAAGAAACTTAGGAACAGGACTACCAGAAACTATTCAAATTACTTCTTCACAAATAGGAGAGGCTATGCAAGAATCTGTAGAAAAAATTATAGATATCATTAAACAAACTTTAGAAAAAACGCCACCAGAATTAGCATCAGACATTATGGAAAAAGGAATTGTACTAACAGGTGGAGGAGCATTAATTCAAAACTTTGATAAATTATTATCAGAAAAAACACAAATACCAGTATATATAGCAGAAGGACCATTAGAATGTGTAGCAAGAGGTGCAGGAAAAACACTAGAAGACTTAGAAAAACTAAGAACCGTACTAAGCAGTTCTAGGAAAAGATAGGAGCTATTTAAGCTATGTATAAAAATAAAAAAACAGGAATGATTGGAATTATTATAACCATTGTAGTGTTAATATTAGTAGTAATTTTATCTAATATAGATCTACAAGAAATTCCATACATGGAAAATATTTTTAGTAGTATTGTAATGCCAATTCAAAATGGACTTACCCACTTAAAAAATAAAATAGCAGGAAATGATAGCTTTTTTACAGATATCGAAACACTAAAACAAGAAAATGAAGAATTAAAAAAGAAAAACAGTGAATTAGAACAATCATTAAGAGAGTTAGAAATTATTAAAGCAGAAAATGATACCTTAAAAGACTATGTTAATTTAACAGACAAATATTTAGAGTATAAAACAGTACCAACTTACATTATAAATAGAGATATTAATAATTATACAAAAACAATTATTATTAATGTAGGAGAAAAAGATGGTATAAAGCCAGATATGGCAGTAATTGCAGATAAAGGGCTAGTTGGGTATGTCATTTCTACTACACAAAATACAGCAAAAGTACAAACCATTATAGATACAGCAACCTCTGTTAGTAGTGTAATTAGTACCTCAAGAGAAGCCATTATTGTAAGTGGAACATTAGAAAGTAGTAGCATATTAAAGGCAAGCTATATTCCAACAGAAGCAACTATATTAGAAAACGACAATGTAGAGACTTCAGGAATGGGAGGAATTTACCCAAAAGGAATTCATATAGGAACTATAAAACAAATAGTAAATACCAAAAACAACATAGACAGATATGCTTATATAGAAACAGCAGTAGACTTTGAAAAATTAGAAACAGTACTTGTTATTACGAAAGAAAAATAAACATAAAAAAATTATGGCTTAACATAAACCAAAAGAAAGAAGGTGAACTTGTGAAAAAAATTTTTTGTACTATAGGGATTATAATAACTTTTTTTATTCTCTATTTTCTACAAGCAAATTTTTTTACATGGTTTACAATTAGCGGAGTTATGCCAAACTTGTTTGTCATATTTATTTTATTTATAGGCTTATTTATAGGAAAAAAAGTAGGAGTTGTATTAGGACTTTTCATAGGAGTTTACATAGACTTATTAATAGGAAAAGCAATAGGAATTACAGGACTTATGTTAGCAATTATAGGACTTGCAGCAGAATATATCGATAAGAATTTTTCGAAAGATAGTAGGCTTACTCTTATGTTTATTGTAGCAGGCGGAACAGCAATTTATGAAATAGGAATATATGCTTTCCAAATATTAAAATGGAATGCAATGTTAGAGATAGTTCCTTTTTTAAAAATATTAGTAGTTGAAGTGATTTATAATATGGTATTAGTTATTATTTTATATCCATTTATACAAAAAGTAGGAAGCCATTTAGAAAGCTTATTTAAAAATAAAGCAGTATTAACAAGGTATTTTTAAAGAAAAAATCATTAAGCACAGGTTAAAATAAAACAAAACTAAGAGTAAAAGAAGAGGTGAAAGGTTGAAAGTAAAAAAACAAAGAAATGAAAAAGTAAGATATAATATTGTTATTATGCTAACTTACATCATAGGTTTAGTATTACTAATACAACTTTTTAATCTGCAAGTAGTACATGGAGAAGAATATAGGCAAACCTCTAATACCAGGCTCACAAGAGAATCTACCTTAAAAGCAGCAAGAGGTGACATGACAGATAGAATGGGAAATAAATTAGTAACTACGAGAATGGGTTATACATTAGAACTTAATAAAACCAAAATAGATAATCAAACATTAAATCAAACAATTTTAAAATTAATAGAATTATTAGAAAAAAATCAAGATAAATATGTTGACAACTTACCAATTACTACAGAACCATATGATTTTACATATAAAGAAAAAGAAAAGCAAAACAAATGGAAAAAAGAAAATAATATAGACGAAAATGCTACAGCAGAAGAAGCATTTAAAAAGCTAAAAGAAAAATATGATATCCAAGAAGAAGATGTTAAAAAAGCAAGAAAAATAATGGTAGTAAGGTATGAAATAACAAGAAATCGGATTTAGTAATATCAAGCCAGTCACTATAGCAAAAGATATAAGTAGCAAAAGTATCAATCAAATAGAAGAACAGAAAAATAAATTTCCAGGAGTAGCTATTACAAAAGAACCAATTGTAACATACCCATATGGAAAACTAGCATCACATGTATTAGGATATGTAGGAGCCATTTCAGAAACGGAATACCAAGAAAATAAAGAAAAATATGGTATAAACGATATTATTGGAAAAACAGGAATACAATACACCTTAGAAAAATACTTAAAAGGGCAAGATGGAATAAGGCAAGTAGATATGTCAGTAGATGGAACTGTTACAGGAGAATATATAACAAAAGAAGCCATGCAAGGAGCAACAGTAGCATTAACTATAGATGCTAATTTACAAAAAGCTGTGGAAGAGGCACTAAAAAATAATATGGAAAAAATAGCAAATGGTGCCTATGGGGAAAAACACGAAGCAAAAGCAGGAGCAGCTATTGTAATGAATGTAAAAACAGGAGAAGTATTAGCACTAGCAAGTTATCCAGACTATGAACCAGAACTATTTGTAAAAGGAATAAGTGAAGAAAAATTAAAAGAATACGAAAAAGGAAATAGTTATTTAAATAGAGCAATTTCAGCAAGCTATGCACCAGGTTCCATTTTTAAAATGGCAGTAGCTACAGCAGCATTAGAAACAGGAACTGTCACAGCACAAACACGTATTAACGATACAGGAATTTATCCAAGAGGACATAAACCAGCCTGCTGGATATATACTTCAAACCATTATGGACATGGTTATTTAAATATAACAGAAGCAATTAAAAAATCTTGTAATTATTTCTTTTATGAATCAGGATATAAAATGGGAATAAATCCAGTTATAAAATATGCTAAAGCTTATGGATTAGGAAGTAAAACAGGAATAGAACTATCAGGGGAAATTAGTGGAATTGTAGACTTAGAAAACTATTGCAAACAAACAGAAAATAGGCAATGGCAATTAGGAGACACTTTATCAGCAGTTATAGGGCAAAGCTACAATGACTACACACCAATACAAATTGTAAGATATATTAGTATGCTAGCAAATGGAGGAAAAGCAGTAGATGTTACTTTGATAAAATCTATTACAGACGTAAATGGAAAACAAATAGATAAAAAAGAAATAGAAACAAGTGTAAACGAAAAATTAAATTTAGACAATACAAAACTAGAAAATGTAAACATAAAAAAAGAAAATTTAGATTTAATTTTAAAAGGAATGAAGGGAGTTACAAGTGAAGCAGGAGGTACAGCATACTATATCTTTTCAGATTTAGAAATGGCCATAGCAGGAAAAACAGGGTCAGCAGAAACAAACGAAGCACACAAAGTAAATGGATGGTTCGCAGGATTTGCACCATATGATGACCCAGAAATTGCAGTAGTAGTATTAATAGAAAATGCAGGCTCAGGAGGAAACGCAGCACCAACAGCAAAAGAAATTATAAAAGCATACTTTGGAACAGGAACAGAAAAAATAACAGAAGATGTAACAGCTATACCAAGCACAGGAGCAAATAGATAAAAAATGAGACAACAGGGACAGTCCCCATTGTCTCAAAAAGAAAAGGAGAAATATATGAAAAATAGTATTAGCATTCAAACAAAAAAGGATAAAACAATTATAAAAATAGAAGAAGAGGCAGATCAAAAACAAATATTACAAGAATTAAAGAAAAAATTAACAGAATTAAAAAAATTATATCAAGAAGATACAACACCAATTTATATTACAGGAAAAGTGTTCAAAAATAAGGAAATGGAACAAATCCAGGAAACAATAGAAAAAGTATTGCCAGTAGAAATAAAGTTTGACAGCCCTAAAATATTAGGACTACATGGAATAAAAAGATCTTTTAGTAAAGAGATAGCAACCTCAGAAACAAAATTTCATAGAGGATCCTTAAGATCAGGACAAAAAATTGAATTTGAGGGAAGCCTAGTTATTTTAGGAGATGTTAATGCAGGAGCAGAAGTGCTAGCAGGAGAAAACATTGTAGTACTTGGCATTTTAAGAGGAATGGCACATGCAGGAGCAAAAGGAAATAAAGAAGCAATTATAGCAGCAGCCTCTATTGAATCACCACAAATTCGTATCGCTAATAAAGTAAAAGAAATAGAAAAAGAAGAACTAGAAGAAGAAATCAAAACATGTGCTTATGTAGATGAACAAGGAGAGCTTGTTTTAGAATAGGCAGCAAGAGAAACATCCCCTAAAAAGGGAGAAAGGGCAGCTTTAAAACTAGCTAAGCAACAATAAAACTAAAGCAATAAAAAGAAAATCATCTTGAACACCTTCTTGATATAAAAAGAAAATAAGACAAATAAGTAAAATATCATCATAATATAATTTAATACCAAAAATTTCAAACATTTCATCATGATTTGTTTCATTTAAGCAAGCCTCTAAAGGCTGCTTTTTTTGTGAAGTAGTGTTCTTTTCTATTTTACAAGAAGTTTTAGGAGGAGAAACAATAGCATGGTTGCTAGAATAAGAAGGATAAGTAGGATACCTTCTAAAATAGGGAAAATGAAAAAAAGGATAACTATACATCATTTTTCTTTTCTCCTCCCATAGGGTTCATGATTTCAAAAATTTTACCCATACCAAATAATTTAATATATTGATCTACTTTTTGTTTCCTACTAGATTTTAAATATGGCTTTAAAGATTTTAATAAATTAGCTCTAGGATCATTTTGCTCCTTATTCATACTATCCATAATAGATTTCATTTTAAGAATAGTACCCATATCTAAATTAAAATCTTCTGTTTTATTGTTTTCCGTAGTATTTTCAGAGGAGGATAGATCATTCTTATTAGAAGAAGTAGCCCCAAATTGATTCATCATATTTTTAATATTATCTGGAATTTGATCGTTTTTTATCATATCATTTAGCTTCTGCATAATATCAGACATATCATCACTCATAAATTCTACCCTCTCTCACATTTTAATTTTTATTTTCCCTTTTGAAACTCTTTCATAATCTTTGCCTTATCTTCACTACTTAACATTTGATTTAATTTAGATAAGCCTTGCTCTAATTGATTTTTGTCCATTTTAGAAAGCATAGACATTAATGAAGCCATATCCATTTGATTAGAATTATTCATATTTTCCTCCTTAATTTATCTCTATAATATATATATTCTAAGCTTAAAAAAATGTTACTAAAATTTCAAAAAAAGAAATTATGTTTACCAAAAAAGTTTTATAAAAATAAATAAAAAAAATTGTAACAAAAATTTAATATTTAACTTAGAAAAATAACTTCCGTAAAGGAATTTCCAATATTCGACAAATTTGGAAGGAACACACCATTGAAAAAAGTCGTAAAAATGCTAAAATTGATATTATAGAATACTTATATCTAAGAGAAAATTTTGGAGGTTTTGGCTTATGAAAGTAAAACAAAAATTAATAGCCATTTTAATGACTACTATTATGCTTGGTAGTAATTTATTGATGCTTGGAAATCAGGTAATAGCAGTAGCAGATGAATTACAAATGCAAAATAGTAAAACAACACATGCAAACATAGAATTTAATAGTTATTTAGAAACAAATACCCATAAACAAACTTACAGTATAAAAGATGGAGGAAAAATATACATAGAACTTGCTGTAAAAGAAAGTGGTTATTTAAAAAATGGAATTGTAGAACTAAAAAATAGCAATTATGAAATAGACGAAAGTAAAATAGATACTACAAGTATTGAAAAAATACAAAATGGGAAGATCTATTTGAAACAAATTTCATATGGTCAAAACGTGTTAATAGAATTGCCAATTACTTTAAAAAGAAGAGACAAAATAGAAAAAGACATGTTTAGCAAAATTTCAGAAGTAAGTTTTAACGGAACTTATGTAGAAGGAAACGGAAAAGAAAAAGTAATTGAAAAGACAATTCAAAATGAAATAAGTTGGAGCACGCAGCCAGAAATAGAGCTTACAGGAGATATTACAAAATACTTGCCATATCAAGTAGGTGAAACTTATGGACTTATGATACAAGCTAAAATAAATAGTAGTATAAAAGAAGTAGTATTACCAATTTCTAGTACTAACTTAGAAATTTTAGCACCAACTATCAAAATGCAAAAACCACAAAAAGTTACAGTAGTAGCAAATAGCACAAAAGCAACTAATGGAAGTCAAAATGAAGCAGCCTTCACAAAACAAAACTATCAATATGATGAACAAACAGGAAAAGTAATATTGCAAACACAAAATAATCCAGATGTACAAGGAAACATTGCTTGGATGGAAGGCAAAGATGAATATTTAGTAAGCTTCTTCTATGAAGGCAAAGAAATTTATGATAATGCATTAGAAAATTTAAACAAAACCCAAAAAGAACAATTAAACATACCAATAAAAGCAAATATGCAAGTATATGGAGTAGAAGAAAATGTAGAAATAGAAGGAATGCTACCATATATCATAGAAGAACAAAAAGGAGAGTTAGTAGACTTTGCATTTGATAGTACAAAAGAAGTAAGCAAAGGATATTTATATGCAAACTA
Source organism: Clostridia bacterium (assembly GCA_022798335.1). Classification (GTDB taxonomy): domain Bacteria; phylum Bacillota; class Clostridia; order TANB77; family CAG-508; genus CAG-273. The sequence goes on from JAAWMH010000019.1 coordinate 21,629, forward strand.
TGTAAAAGATACAAAACAAGAAACAACATATAATTTAAACTATGAAGCACAAATTTATCATGAAGACTCAGCACGATATATAGAAATAAAAGAAGCAGAAACAAAAATAGAAGCAACAAGACAAATAATAGTAGGAAACAACAGCATAACAAAAAATATAAAAATAGAAGAAGCTGTTTTCCATAAAATATTAGGAGAAGAAGGAAGTATACAAATAACAGATACACAAGGAAATGTATTAGGACAAATAAATAAAGAAACACCAAAAGATGAAGAGGGAAATTTATTTTTAGATCTTACAGACAAAAAAGTAAATACCATTCATATCAAAACAACAAAACCAGTCCAAGAAGGAAAAATACAAATAAAAGTACAAAAAGCATTTACAAGCACACAAACTATTTCAGAAGAACAAATGAAAGAAGCTACTAAAATAATAGTAGGAGCAGAACAAAAAACCAATATACAAAGCAAAAATTTTACAAAAGAAATTACTATGAAAGAACCAGTTAGCAAAGCACAAATAAGCATAGAAGATGAAAAAGCATTATCTACTGTTCTTTTAAATGAAAATGTAAATATTAGAGTAGTATTAGACAATTCAAGTCTAGACTGTGCTTTATACAAAAATCCAAGTTTAAGAATTGAACTACCAACTTATATTAGTAAAGTAGAATTAAAAAATACAAACTTACTTATGAATAATGGACTAGAAATAAAAGAAACAAAAATAGTAAAAGAAGAAGGAAAACAAGTTATTTATGTAACATTAGAAGGAACACAAACACAATATGCTATAGGTGCAGAATATAAAGGAACTATTTTGCTATTAAATACCAATATAGAAGTAGAAGCATTAACACCAAGCAATGAGAGCGAAATTATCATGACTTATACAAATGAAAACGAAAAAGAAGAAAACTATCAAGGGCAAGCAAAAACAAAAGCAAAATTTGTAGCACCAACAGGAATAGTAGCAGCAAATGGAATTACAGGATATAGCAAAAATAAAAGCGGTATTTTATCAATATCATCACAAAATGTAGAAGCAACTGTAGAAACTTATGCAGATAAAAAAATAGCAACAGTACTAGGAAAAGTAATGAATAACTATGAAAATAAAATAGCAAATGTTGTTATATTAGGAAGACTTCCAGCGCAAAACAATAAAGCAATTGATTCAAATGAGGAGCTAGGGTCAAACTTTACAGCACCTTTAAAATCAGAAATAAAAATAACAGGAATAACACAAGAAAAATATACTATTTACTATTCAATAAAAGAAGACGCAAGCAAAGATTTAGAAGATACAGAAAATGGTTGGAGTACTACCAGAGATGAAAATGCAAAATCTTATTTAATAGTAACAAATAACTATGAAATAGAACCAGGAGAAAAAATAGACTTTGAATATGAAGTAGAAATACCAAAAGACCTAAGCTACAATAGTAGCAGTTATGCAATGTATAAAGTATATTATGATAATGTATCTACAGTAGGAACCATAGCAGAAACAAAAACATCGCCAATTGTAAAAATAGCAACAGGTCAGGGACCAGAATTAGATGTAAAAATAGCACCAAATGTAGAAACAATAAAAGAAGGTCAAATTGTTAAAATGAAAGTAACTGTTCAAAATACAGGAGAAATAGCAATTAACAACGCAAAGATTAATATACCAAAGCCAGAATATACAAACTTTGCAAACTTTTATGCAGGAGTAGGATTTGAAGAAGACAAAGAAATAGATCAAAAAACAATTAAATTAGGAAGTTTAGAGCCAGGAGAAACAAAAAATACTTATTACTATTTAAAAATAGATGATAATACTACATCATTTTCAGTAGCAGATCCAGAAAATGTAACAGAAGAAGAAGAAAAGAAAATAGAAGAAGCACAAAAATTTCCAAAGACTATTACTCACAAAGTAACAATTACAGCAGATGAAATTCAAAATGGAGAAATACCATCAAATGAATATACTATGAGTATACAAAAAGGTGCAATTTCTATTAAAATGGTTGGAAACATTGCAGAAGAAGCAGTTTTACACGAAGGACAAGAAGTAACTTATAATATTTATCTTTTTAACATCAGTAGAGAAGAAAGCTTAAGAAATGTAGTAGTAAGTATTCCGCTAGGAAATGCTTTAAGTTATATAAGTGCTAGTATGAAAGATAGTTTTACAGATACAAATGAAACAACTACAGGAATTACTTATAATGAGCAAACAAATAGTGTACAAATTGCTATAGATACATTTACAACAACAAAATTTATAACATTAAACTTAAAAGTAAAAAAATTAGATGAAAATTTCTCAATTATGGCAACAGCAACAGCAGAAGGAAAAGAAGAACAATACTCTAATAAAGCAGAATACACAGCAGAAAAAATAAAAATAGAAGTATCAGAATTAACTTCTAGCCCTAAATATATACCAGAAAAAGAAGAAGTTACCTATAAATTTAACATAACTAATAAAGGAAACAGTACAGTTTATGGAATAAAAGTAACAGATACCTTGCCACAAGGAATTACTTTTAAAGAAGTTGTTATTACACGTGATGGAAAACAAGATAAAGTTACTAATATGATAAAAGGAGAAGTAGTAGCATCAATTACCGCATTACAGCCAGAAGAAACAGCACAAGTTGAAATAAAGGCAAAAGCAGACTTATTAGAAGACAAAAACGAAAAAACAATACAAAATAAAGCAAATGTAGTAGTAGGAACTTTAGAAACAATAGAAACAAATACAGTAACTAATATTATTGAATACAATGAAGACGCACATAAACAACCAATAAAAGACCCAGAAAGTAGTAGATACAAAATTAGTGGAACAGCATGGATAGACGAAAATCAAAACGGAAAACGTGATGAAGATGAAAAACTATTAAGCAATGTACCAGTTATGTTAATCAATAAAAAAGACAATTCTATAGTAAAAGATCCAACTTCTAACCAAGAAAAAAGAACTACTACAACTAGTAAAGGAACTTATCAATTTACTAATATACCAAAAGGAGAATATCTAGTAATATTCTTATATGATGCTTCAAAATATAGCTTAACTACTTATCAAGCAAAAGAAGTATCAGAAGAGCTAAACTCAGATGCAATTGATATTAGTATTGTGTTAGATGGAAAAAAACAAATAGCAGGAATTACAGATGTTATTAAAATCACAAATACAAATGTAAGAGATATAGACATAGGAGTATATGTAGCAGAAAAATTTGACTTAAAATTAGATAAATATATTACTAAAATTACAAGAACTACTCCAACAGCAGGAACAAAAGTATTTAATTATAACAATTCAAAACTACAAAAAATAGAAGTATTAGATAGAAACATAGGAAAAAGTTCTATTATAGTAGAATACAAAATTGTAGTAACAAATGAAGGAAAAATACCAGGATATGCAAGAAAAATAGTAGATTATTTACCACAAGATGCAAGATTTAATACAGAAATTAACAAAGATTGGTATTTATCAGAAGGCAGTCAAAATGTATATAATGCAAGTTTAGCAGACACCATTTTAATGCCAGGAGAAAGTAAAGAATTAACATTAGTATTAAGCTTTAATATTACAAACAAAAATATAGGACAAACTCTAAATAATAATGCAGAAATATATGAAAGCTATAATGAACAAGGATTAGATGATATGGATTCAATACCAGGAAATAAAGTAGCAGATGAAGATGACATATCACATGCAGACATTGTTTTAGCAGTAGTAACAGGTGGACAAATTATTCTATATGCAACATTAACATTAATTATCATTACAGCAATTGGATTTGGAATTTATGAAATTAAAAAGAGAGTTTTAACAAAAAATTAGAGGAAAGGAGGAGAAAAAATGGTACAAAATAAAAAAATAAAATATGTAATAGTAGTTATCATAATAGCAATGGCTTTTATAGCAATAGGAATTTCTAACTTATTAGTACAATCTATGAATAAAATATATCAGCCAGCGCTATCTAAGCTAAGTGAAGAAATGAACCCAGGAAAGCCAGCAGAAGGAGAAACAGACCCAGGGAGCTATAATTATAATGTAAATATACCACACTTTGAAATAAAAGATACTTCACAAACAACAGGAGACCCAGAATGGTTGCCGCTATATGGAAACTTTGAAATTTACTGTATTCAACCAGGAGTAGGACTTAGATATGGTTGGGAAGTAGAATATGAAGTGGCTTTAAGTTTAGTAGGAAAAACTTTCTCAAGTGCTCATGGATGTGCTACTTTGCCACATGAAGGAGATAGAACACCAGTACAATTCACACCAGAAGGTGGAGGAACTCTATCACCAGCAATAGCTTATATTATTTCAGATGAGCCAGTAGGAGTATGGACAAGAAATAAGCAACTTGGAGTATGGAACTTATACTATAAATACGTAACAGACCCAGACACAGGAGAAACTCATAGATTAGATGGTGGGCTTATCATGTCAGACCCAGCAAATTCTACAACAGGTTGTGGACCATCTACTTATGACCAAGAAGCAGAAGACTATGGAGATTTTGACATTAAAGTAAGAGACAAAGGAATGAGGCCAGAAGATCAAACTGTTTATGAAGAAGTATATGTAGATGTAGACCAAACAAAAGATGAACTTACAGTAGGACCATTTACAATAGATTATACTACTGGTGTATATGGAGATATCGCTTTTGGTGGAATATCAGATATGAAACTAAAAGGATATAATAAAGAAGAAAATGAAGTAAGAGATGACATAGAAGTAGAAAGATTTGTTTTTGAAGACGATTTAAATGAAGGAAAAGAGCCAGAATACTTTGAACCAGACAATATGAAAGTAGATGAAACAGAACAAGTATATCCAGAGCCAGGAAAAAAATTCTGGGTAGTTATTAAAAACCCAAATGCAGGACTTTCAGAAGATGACCCAGATAGAATAGCATCTGTTAACTTAAAAATTAAATTTCAGCGTATGCAAGCAGATGGAAAATATACAAGAATAAAAGCAACAAGATATACAGTAATTGCAAGTCCACATGTGGATACACCGCATAAAGACCCTATCCCTGGTATAGTTGGATGGGGACAATATGGACCAATATGGGGAATAATAGGATATAGAGATTGCCATTCATGCATAAAAACAGGAGCATTATCTGCAGAACAAATGCAATGGTTAATGGCGGCAGATGCAAAAAGAACGATTTTTGAAGAAGAAATAGAACTAGACAAAGTAAAAGTAAGTATTACTATGGATCTAGGAGGACACGTATGGGAAGACTCAAAAACAGGAAAAGAATCTTTAGCAGATGGTGTAAGCAATACCTCAGGAACAGACGAAAATGGAAACGAATTTGATAGAAGACTAAAAAATGTAAAAGTAACACTATACACAGAAGATGGAGAAATAGCACAGCTATTATCAGATCCAAATAAAGGCGAAATTATGTCAAGAGTAAACCCAACTTATACCAATGAAGATGGAGAATACTTCTTTAAAGGAATAGACCCAATGAAAAAATACTATGTAACCTTTGAATATAATGGACAAATATACTTACCAACAGAATATTTAGTAGGTGGAAGTGGCAATGTAGAAGCAAGCATAGGAATTTATAATACCGAAATTTGGGAGGTAAACTCAAAAGGAACAGAAAAACCAGAAGACCGAGACGCATATGACAATAAATTTGCACAAATAGGATCTTACCCAGAAAACTACCCATCAGATAATGAAATAGGTGGAAAAAACGGATATAATGCAACCTTTACACAAAAAGACTTAATGGGATATACTTTAAGCCCACAAGGAGATTATGTACAAACAGAGCAACAACTAATAGATGGCTTCTTATATGATAACGAAGGAAATCAAACAAGTGAATATCAAGATGGCGTAATATCTACCAAAATAAGAGAATACATAGAACAAAATAAGAAATTTCCAGATGAAGACGAATTAAAAGGAATCTATCAGCAAATTGCAGGTGGAGACGAAGAAACCTTGATGAAATTACAATTTATAGAAGACTGCAAAATAGAATCTTATACACAAGCCCAAGGAGGAGACTACGACTTATATCCAGTATACGATATCTTCAGAATTAATCATGACACGGCAAATACAGAATTTGAAACTTTAAAAGAAGCACGTGAAGGAGATTATGACTTAACAGTAGAAGTAATTGAAGGAACAGAAAGAAAACCAATTTATCCAGGACAATTCTATATAAACCAAGGTTTATGGAGAAGACAAGAATCAGATATTTACTTAAGAAAAGACGTTTATAAAGCAACTTTAAAAATCAATGGAAGAACTGAAGTATATGACTATGATGAAAGAGACTTACTAACCCAAGGCGAAAGAGATACTTTAGATAGGCTAGAGATAGAATATGGAAAAGATAGTGACCAGTACTTAGATTATGAACAATCACTAGACTTAGACCAAAGATTCTGGGAAATCAGATCAAGAATTGCAAATGGAATGTATGACTACTATTATGGAGAAGGTTATACAAGACCAATCTATCCATCAGATTATGAGTATACAGGACAAAATAAATTAGAAGCCTATGTAACCTATAAAATTACAGTAAGAAATCAATCACAAAGTATTCTAATGCAAGTAGATGAAATTGTAGACTACTTTGACTCAAGCTATACCTTTATGCCAAACCTATCATGGGTAATGTATAGAGGAGACCACGAAAATAAAGAAGACATTAGAGTAAGAGACCAAGAATTCTATGATATTATGACAAGTGGCAACAAAAATGTATCAGGAGCAGGAAAATTCAGAGATGTAAATGCATCAGCAACAGGAAATTACTCAGCAAATACAAGATTTAGTTTAGGAAGTAACTATAATAGCGTATATGTTAATGGACTAGCAGGACATAAATTTATAACAGGCGAAAATGGTTATGTATATCTAACCTTTAAAGTAAATGGAGAAGGAAACTCACTATCCATTGAAAACAGTAATACTGAAGCAGGAAAACAAAATATATCAGAAATTAATGGATATACTACCTATTATGCAGATGGAACAACTTTACCAAATGGAATTACAAAAGGATCAGGAGACTATGCAGGAATTATAGACAGAGACTCAAACCCAGGTAACTTTACCAAAGAAAAATTAGAAGATAAAGCACAAGGACGTTATGAACACCACTTTGAAGACGACACAGATAGAGCAAGAGGAATAACAGTTTATGTAGATGACAACTTAATAAGAAAAGTAAGTGGAGTTGTATGGGAAGACAAAAGAACTCATCAGCCAGATGGAACAGATGCATTAGTAGGAAATGGTGTAAGAGAAACAGGAGAAGTAACAGTTGGAGATATAAAAGTAGAATTACATGAAGTAGTAAACGGAAAAACAAATGAAGAAATAGCTAAAATTTGGAATGGAAGTAGCTGGGTAGATGCAGTGGCAACTACGGGGGCAGACGGAAAATACCAATTTGAAGGCTATGCACCAGGAGACTACATTGTAAGGTTCTTATATGGAGGAACACACTATAATGGACAAGACTTCAAATCAACTAGTTACCAAACAAACCATACCAATAATACCAAAATTGATCAAAACGGACAAACAGACGTAAGCGGACCAGGATACTTACACTATTATGGATATACAGATCCAAATGACAGCAAACAAAATGAAACAGCAGGAATAGGATACAATATTTATAAATCAGACTTATATGAACAAAACTTATCAGATGCAAAAGACATATGGAGTAAAAGAGAGGCAGTAAATAAATACTCTAGTAACAATTATGGAGGTGTTACGAATAACCTAGCACAAGAATTAGATAATCATACATCAGGAAGCAAACTAGATATGACAGCAGAAACAGGAGTTATTCGTATGGAAATAGAATACAACAGAGAAACCTCACAAGGAAATAACACTTATGATAATAACGGTTATCGTGGAGACTCTCAAAATCATCCAATGGATTACGAAAATGGAAACAATGTAAATAATCAATATCATTTACAAGATGTAGACTTTGGGCTAGAAGAAAGACCAAAAGCACAGTTAGAACTTAACAAACAAGTAAGCAATGTAAAAATAACATTAGCAAACCAAACAATATTATTTGATACGACCCAAAAAGTAGAAGACTTAATTTGGCAATCAAAAACACCATATAACATTAACGAAGAAAAAGAAACAACAACCTATGATACAGTAGGACCAAATGTAAAAACAAATAGTGCAAAAAATGCATATAGTGATTATACAAGATATGACGACTTTAGAAATGCAATCAATGAAAGAATAGAAAGTATAGTAACAAAACAAAAAGGACTAATACAAGCAACCATGGACGAAGAGTTAATGCATGGAAGTACTATCCAAATTACGTATGACTTTAAAGTTACAAACGTAGGAGAAGTAGACTATAAAGAAACAACATTCTACTATACAGGAAAAGTACAAAACAAAGGCACCATTGTAAAAACTTCATCAGATGTAGTAGTAGACTATGTAGCAAACAATTTACAATATAGAGAAGACAGTAACGACGAAAAATGGGGCTGGAAAACAGTAAGGCTAGAAGAATTAACAAGAAATGGATATATAAATGACGAAGTAAAAGCAGAATTAGAAGGAACACCAGACCCAGCAACAAAGAAAAACACAATACTTCAAACAGAAAGCCTAAAGAAAGGATTAATACCATTAACAAAAGGAACAAAAGACAGTAAAGAAACTTATGTAGAAACACAATTGATTTTAACACAGTTAATCACTTCACAAAATAAAGAAGATGACCTAAGTTATGGAAACATAGCAGAAATTGTAAAAATTTCAAATGACGTAGGAAGAAGAATGGCATACTCAGTACAAGGAAATCAAAAACCAAGTGAGCTTCCTACAGAGGCAGATGCAAGTAGAGCAGAACAAGTAATCATCTTACCACCATTTGGAGAGCAGTATCTATACTTAGGACTAGGCATATTAGTGGTATTATTACTCGGAGTCAGCATTGTTGTTATCAAAAAAACAGTATTAAATAAAAATAAATTCTAAAAAAAGGGAAAAAGGGCCAGTCCCCTTTTCCCTTTTTGGGGTAATTAGGAACAAGTCAAGAACATATCACTTTAAAAGAGTATTTATTATGGAAGGAAAAAATAATGGGAATCATATTATTTTTTAGGGATAGAAAAATCAAAAGAAAGATGAAATTACTGTTAGAACACAATCCAAGCAGTTTATCAGAATTTATAGCAGAAGAATGTTATGAAGACATAGAAGAAGCTTTACGATATATGAAGAGTGTTATGGGAAAAGTAAATGAATTAGAGACAAATAAGTTATTAGCTGGATTTGAAGGTAAAAATTTACAAAAGGTAGTAGAATTTTTAATAGATCATAATTATGAATTTAACGTAGCACAGGTAATAGCACAAAATAATGATTTATTACTTAGCTATAAAATTGCTTTTTATTGTTTAAAAAATAAAATGATAACAGATTATGATTTTTTGAAAAAGCATCCAAGAGCTAGTATAGACCTTGAAGCAGCGATTAGTCAAGATATAAGATGTATAGAATTTGAACAAAATGGAAATCCTAAATTATATGTAAAAGTATTGCAAGAGATACAACAACAATTAAGACAAGATTTTAATGTAGTCAAAAATATAATAAATGGTACGAGTAATTTACCAAAAGAAGAACAAGAGAAAATAAGACAGGCAAGACAAGAAGACCAATGCAATTTTATAGAAGAAGAAACAGAGAAAAAAAGGTATGACTATATTATGAATTTATTACAAGAAGCAATTAAAACAATTAAAGGAGAAAAGCCTATAAAAGAAAATAAGTATCATATACCAATTATAGAATTGTATAATATTATCAAAAGATTGGTTAGAGATTATATGACAGAGTATGGAAAATATAGAGTAAATACAGATAATATAATTGAACCAATCAAATCTTATATTGCAAAGGATGGATTTTTTAATAAGCAATTCGGAGAACAATTTGCCAAAATGTATTATAATCCAGCAACTGTAATTGGAATTCATAATGTTGCTAAAAGAAAAGGAATATTAGAAAGTTATTTTCAAAAGGGACTGATAAATGTAACCACTAAAACCACAGTTACACATAATGTTGTATTACAAGAAAGTATGTTTGGAAGTAAGGCTTTTTCAGGATTTTCTATGCCAGAATTGCTAAATTGGAATTTTAGAGGAGGATATAGTATTATATTTGAATTTCCAAAAAAATTAGCAATAGAAGATGGCATGAGTGTTTATAAAGGATCACCATTAATTGAAAATAATGGTATTGCTCCTAAATATATTGTAGGAGCATTCGATCCTTTAGACCCAGATACTACTTTAACTTTAAATCCTTATTATATGGAAAAGACAAAAGGAAAAGAAGAATTGCAACAAGAAGAAAAATAGAAAAAAGGACTTTAGATCCTTTTTTCTTATTTTTTTCTAGGATAAGGCTCAGGAGTATCAGTTAAACCAAGTAAATAATCAATACTAGTATCTAAAATAAGAGCAATCTTTTTTAAAGTCTCAATAGGAATATTAATTTTTCCTAATTCATATTTACTATAATTTGTTTGACTAATATTTAACTGTTTTGCCATTTCTACTTGCTTTATTTCTTTATCCTCTCGCAAATCTTTAATTCTTAACATAGTAATCTCCTTTTTTCTTAATTATAGGAAAGTCAAAATATAACTATTGACATATAGTTATATTTTGACTATAATAACTTTAGTTATATTATGACTAAAAATAAAAGGAGATATACATATGAAAAAACAAGAAAAAATAAAAGGAATTACTCTAATTGCTCTAGTTGTAACAATTGTTGTACTTTTGATATTAGCAGGAATAACAATCCAAGTAATATTACAAGGAGGAATTATTGAAACAGCAGGAAATGCAAGCGAGCAATACAAAATAGCAGCAGCAAGAGAAAAGATATCAATTACTTTATCTAGTGCACAAATGGATAAAGCAACTAACATAAAATATAATCAAGAAGACTACTTAGATGAATTTATAGTAAATAATATGTCTAATACAGAAGTAATAGAGGACATTGTAATTACAGATGGTTATGCTTTTGAATTAGATAGAAGTGTGCCTAAAATAGGAGAATATCTTGGAAAAAAAGAAGATTTAGTATTTCCAGAAATAACAATAAGTCAAGTAATATTAGCAGTAGATAGTAAAAGTGCAACATTTACCATAACTACGAAAGAAAAAGAAAATGGAATAAATAAAATAGAAATACTGCAAGAAGGACATGTAATAGAAAGCTATGAATTTGCAAATGAAAAACAAGAAATTGTAAAAGAATATACAGCAAAACAAAACGGAAAATATGTTATAAAAGTATATGCAAAATATGCAGCAAGTAAAATAGTAGAAGTAGCAGGAATAATGCCATCTATCAGTTTTGAGCCAAATGGAAATGAAGAATACAAAAAAGAACATTCTACCAAAATAAAAGTAATCGAAACAGCAGATAAAGTAGAAACTATAAAATATCAGTGGACCAATTCTACAAAAGAGCCAGAAAAAGAAACATTTCAAGATACTTGCCAAAACGGAGATATTATTACTAAAAATGGTTTAACAGGAACTTATTATTTATGGACTTTTATAACAACTAAAACTGGAAAAAATGCAATATGGAGAAGTGAAGGATTTAACTTTGATAACGAAGGACCAGAAATAATATCTTTTACAGCACAAAAATATTCAGGCGATGGCATTACTTTAACTGTAAATGCACAAGATGTAAGCAAAGTAGTTAAATGTGAATACTATGTAGAGGATGTATTAAAAGATACTATAGTCGTTGAAAATCCTACCAATGTTGTAATACAAAATGCTACTATTTCAGGCTTAGCAATGGGAACTTATACTTGCAAAGTAAAAGTATATGATGAACAAGGAAATAGCAGTGAAACAAGCATTTCTGCAGCTACAAAATTACATACTTGGAAAATATATACGGTAAATCCAGGAGAAACATATTATAAGCAAGTTACAAAAAATTCTACTTTTAGTAAGTCAGGGTATAGTAACCAAGCAGCTAGGATAGAGACAAGTAGTTCTATTAATTTTGATCGTCAATCTGGTATATATACTTGTTCTGGAGAACTGATTAAATCTATTTTTGAAACTCAGCAAGGAATGAAGGAGAACCCAACACGGTACTTATTATCAAGATGGAACAAAATGGGTTCGATTTGTTTCTTATAAAGAAAAAACAGGATCTGTTTATTCAGATTGGTCTATTACATGGAATGTAGTAGAATATTCAAGTGAAAAAGTTACAAAACCAAATACAAGAGGTAATGACACAGGAAATACACAAACTGCTACTTCAGAAACTGCCTATCCAAAGGATGGGCAAAAAGGCGAAAATTGGTATTATTATGATGGAATAAAATAAAGAAAAAAAGTTCATTTCAATAGAAAAAGAAGTGGACTTTTTCCTTTTATAAAACAAAAACACACAAATAAAAATCTAAACTTTAAACTTCCGTAGCCTTCCGTAATTTAACATAAAAAAATAATTATTTTCCAAAAATTCACATAATATGTAGAAAATAGCATAAAACAATTGAAAAACAAGTAAAAATATCGTATAATGGTAAACAAGACGTTAATTTTAGGAGGTTACTATGAAAATAAAACAAAAAATAGTCGCAATACTAATGACAATATTACTAGTTGGAACAAATCTGATAACCTTAGGGAACCAGGTAATAGCAGCAAATTTATCACAGCAAAATAGCAAAACAAATCATACTAATGTAGAATTTAATAGCTATTTTGAAGAAGGAACCTATAGTAAAAAAATAAACATAAATGAAAAAGCTAAGCTAAGCTTAAAAATAAAAGTAAATGAAGTAGGCTATCTAAAAAATGCACAAGTAAATATACAAAACAGTAATTATGAAATAGATGTAGAAAATTTACAAAATACAGCAGTAGAAGAAGTAACAAAAACACAAGTAAAACTAAAACAAATAAAAAGTAATGAAGAAGTATATATAGAGCTACCAATCAAAATAAAAAAAGAAGAAAAGGTAGAAAAAGACTTTTTAGAAAAAATAAGTAATGTTATATTTACAGCAACTTATATAGACGAAAATGGTAAAGAAAAAGATATTCAAAAAACAATACAAAATCAAGTAATATGGCAAGCAAATCCAGAAGTGCAAATGACAGGAGAAGTAACTAAATATGTACCTTATAAACAAGAAGAAGAATATGGTGTTTTATTGCAAACGCTAGTAAGCAGTGAAATAAAAGACCATATTTTGCCGATTTCAAAAACACAAATAAATATGCAAGTGCCACAAATAGAAGGAGAAAATCCACAAAGAGTAACCGTAATTGCAAATAAAACGCAAAATACAGGAAGCAAAAATCAAAGTTACCATTATGAAGAAACTACAGGAAAACTAAATATACAAGTAGTAAATGAAGAACTAAATTGGACTAAAACAGGAAAAGATGAATATGTTTTAAACTTTATTTATGTAGGAGAAGACTTATATCAAAAAGCACTAGAACAAGAATATAAAGCAAAGGTAGAACTAACAGGAGAAGTAACCTTACTAAATGAGCAAACTGTAGAAGAAAAAATACAAGTAAATTATGAAGAAAAAGAACAAAAAGGAAACTTAACAGGTATTTTTATTAAAACACAAGACACTATTTCGAAAGGTCAAATTTATGCAAACTATGACCAAAAAGAAGAAAATCAAAAAAAAGAAACCACCTATGAAATGGAATATACTATTCAAATAAATGATGCAAATTTAACAGATGAAGTAGTGTTACAAACAAAAGCAGAAAACTATATAGACAGTAAAGAAAATAAACAAACAGCAGGGGAAAATAGCTATATTAAACAAATAAAAATAGAAAAAGAAGTAATTACTCAGCTATTAGGAGAAGAAGGAACAATACAAATAACAAAAAAAGATGGAAGCCTAATAGGAACTCTTAATAAAGAAGAAAATAGCATAGAAATAAACGAGCAAGACTTAAGTGAAGTTATCATAAGAGTAAGTAAACCACAACAAGCAGGCAACTTAAAAATAATGGTGCAAAAAGCAATTTCTGCAAATCAAAGCTATACAAAAGAGCAAATGAAAGAAATTTCTAAGATTAGCACAACAGTTATTCTAGAAAATGAAAAAGTAGAAGAAGTAATACCATTTACAGAGCCAGTAAGCAAAGCAGAAGTTACCATAGAAAATACAGGAGCAAACCTATCTACTATGGTAGTAAATAAAGATGTAGAAATAAGAGTAGTACTAGATACTTCAAATACACAAAGAGCTTTATACAAAGATCCAGTATTTGAAATAGAATTACCAAGTAAAGTAGAAAAAATACAAATCAAAGATATCAATCTATTATTAGAAGATGAAATGAAAATAAAACAAACAAAAGTAATAGAGAAAAATGGTAAAAAAACAATTCAAATTACTTTAGAAGGAACCCAAAGCAAATATAATGAGCAAATAGCAAAAGGAGCAACCATTATATTACATGCAGATATCACTTTAAATAAATTTGCAGCAAGCAGTAAAGAACAAGTCATAATGTATTATACAAACCAAAATACAAACCTATACGAAAATACAAATAGGGTAAAAGCAAAAAGTAGCCAAAATCAAGAAATAGGAATTGCCAAAACAGACCTTAATATTGTAGCACCAGCAGGAGTAGTAACAACTAATAGTATGAAAGGTTATGATGGAAATAAACAAATAGAAAGCATGAATGCGCAAAAACAAACAGCAACTATAGAGCCACAAGGAGAAAAGAAAACAGTTACAGTAGAAGCAATTGTTTCAAACCATTATTCAAATAATCTTGAAAATGTTATGATTTTAGGAAGACTACCAGTAGAAGGAAACAAAGAAATAGACAAAGAAAATAGTTTAAACAGTAATTTTACTATGCCAATGACGAAAAAAATAGAAGTAACAGGAATAGAAAAACAAAAGGTTAAAATTTATTATAGCACTAATATAGAAGCAAGCAAAGACTTAATAAATAATGCAAATGCTTGGCAAGAAGAAGCACAAAACATAAGAGACGTAAAAAGTTATTTAATTATGATAACAGGGGAAGTAGAAAAAGGAGCAACGATTGGCTTTAAATATGAAGTAGAGTTACCAGAAAACTTAAGTTCAGGAAAAGAAAGTTATCAAACCTATAAAGTATATTATGATAATAAAACTGAATCTGCAACAATAGGAGAAACAAAAGAGGCAGCAGTATTAGGAATTGCAACAAGCCAAAAACCAGAATTAGAAGTAACTTTAAGCTCTAATGTAGAAGAAAACAAAAATGTAACAGATGAGCAAATAGTAAAATTCTTTGTAAGTGCTAAAAATATAGGAAATAGTATAGCACAAAATGTAACAGCAAATATAGAAGTGCCAGAAGGAGCAAGTTATGTAATTTATCAATCTGGAACACAACAATATGAAGAATCAAACGAAAAAAATGTAACATTAACCATAGGAGATATTCCAGAAGGAGAAACCAAAAAAGTAAGTTATGAGCTAAAAATGAAACCAGGAAACTTAGAAAAATTCACACACCAAGTAGAAGTTATAGCAAAAGACTTAAGCGATGGAATAAAATCAAATACTTATACTTTAAATAGAATACAAACAAAACTAAATATGACATTATCTTTAGCAAGAGATCCACAAGCTACTTTAAATAAAGGAGATATTTTATATCCAGTATTAGTACTACAAGCAAAAGAAAACTTACAAAATGTAGTAGTATCTATGGAAGTACCACAAGGAATTAAAATTGCTTCAGCAAATTATCAAGATGAAAACGAACAAGAACAGCCAAATTATGTAAAAATAGAAAATCATAAAATAATAGTAACCATACCAACAATAAAAGCAGACTATTTACAAAGTCTAAAATTAACACTAGAAGTACAAGACCATAAAGGAGAACTAAAACTAAGCAGCACTGCTACAGCAAAAGAAATAGAAAAAGTAAGCTCAAATGAATTAACTTATTATGTAGGAACGCCAGAATTTGAAATAACACAAACAACAAAGGCAAATAAATACATAAAAGAAGCTGAAAATATTACCTATGAATTTACTGTAGAAAATACAGGAAATGCAGATGCAAATGAAGTTGTTTTTGAAAATAAATTGCCAGAAGGGCTAACCTTTAAAAAATTAGAATACACCTATGAAGGAAATACAAAAACAGAAACCTCTACTTTAGACAATACAGCAAAAGTAAGATGGACTGTTTTCAAAAAAGGAAAAACAGCAACCATAAAGGTATTAGCCACAGCTGACTTATTACCAGAAGACAAAAAAGACAAAACAGTAGAAAATGTAGCAAGTATTTCATCGCAAGCAATAGAAACAAAACAATCTAATAAAATACAAACAACCATAGAATATAATGAAAAATTATATGAAGGAAATACAGGAAATCAAGGAACAGATAAACCAAATAATACAGGAAGTTATAAAGTAACAGGAACAGCATGGATAGACGAAAACAAAAATGGAACAAGAGAAGAAAATGAAAAAACAATAGCAGGAATGAAAGTAATGCTACTTCAAAAATCAGGAAGTCAAGTAGTGAAAGATATTGAAATTAGAGAAGAAAAAACAACAACTACAAAACAAGATGGAAGCTATGAATTTAATAACTTACCACAAGGAGAATATATAGCAGTATTTTTATATGATGCAGGAAAATATAATATTACAGAATACCAAAAACAAGGAGTAAGTGTAAGCTACAACTCAGATGCAGTATCTATGAACATTACTTTAGATGGAAAACAAAGAGTAGCAGGAATTACAGACACCATCAAAATTACAGAGGGTAATGCAAGAGATATTGATATTGGACTATATGTAGCAGAAAAATTTGACTTAAAATTAGACAAAACGATTTCTAAAATTACACTAACAACTCCAACAATTGGAACAAAAGTATATAACTATCAAAATGCAAAACTACAAAAAATAGAAGTTTTAGGACAAAACGTAAATAAAAGCAGTATGGTGGTAGAATACAAAATAGCAGTTACAAATGAAGGACAAGTACCAGGGTATGTTAAAAAAATAATAGATTATTTACCAGAAGACACCAAATTTAGTTCAGAACTAAACAAAGATTGGTATATTTCAGATAACAACAATACAGTGTACAATACTAGTTTAGAAAATACCTTAATAAACCCAGGAGAAACTAAAGAAGTAACGCTTATCTTAAGTATGCAAATTACAGACAAAAATATAGGAACAATTATCAATAACAATGCAGAAATTTATGAAAGCTATAATGAACAAGGATTAGAAGACATAGACTCTACCCCTGCAAATAAAATGCAAAACGAAGACGATATGTCAAATGCAGATATATTATTATCAATAGTAACTGGAAAAATTGTAATATACAGTACTTTAACATTATGCATTTTATTTATACTAGCAATTAGTATTGTAATAATACAAAGAAAAGTTTTAATAAAAAAGAAAAATTAGGAAAGGAGGAAAAAAAGAACATGAAAAACAAAAAAACATTAGGAATTCTTGTAATTCGGAATGACACTTATTCTAGTTACACTAGTAATAGGATTTACAAAATTTTTTAGCATTCAAGGAGAAAAAATACAAGAAACAATTAGTCTTAGTAAAGAACAACTTGCTATAAATGGTTCAAAGCCAGCAGGAAATAGTAGTATCAAAGGAGCGCATGATGAGCCAGCTGCTTACCAAAACGGAAAATTTCAAGTAGAAGCATTAACTACTAATAAAGTATTTATACCAACAATAGGCAATTACCAACTATACTGTGTTCAAAGAGGAACACCAATTTATATGAATAAAGAACTAGTAGCAACCATAAAAGCATTACACGGAGTAACAGGAAGTGTAAGTTCAAGCTATCATATGGCTTCTTTACCAGAAAAACGTTATTCAAATACTTACTATGTATGTAAAGATAAACATACAGAACTTGTAGCATCAGGAGCTTATATCATAACAGCTAAAAACTTTATAGCACCAATAGACGGAATTTATTCTTCTTATGGACAAACAAGTAGTTTCAAAAAAGGAGAAGATATTACAAAAGAAGTAAGGCAAGTAGCAATATGGCTTAACCCAGAAACAAATATAGGAGAATCTTTTTATACAAGCGGCTCTGTATTTACTTATATTGATATAGCAGAAAAGCTAAAAAATGAAGCATTAGATTATAAAGACTATGAAAATAGCTTAAAAGCAAATGTAAATGAACCAATCAAAGAAACTACAAAAGAAAATGTAAAAGTAAATGTAAATCAAAAAGAACAATACTATATTGTAGGACCATATAAAATGGACTATATAGAAGGAAATGCAAGTAGTGCAAAATTTGCAGGAATATCTAATATGACTGTCAAAGGATATAATGACAAAGAAAAAACAACACTAGTCAAAGAAATTAAAATAGAAAGTTATATTCAAAATGGAATAGAACAAAAATTAGACTTTTTTGCACCAACCGAAGCAGAAGGATATGTAGACAGAAAAGAGCACTCTTACCCAAAAAGTGGGGAAGAATTTTACATTAAAATCAAAAATCCAAACCAAGGTGAGTTAAATAGTAATAAAGTTGTAAGATATATAGATATAGAAGTAGAATATAGCTATATGACAGCATATGCTATAAAATGCGAACTAGAAGGAGAGCAACTAGTAGCAACACCAATAAGAACAAGCCATAATGATTCTTATGGACAAAATAACACATTCATTTCATGTACTGTAAATTATAGATGGAATGTAACAAAAAGTCCATTACCACAACAAAAAATGATAGATGCATGGGGAGAAAGAAACTTATATAAACTAAAAATTAACCTAACAGGAGGACCAGAAGGAACCCCACTTGATATTACCATGAAATTAGGAGGTTATGTTTGGGAAGATATAAAGGATAGTAAACAAACCATAGCAGATGGTATTCACTCAGGACTATATCAAGGAAGCGATAGTAAAGATAAAGTACTTCCAAATGTAAAAGTAACACTATATGAATGCAAAGTAGATGAAAATGGAAATATAGTTTACCAAAATGGAAAACCAGTAGGAACAGTAGCAGATCTTTTATCAGAAGCAGATAGAAATCAGTTATCAGAAGAAGAATTATTAAATAGAGTAAATCCACAAATAACAAACCAAAATGGTTACTATCAATTTGATGGATTAAACTCATCAAACAAATACTATGTTACATTTGAATATAATGGACAAACCTATTTACCAACAGAATATTTAGTAACAGGAAAAGACGAAAAAGGAAACTTCATTCATCAAAACTCAGTAGCAGATATGGTCATAAATGCAAAATTATATAATACTGAAATTTGGGAAGCAACCTCAAAAGGAACTGAAAATGCAGCAAACAGAAATAGCTATAATGCAAAATATGGAGAAATAGGATCATCACCCAAAAATTATGTATCTAGTAACTCATTACAAACAGGAATGCTACTAAGAGAAGCAGAAGCATATTATAACCAAACATTTAAAGTAAACGATTTAATGGGATATGTACTACAAGGAGAAGGAAAGTACCATGCAGAAGGAGTACAACTAATCGATGAATTTTATCAAATAGATGGGCAGGGAAATGTAGTAGAAACTGATACTCTTCAAGAAGGAGAAATCAGCAAACGAATTCAAAACTATATTAAAAATAATTATGCTTATCCAGACGAAAATGCCATAAAAAATATTTATCAGCAAATCGTAAATGATTATGCAAGAAATGAAAAAGAAAGAGAAATTCTATGGAAAAAGCTACAATATATTGAAGACTGCAAAATGAATAGTTACACAGGATCACCATTTAATGATGGAGAAATAGACCTATACCCTGTATATGATGACTTTGCAATAGATACACAAACAATGGTAATACCAGGAATAGGAGCAAAACCACCAATTTATAACGGACAATTCTATGTAAATTTAGGCTTATGGAGAAGAGCACAAAACAATACAGCACTTAAAAAAGATGTATTCAAAGCAGCAACTAGAATAAACGGAAAAACCGAAGTTTATAACTATGACAAAGAAGAAGACGACAATAACTATTGGGAAATTAACTTAAGAATGAAAGACTATGCAAACTACTATGGTAAATCCTATAATAGAGAAATTTATCCAGCAGATTATAATTATAAAATAGCAAATACCAGTCTGCAAGGTTCAGAATTAGAGTTATACGTAACTTATAAAATAACCATTAGAAACTCATCACAAAATATTTTGAATGAAATTACAGAAGTAGTAGACTATTACGATAAAGACTATACTTATATGCCAAATCTATCTTGGGTAATGTATAAAGACACTGCACAAAGTGATAAAAAGCAAATAGCAGTACCAGAAAAGTCATATTATAATATGATAGCAAACCAAAACTTAGGAGAAATAGCAAACGCAAGAAATGTAGACAGTAGCTACTCTACAAGTGCTAATAGAAATGGAAGCTATGTAGGAACAAGTATCTATGGAGAAATTACAAAACAAAACTTAGAAGAAAAATACAATGCAGTGTATGTACGAGGACTAAAAAATAAAAAAATAGAAACAGGAGAAAATGTATATATTTACTTAACATTCAAAGTAAATCCAGATGAAAAAGGACCAGTAATATTAGACGAAGACGATAGCCTAAAACAAAATATAGCAGAAATTAATGGATATAAAAACTATTATGCAGATGGAACTGTTCTTCCAAATAATCAAGTAATACATGGAAACAATACTTATGCAGGAATTATTGACAAAAATTCAACACCAGGAAACTTAAGCCTAGAAGACCTACAAGGAGAAAGATACGAAAAGAACTTTGAAGATGATACAGATAGAGCAAAAGGAATTAAAGTATTATTAGATGAAACAGCTGTAAGAAAGCTAAAAGGAACTGTATGGGAAGACGAAAGAACCCAAGAAGTAGAAGGAGCAGCAGTAGGAGACGGTGTAAGACAAAAAGATGAAATCGGTATCAATGGAGTCACTGTAGAATTAGTAGAAAAACTAGAAAACGGAAACGAATATGTATGGCAAACGACTTTATCAGGAAGCGGAAAAGGAACTAGAGTAAACCTAAAAACAGGAAAACTAGAAGAATATACATATAATAGAGGCGAAAACGGCTACTATGAATTTGCAGAATTTATACCAGGAAACTATATTGTAAGGTTCCAATATGGAAACAATAAACAAACAGTAGTAACAACACCAAATGGTGGGCAAAATGCAGTATCCTATAATGGACAAGACTTCAAAAATACAGTATATGCACAAGACTTAAAAAATAAAAAACAAATAGGAGACTATCAAGATAAATACTATAACATACAAGAAGCAGATAACTTAAGTGTTAATGGAAAAGCAAATGTATCAGACGCAAAAGACTTGTGGGAAAATAGTACTGTAACAGTAGGAAGAAGAAAAGAAGGACAAACAAATTATCAAAATGAAACCTATCAAGGAAGAACTACAGTAAATCAATATGGAGCCAATAAAGTAAATAACTATGTAGCAGAAGTATTAGCATCCCCATATGCTAAAGAACAAAATGAAGCGCAAATACAAGAATTGATGAACCATACACATATGGTGGCCCAAACAGGAATTATTGTAACAGAAGTAGAATATAACAGAACTAGTACAGATGGCTATAATGATGTAAGCAATGGTAAAGACACCTATCTATATGATAACGACAAAAATAGTAATTACACCATTAACCATGTAGACTTTGGACTAACAGAAAGACCAAAAGCACAGTTAGAACTTAATAAAAAAGTAACTAATGTAAAAATTACATTAGCTAATGGAAACACATTATTTGATGCAAGCCAATCAGTAGATGATTTAGTTTGGGTAGCAGCAAAAAAATATGACTTAAATACCAAAATGAAAAAAGGAAAATATGAAGAATATTACGATAAGAGCAAAAAAGATAGTAACTATCATCGTTACTCCTATAGAGAAGATATAAACAAATATATAAACGGACTATATCCAGGTGGAAAAAACGGACTAATTCAAGCAAGTATGGACGAAGAATTAATGCATGGAGCAACGATACAAATTAGTTATGAATTAACTGTTAAAAACGTAGGAGAAACAGACTATACAGGAAAAGACTTCTACTATAAAGCTACAGGAGCAACAAAAGAAAATATTGTAACTACAACAGCAAATGAAGTAATAGACTATGTATCAAACAATCTGCAATATAGAGAACAAGATAATACTGACTGGAAAATTGTAAAAGCAGAAGACTTAACTAATCAAGATGAGGGCAAAAAAGAACAAAGACTAGTAAATAACAGCTTAAGTGAAAACTTAGCTAAATTTAATACGATAATACAAACCTCTAAATTACAAAAAGATTTAAAACCAGGAGAAAGTATGCAAAAAGACTTACAATTGACACAGTTAATAACAAGCCAAAATACACAAGACGAAAAAACATATAACAATATAGCAGAAATAGTACAAACTTCAAACACAGTAGGAAGAAGAATGGCATACTCTATTGTAGGAAACCAAGACCCAACAGCAACTACACCAAGTGAGGTAGACACAGCTAAATCAGAACAAGTAGTTATCTTACCACCATTTGGAAGCGCATACCTAATTTACATAGCAATCGCAATATTAACATTAGCAGTTGTCAGTTTAGGGACGTACTTAATTATAACAAAAGTGTCAGTTAAGGGACAGTCTTAAAAAGAGAAAAAAGGTCAGTTAGTCCCTATTTCTCCCTTTTGGGGATAAACGGACAAGTTAAAAATAAAAAGAGCAAATAACTATAAAAGTAGAGTTTGCTCTTTTTTTATATTCTAAAAAATTATTCATGTAGCGTGTATATTTTCATAGGAAATAATTATGGCGGATATTACAAAAGAGGGTGTCCTAAAATAGGAACCCTAAAGCAAAAATTCCAGTGAGAAATTTTCTGTGGAGTATGAATATTTATAAAGAATTTCATCAAAATATTGTAATTTAACGCTAGATACGATAAAATAAAAAGAAATAAAAGAAGAAAAAAGTAAAATGAACACAAAAGATAGCAAAATTAAGAGAAAACTTTTTTAGTTTAAAGATTTAAAACGACAAATATTTTAAACAGCTTGTACTAGAATAACTGTAAATTAAAAAAGTAGGGGTGAACAAAAAGTGTTTCAAAATTTACAAAGAGATATACAAGAAAATAATGAAAATGAGGAGAAAATAAAACAAGAGAAAAGGCCTGTAAAAGAAATTTTAAAAGGTCTATTTAGTTTGCAAAATATTGCTTTATATGTAATTGCTTTTATGATATCTATGGTAGGATTTCGTAGCGAGAGTATCATATTAAGCATGAGTCCATTTGCTATTAGCTTTTTAGCAGCATGTTTAAGTAATAAAAAATCCATAGGAATAGCCTACATTTTAACTCTAATAGGTACTTTTATTTCCTTTGGAACGAATAGCACACTTGTTTATTTTTTAACATCATTGGTATTTTTTGTGCTAGTATTAATTAAAAGACCAAAACAGCAAAAAGGTGTAAACGAACAAATCAAAATAGGTGTGCACTTAATTTTGGCAGTACTTTTCGTACAGGTAGTACCTATGTTTTTTAGAAGCTTTTATGTATATGACTTATTAACAAGTATTATGCTTACCATTTGCAGTTATGTATTTTATAAAATTTTTAGCAATTCTATTTTAATGATTTATGAATTTGGAAAGAAAAAAGCATTTTCCATTGAAGAAGTAATGGGAACTAGTTTATTGCTTGCTATTAGTTTATGTGCATTAGGAGATTTTCGTATATTTGGATATAGTTTATGCAACGTTCTAAGCATTTTATTAGTTCTTATTTTAGGGTGGAAAAATGGAATGGTAGTTGGCGCCACAGGAGGAATTACCATAGGAATTGTTACAGGTATTATTGGAAATAGCGATCCTGTTATGGTAGCATCTTATGCTATATCAGGACTAATTGCAGGAATTTTCTACCGACTTGGAAGAATAGGCGTAGTGTTAGGCTTTATTTTAGGAAATGTATTATTAACTTATGTAGCTAATGGAAATACTGTACCAGTAATTTTATTTCAAGAAATTTTAATTGCGTTTTTAGGATTACTTGCTGTACCAAAGAGATTTAAAATTGATATTCAAGACTTATATATCAAAAATAAATTATTACCAGAAGCGGGAGCAAGAAGTTTAGCAGAAAATCAAGATACCATTTTTAAACTAAATAGTATGTCAGAAGCAATTAGTGATTTAGCAAGAAGTTATGAAGAAGCAGCAACTACGGTATTAGATGACAAAGACTTAAAAAAGCAAGAACTATCGAATGAGCAAATTTTCAGAGAAGAACTAGAAATAAACTTGTCAGAGTTAGAAAATAATTTGTTATATGAAGATATAATAGAAAATAGAGATGAATTAGTAGATAGTATATTTAGCCATTTGCTAAAACAAGAACTAATTACAGAAAAAGAATTAGTAGCCATTTTTGAAGCCCATAATCACTATATTATAGGTTTTAGTGAAAAAAATGAACAAGTAGTAGAAGATGTTTCAAAAATGATAAAAGCAATCAACTATTCATACCGTATTAGTAAAATGAATTTCATTTGGAAGAAAAAAATGGAAGAAAGCAAAAAAACAGTATCATCTCAATTAGATGGAGTATCAAAAGCAATTTCTTCAATGGCAGAAGAAATCGAAAAGGAAAATGAAGATCCATTTGAAATACAAAAAAAAGAAATTATGTTACTGCTAGAACAAAAAGAAATTGAAATAGAGCAGATAAAAATAAAGCAAAACACTTCAGGTAGGTACTTTGTAGAAGTATATACAAATATTTGCACAGATATAGAGGGAAAAGAATGTAATATTAAAAAAATTGCCAGAATAATAGAAAAGGTGCTAAAGGATAAGTTTATTATTCAAGGACAAGAATGTGGTTTAAGAGAACAAAAAGATATTTGCAAATTTACATATTATTCAGAAGATAAATATAAATTGCAAGTAGGAGTAGCAACAAGTACAAAAACAGGCTCACCAGTATCACGGAGATAGTCATATAGAAACAAAATTAGAAGATGGAAAATATTTGCTTGCTATTAGTGATGGAATGGGATCACGGCCCAGAGGCAATGAAAAGTAGTAAAATAGCAGTAAAAATGCTAGAAAGATTATTAAAAGCAGGGTTTGATAAAGAGGTATCTTTAAAACTAATTAACTCTACATTAGTAGCAAACACACAAGAAGACATGTATGCAACATTAGACCTGCAAATATTAGACTTATATGCAGGAAATATGGAGTTTATCAAAAATGGAGCATGTCCAACTTTTATAAAAAGAAACAAAGAAGTACAACTTCTAAAATCGTTAACACTACCAACAGGAATACTAGAAAACGAAGATTTAGTAGTGTATGACTACGACTTAGAAGATGGCGATATTTTAGTTATGTGTAGTGATGGAATTATTGATAGTAACACAGAATATATCAATAAAGAGCTTTGGGTAAAATATTTATTAGAAGATATACAAACAGAAGATAGCCAAAGTTTAGCAAATATGATTTTAGGAGAAGCAGTAGACAATGGCTTTGGAGTGCCAAAAGATGATATGACTGTATTAGTAGTAAAAGTAAGTAAAAAATAAAAAAACGAATCAGACAGGCTTTTGTATAATCCTATATGTAAAATAATATTTAATTGCAGCTTTAAATCATTTTAGAATAAGAGATTTCCAAAAAATACCTTGTCATACTACATATAAATATGATATAGTATAGCTAGAAAAATTAGCTATACTGTATTTTTTATGGAGGATATATGAGTAAAGGAAAAAGATACGAACGGTGGAGAGCCAAAATTAAATATAAAAAAGGTAATAGCAGTCATTATTGCATTTGCTGTCATTGTTATGGTAGCAATTGGAATTAGTAAAATGCTAACAGAAGGAACAAAAACAGATGCAAAAACAGTGGCAAATGGCTATTATGCAGTATATACTGGTGGAAAATGGGGAGTTATTAATTCAAAAGGAGACACTATTATAAAGCCAGAGTATGAAGAAGCTATTATTATACCAGATACTACAAAAGACATATTTTTATGTACTTATGATGTAGATTACACAGCAGGTACCTACAAAACCAAAGTACTTAATAGTAAAGGAGAAGAAATTATTACAGGATATGATACAGTAAGAGCACTAGAAAATTATGATAGTAATAACAATGTATGGTATGGAAATGACGTATTAGTAGTATCAAAAGCAGGAAAATATGGACTAGTAGATTTTAAAGGAAAAGAACTTTTAAAATGTGAATATGACTCAATAGAAGCGCTAAAAGGTGTAAAAAGTAGTTTTATAACAAAAAAAGATGGAAAATTAGGGTTAGTAGATAATATCGGAGCGACTATTATAGAAAATGAATATCAAGCAATTAAACCAATTTCAGACAAATTTGAAAATGGCTATATTGTTACAGATGTAAACAAAAAAATGGGAGTAATTAGTGGAAATAAAACCATAGCAGTAGAAGTAAAATATGAAGATATCAAGCAAGTCTATGGTGATGGAAACTATGTAGTAAAAGAAAATGGAAAATGGAAAATAGTAGACAGCCAGGGGAAAAGCTATTTAGAAGAAAAATTTGATGAAATAACTTCTATTCATGGACAAAATGTTATTCTTCAAAAGGATAAAAAGTATGGTGTAACAACACTTACAGAAGAAAACAAAATTGCCATAAAATATGAAGAGATAAGCTATGCATTTGAAGATAATTATATTTTTAAACAAAACAATAAATATGGAATTATTAATTTAAGTGGTGAGGAAGTATTAAAACCAGAATATGATAGTCTTATTTATAGAGAAGATGCAGGATTTTTTGAAGGGACAAAATCAAATGAAGCACAAACCTATTTTATAGGAAACGACTTTGAAGTAAAACTAAGCGGAATCTTATCAGAATTAAATATTACAAATGGTTATATGAAAATAAGAGCAGAAGGAGAATACAAATACTATAACTTCAAATTTGAAGAAAAAACAAGTAAAGAATTATTAAATACTAATACATTATTTTTAGATAAAAAAGATGGAAAATATGGCTATGTAAATAAAGAAGGAATTGTAGTAGTAGACTATATTTACGACGACGCAAGAGAACAAAACGAATTTGGCTATAGTAGTGTAAAACAAAATGGAATGTGGGGGGCTATTGACTCAAAGGGCAATGTAGTTATTACACCAGCTTATAAATTAGAAAATAATACGTTAATTGAATTTATTGGTAAATGGCATAGAGGAGAAGACTTAAACTTAAACTATTATACAGATGAATAAAAGGAGAAAATATGGAACAAAAGATAAAATATCAATACACGTACTTTATTTATCCATATATGATAGAAGAAAAAGACTATACAAGTTATTTGTATAGTCTCTTAAAGAGAAAAAACATAATATTAAGAGTATTTGATAGAAAAAAAGATATCGAAATAGATACATACTTTTTACCAGAAATCAAAGAGCGTATGTTTTGGACAATAGATTTTACTAAGCAAGCATGGAAAGACTATGAAACTACAGATACTAAAATGAAAGCTAATCTTTTAAGTAAAAAATATTGCTGCTTTTTTGAGTATAGTTTAGAAGAAGATATACCAGCTAAAATAGGAGAAGAAAAGGGTATCTTTTTTGATATTACGAAAATAGAAATACTTTGCTTCTCAACAGGAGTATGCTTTTTAACTTTAAAAACAACGTTAAATGAAGAAACAAGCTTTTCAGAGGTTTTAAATTTTAATTATAAATTTAGAGATATAGGCTCAAAAGCAGGGCACAGTAAAGAATATGATAACATAAAAATACAAACCAATAAATTTCAAAATATGGAAACCTTTGAAAAATTTTTAAAACAAATAGCAGGGATTAACATGTTAGCAAAACAAATCAACTTAGACACAAATCGTTTAATTACCTATAGTTATACCTGTTTAGACCAAAATAATTGGAATGAAAACACCGATATAGGGATGTTAGAAAAAGAATTTGAAAAATATAGGCATATTTGGTCAGCAGGAGAGCAAATAGATGACATTACAACAAAGCAAGAATTAGTATACCAAGAAAAATATATCTATTATGGATTTTCAGTAAATAGTACAGTATTACTTACTTCTAGTAGCAATATAAAAAATTATACTAGTTTACTATTCAACTATGAAACAGAGCAGCTTTATCATTATTTATATCATTTACATCAAAAAATTTATCTAAAAAAGCTAAACTATGAATTTACCAAAACAAAAAACTTTAATAAAATCAGAAAAAAGTTTTTAAACTTTGCTAAAAAAGACTGGATATATGAAGTGACAAATGATGTAAAAGGAAGTATATTAGAAAGTTATTATCGAAAAGCACAAAAATTAGATGAAACCTTTTTGAAATTAAAAAAACAATATGATTTATTATATAAAGATTATGAAATAACAAAAACAAAAAAACATGGAAAGAAAATTATGATAGCAATTAGTTTGCTAATTATCATCAATTTATTTGGAATTTGGCTTACTATAAAATAAAGGAGGAATCATGGAAATACGAACAGGAGTAGACATAATTGAGGTTGCAAGAATACAAGAAGCAATTGAAAAACAAGCAGAAGGCTTCTTAAAAAGAGTATATACGCAAAAAGAAATAGACTATTGTAGTAGCACAAAAAAAATGAAATATCAACACTATGCAGCAAGATTTGCAGCAAAAGAAGCCATATTTAAAGCAATTTCCTCTAAAATTTTAGTAGAAGATACCATATTAAATAAAATAGAAATAGAAAACCAAAAAGATGGCAAACCAGTAGCAAACTTAGAAAAATTGAAACTAGAAAACGTAGAAAGTATGGATTTAAGTCTATCTCACTTAGAAGAATACGCAGTAGCAAGTTTTACCATTTTATTTAAGTAAAAGGAGAAAAAAGTGGAATTATTTGATTCACATGCACATTATAACGATGAAAAATTTGAAAAAGATCAAGTACAAATTTTAAAAAAAGTCTATGAAAGTGGTGTAACTAAATTAGTTTGTGCAGGCTATAGCCTAGAGTCTTCAAAAAAAGCTGTGCAAATAGCAGACCAAAATGACTTTGTATATGCAATTGTTGGCATATCACCAAACGACCTTCCACAAATAAAAGAAAATACACAATTTCAGGAGCAATTTTTAAACCAACTAGAAGAAGTAAAAAAAATAGCAGAGCATAAGAAAGTAGTAGCCATAGGAGAAATAGGGCTAGACTACTATTGGAATGAGGAAAATAGAGAGCAGCAAAAATGGGCGTTTATCAAACAAATAGAACTAGCAAATGAGCTAAAGTTGCCAATTGTAATCCACACCAGGGAAGCCATATTTGACACATTAGAAATACTAAAAAAACAAGAATGCAAAGGTGTATTTCATTGCTGTCCATTAAATATTGACTTAATTAGAGAAGGGTTAAAATTAGGATTTTATATTTCATTTGCAGGACCAGTTACCTTCAAAAATGCAAAAAATGCACAAAATGCCATAAACGAAGTACCAATCGATAAAATGTTAATCGAAACAGACAGTCCCTATTTAGCACCAGAGCCAGTAAGAGGAAGTAGAAATAATTCAGAAAATGTAAAATATATAGCACAAAAAATAGCACAAGTAAAAGGAATACCAGTAGAAGAGGTAGCAAAAAAAACTTATCAAAATGCAAAAAAAATATTTTCCATTATTTAAAGAAAAGTTTTCATATTTTGGTACAAGCATGCATATAATATAGTAGAAATAAATACTTTCAAAAGATTTAAAAAATATTATTTTTAGCAAAACGGCTAGTAGTAAAGCTTAGCAAAAAGCTACAAAATTTGACAGAGATGCTAAAAAATGGTATAATATAATTGTTGCCAAATAAAGGAGGGAACAAATAAAATATGAAAAATGATGATAAAGCGTCTATATCGCTGAAAAAAATAATATGCATTGCCATTTTATTTATCTTCATCATGACAGTAGCAGTAACAGCTACAAATGTAAAGTTAAATAACGTAAAAATTATTCTTACAAGTGGATATGAAATGAATGTTTTAACAAGCAAAAAGCAAATTTCAGAAATACTTGAAGAAAACCATATTATATTATTAGAAGACGAAAAAGTAATTCCAGATTTAACATCTGAATTATCAGACAATAACACCATTAAAATTACGAAAAAAACAGAAGAAGAAATTGAATTACCAGAAGTAGTAGAAACATCAGAAGATATTTCAGTAGAACAAATATTAAGTACTTATGATACTATTGTAGAAAAATTAGTAGTAGAAAAAGTAAAAATACCTTATGAAACAATTACCAAAAATGTAGCAACAGGAGCAGGTACAAAACAAGATAAAATAGTGCAATATGGTGTAGATGGCTTAAAAGAAGTTACTTATAAAATAAAATATCAAAATGAAAAAGAAATTGAAAAGAAAGAAATTTCATCAAAAATTATAAGAAAACCAGTAGATAAAATCGTAGAAGTTAGAAACAAACAAGTAACCACAAGAAGTGGAACAGTTGTTAGATATGCAGGAAAATGGAGCTATTCAGAATCAGAACTAGATTTACTATGTGCTATCACAGCACAAGAATGCTCATCAAGCTATAATGGAGCATTAGCAGTAATTACAACAGCATGTAATAGAGCACAAAGTAGTAGATGGAAAAGTAGAGGAACAGATCCATTAAGCCAATATAAGGCAAAAGGGCAATTTTGTTATTCTATAGATAACCACTGGAGAAAAAGACTAAATGGAAATTATCCAGCACATGTAAAACAAGCAGTAATTGATGCATTAAATGGAAAAAGAAACCATAATTACTTATCATTTAGAGCAGCAGGTTATGCAAACGGTGTTAATATAGGTGGTAACGTATACTTCAATGCAATGTAATTAAATTAGGGTCAGTCCCTTTTCACCCCAAAAGGGGAAAAAGGAACTGGTCAAATAAATAAAAATAAACAGCAGCAACTCATAAAGAGTTGCTGCTGTTTTGCCTAGAAAAGAAATTTAGAGTTACACTTCATCAATAAAGATGAAACCGCTCATAGCATAAATACTATGGCACTTATCATGCTCATCTGTGTAGCAAACGTAAGTATCTCCTTCATCATCAATTTCAAATCTTCCTGTAACTTCACGCAAAACTTCGCCATTGTCTTGGTAAACGCTAATGCGCATAAGAGGAATGTTATCTTCGTCCTTTTTTGCTGTTTCTTCCTCATAACTACTGCGAATTTTCCCAGAGGAAAGCGTGTCATCTTGATTGTTTTTTCTACCGGAAAATAAACCACAAAGAATACTTCCTAAAAGAGAGAGAAGAATTACCATAACTGTCACAGTAAGATAAAATTCAGCAGTCATAAAACACATTTCCTTTCTTAATTAAGAGGTGTTAAGTCAAAAGGTGTAAAAGTACATGTCTAGGCAGCATATACTTGCGAAGGATAAAAACAAAATGCTAAACTGTATTATATCATACATTATGTAAAATAACAACTAGAAAAAACGATAAAAAATCATCAAAATACTTGCTAAATAAGCTAGGTAGTGTATAATGTCGTAGTAGAAACAAAAAAGGAGAGAGAAGATGAAACTAGTTTCATGGAATGTAAATGGTTTAAGAGCAGCAGTAAATAAAGGATTTAAAGAATTTTTTAAAGAAATAAATGCAGATATTTTTTGCATTCAAGAAACCAAAATGCAGCCAGACCAAATAGATATAGAATTAGCTAATATTTTTAAAGAGTACCATGCCTATTGGAATAGTGCTGTCAAAAAAGGATATTCAGGAACAGCAGTATTTACAAAAGAAAAGCCAATTAAGGTAACTTATGGAATAGGAATAGAAGAGCACGATCAAGAAGGAAGGATAATTACAGCAGAATATGATAACTTTTATTTAGTAAACTGCTATACACCAAATTCTAAAAGAGAATTAGAAAGATTAGATTATAGAATGGTGTGGGAAGATGAAATTAGAAAATATTTATCAAAACTAGATAAAATAAAACCAGTTATTTATTGTGGAGACCTAAATGTAGCACATGAAGAAATAGACTTAAAAAATCCAAAAACAAACCATAGAAATGCAGGATTTACAGATGAAGAAAGAAATAAAATGACCTTATTATTACAAGCAGGTTTTACAGATAGCTTCCGTTATTTATATCCTACTAAAGAAAATTGCTATTCATGGTGGTCTTATATGTTTCACGCAAGAGAAAAGAATGTAGGCTGGAGAATAGACTATTTTATTGTATCAAAGAAAGTAGAAGAAAAAATAAAGGAAAGTACAATTTATGCGCAAGTACTAGGAAGCGACCACTGCCCAGTAGGAATCGAAATGTCAGTTTAGGTGTCAGTTTAGGGACGTTCCTTAAATGACCAAAACTGTCAGTTAGGGGACAGTCATTGAAACAAAAATGAGAATATTAGAAAGTTTAAATAAATAGTATTGTAAATACTTAACTATAAAGAAGAAGGAGAAAAAATATGAAAGAAAAAAAGTTTACAAGATGGCTTTATTGGTTCATTTTAGGAGTAGCCATTATTGCAGTATATAAGCTGTTAGATAATTTAGGACCAATAGCAAGTTGGATAGAAGGGCTATTCCAGATAGTAATGCCTTTTATTATAGGTTTACTAATAGCATATTTATTTTATATCCCTTGTAAAAAGGTAGAAAAAACATATAAAAAGGTAAAAAATCCAAAATGGATTGCCAAAAGAGCAAGAGGGTTATCCATTATAACAGTATATATGATAGCACTTTTAGTACTTGTTATTGCTTTAAATGTGGTAATTCCTACAATATTAAAAAGCATTACAGACTTAGTAAATAATTTCGGTACTTATTATAATAATACAATGGCAACCATCGAAAAATTACCAGAAGACTCTGTATGGAAAAATGAAATTATTATGAATTTAGCACAAAATATTAGTCAAATTGATTTAAAACAATTTTTCAATGTAGAAAACTTATTGCAATATGCAAAAGGGGCAATAGATGCAGTAACAGGAATATTTAATGTATTTGTAGCATTCATTGTATCTGTTTATTTATTAGCAGAAAGAAGCCAAATTTTAAACTTTTTAAAGAGGTTAGCAAGTAGCATATTTGAAAAAGATACTTATATTATAGTAAGTAGATATTTTAATAAATCCAATGAAGTATTTTTTAAGTTTATAGCAAGCCAAGTGTTAGACGCTATTATTGTAGGAATTTTAACCTCTATTGCTATGTCTATTATAGGGGTAAAATATGCAGTACTATTAGGCTTTATGATAGGATTATTTAACTTAATACCTTATTTTGGAGCCATCATTGCAATTACAGTAGCAATTATCATAACTTTATTTACAGGGGGACTTGGTCAAGCAGCCCTAATGGCAGTAATTGTAATTATTTTGCAACAAATAGATGCGAACATTATCAATCCCAAAATTATAGGAAACTCTTTATCGATTAGCCCACTACTTGTTATTTTTGCAGTAACTGTAGGAGGAGCTTACTTTGGAGTATTAGGCATGTTTTTAGCAGTACCAGTATGTACAGTGTTAAAACTACTAATAGAAGAGTATATAGATTACAAAGCAAGAAAAAAAGAAGTTGCAAATAATATGTAAAGGTGCTATAATATGGGCAGTTATTTGCCACAGGCAAGGTATGTATAAAAAGTCCTAAAAAATAATTTTATAGGAGGAAGCTAAAATGGCAGGAAGTGGTAGAATATTGCGAGGAATAAAATGGAGGTTATGTCAGCAATATCAGAAGCGGTATTCAAAAGAGCAGATAGAAGAATTTTTGGGAATAACCATAAAAAAGGTTATGAAAGGGAAAGACGAAAAATATAATGTATACAAAGATGGAAAATTGGTCCTTGCTCAAATAGCTAGTTGGGAAATTAGTGAGTTATTGATAAACATTAGTGAGAATCTTTCTACTCAATTGGAGAAACAAGCAGAACTAGAAGATGATGAAGGTGCAAAAAAGTCAGCGCAAATGGCTAAAGAAATAGAAGAACAAGAAATTAGAGATGACGAGGAAAATTTTAGAACATGTCCAATCTGTGGGACGCATTATTTAATAGGAACACACTTCCACTAATCACAAATATTACGAAAAGAGAGCTCAAAAAAGAGCTCTCTTTTTTTCTTAATAAAACCTTAATAATTCTTACTCTTTTTTCTTAAGAAATTCTTGCTATACTAATCAAAGAGCAAGTTTTGTGATATAATAGGAGTGTAAAAAGGGAAAAAGGAGTAAAAAAATGTACAATATTTTAGTAGTAGATGATGATAAAGAAATTGCAGATGCAATTGAAATTTATTTAAGCAAAGAAGGCTATCATGTTATAAAAGCCTATAACGGAATAGAAGCATTAAAAATAGTAAAACAATCAGAAGAAATTCATTTAATACTATTAGATATTATGATGCCAAAACTAGATGGAATTAGTACAGCCAATTTAATACGAAAAGATAAAAAAGTACCCATTATTATGCTATCTGCCAAGTCCGAAGATTATGATAAAATTTCAGGACTAAATAATGGAGCAGATGATTATATTACAAAACCATTTAACCCATTAGAATTAATAGCAAGAGTTAATTCCCAAATTCGTAGATATACTTCTTTAGGCTCTATAGCAGATAAAGTCCAAGCAGAAGAAAATGGATATCATTCAGGAGAATTAATTATTAATGATAACACAAAACAGGTATTAGTAGAAGGAAAAGAAGTAAAACTAACACCTACAGAATACAATATTTTAAAATTTTTAACCAAAAATAAAGGAATAGTGTATTCCATAGACCAAATTTACGAAAATGTATGGGAAGAAAATAGCTATGGAGCAGAAAATATCATAGCAGTACATATTAGGCATATTAGAGAAAAAATAGAAATCAATCCAAGAGAGCCTAGATATTTAAAAGTAATTTGGGGAGTAGGCTATAAAATAGAAAATTTAGATGAAAAATAAATTCTAATGGAAAAAAGAAAGGAGGAAGTAAATGAAACAAAAGAATATATGTATTGCAAGAGTAGTCAAAAATATAGCTTATTTTATCGTACCTATTTTTATAGCAGCACTTATGGCATCTATTATAACACTTGCTATTATAGACTCAGATATCAAAATACAAAATGTTAATAGTTATTATGAAACAGAAATATTTTCAGATAAGTATTTAAGTGATATTTACTCAAGTTATCAAAGCATACAAAATGTAGTAAATGGTACACAAATAGAAGAGGACGATTATTATAATGGTATAATCTTAGAATTTTATATGGACTCAAAAGAAAAAGAAGTAAGTATTGCCTATAACTATAATTATATAAATACAAATTTTTATTATTTAATTGTAAATATGAAAGATAAAACTGCAATTACAAATGTAGAACGCACAATGAAAACAGACTCTGTAGAAGAAATAGAAAAAGAATTTAGAGAAAATACCATCTATTGGAATTATAACAAACGGAGATATTGATACTAGTATTGAAAATTTAAAAATAGAAGAAATACGATATAGCTATCTAATAGAAGAGATTATAAAAAGCGGAGAAATCCAAATTTATACTGTATTATTAAATGATATGCCTTATACAGATAGTTATAGTATGTCAAAACTAGGATATGACTTAGTAAATAAAATAAGCAAAATGGCACCAGTATTAATACCTGTTTCTATTATTGGACTAGTAATATGTGCTATCTTTGTACTAAGAGGAATTGGAAGAAAGGCAAAACAAGAAGAAATTTGTTTAGATTGGTTTGATAGGTGGAAGTTAGAAATAGCACTGCTAATATGCAGTTTTATTATTACTATTGGATTTGCCTTTTTTATTGTATTAGGGTCAAGTGTTAGAACCATTATTATTACTGGAATAACAGTAGGAAGCATCATTGTTTATTTAGGGTGTATTTTATTATTAGAAACAATGGTAAAAAGAATAAAAACACATACTGTGTGGAAATCTACTTTATTATATGCTATTTTACATGGCTTAAAAGAGATAATAGACCACAGAAATATATCTACAAAATTAATTTTATTATATTGGGGATTTTGCCTATTAGGATTTTTCACCACTACAATAATGGTAAGTGCATTAGAAGCAGGAGAAGCTGGAGTAGCGCTAATTTGTATGGCAGTTTTATTAACACAAGGAATAGTAGTTTTTTCACATTTATTTAAAAAAAGAAAAGAATTTGAACAAATACAATTAGCATTAAAACATATATATGAAGGAAATACTAATATTAGTTTAAATACTAATGAAATGCAAGGAGTATTAAAACAACTAGCAATTTATATTGAAGACATAGCAGGAGGACTTTCAAATGCAGTAAATGAAAGTCTAAAAAGTGAAAGACTAAAAACAGAGCTAATTACAAATGTATCACATGATATCAAAACACCACTTACTTCTATTATCAACTATGTAGATTTATTAAAAAAAGAAAAAATGCCAAATGAAAAATGTACTGAATATTTAATGATTTTAGATAATAAATCACAAAGACTAAAAAAATTAACGGAAGACTTAGTAGAAGCTTCAAAGGCATCATCAGGAAACATTAAATTGCAAATAGAAAAAATAAATGTAATAGAACTAATTAAGCAGGTATCAGGAGAATTTGAAGATAGATTTCAGGCACGAGGATTAGAAGAAATTATGACAATTCCAGAAGAACCAGTATTTATTAAAGCAGATGGAAGATACATGTATCGAGTATTAGAAAACTTATACTCTAATAGTAGCAAATATGCTATGGAAAATACAAGAATTTATGTAGACGTAGTAGTAAATCAAAAAAGTATTGTAATACAAATGAAAAATATTTCCCAAGAAAAGTTAAATATAGGAGCAGAGGAACTAATGCAAAGATTTGTCAGGGGAGATGGATCAAGAAATACAGAAGGAAGCGGACTAGGACTTTCTATTGCAACAAGTTTAACCCAGCTTCAAGGAGGAAAATTCCATATCTACCTAGATGGAGACTTATTTAAAGTAACTTTGGGATTTGAAAAAATGCCGAATGATTAAAATAAAAAAGCAATTACCGAAATAAAACGATAATTGCTTTTTATTATTCTTCTTTATTCGTATACTTACTAATAAAAAACGAAGAAGCAAAGCCAAAGGCTAAACAAATAATACTAACAACTCCTGCTATATCAAAGCTAAAACCAGGATAAATAGCAAGAAGAGAGCCAATTACAAAGCCAATAATAGCAAAATAGGTATAGCCATAAAAACGTTCTAGCAAAAAGTCAATTATTTTAGAAGCAAGTAAAATACCAATAACTACTCCAATACCAAAAGGGAGTAAAACTAAAACGTTTAAACTAGAAATAGCACTAATAATAGCAGAATAAACACCAAGAAGAAGTAAAATAAAAGAACCGCTAATACCAGGAACTACCATAGAAACAGCAGAAATCATTCCATAAATAAATAATAAAATAATGTTAATAAAAGTAATGTCAAAATGATCCACAGTATTTCCTGTAATACCAAGTATTTCTAATATTGCTAAAGTAAGACCAATTCCAAAAGTTAAAATACCAGGAATCAAATATTTCCAAGAAAACCCCTTAGATACTGATTTTTTCATAATAAAAGGCATGCTTCCTAAAATTAAGCCAATAAAAGCGAATTGAGTTTGCATAGCATAATTTTCAAGTAAAAATTTAATTAGTTTGCTAAAAGCAATAATACCAATTCCAGCGCCAACAACAATAGGAAGTAAAAAAATCATATTTTTCTTAAAATTTTCCTTAAGATGATGAAAAAAGTTGCCAATTGTTTGTACTAGCTTTTCATAAATTCCCATAGAAACAGCCATTGTACCACCGCTTACACCAGGAATGACATTACTAATACCAATAATCATACCTTTAAAAAAGTTAATGATATGTTCCATAAATCAAAATCCTTTCTAATTCATTTGCCTAATATTGTATCATTCAAAGAGTAGAAAGTCTATATCAAATGTAACTATTTAGAGGTATTAAGAAAAGAATGTTACAAAAATATGACAAATAAAATATTTTAAAGAAAAATATTTACAAATAGGGCAAATAAAAGTTATACTGTAAGTGTATAAAATGTAGAAAAATACAAATACTACAAACAAAAGAAATTTAAACTTACATAAGGAGGAAAAGAAAAAAAGATGAAACATGAAACTGTTGATACTCTAGAGAGAGAGAGAGAGAGAGAGAGAGAGAGAGAGAGAGAGAGAGAGAGAGAGAGCTACTCTTCTAATAAAATAGCTCAAAAAATCAAAAAAACAAGAGGAATTACCTTAATTGCTTTAGTAGTTACTATAGTAGTGCTTTTAATCTTAGCAGGCATAACAATAACAGTAGTACTAGGAGAAGGAGGCATTATCAATACAGCATTAAAAGCAAAAAATGAAACAGAAAAAGCAGCACAAAATGAGCAAGACCAATTAAATGAGTTAAATAATTATATAGCAAATGGAGGCTATGGATCAGGAGAAAATAAACCAGGAGGAGATACGCCAAATCCGCCAGAGCCACAAACACCACCATTAGACGATTTAGTAGGACAACCAGCAGATGAAAATAAAAATATAGAAGCAGAAGATAGTAATGGAAATAAAATAGTAATACCAGCAGGATTTAGAGTATTACCACATGGAACACAAAGTGAAGAAATAGGAGAAGTTGTCTACAATACTAATCCAGACCATAAGCCATGTGTAGAAGATGGAGTTGTAATAGCAGATAGTAAGAATAATCAATTTGTATGGGTACCAGTAAATAATCTAGAAGAAATGTTTGAAGAAATAGAAGAAGAACAAGAAGACGGAAGCAAAATAAAACGTAATGTAGGAATACTTTATAATTTTAGTGGAACAACTTCAACAAGAAAAGCATATTCAGCAAGCAGTTATAGAGAGCCAGATGTTGTAACTGATTATGATAATACAGCAAGTTATTATACCAATGCAGGAATAACAGGAATAAGCAATAGTGCAGAATTTAAAGCACAATTGCAAAGTGAATTTGATAGTATGAAAGCAAGTGTAGAAAGATACAAAGGGTTTTATATAGGAAGATATGAAACAGGAGATTTAAGTAAAACACAAGCAGTAGTAAAAAGAAATAATACTGATATAGGAAATCAAAATTGGTATGTACAATATCAAAAGAATAAAACAGTAGTAAGTGGAAGTAGTGCTACAAGTACTATGATATGGGGATGCCAATGGGATGCTTGTATGAGATGGTTTCAAAAATCAACTGATGAAGAAGTAAAGAAATTCCCAACAGATAGTAAAGGAAAAGGACACTATAATGAAATAAGTGGAAATCGAGCAATTCCAACAGGTTCTAATAATAATTATCGAGTAAATAATATCTATGATATGGGAGGAAATGAATTCGAGTGGACTCTAGAGGCTAACGGCACTCTCCAACGTGCTATTCGTCGGAGGCTCTTGGGGCGTTTCGGCTGCGTACAATCCAGCTTCTTATCGTAACAGCATCAGTCCTTCCAACTATGATAGGTACGGTCGGTAGTAGGCTCTCACTTTATGTAACGCTGTAAGCTGAAAATAGTGCCTTTGGAGGCGAAAAAGAGAGATTAGTCATTTTAGGATACCACTTCGTGGTATCTCTTTTTTTGCGTTTAAAAGCTTGTAAAATGAACTTATGTATATTAAGTGGAAAAGTAAGAAAGGATTGTATAGAAATAAATTATTGTATAAGAATAAAACGGAAATAAAGAATAGAAAGTCCATACAAATTATTACAATTATGTTACAAATTAAAAATATATATTTACTTATTTATGAAAGTTAGGTAGAATAAAGAAAAAGGAAAGCATATAATAGAAAAGTAGGAAGGAGAGATGAAAAAATGGATGAAAAAGCAAAAGGAATATTAGCTTATATCTTTGGATGGATAGGAGGACTTATTGTACTATATGCAGTAAAAGATAATCAAAGAAACACAAAATTCCATGCAGCACAAGCAATTGTATTAAGTGCAGGATATTTTGTTATTAATATAGCTTATAATTTTATCCCATTTACAATCCCATTTTTTGGAACAATACTACATGTAGTATATTTAATGGGAATAATTTTTGGTATTGTAAAAGTATGCAAACAAGAAGATCCAGAATTGCCAGTATTAGGAGGAATAGCAAAGTCTATATTTGGCAAAAAAATTGATGAATAAATTTAAAAAGAAAAAAGTAAAAAAACTTATACAAATTTAAAGAAAACACCTTGACAAGCTGCTGGGTAGAGTGATATACTATTACAGATATATTTTAAAAGTATATTAATCTCTATTGGTAAGGAAGAAACATAGAGTGATTATAAAGTTAAATGTTAAAATTTTATAAATAAACAATAAAAAGCACAGTTGGTAAAAAAAGTAAAATACCAACCGTCTTTTTATTGTTTATTTTGTCTAGTTTATGTTAAGCCTATAAAAAGAGGAATTGTTCTATAAATGCCTACGGAAATAAGAAGTTTAAAGAGCAGTAAACATCTAAAAGCGTAAACCAATTATAGAAACAAGAAGGACTTTTCATAGGTACTCATATATTTTTCTGCTTAAATAATTTTTAGGGGTGATTTTTTTGTTAAAAGAAATTAAACACGAAAAATGTTCTCGCAAAACTTTTGCAAAAATCGGCGATTCAATCGAAATGCCAAATTTAATTCAAGTTCAAAAAGATTCATACAACTGGTTTATTGAAGAAGGACTAGGAGAAGTACTAAGAGATGTTTCACCTATTATTGACTATTCAGGAAATCTTGTGCTTGAATTCTTAGACTACTACATGGAAGAAAAAACAAAATACACATTAGAAGAAGCAAAAGAACGTGATACTACTTATGCAACAAGACTACATGTAAAAGTAAGACTAATTAACCGTGAAACAGGAGAAATTAAAGAACAAGAAATTTATCTTGGAGATTTCCCACTTATGACAGATAGTGGAACTTTTGTTATTAACGGAGCAGAAAGAGTTGTAGTAAGCCAATTAGTACGTTCACCAGGTTGCTATTATGCTACCGACTTCGATAGTAAAACAGGAAGAAGAATTTTTACTTCTACTGTTATGCCTATTCG
The DNA here is from genome assembly GCA_022798335.1 of Clostridia bacterium. Taxonomy (GTDB): domain Bacteria; phylum Bacillota; class Clostridia; order TANB77; family CAG-508; genus CAG-273. The sequence continues at coordinate 62,996 of JAAWMH010000019.1, forward strand.
TGGTGCATGGATAGAATATGAAACAGATGGAAACGATATTTTCTATGCCAGAGTAGACAGAACTAGAAAAATACCAGTAACTACACTATTAAGAGCAATTGGAATTGTAACAGATGAGCAAATAATGCAGTTATTTGGAGAAGAAAGCAAAATAACAGCAACACTTCAAAAAGACCCAATCAAAACACAAGAAGAAGCATTAGTAGAAATCTATAAAAAATTAAGACCAGGAGAACTTCCAACAACAGATGCAGCAAGAAACCTATTTAATGGACTATTCTTTGATGCAAGAAGATATGACCTAGCAAAAGTAGGAAGATATAAATTTAATCAAAAATTAAGTTTAGCAAATAGAATAATGGGTAAAGTGGCATACCAAGATATTATAGACCCAGAAACAGGAGAAGTATTAGCAGAAAAAGATAGTACTATCTCAGAAGAAGTAGCAATTGCTATTCAAAATAGCGGAATTAACATGGTAGACATTAAGCAAGAAGAAAAACCAATTAGAATAATTGGTAATGGAACTGTAAATATTCATAGTGTACTACCAAATGTAGACTTAAGTTCTTTACATATTAGAGAAATGGTAAACTATATTGTTTTAAAATCAATTATAGATACCACAGATGAAAAAGACCTAGTAAAAGTATTAAGAGAAAGAATGGATGAATTAAATCCAAAACATATTACTAATGAAGATATTATAGCATCTATTAACTATTTGCTAAACTTAGAACATGAACTTGGAAATATCGATGATATTGACCATTTAGGAAATCGTCGTATCAGATGCGTAGGAGAACTTTTACAAAATCAATTTAGAATTGGTTTAACAAGACTAGAAAGAGTTGTTCGTGAAAGAATGACCATTCAAGACTTAGACGTAATTACACCACAAACCTTAATTAATACAAAACCAATTACCTCATCTATTAGAGAATTCTTTGGAAGCTCACAATTATCACAATTTATGGATCAAACAAACCCACTATCAGAGCTTACTCATAAAAGAAGAATTTCAGCATTAGGACCAGGAGGATTATCAAGAGAAAGAGCAGGATTTGAAGTACGTGATATTCACTATACTCACTATGGAAGACTATGTCCAATAGAATCACCAGAAGGACCAAACGTAGGACTTATTTCAGCACTTTCTTCATTTGCTATTATCAATGAATATGGTTTTATCGAAACACCATATAGAAAAGTAGACCATGAAACTGGAAAAGTTACAGACGAAGTAATTTATATGTCAGCAGATGTAGAAGATAAATACATTATTGCACAAGCATCAGAACCAGTAGATAAAGATGGCAAGTTTATAAATGATAGAATTCGTGTACGTTACAAAGAAGAAATTACAATGGTAGATAAAGACCAAGTAGACTTTGTAGATGTATCACCAAAACAATTAGTATCTGTTGCAGCAGCCATGATACCATTCGTAGAACATGACGATGCAAAACGTTCTTTAATGGGTGCAAACATGCAACGTCAAGCAGTACCACTACTTATGCCAGACTCTCCAATTGTAGGAACAGGAATAGAATATAGAGCAGCAAAAGACTCTGGAATTACAGTTATGGCAGAAAACGAAGGAATTGTAGAAAAAGTAACAGGTGACGAAATTAAAATAAGAAATAAAAAAGATGAAATAGATGTATACCATTTAAGAAAATTCAAAAGAACGAATGGTGGAACATGTATTAATCAAAGACCAGTCGTACAAGTAGGAGAAAAAGTAAAAGTAGGAGATTTAATAGCAGATGGACCAGCTACTAAAAATGGAGAAATGGCACTAGGAAAAAATGTGCTAATAGCTTTTACTACATGGGAAGGTTATAACTACGAAGACGCAGTGTTAATTAGTGAAAGACTAGTAAAAGAAGATGTATACACTTCTATTCATATAGAAGAATATGACTGCGAATGTCGTGATACAAAATTAGGACCAGAAGAAATTACAAGAGATATACCAAATGTTGGTGATGATAGCTTAAAAGACCTAGACGAAAATGGAATTATCAGAATAGGTGCAGAAGTAAGACCAGGAGATATATTAGTAGGTAAAGTTACACCAAAAGGAGAAACCGAGCTTACAGCAGAAGAAAGACTATTAAGGGCTATCTTTGGAGAAAAGGCAAGAGAAGTTAGAGACACTTCACTTCGTGTACCACATGGAGAAGCAGGAACTATTGTAGATGTTAAAATCTTTACAAGAGACAATTCAGACGAATTAGCACCAGGAGTAAACCAAGTAATTCGTTGTTATATAGCAACAAAAAGAAAAATCTCTGTAGGAGATAAAATGGCAGGGCGTCATGGTAATAAAGGTGTTATTTCACGTATTCTACCAGAAGAAGATATGCCATTTATGCCAGATGGAACACCAGTAGACATCGTATTAAACCCACTTGGTGTACCTTCTCGTATGAACTTAGGCCAAGTATTAGAAGTACACTTAGGAATGGCAGCAAGAGCATTAGGATTTAAAGTAGCAACACCAGTATTTGATGGCGCAACAGACGAAGAAATAAAAGAACTATTTAGAGAAGCTAAACTACCAGAAGATGGTAAAACAGTAGTCTATGATGGAAGAACAGGAGAGCCTTTTGACCGACCAATTACAGTTGGTGTTATGTACATGTTAAAACTACACCACTTAGTAGACGATAAAATTCATGCTCGTTCAACAGGACCATATTCATTAGTAACACAACAACCTTTAGGAGGTAAAGCACAATTTGGTGGACAACGTTTTGGAGAGATGGAAGTTTGGGCATTAGAAGCATATGGAGCAGCATATACCTTACAAGAAATGTTAACTGTTAAATCAGATGATATTGTAGGACGTGTAAAAACATATGAATCAATTGTAAAAGGTGAAAATGTGCCAGAGCCAGGAGTACCAGAAGGATTTAAAGTATTAATCAAAGAACTTCAATCATTAGGCTTAGATGTACGTTTACTATCAGAAGATAACCAAGAACTAGAACTAAAAGAAAACATTGAAGATGGTATAGACTTTAATAGCATAGAGGATGCAAAAAGACTAGAAGAACAAGTAGTAGATGAATCAGAATTAGCAGATGGATATGAAGAAGCAATAGAAGATGAAGTAGATGATTTACTAGTAGACGGAGAAGAAGATGACGACGCTTTATTTGCAGACTTTGATGATGAAGAAATTGTTTTAGACGATACAGACTTAGAAGAAGATAATCTTTTAAATGATGAATAAACGAGCGCTGCTAGTAGCAGAAAAAGCGAGTTTATGAATAGGCATAAACTATTGTTTTAGGCTTTAAAAAGATAAAGCCTAAAACGATTAGTTTGATGCTTGCAGATTTGTTAGATGAATAAATTAAATATAGCCTTTCATAAAAGTTTGAAATAGTAAACAAGAAGGAATTGTACAGCAGTGTATGCTATTTCAAACAAGTTTATGAAAACCAAAGATAGGAAATCCTATTAAGAAAAAAATATTTTAGGGGGCTAAAAAGTGGACGAATTAGAAATTTTTAATAAAATAAAAATAGGACTTGCATCAGACGAAAAAATAAGAGAATGGTCAAAAGGTGAAGTGAAAAAACCAGAAACCATTAACTACAGAACATTAAAACCAGAAAAAGATGGACTATTTTGTGAAAGAATATTTGGACCAACAAAAGACTGGGAATGTCATTGTGGAAAATATAAAAGAGTAAGATATAAAGGAATTGTCTGCGATAGATGTGGTGTAGAAGTAACTAAATCAAAAGTAAGACGTGAAAGAATGGGACATATCGAACTTGCAGCACCAATTGCTCATATTTGGTATTTTAAAGGAATACCAAGTAGGATTGGACTAATGTTAGATATATCACCAAGAAGTTTAGAAAAAGTAATTTATTTTGCATCTTATATCGTAACAGACAAAGGAACTAGTGGATTAATGAAATGCCAAATTCTATCTGAAAAAGAATACCATGAAGCAGAAGAAAAATATGGAAGAGGTTCTTTTACAGCAAGAATGGGAGCAGAAGCAATCCAAGAATTACTAGAAGAAATTGATGTAGAAAAATTAGCAGAAAAATTAAAAAAAGAACTAGAAAAAGCAAGCGAACAAAAAAGAGCAAAAGTTGTAAAAAGGTTAGATACTGTAGAAGCATTTAGATTATCACAAAATCGTCCAGAATGGATGATACTAAACGTAATACCAGTTATACCACCAGATTTAAGACCAATGGTACAATTAGATGGTGGTAGGTTCGCAACCTCAGATTTAAATGATTTATATCGTAGAGTAATCAATAGAAATAATCGTTTAAAAAGACTATTAGAATTAGGTGCACCAGAAATTATTGTGCGTAATGAAAAAAGAATGTTACAAGAAGCAGTAGATGCCCTAATAGATAATGGAAGACGTGGAAGACCAGTAACAGGAGCTGGAAATAGAGCTTTAAAATCATTATCAGACTTATTAAAAGGAAAACAAGGAAGATTCCGTCAAAACTTACTAGGTAAACGTGTTGACTATTCTGGACGTTCTGTTATCGTAGTAGGACCAGAGCTAAAATTATATCAATGTGGTGTACCAAAAGAAATGGCAGTAGAACTATTTAAACCATTTGTAATGAAAGAGTTAGTAGGAAGAGGAATTGCACATAATATAAAAAATGCAAAAAGAATGGTAGAAAGACTAAGACCAGAAGTATGGGATATCTTAGAAGACGTTATTAAAGACCATCCAGTATTATTAAACCGTGCACCAACACTACATAGACTTGGAATTCAAGCATTTGAGCCAGTATTAGTAGAAGGTAGAGCAATTAAGCTTCATCCATTAGTATGTACAGCCTTCAATGCAGACTTTGATGGTGATCAAATGGCAATTCACTTACCACTATCACCAGAAGCACAAGCAGAAGCAAGGTATTTAATGTTATCTGTAAATAACCTTTTGAAACCACAAGATGGTAAGCCAGTAACAGTACCAACTCAAGATATGATTTTAGGAAGTTACTACTTAACTATGGAAGTACCAGGAGAAGTAGGAGAAGGTGGCAACTATGCTTCACCAGAAGAAGCAGTAATTGCATACGAAAACAATGACTTAGGATTACATGCTAAAATATCTGTAAGAATTCAAAAAGAAATTGATGGAAAATTAGAAACAAGAAAAGTAGAAACAACAGTAGGAAGACTAATTTATAACGAAGGAATGCCACAAAACCTAGGTTTTGTAGACAGAACTAAACCAGAAAATATTTTTGAACCAGAAATTAATTTTGCAGTATCTAAAAAGAACTTAGGAAAAATCATTGCAAAATCAATCAACTCTAATGGATTAAGTGCAACAGCAGAATTACTAGACTATATCAAATCAATGGGCTTTAAGCACTCTACAACAGCAGGAATTACAGTATCTGTAGACGATGTAAAAGTACCGGAAGCTAAAAAACAAATCTTATTAGATGCAAACGAGCAAGTAAATAATGTCTTAAAACAATATAAACGTGGTTTAATAACCAATGATGAAAGATACAATCAAGTTATTAAAATCTGGGAAAAAGCAACAGATGACGTAACAGATGCCATGAAAGATAACTTTGAAGAATTAAACCCAGTTTATATGATGAGCCAATCAGGAGCAAGACGGAAATCTAAACCAATTAAGACAAATTGCAGGTATGCGTGGACTTATGGCAAGTACAACAGGTAAAACAGTAGAAATACCAATTACTTCATCTTTCCGTGAAGGACTAGACGCACTAGAATACTTTATATCAGCCCATGGAGCTAGAAAAGGTTTAGCAGATACAGCTTTAAGAACAGCAGACTCTGGATACTTAACAAGAAGACTAGTAGATGTATCACAAGATATTATTGTACGTGAAGACGACTGTGGAACTCATGAAGGTATTATTGTAGCAGACATTAGAGATGGAAACCAAATTATTGAAAAATTAGAAGAAAGACTAGTAGGTAGATATCCACTAGAAACTATTATAGATCCAACCACAAAAGAAGTAATTGTAGATGTAGACACAATGATTACTGAGAAAATGGCAGAAAAAATAATAGCAACAGGAATGGAAGCAGTACCAGTACGCTCAGTACTTGGATGCCGTACAAAACATGGAGTATGCCGCAAATGCTATGGAATGGGCTTGGCTACTAGAGATAGAGTAAATATAGGAGAATCTGTTGGTATTATAGCAGCACAATCTATTGGAGAGCCAGGTACACAGCTTACTATGAGAACAATTCACTCTGGAGGTGTAGCAGGTGTAGCAGATATTACACAAGGTTTACCAAGGGTTGAAGAATTATTTGAAGCAAGAAAACCAAAGGGATTAGCAGTTATTACAGAAATCGATGGTGTTGTAAAAATATCAGAAGACAAAAAGAAAAAAGAAGTAATTGTTACCTCAGATGATGACTCAAGAACTTACACCATACCATTTAGATCAAAACTACGTGTAAAAGATGGAGACTTTATCCAAGCAGGAGAAGCCTTAATAGAAGGAGCTATCAATCCAAATGAAATACTGCTAATTAAAGGCCCAGAAGGTGTATATGAATATTTAATACAAGAAGTACAAAAAGTTTACCGTAACCAAGGTGTTGATATTAATGATAAACATATTGAAGTAATAGGAAGACAAATGCTTAAAAAAGTAAGAGTAGAAGACAACGGAGATACTAGTATGTTTGCAGGTTCTTTAGTAGACGTGCACGACTTTGAAGATGAAAACGAAAAAGTAGTAGCAGAGGGCAAAAAACCAGCTACAGGAAAACGTATATTACTTGGAATTACCAAAGCATCATTAGCAACAGAAAGCTTCTTATCAGCAGCATCTTTCCAAGAAACAACAAGAGTATTAACAGAAGCTGCTGTTAAAGGAAAAGTAGACGAATTAATAGGACTAAAAGAAAATGTAATTATAGGAAAACTAATTCCAGCAGGAACAGGACTACCAATGTACAAAAATACACATATTAATACAGAAGAAAACGAAGAAACAGAATAATAAAAGTGAGACATCCGGGACAGTCCCCATTGTCTCATAAGGATACAAAGGTGAAGAAAATAGAAGCAATCTAAATTCTTCACTTTTTTTATATAAGACATGAGACATCTGGGACAGGCCCCTTTGTCTCAATCATAAAAAGATAGGAGAAGGAAAATGGATTTAGTAACTTATATGCAAAAATTACAAAATATGGCAGACTTTTTAGTAAGAGGTTATGTGCTGAAATGTGCAGATGGTCGCACAGCTATAGAAATTGTAAATGATGAAATTGTAGAGCAAGCTAACGCCTTTTCAATTCAAGAATATAACCTTTTCGATCCATTAGAGCAAGGATTTTGGGGAGAACAAAGAAGTATAGGAATTTTAATGGAATATTTAGCAGACGGAGAATATGAAAGACAAATAGAAGGAAAAGAAGATTTTTCACAACCATATAAGCCAACCTTACAAGAAGCTGAATTTTATTATAAAACTATGAAAAGAGTAAAAGCTATTTTAAAAATGATGTCCATATCTTTGGTTTCTGGAACTCATATTCCACTAGATGGATTTGAATTAATTGGACTAAAAAGGGAGTATTTAGAAGAAGACGACCTAAATCAATATGAAGAACAAGTAGCAGATTTAATATATAATGTACATACACAAAGTTTTTGCGTAATAGATTCAAGTGATGACATTATCATAGAAGACATAGATATTCATGAAGCAATGTATTTATATAATGAATTTTTAGTAAAGCAAGAACAAACAGAAATAGAAAGAAAAGTAATAGAAGAAGTTTCAAGAAGCAATCAGCAAGATTTAGAAGAAGATAAACAGCAAGAAAAATAAGCAAAACTATTTGAGACATTTGGGATTTATTCCCTTTGTCTCATTTTCTTATTTGCACAATCATAAGCATAATGTCAATTGACAAAAACTCATAAACAGTGTACAATATAGCCATTAGAAAAAGGAGATTTTTATGCCAAAAAACAGCAGTAAAAAGATATTTGAAGGACTTATCTCAAAAACTAAGGTATACTTAGTTTTAATTGCTATATTACTTATTATTATTTGTATTTTAAATATACGCTATTGGGCAGTAGCATTACTTACTTATATTTTAGTACTTATTTATACTTACTATAGCAATCAAAAAAGAAGAGCAGAACTATCAGAACACTTGCAAGATCTTAATTTTCATATGGACAAGGCAGCAAAAAATACAATGATACATTCGCCATTTCCACTTATCATTATTGAAACAGATGGAAATATAATTTGGAAAAGTACTAAATTTGAAAAAGAATTTATAAACACAGATATGAATAATATCTTAAGTGACTTATTAAAAGAAATAAAATTAGAAATAGAAAATAATGAAGAAAATCCAGAAAAGAGTATTCACAAAGAAATTGAAATAGGTAACAAAATTTATGAAATACAAGGAAAATATACAAAATCAAAAGAAGAGTATATGCTAACAATGTACTTTTTTGATGAAACAAAAAATATCGAATTAGAAAAAGAATACGAAGAGTCTCAAATTTGTGTAGGAATTATCATGATAGATAATTTTGAAGAAATTAATCAACGACTAGATGACGAAGAAAAACCAATACTTTTAGCACAAATAGAAAAAAATCTTTACGATTGGGCAAGCAATTTTGAAGGACTTATTATTAAATCAGAAAGAGACACCTTTGTATGTATTTTAGAAAAAAGATATGTAAGCCTTCTAGAAGAAAGAAAATTTGCTATTTTAGATAGTGTAAAAGAGTTAGAATTATCAAACAAAATACCAGTAACTTTAAGTATATCTATTTCAGAAGAAGGAGAATCAAACTACGAAAAATATAAATCAGCACAAGCAGGGGTAGACATTGCATTAGGTAGAGGTGGAGATCAAGCAGTAGTTAGAAAAGATGGAAAATATACCTTCTTTGGAGGGAAAAGCCAAGAAGTAGAAAAAAGAACAAAAGTAAAAGCAAGAATTGTAGCACATGCTTTAGAAGAATTAATGTTACAAGCTAAAAATGTTATTGTTATGGGACATACAAATGGGGATATAGACTCTATGGGAGCTAGTATGGGGTTATATCGTTTAGCTAAAAGCTTAAATGTAGAAGCCTATGTTGTAAATAATAATACAGGAATTGGACTTCAAAATTTCATGGAATCTGCCAAAGAAGAAAAAGAATATACAGAAGCAATTATTAATAAATCAGAAGCAATGTCAAAAGTAACACCAGAAACATTACTTATCATAGCAGATACTCATAAAAAAACATATGTAGAAGTGCCAGAACTATTAGAAGAAACTAGTAAAATTGTTATTGTAGACCACCATAGAAAAAGCCCAGACTATATAGAAGATGCAATCCTTACTTTCCATGAAGTATATGCTTCTTCAGCAGCAGAATTAGTTACAGAAATATTAGAATACGCACAAACAAAAGTAGAGTTAACTACTTTAGAAGCAGAAAGCTTATATGCTGGAATTATGATGGATACCAAAAACTTTACTTTTAAAACAGGAGTTAGAACTTTTGAAGCAGCAGCATATTTAAGAAAATGTGGAGTAGATATTATAAAAGTAAAAAAATGGTTCCAAAGTGATCTAAAAACATATAACAAAATTTCAAAAATAGTAGAAACAGCAGAAATAACAAATGAAACAATAGGAATTTCTACTTATGAAGAAAATGACAAAGATGCTAATATCATATGTGCAAAAGCAGCAGACGAATTACTAACTATTAGTGATATTACAGCCTCATTTGTAATAGGAAAATTAGGAGATAAAGTATGTATCAGCCGGTCGATCCATTGGAGACATTAATGTACAAGTTATATTAGAAAAGCTAGGCGGTGGTGGACACATTACCTTAGCAGGAGCACAAGTAGAAGGAATGACAATAGAAGAAGTAAAACAAGAATTAATTAACCGCATTAATGAGTATTTTAGCGAAATATCAAGTTAAATTGAGTGAGACATTGGGGACAGTCCCAAATGTCTCACAAAAATAATAAGCAGGAGGAAAAATATGAAAGTAATTTTATTAGATAATATAAAAGGAGTAGGAAAAAAAGATGAAGTTATAAATGCAAGTGATGGCTATGCAAGAAACTTCCTATTTCCTAAAAAATTAGCAGTAGAAGCAAATGCAGAAAATATGAGCAAACTAAAAGCAAAACAAGACTCAATAGGGTATAAAAAATCACAAGAAAAAGAAGAAGCACAAAAACAAGCAGAAAAATTAAAAAAGATTTTATTAAAAATAGCAGTAAAATCAGGAGAAAACGGAAAAATATTCGGTTCTATTACAGCAAAAGAAATAGCAGATAATCTAAAAGAGCAATATAAAATAGAAGTAGACAAAAAGAAAATAGATTTAAAAGAACCAATAAAAACATTAGGAAGTGTAAGTGTAACTATTAAACTATATGAAGGAGTTATTGGAAATTTAAAAGTAGAGTTAATAGCAGCAAATTAACTACAATGTTTCGTAGCAAAAAATGACATAGATACAAAAATAGGGGGCAAAATAAATGGAACTAGGAAAAATACCACCACATGACATAGAAGCAGAACAAGCAGTAATAGGCAGTATGTTAACAGATAAAGATGCTATTATGTCTGCTGTAGAAGTATTAAAAGAAGAAGACTTTTATCGTGAAGATAATAAATTAATTTATGAAGCCATTCTTAATTTATATAATCGAGCAGAACCTGTAGACATTATTACTTTAAAAACAGAACTTCAAGCAATGAAACAGCTAGAAGCAGTAGGAGGATTAGAATATATTGCCCAGCTTCCAGATAAAGTTCCAACTACAGCCAATGTAGAACAATATATTAAAATTGTAGAAGAAAAGTCAGCTCTAAGAGCATTAATTAAAACAGCAAATGAGCTAATTAACATAGGATATGACCAAACACAAGAAGTTGAAGATATTTTAGATATAGCAGAAAGAAAAATATTTGACGTTATTCAAAACAGAAATCAAAAAGGATATAGTAGTATTAAAGATATCTTAGTAGACTCTTTTACACAATTAGAGCAATTATATAATCAAAAGCAACGCATTACAGGAGTACCAACGGGATTTGCAGACTTAGACTATATTACATCAGGACTTCATCCATCAGATTTAGTAATAGTAGCTGCAAGACCAGCTATGGGAAAATCAGCATTTGCTTTAAATATTGCTACAAATGCAGCAGTAAGAGCAAATGCACCAGTTGCAATTTTCAGTCTAGAAATGTCAAAAGAACAAATGACAAACCGTATTTTATGTAGTGAAGCTATGGTAGATAGCAATAAAGTAAGAACAGGCAAAATAGAAGATGATGATTGGCAAAAACTAGCAGAAGCATCAGGAGAATTGTCAACAGCTCAAATTTTTATAGATGATACACCAGGTATATCTGCTATGGAAATACGTGCAAAATGTAGAAAATTAAAATTAGAAAAAAATATTGGTTTAGTAGTAATAGACTACATTCAATTAGTACAAGGAAGCAACAAAAAAGGTGGAAGCCGTGAACAAGAAATTTCGGAAATCAGTCGTTCTCTTAAAATTTTAGCCAAAGAAATTGGAGTACCAGTAATTGCACTATCTCAACTTTCACGTTCAGTAGAACAAAGGCCAGACCATAGACCAATGCTATCAGATCTTCGTGAATCAGGAGCGATAGAGCAAGATGCCGATATTGTTATGTTTTTATATCGTGATGATTATTATAACGAAGATTCCGAAAAGAAAAATATAGCAGAAGTAATTCTAGCAAAACACAGAGCTGGTTCAACAGGAACAGTAGAACTATTATGGCTTGGAAGTTATACTAAATTTGCAAATTTAGATAAATATAGAGAGTAATAAGGAGAAAAAATGCTACAAGAAAGAGTGCTAAAAACAATTGAAAAAAACAATTTAATACAAGAAAATGATAAAATTTTAATAGGAGTATCTGGTGGGCCTGATTCTATGTGCCTACTAGATATTTTGTATTGTCTAAAAGAAAAATTACATGTAGAATTATTTGTAGCACATATCAATCATCAAATTAGAAAAGAAGCAGAAGAAGAAACAAAATATGTGCAAGAGTTTTGCAAAACAATACAAGTTCCTTGCTTTGTAAAATATGCATCAGTAGAAAAACTAGCAAAAGAGCAAAAAATAGGAACAGAAGAGGCAGGAAGAGAAGTACGCTATAAATTTTTTGAAGAAGTAGCTAAAAAAGTAGCAGCAAATAAAATTGCAACAGCCCATAATGCTAATGATAATAGTGAAACAGTACTAATGAATTTCCTTAGAGGAACAGCAATTTCAGGGCTAAAAGGAATAGAAATCAAAAGAGATAAGTATATTAGACCAATTAGAAATTGTACAAGACAAGAAATAGAAGAATATTGCAAAATAAAAAAAATAAATCCTAAAATAGACCAAAGTAATTTTGAGCCTATCTATACAAGAAATAAAGTTAGAAATGAATTAATACCGTATTTGCAAAAAGAATATAATCCTAATATTATAGAAGGAATGAATAGATTAGCTGATTTAGCAGCACAAGAGGAAGAATATTTTGCAAAAATAGTAAGTAATGAGTATGAAAGTTTAAAAATAGGGGAAAATGAAAAAGAAGTCATTTTAGATTTGAAAAAGTTTAATAAGTTAGATAAAGTGATAAAGACAAGGCTCATTTTATATACTATTAACAAAGTAAAAGGAAGTACACAAGGAATTGCTAAAGTTCATTTAGAAGATATTCTAAAGCTTTGCCAAAATAATGTTGGAAATAAGTATTTAATTCCGAATAAAAATATAAAAATTTTTATACAAAAAGGAAAAATTTTTTTTATAACTAAAACGAACCTTCCGTAAGAAAAGCCTTGATATAACTTGATTTGACAAATAAAAGTTTTATAAAAATACTTGAAATTAAAAAAGCAATATGTTATAGTGAAATTTGTAAAATAAGAAAATTATTAAAAGATAGAGGAGGAAATATCTTGAAAAGCAGTTTGAAAACATTAGCTATGTGGCTAATTATTGGAATTATTTTAATTGTTGTAATTAGTTCTATTGTACAGAATACAGAAAATAAATTTGCATATTCTGACTTAATTGCTAAAATTGAGGCAGAAGAAGTAAAAGAAATTGTATTAACAGCAGATGGACAAAAGGCAAATGTAAAGCTAAAAAATGAAAACTTTGTAAAAGGTGTTAACATTCCAAGTATATACAATTTAATGGAATCATTAAACGACAGTATGAAAGCAGGAACAATTAAAGTAACAGAAGAATCAGAATCTATTTGGATGGTAATCTTTAGCTTGCTTACACCATTTGGACTACTTATTATTTTCTTAGTATTTTGGTTTTTCTTTATTGGAGGAGCACAAAATGGAAATGGCGGAAATGGAAAGGCAATGTCTTTTGGAAAAAGCCGTGCAAGAATGATAAATCCAACAGATAAAAGTAGAATTACTTTTGACGATGTTGCAGGTGTAGATGAAGAAAAAGAAGAACTAGAAGAAATTGTAGAGTTTCTAAGAAATCCAAAAAAATATATTGAATTAGGAGCAAGAATACCAAAAGGAGTATTACTTGTTGGGCATCCAGGAACAGGAAAAACTCTTTTAGCAAAAGCAGTAGCAGGAGAAGCTGGAGTACCATTTTTCTTTATTAGTGGTTCAGACTTCGTAGAAATGTATGTAGGTGTTGGAGCATCTCGTGTAAGAGACTTATTTGAAGAAGCTAAAAAGAAATCACCATGTATTATCTTTATTGATGAAATAGATGCAGTAGGACGTCAAAGAGGAGCAGGACTGGGTGGTGGACATGATGAAAGAGAACAAACTTTAAATCAATTGTTAGTAGAAATGGATGGTTTCTCAGCAAATGAAGGCGTTATCGTTTTAGCTGCAACCAACAGACCAGATATTTTAGATAAAGCACTATTAAGACCAGGAAGATTCGACAGACAAATTGTAGTATCAAATCCAGACGTAAAAGCAAGAGAGCAAATATTAGAAGTACACAGCAGAAAGAAAAAATTAGGAGACGACATAGACCTAAAAACAATTGCTAAAAACACATCAGGATTTTCAGGAGCAGACTTAGAAAATGTATTAAATGAAGCAGCACTTTTAGCAGCAAGAAGAAACTTAAGTGTCATTGGAATGGCAGAAATAGAAGATGCTATGGTAAAAATAACCATGGGACCAGAAAAAAGAGCAAGAGTAAGAAGCGAAAAAGAACAAAAATTAGTAGCCTTCCATGAAGCAGGTCATGCAGTAGTAAGTAGATTTTTACCAACACAAGACCCAGTACATCAAATTTCTATTATTCCAAGAGGAATGGCAGGAGGGTACACTATGTATCGTCCAACAGAAGATAAATCATTTATGTCAAGAACAGAAATGGTAGAAAATATTATCTCACTTCTAGGAGGTAGGGTAGCAGAAAAATTAGTATTAGATGATATCTCAACAGGAGCAAGTAATGATATAGAAAGAGCAACCTCAATTGCAAGAAGTATGGTTACAAAATATGGAATGAGCGAAAAAGTAGGAACAATTACATTAGGCTCTAGCCAAGAAGAAGTATTTTTAGGAAGAGATTTTGCAACACAAAAAGAATATTCAGAAGAAACAGCAGCAATGATAGATGAAGAAGTAAAAAGCATTATCGACTTTGCTTATCGTAAAGCAGCAGAAATATTACAAGCGAATATGGATAAACTAACAGCAGTAGCAACCGTACTATTAGAAAAAGAAAAAATAGATGGCGAAGAATTTGATAACATATTTGAAGAAAAATAAAGAAATAAAGCTATTTGGAAAAACTCCAAATAGTTTTATTTTTTGACAAAAATAGATAGGAAGCAATTGACAAAGAAATAGATTAAAGTTATACTAATAACAGAAAAACAAAGGAGGAAATTAAGATGAAAAGACTAAAGAGCATTGTGACAGTCATGCTAGTACTATTAACATTATTAGTAATTTCAACAAATGTACAAGCAGTAGAAGCTGAAGATTTTAGAGGACTACAAACACTTGAAATTGTTACACCAGCTGGAGAATACAAAACAGGAGATACGATTACATTTGTAGCAACATTTGCTAACAATATTGCAGGTTATACAGGGATTACCCAGAGCTTAAAAATTAAGTTTAGTGAATCTAATACAGAAGGGTATATGGCAGTAGGAACAGCCGTAGACAATAAAATTACTTATCAATATACCATAACAGAGCAAGACAAAGGAACTCTTACTTTAAAAATGTATAGTATTAAAACTTTAACAGGTGAAGGTTCTACGAAAACAGATAACTTTGATAATGATGTTGTTATTAAAGTAAATGTACCAAAAACACCTACTATTGTTAATTGGACAGATAGTAAAAATGTTAAAATAACAATTGAAAATTCAGAAACTCATAATATGTTATTTTCAGGACTAGAAGAAAAAGAGTATTACTATGCTTATATAACAAATGGAAAAAAGGCTCCAGTTGTTGCAGAAAGTGGAGGAAGACCAGATAATTATACATATGCTATTTACGGAAAAGAAGGTAAATATGGTGTAACTAATTTACTAGAAAAAAGCGGAGATATTTATGTTTGGATATATCAATCTAAAATGATAGATGGAGATTATCAAAACAAATGTATTGTTTCAGAATGTAAAATAGAAAGACCAGCACAAAAGCCATTAGGATCTAGAATAACAGCTTATATTTCTAATGAAGCAACCCAAACATTTTTACATGAACCATATGATAGTAAAAATACTAGAAAAATACAAATAAAAATAGGAAAAATAACAGATAATAGTATTTTAAAATCAATTAAAAATGGGGAAAAGGGTTGTTTAGACCAATTGTTAAAGTATGCTAAAAATAGCAAAAGCACAGTTTATACAGGAACAGTTCCTTTAGGAAAATCTGCTAATATAACAAAAAATATGGATTTACAAGATAAAGCATATTATTATGTATATACGGAATTAGACGATGAAAATGGAACATACTACCCAGTAGAAAATGTATCCTTATATCAAGCTAATATTTCAAAAACTTATGGAAAAAATTTATACGATTATCTAGACAAAAACTTTAAATGGGATATAGCAGATGATGGATCAACTAGCGTAGATGGAAATAAAATAAATAGTACAAAGGATAATACAGTAGCACCAGGAAAACTACCACAAACAGGAGAAGGAGTTATTTTATATGTTTGTTTAGCAGTAGTGTTAACAGGACTTGCTATAACAGCTATAAAATACAAAAAGTATAATATTAAATTTTAAAAATAAAGACATTGGAATCTTTAAAAAAGCCCAATGTCTTATATTATAAAAGGTACTAGAAAGAATTAACTTTTTCTAGTACCTTATTATTATTGTGCAAGTGTTACTTTGACGACAGTTCCTTCTTCTACAGAAGTACCGCCAATAGGATCTTGGCTAACAACAATGCCAGAGCCACTAACACTTAAATTCAAATTCTTTTCTTTTAATAAATTTTTTACTTGTGATAAATTCTTTCCAGTAAGATTAGGTACTGCAGTAGATACTCTAGTGTTTTCCGTTTCTGTATAGAGTTTTATAATAGAATTTTTAATTAAAGAAGTACCTTTAGTAGGATATTGTTCTTTTACAATTTCATCATCTTTAGCAGTAGTACTACAAGTAAAACCAGCTTTATTTAAAATCTTTTTAGCTTCACCGATTGTTTTATTTGTTACATTAGGTAAGGAAGTAGTTTTGTTAGAAGCATCATCAGAGCCATCAGAAGCAATTTGCATGTAAGGTAAAACTTCTTTTAAAATTTGTGCTGCAACAGGAGCTGCTACACTACTTCCAAAATGTCCTTTTGGTCCTTTTGGGGCATATAAGGTAACTAAAATTACAACTTCTGGGTTCTCCGTAGGAGAAATAGCAAGAAAAGAAGCAGTATAACCTTCATCTTTAGCATAGTCAGGTTCAGAAGTACCAGTTTTTCCAGCAATAGAATAACCTTTTGCTTGAGCATATTTTCCACTACCATCTGTTACTACTGTTTCTAACATATTCATCATTGTTTGAGCAGTTTCTTTAGAAATGACTTGTCTTACTTGTACAGGTTGGGTAGTAGTAATAGCACCAGTATCTGTGTTTTTTGTTTCCTTTACAATTCTTGGCTGCATTAGAATTCCATCATTTGCTACAACAGAAGCAGCTGTAATCATTTGAAGTGGGGTAATTTTAAATCTTTGTCCAAACGACATAGTAGCAATTTCTAAAGGTCCTACATTTTCTAAATCCCAAAAAATACTATTATTAGCTTCACCAGAAGTAGCTATTCCAGTTTTATTAAAAAATCCAAAAGCGTTATAGTAACGGTAAGCCGTACTTGCTCCAATTTTTTGTCCAATTTGAATAAAGGCAGAATTACAAGAATTAGATAAGGCTTGTTCTAGACTTTGCTTACCATGAACAGTATGCAAAGAACAATACATAGTACTTCCAGAAACAGTATAGCCACCTTTGCAGTTATATACCCAAGCTTTATTAGCACTAGCTAAATTTTCTTCTAAAGCAATAGAAGCAGTAATAATTTTAAAAACAGAACCAGGTTCATAAGGGTCAGAAATAGCACGATTTCGATATAAATTATTTAAAACAGAACTTTGTTCAGTACCACTCATTTTATTCCATGTTTTTTCATCAATATGGCTAGGAATAGAAAGTCTGTTATTTAAGTTATAGTCAGGGTAAGTAGCCATTGCTAAAATGTCACCAGTTTTAGGGCTCATTACAATAACATTACCGACCCCTTTCACACTTATTTTCAATACAAGCTTGTTTTAAATATTTTTCTACAATAGACTGAATGTTAGCATCAATAGTCAAAGTAATATCACTACCATTTTCAGCAGGAATATAAGTTTGATTTTCATCAGGAATATCATCTCTAACAGCATTTTTAGCAGTTACAATTTTTCCAGGAGTACCAGTTAAAACATCATTCCAAGCAAGCTCTAACCCTTCAATTCCTTGATTGTCAATATTACAAAAACCAATTAAAGAAGAAGCTAAGTTATCATAAGGATAATAACGTTTTGTATCTTCATTAATATTAATTCCAGAATAGACTTTTTCTTCAGCCATCCAGGCTCTTAATTTATCAACTTTATCTTTTTCTACTTTCCTAGCAATAGTAGCAAACCCAGAGTTACTAGAAACTTTAGCTAGGGTATCTTCATAATCTAATTCAAAAATATCTGAAAAGGCTTTTGCTACTTTTTCCTTTAAAGCCTTTGTTTTTTCTTCATCTTTTTTTCCATTTGTAGTTACCACAATTCTTTGTGGGTCAATACTAACAGTATCAACAGGAGCACTAATAGCTAAAGCTTTCCCAGTAGCATCATAAATGGTTCCTCTACTAGGACTAATCGTACCACTATATATTAATTGATTATACATTTTTTCTTTTAAATCAGCACCTTGAACAAATTGAATAAAGCCAAGCCTTAAAATTAAACAAACAAATAGTAATAAGAATACAATTAGTGTAATTCTTAACTTTTTAGGAATTGTATATATTTTCTTCACTTTGCTTTTGTTAGATTTCATATTTCCTCCTTAGTTTTTGAAACATTGGGGACTGAGACATTGGGGACAGTCCCCAATGTCTCATACTCTCAATTTCTTTATAATCTTAATTTCTTGGTGTAATTTTTGTATCATTTCTTTGCGAGAAGCAAGAGCATTTTTATAATCTTCTAAAACTTGCTCACAATTTTGCACAGATTCACCTTCTTGAAATAAATACTTCATACCTTCTAAATAATATTGTTTTGTTTTTTCCTTTGTAGAACTATCAGCTTTCTTTTTATAATTATAAATTGTTTCTAAGCGCTTTACTTGCTGTTCTAAATATTTTACATAATTCATAATGCCACTAATTTCATATAAAGTATCATCAATTACAACTTTAAATAATTTTTTTAAAATAGCTCCATTTATTTTTCCAGACTTTTCTTTTTCTGCTAATTGATCTAAAGCAACAAATTTAGGGTCAGGCTTAGTATCTTTAATTAAATCTTTTAAAGTCTCAGAAATATTAACGTGTGTAGTATACTGCCTTTTAGTAACAATTGCGTCATATTCATCTGCTACACGAACAATTTGAGCTTCATATGGAATTTCTTTTTTTCTAATTCCATTTGGATAACCGAGAACCATCTAAAGCCTCATGGTGATCTAAAGCTGCAATAGCATAAGGACGAAGTTTTAAGTCCTTCATACACATATCATAACCAAATTTTGTATGCTTTTTCATGATTTCAAATTCATCATCTGTTAATTTACTAGGTTTATTTAAAATCTCAAGGGGAATAAACATTTTACCAACATCATGTAAGTAACCACAAATGGTACAGTGGACTGTAAAAGCCCTTGTGCACCTTAAGTATTCACAAATTCTACAACAAAGGTTAGCTACATTTTCACTATGCCTTCTTGTAAAAGGGTCTAATCTTTCTAATACCTCTAATTGATAACGCATTACTTGATCTAAATTGTAGGTTTTTATACTAATAGGGCTATAAAAATCAAACTTTTCTTCAAACATGTAAATCTCCTTATTTTCCTTTGTAATCTTAGATTAATCATACTACAAAATATCATGTCATGCAAGCATATTTTGTATGATTCAAAATGGAAGATATATTGTAAAATAAAAAAAAGTATAGTAAAATGAAGAAAAAGTTTGGAGGAAATCATGCAAGATATTATTATAAAAAATGGAAAGGTGCTATTTTTCGAAGCAAACAATGTAGTAATAAAAAACAAAGAAATACTCATTCAAGAGGGAAAAATAGCAAAAATACAAGATAAAATAGAAAAAAATGATGCATATTTATTAAATGCTAACAATTGTATTGTTATGCCAGGCCTTATTAATACCCATGCGCATATTCCAATGAGCATTTTTAGAGAAAGTACAGAAGGTTGCAAGTTATATGATTGGCTACATAAAGAAATATGGCCAAGAGAAGAAAAATTAACAAAAGAAGACATATACTATGCAAGTATGCTTTCTTTTATAGAAATGATAAGTACAGGAACCACCTGCATTAATGATCAATATTTTATGCCAGAACAGATTAGAGATGCAGCAAAAGAAGCTAAGGTAAGGGCGGTACTTACAAGACCTTTAATGGATACAGATAATACCTTAGAAACTAGAATAGAAGAATTTAAAAAATTTTACGAAACAAGGCAAAAAGAGAATGACCTAATTACTTATACTGTAGCGCCACATGGACTATATACTTGTACAGGAAAGTGCCTAGAAAAAGCAGCAGCCTTAGCAAAAGAATATCATATTCCAGTACATATACACTTTTTAGAAAGTATTGATGAAATAGAAGATATTAAAAATTTACATGCAAAGCCAGCAGCCCAGGTATTAAAACAATATTTTAGTGATGTTCATACAATTTTAGCACATGGTGTAAAAATAACAGATGAAGATATAGAAATATTAAAAACAATGGACTGTGGAATTGCACATAATCCAATTTCTAACTTAAGATTAGGCTGTAAAATAGCAGATACTACAAAATATTTAAAACAAGGACTAAATGTAGCACTTCGGAACAGACGGACAAGGATCAGGAAGCAATTTAGACATGTTTGAAGCAATGAGAGTAGCATGTCTTATTCAAGGTGGAATTCATGAAAATGAGTCAAGAATTACAGCAAAAGATGCCATAAAAATGGCAACAATAAATGGTGCTAAGTTACTAGGTTTAGAAGAAAAAATAGGAAGCATTGAAGTAGGCAAAGAAGCAGATATCATATTAGTAGATGTTAAAGAAAACTTAGAAAATATTATGATGATACCAAACATAAATGAAATTGCAAATTTAGTATACAATACAAGTGGAAAAAATGTTGTTACTACAATAATAAAAGGAAATATTTTAATGGAAAATAGAAAAATAAAACATATTAATGTAGAAGAAATAATTAGTAAATGTAAAGAAATTGTAAAAAGATTAGGATAAATAAAAAAAGCTTAGTGAACAAAATAACCGCCCAGTGGATTTTCCACTGGGCGGTTGCTAAATAAGCTAATTGAGGTTGGTAAAGATAGAAGCAATCGGGCTGTTTTCGTCGAGGTAGAGGATGTCACCAGTTTGCAAAGAAACCTTAGCGGCATCCAAAGCCCTAACAAACCGATAAAACTCTGCCTTATCAGGATCGTTATAGGCATCAGACATGATTTTCATATACTCAGCTTCTGCTTCAGCCCTAATCTGCGCAGCTTTTTTTTCTGCATTGGAAATAGCAATAGAAGCTTCTTTATCAGCTTCGTTTCGGCGTTCCTTAGCAGCCTTATCACCATCAGAGGTAAAGCCAGCAGCAATTTGGGATCTTTCAGCAATCATCCGAGTGAATACGGCTTCTTTATTGGACTCAGGCAAATCCAGAGTTTTAGTTTCTACCGACAGCAGGGCAATACCATAGGAGTCCAAATCATTTCCAATGTTTGCCATGATGCTTTGTACGAGAGCTCCATCTCTACCACTAATAACGTCGTCTTGCGAAGTTTTACTAATGGTGTTTTTGAGGCTATTGTATACATTAGCATCAATTCTGCCTTCAGCAGCAACCAGAGAATTGTTCAAAGTGCGGATGTAAAGCATGGGGTCATTAACCTTGTAAAGGGCAAAGCAATCTGCAATCATGGTCTTCTTATCAGAAGTAATCACATTGCTCACAGGCAGGTCATAAATGAGCATGGTGTTCGGAATGGTAGTTACGTTTTGGATAAACGGAATTTTAAAAGAAAGACCGCTATTTCCGTCCTCGTTGCTGTGAATTCTAACTACCTGACCAAACTGCCGAATAACAGTGTATTCATTGGGTTTAGTGGTAACAGCGCAAAGCGAAAACACAAAAAGGGCGAAAAACGCAAGCAAGTAGCCACCTGCAATAAAAACAACAATCCGTTTGAAGCGTTCCATATTAAGCTCCTTTCATTTTTGTAGATAGAACAAGCCTATTTAAGAATTGTTACTATCAGAGCTAGAGGTGTTAGTAGCAGTACTTGTTGCAGTAGTGCCTCCAGAAGGAGTATTTACGCTAGAGCCAGAATAGGGCTCGGTAAATACGTTTACAATTTCTCCCTTGCTGTTGGTAATAATAACCTTAACATTGGGCAAAATCTCCTCCATTGCTTCGTAGTACATACGAAGCTTGGTTACTTCTGGAGCTAAAAGGTACTGCTCATACATGCTTTGGAAGCGAGCCACTTGAGCTTCGGCTTCATTGATGCGCTGAATCTTATCTGCCGTAGCACTCTGAAGAAGCTCATCAGCCGTAGCTTGGGCAGCCGCAGTTTTTTCAGTATAGTACACATTGGCCTCTGAAAGCTTAGAATTAATTTGCGTTTTGGCAGATTCTACTGAGTCAAAGGCTTTCTGAATGTCATCATTAGGAAGAACAACATCCTGAATGGTTGCCCGATGGATAGTAATGCCAACATCTAAAGCTTCTAGCTTGCTTGCTAGGCTTTGGGTAACAGCATCTTGAATTTCATCACGTGAAGTGGTCAAAACTTCATCGGTCAAATACGTACCAACTGTATCCCGAATAGAAGACTGAAAAAGATCAGACAAAATAATTTCGGGAGATTGGCTGGCATACAGGTATTTCAATGGGTCAGATACTTGCCACTCCAAATAGAAGAACACGTCTAAGAAATTAAAATCCTGGGTAATCATAGTTGCTTCTGCAGGAATGGTGTCATCTTCCTCCAATGTGTAGCCGATTACCATTCCACGAATGGTTTTATCCACTGTAGTAAAGTCCTCAATAAACGGAATCGTAAAGCAAGGGCCAGACTGTGAAACAGTGCGCGGGTTGCCAAAGCAGGTAATCACGGCTTCTTCTGTTTCAGAGATAAAGTGAATAGAAAGAAGAAGCATGAGTACAGTACCAGCAATGATAATGCCTAAACTGATGAAGAAAAGAACAAGCGGAACGGATTTTTTATTGTGCGTATTTTGCGCAGAAGGGCGATTGCCATAATCGCCTTCGTCTTCATACGAAGCGTGATTGCTGTGAAATTCAAACATAATACCTTTCCTTTCTGTCATAAAATGATGGATTAGCTAAGCGATATTGTGCTTAAATTTTACCTCCTTATATTCAATTAGATTATTTAACTTAAAGAAGCTTACAAAAATAATCGTAAGCATACTAAAGTTAATATATGTATTATACCATAGTAATGATATTATGTGAAGTGAAAAAGTTTTAAGAAAACCTTTTATACGAATACTGCTATATAATTTCAAAAATAAAGCATACTAGATTTTCGAAAAAATAGTTTTGTTCGCTTGTTATTTAAAAAAAAGTAGTATATAGTAAAAGAAATAGAAACAAAGAAAAATAGGTGGAAGTAATGTATTTAAAAAGAATAGAACTACAAGGATTTAAGTCCTTTGCAGATAAAACAGTATTAGAATTTAAAACAGGAATAACCTCAGTTATAGGTCCAAATGGTTCAGGAAAAAGTAATATCTCAGATGCCATACGTTGGGTATTAGGAGAGCAAAGCATGAAGTCCCTAAGAGGAGCAAAATCAGAAGATATTATTTTTGCAGGAACCCAAGCTAGAAAATCATTAGGATTTGCAGAAGTTTCTATGGTAATTGATAACACAGATGGAAAATTGCCAATAGAATATGCAGAAGTAACAGTTACTAGAAAAATTTTCCGAAGTGGAGAAACAGCCTATATGATAAATAAAACGCCATGCCGCCTAAAAGATATTTTAGAGTTATTTATGGATACAGGTATTGGAAAAGACGGATATAGCATTATAGGGCAAGGAAAAATAGATGAAATATTAAGTAATAAATCAGAAGACAGAAGACACATTTTTGAAGAAGCAGCAGGAATTGTAAAATATAGAACAAGAAAACAAGAATCAGAAAAAAAGCTAGAACAAACAAAACTAAATTTGCTACGTATTAATGATATTTTGTCAGAAATAGAAGCAAACATAGAACCATTAAAAATACAATCAGATAAAGCTAGACAATTTTTAGATATGAGAGAAGAGCTAAAAGGAATAGAAGTAGGACTATTTATTTATAATATAGCAACCTATAAAGAAAAGTTAGAACAAATTTTAAAAGACGAAGAAATCATGAATAGCCAAAAACAAGATGAAGATACCAAAATCGAAAATATGCAAACAGCAAAAGAAAACTTAAGGCAAGCAATAGATGCTATTACTAACCAAATAGAAGAAATGCAAAATATTGGATTTGAAAGTAGCAACAAAATAGAAAAAATAAACTCTGAAATTAGTATCAGCAAAGAAAGAATACAAAATAATCAAAATAATAAAGAAAGGCTAGAGCAAGAAATAGAAGAAGTAAATGCTAGAATAGAAGATTTGCAAGAAGAACAAAAACAAAAAATAGAAAAGAAAAAAGGGCTAACTTCTAATAAAGAAAAATTTGAAAAAGAATTAAAAGAAAAAGAACAAAACTTAGCGCAAATTACAAAAGAACTATCAGAAGAAGAATTACAAATAGAAGAAAAAAAGCAAACTGTAGAAAAAAATACAGATGAAAAATATGAACTAGTAGCAAGCCTAAATACATTAGATGCAAATGATCAAAATTTAGAAAAAAATAAAAAAAGCCTAAAAAATGAAATAGATACGACTATATCAGAACTAGATGGAGCAAGAACTAATAAACAAGAACTATCAAAAGGATTTTATGAATTAGAAAATAAAAAAATAGCAGCAGATAATAATTTACAAAAAAGTGTAAAACAAAAAGAAGAAGGATTAGCAAAACTAAAAAAATATGAAGAAGAAATAGGTAAACTTACTTATCAGCAAAGAATGAAATCAGCAAGACATCAATTTCTAGTAGAGACTGAAAAAGAAAAAGAAGGCTACCATAAAACAGTAAAATCTTTGCTTAATGCCTGTGAAAAAAATGATGGCTTAAGACAAGCTGCAAAAGGAGTTTTAGCAAATTTAATAACCGTAGACAAAGAATATGAATTAGCAATAGAAATGTGCTTAGGACAAGCTCTTCAAAATATTGTTACCAAAACAGAACAAGATGCCAAAAAACTAATTGAATACTTAAGAAGCAATAGTTTAGGAAGAGCATCTTTTTTACCAATTTCCTCTATTCAGGGAAAAAGACTAGAAAAACTAAGTAAAATAGAAGGTGTAATTGGGATTGCATCAGACTTAGTAAAATGTGATAAAGAATACGAGCAAATTGTACTAAACTTACTAGGAAGAACTGTTGTTGTAAAAGATATGGAAACAGCAATTACTTTAGCTAAAAAAGATAAATATTCTTTCCGTATTGTTACACTGCAAGGAGATATTATTAGCAGTAGTGGTTCTATTTCAGGAGGAAGCGCACCAAATAAAAGTGTTAATATTCTAGGAAGAAGTAGAGAAATCGAAAGCCTAGAAAAAGAACTTAAAAAATTAGAAAAACAAATACAAGAAACCACAAAAGAAAAAGAAGAATATGCTGCATCTATAGGAAATAGCATAGAAGAAACCGCAAAACTAGAAAAGCAGTTACAAGAAATAGGAATTGTATATGCTACAGAAAAGCAAAAAATAGTAGCTATAGAAGACAATATTACAAAATTAGAAGAAAGATTAGCAAAGCTAAGGCAAGACTTAACAAATACAGAAATACAAAAAGAAGAAAATAGAAAGCAAAAACAAGAGACGCAAAATGAAATAGAAACTTTAAATAAACAAATAGAAGAATTAAATCAGGTAATAGAAAGTTTTTCTTTAAAAAATAAAGATAAGCAAACCTATATAGATAACCTAAACTTAGACATTACAAATTTAAAAATATCAGTAGGCTCATTTGACGAAAGTGAAAGCTCTATAGACGAAATCGTAGAAAGAATAGCAGGAGATATTCAAAATGCTCAAGCTTCTATTCAAACCAAAAAAACTACCATTCAAAATTTAATAGAAGAAACAGAAAACTTAAAAACAGCAATTTGTGATTATGAAGCACAAATTGAGCAGGCAAAACAAGAAGTAACTAGTAGTAGCACGAAAATAGAAGAATTCAAGAAAGAAAGAACCACAAAAACAGAAAAATTAGCAAAAACAGAAAGTGAAATTACAAGTCAGTTTAGTGTATTAGAAGCTCTAAAAGAGCAAATTGTAAAATTAGAAGTAAAAAAATCAAAAGTAGAACAAGACATAGAAGCAGTAACAGAAAGCTTATGGAACGAATATGAATTAACACCAAATACAGCAGGAGAGTATTCAAAGCCAACTAATGTGGTGGCAGCTCAAAAACAAGTAAATACTCTAAGAACAAAAATAAGGGACTTAGGAAGTATTAATATAGAAAGTATAGAAGAATACAAAAAAACAAAAGAAAGATACGACTTTATGTCAGAACAACGATTAGACTTAGAAAATACAGCATCAAAATTAAGAAAAGTAATAAGCGATATGACGCAAACAATGAAAACACAATTTAAAGAAAGATTTAAAGTCATCAATAAAAACTTTAGCGAAGTATTTACAGAACTATTTAATGGAGGAAAAGCAGAACTTATTTTAGAAGATGAAGAAAATCTTTTAGAATGTGGAATAGATATACATGTACAACCACCAGGAAAAAAACTACAAAATATGATGCTACTATCAGGAGGAGAAAAAGCATTTACCGCAATAGCACTTCTATTTGCTATATTAAAAATTAATCCAGCACCATTTTGTGTACTAGATGAAATAGAAGCAGCATTAGACGACGTAAATGTATATCGTTTTGCAGAATACCTAAAAAAATTCTGCAAAGACACACAATTTTTGGTAATTACACATAGAAAAGGAACAATGGAAGCAGCAGACACAGTCTATGGTGTAACCATGGAAGAAAACGGAATTAGTAAACTACTATCCATCAAGCTTCGTTCATAATTGAGTAATTGGAGAAAGTCCCTTTCTCCCCAAAAGGGTAAAAAAGGGACAGGTGAGTAAAAAATTGAAGGAGAAAAGTAAAATGAATTTAAAAGAAGAAATAGAAAAATACATACCATGTAATGAACAAGAAGAAGCCGATAAAAGCACAATATTAGAATATTTGAATACTGCTTAACAAGAAATAATCACTTTGGACATTTTACAGCTTCGGCTATTGTAGTAAATCCTACAAGGGATAAAGTATTATTTGCTTATCATAATATCTATAACTCTTGGGCTTGGGTAGGAGGTCATACTGATGGAGATTCAGATTTACTAGAAGTAGCACTTAAAGAAGCAAAAGAAGAAACTTCTATAACAGAAATAAAACCAGTTAATAGTAATATATTAGGACTAGAAATTATACCAGTACCACCACATGTAAAACGTGGAAAATTTGTATCTTCCCATGCACATTTAAATATAAGCTATTTACTAGAAGCAGACGATACACAAGAAATTCATAATAAGCCAGATGAAAATAAAGAAGTAGCCTGGCTACCAATCGATAAATTAGAAGATTATGTATCAGAAGAGCTAATGCTACCAATTTATCACAAACTAATTAAAAAGATATAGAAATTAGAAAAAAGCAAAATAAAATTTTTGCTTTTTTTTAAGGATAAAAATATTACAAAAATATTACAAATCAATTTTTTTTAGGCAAAGTATTTACAAAAAGAATGAAAATAAGTTACACTATAAGTGCATAATAAACATTTTCTAATAGTGAAAAAGCAAACTAAATGAAACATGAATAAAAACGATTAGATAGCACATAATATAAAAAGAAGAATTAAATGTTAAAATACATAGGAGGAAGAAAATGAGAAACCACGAAAGCCTTGAGGCTGTACACACACACACACACACACACACACAAGTAGTTTTTACAAAAAAGAAAAGAGTTTAAAAAAAGAAGAAAAATTAAATAAGCTAGGTACTAAAAATGTATCTGGCATAACCTTGATTGCACTAGTTGTTACAATAGTAGTGCTTTTAATTTTGGCTCGGAATTACCATCCAAGTAGTATTGCAAGGTGGAATATTTGACCAAGCAAACAGAGCAAGTGAAAGTTACAAAATAGCAGATTTAAGAGATAGAATAGAAGTAATTAGAATGGCATGGATAGCGGATAAAGCAGTTGACCCAAGTTTACCAATTACTGACTTATGGGATAGATTAATTAAAGCAGATATCATAGCTACTCGTGATGATGTAGAAGGTCCAGAAAAAGATGAAAGCGGAAACGATGTTTATATCTTAAACACAAAAGATGGTTATACTGTAGAAATTATTGTAAATGACAAAGGACATGTAACAATAGGAGATATTGTAAAAGGAAATATGCCACCAAAAATAAGAAGAATAGAAACAAGCGCAACGAAAAGTAGCATCACAGCAAAAGCAGTAGTATCAAGACTAAAAAATGGAACAGTAGAGTATTACTATAAACTATCAACAGCAGATGATAGCACTTATACTAAGATAGAAGAGGTAACAGAAAATGGAATAACTGTAAGCACAGGAATAACAGAAGGACAGATTTATACAATAAAAGTCATTGCTAAAAATGAAAATGGAGAAGATACTTTAACCAAAGATATCTTAGCAGTAGATACCATATTAGTAGAAAATATTACATTAAATAAAAATAAAATCATAGTAGGAATAAAAGATGCAGTGGCAAGAACATTAACTGCTACAGTATTACCGGAAAATGCAACCAATAAAGCTTTAAAATGGACAAGTAGTAATGAAAATGTAGCAACAGTAGAGAATGGAGTAATGACACCAAAAGCATTAGGAGTTACAACTATAACAGTATCTAGTACAGATGGAAGTAATAGAACAGCAACATGTACTGTAAAGATTAATCAAACAGAAGAAATAAAAGATTCTAATGGAAATAAAATAACAGTACCAGGAGGATTTGAAATAGTAGAACATGGTACAAAAAATGATAATATTGATGAAATAATCTACAATTATGCAGATGACCATCAACCATGTGTGCAAGATGGAGTAGTAATACAAGATGATGAAGATAACCAGTTTGTATGGATACCAGTAGGAACGATAAATAATAAAACGGGAGACCCTAATGGAACAACAACTAACATAACACTTGGAAGATATACATTCGATAAAACTAGTGGAACACCAAAATTGGTACAAAATGCAACGAATTATGCCACAACGACAAATCTAAGGCCAAGTGGCTATGATTATGATTTTCAAGAGTTAATAAGTAGTTTAACCAATACACCAGCAAAAAGCTTAAGTACATTTGTAAATAAAACAAATGCAAGTGGTGGATATTATCTAGCAAGATATGAAGCAAGTAAAAGTACAGATGGAAAAGTAAATTCAAAAGCAAATAAAACTGTATGGAATTATATTACCCAACCTAATACAGCAATAGCATCAAGGAATATGTATAATAACAGTTATGTAGATAGTGATTTAGTCAATAGTTATATGTGGGATACAGCAATTGTATTTATTCAAAATTATAGTGGAAATAGTAATTATGCAAATAAGAAATCTGTAAATTCGAGTTTAGCAAATACAGGAAAAGCGGGAGATAAAGTATGTAATATTCATGATATGGCTTCTAATGTTTATGAGTGGACAACGGAACACTACACGGACAGTGACACTCCTTGTACCATTAGAGGCGGTCGTTACGATAGTAGCCTCAATTTTACAGCTCGCCGTGTCCTCACTAGTACGACCAATTCCAGCAGCGATGTCGGCTTCCGTATCGGCTTTTATATAAAATAATACTAAAAGTTGCATAAAGAAAATTGAGAACTTGTAAGCAAAAATAAAAAACGAAAGTCTTATCAACATAAAAATATGTTGATAGGGCTTTTTTTCTAGTTTCATTTTTAAACACCTTTGCTTTTTTTTCCATTTTATGATAAAATTAACATAATGTGTAAAAAAGAAAGGAGTGGGCTATGTTAACAAGAGAAGAATTAAAAAAATGCCTTAAAGAAGCAGAGTTTTCAGAAGAACAAATAGAATTCGTGTTAAGTAAAAAAATAGATACCTTGTTAAGCAGAAGAAGCGATATTTCAGAAATGAATAAAATATTGCAAGTCTTAATAGCTCACGAAATTAGTAAAGATGCAATTATTAACTGTTTAACTCTTTTAGCAAGAGGAAATGCTAGAAAAATAGAGAAGGTATTTGAAGCATTAGATGGCAAAGTAAGCAAGGATTCAATCGAAAATTGCTTACTAGTTTTATTAGGTAATGCAGAGGAAATAGAAAAAGTATATCAAACTTTAATAAAACATAAAATAGATATTTCAGAGGTAGAAAGTTGTTTATATGTGTTAGCAAAAGGAAAAGCAGACGAAGTAGATGAAATTTTAACCATATTAGAAGGAAAAATAAGTAAAAAAGCAATTGAAAATTGTTTATCGCTACTTGCAAGCGGAAGGGCAGATGAAATAAAAGAAATACTAAAAGTATTAGAAAATCATAGCATAGGTTATGAAGCAATCGAAAAATGTTTATCTGTACTAAGAGGAGGAAAAAAGGGAGAACAAGCAGGAAAGAAGGCAAAAGAAATAGATGATATCCTAAAATTTTTAGAAGGAAAGATAAGTAAAAAGGCAATCGAAAATTGTTTAACTCTTTTAATAGAAGGAAAAGTAAGCCAGATAGAAGCGATCTATAATGTATTAAATAAACACAAAATAAGTAAAGAAGCAATTGAAAACTGTTTATCCATATTTATAAAAGAAAAAAAGGGAAATAGGGCAAAAGAAATAGATAGAATTTTATTAGTATTAGAAAAAAATAAAATTGATAAAAAAGCAGTAGAAAATTGTTTATCTGTATTAGGAAGAGGAAAAGCAGACGAAATAGAAGCAATATTTAAAGTATTAAATAAATACAAAATTAGTAAAAATACAATAAAAAGATGTTTATATGTATTAGCAGTAGGAAAAGCAAAAGAAATAGATGGAATATTAAAATTGTTAAAAGAAAACGATATCAGTGAAGCATCTATAGAAAAGTGCTTAACAGTGCTAACAGATGGAACCGTTAGTAAAATAAAAGGAATATTTGCAGTATTTACAAAACATGGCATCAATAAAAAAATTGTAGAAGGCTGTTTGTCATTACTTATTAGTCAAGCGCCAAAAAAACTAGAAGAAATGATTGAAGTTTTAGAACAAAACGGAGTAGAAAAGAGTGTAATAGAAGCAGAGCTAGCTCATATAATAACAGCTAGAATGAGCATAGAAGATGTTAAAGAAATGTTCGATGATACGAAAGTTCCAAAAGATAAGGATAAGCATTACAAAAATATAAGAAGATATATGAAATTAAAAAAAATGTATGGAAGATTTTATACTAAAGAAGAAGTAGAAGAATTTTGCAATCAAAAACATATAACAATAGAAGAATTTATTATACAGGTAGTTACATATCCAACAGGAGGAGATTTTTTACCAATTTATTATAAAGAGTTAAATAGGCAAGGAAAAATCTATGTAGGAGGCTCAACTCCTATAGACAAAGAGTATTTAGAAGAGCATGGTGGAGAATTAATCGGTTTATCTAGAAGCGTTGCTAGAAAATTTGCCAATAAAACAAGATATAGTGACATAGCAGAATTAGAAAGCAGAGCATTAGAAGCAATAACAGAAAGATGTGGAAATTTAGTAAACAATTTAAAAAATTATCCAGATGAATTGCGAGCTTGTATTTTTAATAAATCAATGGGATGTCTACATTCTGTACTACATGAAGGAAATTTAGTAAATAGTTTAGCAAGTGCAAAAGTAAATGAAAGCAGAAACAGTAGAGTTGTAGAAGAGCAATATGTAGGAGGACTAAGAAATAGTATTAATTACGAAAAAGCACAGTTTAGTAAAATAGAAACAGAAGTAATGGAAAACATGATAAGACTAGTAGAAGGTGGAGAATCAGAAAATTTATATGAAAAAATAGCAGCGATTATTATCATTGATGTAGAAATGGTAGTTGACATTGTAGAGCAAATTAAGCAAAAAATGCTTCAAAAGAAATTAGTAAGGCAGCGCTCAGATGGTGGATATGAGTTTTCAGATTAAAAAGAAGGAGAAAAATGGAATATTTAAAAAAATATGGTTTAACAAGTGAAGAAATACAAAAGATAAAGCAGAAGTATTCAAAAGAAATTATAAAATTCATAGTGAAAAATGAAATATTTGTAACAGATACCATAGAGTACTTATACTCTAAAAATATAAAATGTATCTATTTGCTTATGATAAACAATATAAAATTATTTTTAGAAACAAAAATAGCGCTGCAAGAAAAGATAAGGCAAATGGAGATAAAAGGGTATAAAACTAAAACAATACAAATGGCATTATTACAAAAAATATAAAAAGCTTGCTTCTTATTATAAAGCAAGCTTTTTATATTCTTCTAATGCATTTAAAGCGTACTGTGTATCAGTAAGGCAAGGCAAATATTCTTTACCATATTTTTGTCTAGTTTCATTCCCTTTCCCTGTAATTAAGATAACGCTATTAGGATTTTGCAAAATAGCGTTTTTAATAGCCTCTCCACGGTCTGCAATAATTTTATATGAACCATGTTCTTGTTCTACATAACCTGCAATTTCTTTGCAAATATCAATAGTATCTTCAGGTCCAGGATCTTCAGCAGTTAAATAAGTAACAGTAGAATTTTTTCCAGATAGCAGTCCTAAGTCTCTTCTTCGAAGTTGTGCTTTGCCACCAGGGCAACCAAAAACAGTAATAATTTTTTTACCTGGATATTCTTGTTTAGTAGATTCATATAATTTTTCAAAGCTTAATTTGTTGTGGGCGTAATCTACAATAACAATAATGCTACCATCATAACTAACATGGCTTTCCATTCTACCGGCTAGCTCTAGCTACTTTTAGCCCCTCATAAATATCAGAAAAAGGAATTTGCATACAAATAGCAATACTAATAGCAGCTAAAGCATTTTCTACATTAAATAAACCAGGCATTGTAAGAAGCATGTCTTGTTCAAAATATGGAGCTTTCACACGAAAAGAAATAGCATCATGTCCTTGTTTTTGAATATTAAAACCATAAACATCAGCATTTTTATTTTTTGTGCTAAAAGTAACTACTTTTTTAGCTTTTTTACTATGTTCTAAAATAGTATCAATAAAATCGGCATCTAAATTAACACAAGCAGTTTCTACTTGATTAAAAAATTTTAATTTAGATTCAAAGTAATCGTCAAAATTAGGGTGTTCAATACTACTAATATGATCCTCAGAAATATTTAAAAATGCACCAATTTTATAGTAAACGTCATGAACTCTTGCAAGTTTTAAAGCTTGACTGCTAACTTCCATAACAAAATTTTGCATATTACAGTCAACACTATTCCTAATATGTTCTTGCAAGTCAATAGATTCAGGGCTTGTAATTAAACTTTCTTTTAAATTTTTGCCATCATAAGTATCAATAGAAGATAAAATAGCAGTATCAGGTAAATTATGCTTTTTCATGTAATTGTCTAAAATACTTTTAATGTAATAAGCAGTAGTAGATTTCCCCTTTGTACCAGTTAAACCAATCATATTAATTTTTTGAGCTGGAAAATCGTAAAACATACAAGAAATAGCAGCTAAACTTTTGCGAATATCTCGAACAATTACATGAGGAAAATTGCTATTTGTTACATTATTTCTCTCAGCTATGTAAAAAATAGCTCCATTGTGAATGGCTTCTTCTAAATAACTAGGCTTGTAATTTAAGCCTTTGCAAATGTATAATGTATGATTAGTAACTTCTTTAGAATTATGAGCAATTTTTTCAATTTCTATATTTTCTAAATTATCAAAATTAATAGGTATTTCTTCTATTAGCTCTTCTTTTTTCAATAAATTTATATAATCTTTTAATAAATACTTTTTCATTGTTGTAATTTCCTCCAAAATCTAAAATAATGATGATAGAGTTTGCTTATAAAATGAACTATTTTATAAGCAACTTTATCTTATACTAAAATCTGTAAAAATGCAAGTGATTGCAATACTATAGAAGCATAAGAAAAATGTCGAATTTTAGCATACGAAAATAATTAGAAAAATAGTAAAGGAACTAATTGGAAAAGATTTACATAAAATATGAAGAGGTGTATTTTATGTTATTTCAGATAGGGTTACTTGCTATTTCTACTAGTATAGATGCCATACGGAATAGGCATTACATATGGAATTAGAGGAATAAAGATATCAAAATTAGCAATAGGAGTATTAATCATTATTTCTTTAGTAGCTAGTAGTATTGCCATTTTAGTTGGAAAATTTTTTCATTATATGTTACCACCATTTGTTACAGAGTGGTTAGGAAGCGTTATTTTAATTATAATGGGAATTATTTTACTGTTTCAAGCAATTCAAAAGCCTAACACATATGATATAGATAATTCAAAACATATTGATAGTAAAGAGGCTATTTCCTTAGGAATAGCTTTGTCATTAGACAGTTTTAGTATTGGAATAGGAACAGGAGTATTAGAAGGAAATGTACTTTTCTGGTTATTTCCATTATTAGTAGCAGAATTTCAAATGTTATTTTTAAGTGTAGGAAAAATTTTAGGAAGAAAACTAAAAAACATTTTTCATATTCCAGAAATATTTTGGAGTATTTTAGCAGCTAGTATATTAATCATAATGGGATTTATAACAATTTGAGACATTGGGGACAGTCCCCAATGTCTCAAAAAAACTTAGTCATAGTTATAGTACAAGCTACATATATATAAAATAAATAAGCTATTTAAAAAGGAGGATAAAAAATGTGGCATACACTATCTACAAAAGAAGTAGAAGAAAAGACAAGAACAAATATAATGCAGGGGCTAAATGAAAAGCAAGTGCAAGAAAGAGCAAAACAATATGGGAAAAATGAGTTAGAAGAAAAAAAGAAAGAATCCATTGTTATTCGCTTTTTAAAACAATTTAATGATTTTATGATTATTATTTTAGTAATAGCCTCTATCATATCAGCTGTTGTTAGCAAAATAGAAGGAAGTGGAGACTATTTTGATTCTATTATCATAATAGCAATTGTAGTATTTAATGCTATTATGGGACTAGTTCAAGAAGCAAAAGCAGAAAAGTCTTTAGAAGCACTAAAGAAAATGTCAGCACCTACTTGCAAAGTAAAAAGAGAAGGAAAAATAATTACTATAAAAGGAGAAGAAGTAGTACCAGGGGATATTGTATTTCTAGAGGCAGGAGGCTTTGTACCAGCAGATGGAAGGTTAATTACTTCTTCTAATTTAAAAATAGAAGAATCTAGTCTAACAGGGGAAACAGTTGCAATAACTAAACAAGCAGATGCTATCCTGCCAGAAAAAACAGTATTAGGAGATACCGTAAATATGGCATTTGCAACAACCATTATTACAAATGGACATGGAGAAATGATTGTTACAGAAATAGGAATGAATACAAAAGTAGGAAAAATAGCAAAAATGATATTAACAAACGAAGCACCAGAAACACCTATTCAAAGGAAATTAGGACAAGTAGGAAAAACATTGGGAATAGCCTGTTTGGCAATTTGTATTTTAATTTTTTTAATAGGATTAATAAAGAAAATTGAGCCAATAGAAATGTTTATGACATCAGTAGGACTAGCAGTAGCAGCAATACCAGAGGGGCTTCCTGCAATTGTTACCATTATGTTATCTATTGGAGTAACTAAAATGGCAAAGAAAAACAGTATTATACGAAAGTTGCCAGCAGTAGAAACATTAGGTAGTAGTAGTGTTATTTGTTCAGATAAAACAGGAACTTTAACACAAAACAAGATGCAAGTAGTAAAAACTGTAGATGCAAAAGGGGAAATAACCAATAAAGCTTTAGAAAAATGGCTGTTACAGCTTGCTACTATGTGTACAGATGTAGAAGTTTATCAAAACCAAAAAGGATATGAAGTAATAGGAGAGGCAACAGAAGTTGCCATTGTAAATAAAGCTATAGAAGTAGGAGAACATAAACAGCAATTATATAGTTCTATGAAACGTATAGCAGATATTCCATTTGACTCTAGTCGCAAAATGATGACTACTATTCACAAAACAGCAGCAGGATATAGAATTATTACTAAAGGAGCA
This sequence comes from Clostridia bacterium, assembly GCA_022798335.1. GTDB lineage: Bacteria > Bacillota > Clostridia > TANB77 > CAG-508 > CAG-273. The sequence goes on from JAAWMH010000019.1 coordinate 99,221, forward strand.
CCAGATGTATTATTAAAAAGATGTAAACAAATATATCATAATGGGAAAATACAATTATTAACACCTACTTTATTAAAAGATATAGAAAAGCAAAACATACAAATGGCACAGCAAGCACTTAGAGTATTAGCTATTAGCTACTTAGATGTAGAAGAAATACCAAGTGAAATAGAAAGTAGTACAATAGAGCAAAATCTTATATTTACAGGATTAGTAGGAATGATAGACCCACCAAGAGAAGGCGTAAAAGAAGCGGTAGAAACCTGTAAAAGGGCAGGAATTAAAACAGTTATGATAACAGGAGACCATATTGCAACTGCCAAAGCAATAGCAAAAGACTTAGGAATTTTAAAATCACATGATTTAGCAATAACTCGGAGAAGAATTAGACGCCATACCAGAAAACATATTAAAAAAAGATATTATGAAATACTCTGTTTTTGCAAGAGTAACACCAGAACATAAAGTAAGAATTGTAAATAGTTATAGGGCTACAGGAGCAGTAGTTGCTATGACAGGAGATGGAGTAAATGATGCACCAGCCTTAAAGCAAGCAGATATTGGAATTGCTATGGGGCAAAATGGAACTGACGTTGCTAAAAATGCAGCAGATATGGTTTTAACAGATGATAATTTCGTAACGATTGTAGAAGCAGTAAAACAAGGAAGAAATATATTTGACAATATAAAAAAAGCAGTACACTTTTTAATAGCAACAAATATTGGAGAAATAGTAACTATCTTTTTAGGATTACTATTAGGCTTAAAGTCTCCATTACTTGCTATTCAGTTATTATGGGTAAACTTAGTAACAGATTCACTTCCAGCAATTGCTTTAGGGTTAGAAAAACCAGATAAAGACATTATGAATAGAAAACCAAGAGATAGTAAAAAAGGTATTTTTGCAGATGGATTATGGGGAAAAATATTTGCAGAAGGAACCATGCTTCGGAGTACTTACTTTAGTTGCTTTTAGCCTTGGAAATCATTTATATGGATTAGAAGTAGGAAGAACTATGTCATTTGTATCTTTAGGTGTTTTAGAATTAGTACATAGCTTTAATATTAAAAGTGAAGAATCTATTTTTAAAGTAGGAATACTAGAAAATAAATATTTAGTAGGAGCATTTTTGCTAGGAACCTTTTTGCAAATAGCAGTAGTAGTAATAAAACCAGTTGCAGATTTATTTAATCTAGTGCCATTAACAGCTATCCAGTGGCTGTATACTTTAGGAATATCTATTTTACCACTAATCATTATGGAAGTTCAAAAAAAGATAAATGAAGTAAAATTTGGAAAAATAATTTATGGTAAGGAAAATCTAATAAAGAATAAAGAAATATAGTTGTTAGTTTCCATAAATTATGATATAATAGTAAATGGATTACCAATTTTAACTTATAGTTTTGGTAAAACTATTTAAGAAAGGAAGGATAAAATTTAGTTTTCTCAAGTGACCCAAAAAACAAAATACATGAAAGTAAGGAGAAAAAGTTATGTTTAAGGCATGGAAAGCAGTTGTAAGTGCTCTTTCGGTAGTTGCCATTGTACTTTTGTACTATTTTATGCAGCCAACCTTATCCATCATGTTTGCAGATGGTTTCCTTTTTATCTTCATTGCTCTACTCATCATAGCAGCAAATACTGCAATGTGGCTATTTAATCCAGAAAAAGGGGAATTTAAATGATGGATACTTTTTGCAGCATTGGTAATTGGTTTGGGATTTACTTTGATCAGCACAATTGCCAGTAGCGAGCTAGTCAACGCTGATGCTATGTATCGACAGTTGGGAGAAGTAGAAGTTATCGAATATGATGACATGATTAAGCAAATCGATAACGCACAAATTCCAATTGTGGATGAGGAACTGGCAAAAAAGCAGGCCGATAAGAAGATTGGCCAAGATGTTGCTTTAGGTTCTCGCGTTAGCCTGAAAAATGTTTCCATTCAAGAGGTAGATGGAGAGATTATCTTTGTAGCACCTCTGGAACATAGTGGGTTCTTTAAATGGAATACTTACCGCACAACTCCAGGCTATATCACAGTATCTGCTTCGAATCCCAATAAGGTAAACTATGTAACAGAAATTGATGGCAAAAAAATCGAAATAGCGTATCAACCGTCTGCCTATTTTGGAAACGACTTAACACGGCATATTCGAAACCAAGGTTTCCGCACAGAAGGACTTACCGAGTACACCTTTGAGCTCGATGATAATGGCTATCCGTATTGGGTGGTTACTACCTACAAAAACCGTACTTGGTGGGGTTCACCAGAAGCAACAGGTGTGGTCATTGTAGATGCACAAAGCGGAAAAACCCATTGGTACAGCTATGATAATCTCCCCGATTGGGTAGATATTGTACAGCCAAAGGAATTTGTCGAAACGCAAATTGACAACTGGGGAGAACTGGTTCATGGCGTGTTCAACTGGTCGAACCAAGACAAAATTAAAAAGACGGATTTGACCTTAACTGTGTACGTAGATGGAGACTGCTACTACTTTACTGGCATGACCAGTGTTGGTAGCGACGAATCCTGCGTTGGCTTTATTATGGTAAACACACGCACGAAGAAACCCTACATGGCATATATGAGTGGCGCCACAGAAAATGCTGCAATGAAGTCTGCAGAAGGTTTGGTATCTGATTTTGGCTATACTTCCACAGAACCGCTGCCGTTAAATGTTAACGGAATTCCTACTTATGTAATGGCACTAAAAGATGCAGAAGGGCTAATTAAGTCCTATGCTATGGTCAACATAGAAAACTACAGCATTGCAGTTAAGGGAAATAGCTTGGCAGAAACAGAGCGAAGCTATATGCAGGCTATTGCCAGAAGCGGAAACAATCATGTAGTTGGCTCTGATGAAGCCTATGGCTATACCTATGAAGGGGTTGTGGAAAGGATTTCCAGTGTGGTACAGGACGGTACAACCTACTATTACCTGGTGGTTGAAGGCGAAGAAGAAAAAATCTTTACGGCTTCCTATTTGGTTTCTGATGAACTTGCCGTTACACGTGATGGCGATACAGTAAAACTCTCGTATATTGACGATAAAAACGGAACAGTGGATATTGTCAGCTTTGACAATGTAGCATTTGCTGTGCCCGTCTCGGACGACCAAAATAGGAGAGACGAACTGGATCAAGATACATCGGCTTTGGACTCGGAATATAACCAAATTGTTCAGGTGAACCCAGATTTGACCAGGGAAACATGGGAGAGCATGACAGAAGAAGAAAAAGCCAAGCTTTTAGACGAGTATTTGAAAAACAAGCAATAAATTTTGTCCTAGAGTAGAGAGTGCGTTTGCGCTCTCTACTCTTTTGAAAAATTTACATAAATAAACAAAAATGAAAATTATGTGCATAGAAAATTTGCAATTGTGCACAATATATGGTATAATATAAAGAGTCGTGAAAAATAAAAAGGAGTGTGAAGTTTATTTTAAATAAACAAATTAAATACTATACAAAAGAAACAATTAAGTTTATAAACTTAA
>JAAWMH010000011.1 GCA_022798335.1 Clostridia bacterium
ATTATAACAAAATAGCAAAATTATATGGAATACAGCAATATGATATAGCAGAAAACGAATTTATTGTGCTTTGCGATTTTGAAGGTGTAAAGAGTCTACGAGATATAGCACTAAAAAACGCAGTAATAAATATAAATGGAAAAATGTATCATTCTAGATATGATAAATGCCAAAGTGGTTTTATATTTATGTCTACAAGTCATACCAATACAGGACTTATATTAGTACCAGATAGCTTTAATTTGAAAGAAGAATGGAAAGAAAGTCATTTATTAGTAGCAAATTATCAGGCAAATTCAGAAGAAGAATATGAAGAGATAGAAAAATTATTTTCTAGTAGTAATTCTGGTTTTATTCAAAACTTAAGTAAAAATGGAATTAAAATAGATGGACAAACAAAACAGAGCATTATACAATCAAGTGTTGGAGTTGCAACGATTGTAGTATTTATTGCAATTTACTTAGGCATTATTTTCTTAATTGCAAGTAGCGCAATTTTAGCTTTAAAACAATTAACAGAAAGCTCAGATAACAAGCAAAGATATACTATTTTAAGAAAAATAGGTTGTGATGAAAAAATGATAAATAGTGCGTTACTAAAACAAATTGGAATATTCTTTATTTTACCATTAGTATTAGCTATTATTCATTCTATCTTTGGAATTCAGTTTGTACTTAAGTTGTTGTCTACTTTTGCAGACGCAAAAGATTTAATTCCTTCTATTATTGCAACAATAGTCGTTATGGGAGGAATTTACGGAGCTTATTTTATGGCAACTTATATAGGAAGCAAAAGTATTATAAAAGAAGAAAGATAAAACTTGCAAAATTATGTAACTTAATATATAATAGAAAAAGCAATTTTTGTAAAAAATACAACGTGCAATATGCACAAAGGGAGGACATTATGAAAGGTGAATTATTAGTGCTAGCTGTTTGTTGTGTTATTCTTAGTTTCATTCTTGCAAGAGAAAAGCGTGTTCAAAAGTTTGTGCTAGAAAATAAGCAAAAGAATTTTTTTATAGAGCCAGATGAAGAAAGTGTTGTTGAGCAAATGAAAGAAATAGCCCAAAAGACTTTTGAAGGTAAAAAAATACCAGTAGAAGAATCTAAACAATATGATATCTATATACAGTTAAGAGAAGAAAAAATTAATGAAGTAGAGGTTCGGACGCAAAGAAGTATTGTAAAGAAAACTAAAAATGAAATAACCTATAAACACAGAGGGTGTTCCCCAAAAATAGCAATGCTGATGACTTGGGGAATATTAGTAGCTGTTGAAATAACAGCTATGTATCTTGGGTTAGCATTGATGATATTTTCATATATTATAAGAATGTAACAGTTAAATAAAAGAGGGAAACTTATGATTATAGGTTTCCCTTTTTTATTTTTACTTTTTATGATAGAATAAAGAAAAAAGGAGAAGAAAGATATGGAAGAAGTATTTGAAGTTTTAACGCCAAAAGGACAATACACTAAACAAACGCAAACAAGAGAAATTTGCCATAAAGAAGGACTATACCATAAAGCAGTATTCGTGTTTATTATAAATTCTAAATCACAAGTACTATTACAAAGAAGAAGTGCAAATAAAAAAATGTGGCCTAATATGTGGGATATTACAGCAGGTGGACATGTATTAGCAGGAGAATTTGGCTTTGAAGCAATTATTAGAGAAACAAAAGAAGAACTTGGAATAGAGTTAAAAGAAGAAGATATTACCTTTATTGGGACAATGATTTCTAATAATGTAAAAGGAGATATGATAGATAATCACTTTAACGAAGGATACATTGCACATAAAGATATAGATATAACAAAATTAAATTTGCAAACAGAAGAAGTAGCAGAAGTAAAATGGATGGACAAGGAAGAATTGATAGAGAAAATACAAAAAGGAAAAGAAGGACTTACAGGAAAAGAAGGGTGCTGGGAATGTTTAGTTAGGTACTTGCTACACTAAAGGTTTTGTAGTATAATGGTGGCATTCTAATTTTAGAAAATACAACGTGCAATAAGCACAAAGGGAGGGCTTTATGAAATACTATTTAGTAGCACTAGGGGTTTGGTTAGTTGTTTGCATTTTACTTGCTAGAAGAGAAAGAGTTTGGCGGGCAGTTTTAGGTGAATCTAGTTTTGGAAAAGAGGATCAGAAAAATATTAAAGAAATGAAAGAAGTTGCTCAAAGAGTTTTTTCTGGGCAAAAGATTTCTTCTGAGCAAGCTAAAAAGTACAAAATTATGGAAGTAACTATTGATGACCAAACAGAAGAAATTATTGTGATAAGCCAAAAAGCACAGGTTAGTATTTCAAAAAACCGAATGAAGGTAGAACATACAGCAAGAACAAAGCCAGATGCAATATTTAGCGTATTTGTGTATTTCTTTTTGCTAGGAATTTTCGCAATTACTATAGCATTTATGCTGTGGAAAAAGTATGTAGGATAAAATTTAGCATAAACCACAAAAAAAGAGAAACTTATAATTATAGGTTTCTCTTTTTGCATACGCTTAAAAACTTACAAAAATGTAAGTTTAATGTCATATAAATCAATGGCAAAGATACTTTAAAATAGCTATAATAAAAATAAAAAGGTGATAAAAATGAAAACATGGAAACAAATTATTTTATTAGTAGTATTAGCCGTAGCAAGTATTGTAGTATTGATGGTAGGAGAAGGCTATAATATGTATAAAGAGGCTTTAAATCAAATTCCTTTAGAAAAAAAAGTAGAGAATATTAGGATAAAAGAAAATTATACGAAAATAGAGGAAGTGCCACAAATTTATTTAAATGCTGTTATAGCAGCAGAAGACCATAGGTTTTATAGCCATCCAGGAATAGATATGATTGCTATTGGAAGAGCAGCTATCAATGATATAAGAACATTAAGCTTTGAAGAAGGCGGAAGTACAATTACGCAGCAATTGGCAAAAAATATTTATTTTACACAAGAAAAGAAACTGGAAAGAAAAATAGCAGAAGTGTTTATGGCTTTTCAGATAGAAAAAAATTATGAAAAAGATGAAATATTAGAATTATATATCAATACTAGCTATTTTGGAAATGGATATAGTACAGTAAAAGAAGCATCGAGAGGATATTTTCATAAAGAACCAAGCCAGATGATAGAAGCGGAGGCAATTTTACTTGCAGGAATTCCAAATGCACCTTCTGTATATAACCCAATTCAAAATCCAAAACTTGCCAAACAAAGACAAAAACAAGTGTTACAAAGAATGATAAAATGTAAGTATTTAACTAAAGAAGAAGCAGAAGATATTTTAAAATAGAATCATAAAAGAGGGAGTTACTTCAAAATGAGGACTCTCTTTTTTATAAAGTACTTGACAAAAGAAAAAGAAAATAGTATCATTGTATTATGCAAGTAATACAATGATAGAAAGGAAGAAAGAAGTGGACTACGTTTTTGATAATGAAAGGCCAATTTATGTTCAATTAGTAGAAAAACTAAGAATTCAAATTGTTTCAGGAAAGTTAAAGCAAGCACAGAGGTTACCTTCGGTAAGAGAGCTAGCACTTACTGCAAGAGTAAACCCCAATACCATGCAAAAAGCATTAGCAGAACTAGAAATGCAAGGTTTAATTTATACAGAAAGAACAAATGGAAAATATGTAACACAAGATACTAAGCTAATTGAAAAAGTAAAAAAAGAATTGGCAAAAGAAAAAGTAAAAAATTATTTAAATGATATGGATAGCATAGGAATTAGCTATGAAGATGCCATATTGTACTTGCAAGAATTAGGAGGAAAAGGTAAATGGAATTAGTAGAATGTAGAAACTTGTGTAAAAATTTTGAAAATAACCAAATTTTAAAAAATATCAATTTAACAATTCCAAGGGGAAAAATAATAGGTCTTTTAGGAAAAAATGGAACAGGAAAAACAACTTTAATAAAGTTAATAAATGATTTATTAACACCTACTAGTGGAGAAGTTTTGATTAATGGGAAAAAGCCAGGGATAGTTTCTAAAAAAGTAATAGCTTATTTGCCAGAAAGAACTTATTTAGATAAAAACATGACAGTAAAACAAGCTATTAACTACTTTGAGGAATTTTATGATAACTTTGATAAGCAAAAGGCAATAGAGTTATTAAAGGATTTAAACCTAGAAACGGACAAAAAAATAGCCAAAATGTCAAAAGGAATGCAAGAAAAGTTACAACTTATTTTAGTAATGAGTAGACAGGCACAGCTTTATATTTTAGATGAACCTTTAGGAGGAGTTGACCCTGCTACAAGAGATTATATTTTAGATACTATACTTTCTAACTTTTCAGAAGGAGCAAGTGTTATGATATCAACACATTTAATTGCAGATATAGAAAGAATTTTAGATGAAGTTATTTTCATAGATCAAGGAGAAATTGTACTAACTTCTTCAGCAGATGAATTAAGAAACAAAGAAAAAGCATCTATAGATGAAATATTTAGGAGGAATTTTAAATGTTAAGAAAATTATTAAAATATGATTTAAAATGGATCTATAAAGAATTAATAGTATTTTACTTATTAGCGCTTACTTTTTCAGCTATTGGAAGAAGCTTAGGATTGATACAAAATTCTATTGTTTTTTCTATAGCTTCTGGTGTTACAATTGGAATTGCAGTAGGAATGCTACTAGGAAGTTTAGTAAATTGTATGCTAAGATTATGGTCAAGATTTTTAAAAAGCTTATATAAAGACGAAGCATATTTAACCCATACACTGCCAGTAGAAAAGAAAACAGTTTATACTTCTAAAGTCATTACTGCAATTATTACGTTATTTACTACAGTTATAGTAATTTTAGCTTGTTTAGCAATTTGCTTTTATTCACAAGCCAATATGCAAATGTTAAAAGAAAGTCTTGAAATAGTAGAAACTACCTATAATATTGATATGATAGCAGTTTTATTTTTAATGGCAATTATTATTTTGACAGAACTAGTGTTTATTGTTTTACTAGGATATGTAGGAATTATAATAGGGCATAGAGCAAATAAACACAAAATATTATACTCAGTTATTACTGGGTATGTAGGCTACATGATAACACAAATTGCAAGTTTATTAGTAGTATTTCTATTTGGTATATTAAATCCACAAGTTATGAATTTAATTAGTACAACACAGATGCTAGATGTAGACATAATAAAGTATATGTTATTGGGTGCTACTGGACTTTATATTGTTTATAATATTATTTTTTACATAATAGGAAAGAAACAATTAGAAAAAGGTGTTAATGTTGAGTAAATAGAGTATAGCATGAAAATAAGAGTCAAAGAAAAGTTAAAAAAGATAAAGAAAAAGGTAGAGAGTAGTTGAAAGCTACTCTCTATTATGTTAGTATTAACTTAAGAAATATAAAGGAAAAAATATGAAGAAATTTTTAAAGAAAAACTATTTACTAATAATATGTATCATCATTCAAACTATTATGTATATGATTGCAGGAAGTAATAAACTATATTTGCATTTAGACGAAGCTTATTCTTATGGATTGGCTAATTATGATAAAATGGAATTACAAGAAAATGCAGACTTTTATGATAATTGGCATAAAAAGGAGTATTATACAGACTATTTAAGCATACAAGAAAATGAAAAAGGAAATTATAATCCCGTCTATGAAAACCAAAAGAATGATGTTCATCCACCTATTTTCTATTTATTACTTAGATTTAGTATGGAACTGACAGGAAGTCACTTTACTATGTGGACAGGGATGGGGCTAAATATTATAACTTATGCATTTATAACTATTTTCATATATTTGATTTTAAAAAAATTGTTACAAGGAGAAAACAATTGCGACAAAAAAGCTACTATTGTAGCATTTGCATCATCTATTATGTTAGCTGCTATTAGTAATGTAACCTATATTAGAATGTATTGTCTTTCAGCATTAAATATACTTATTACAGTGTATTTACACATAAAACTATTAGAAAGCCAAAAAGTAAGTTTAAAATTATGGTTAGCAATTGGAATTAGTGCATTAGTAGGAGTATTAACACATTACTATTACTTATTTTATTTAGTAATTTTATATCTCATATTTTTTGTAAAATATATTAGGCAAAAAGAAATAAGAAAATTAATTTACTATACAGTAACTATGTGCATTGCAGCAATAGTATGCCTTATCATATTTCCATACTGCATCAATCATATGTTTTTGGGGTATAGAGGGCAAGGCGTACTTAGTAATTTAGGAAACATTTACGAAATATTAATTAGCTTATTTCCTAATATTCATAATTTAAATTATTATGGATTTAATAATTTATTATGGTTTATTATACCACTTGCAATTAGTACTATTATTTATAGAAAAGTAAAGAAGAAAGAAAAAGTAAAACTTGATAAAGAGAAAAAAGAAATTTTAAAACTTCTTTATTTACCAACAATATTTTTCTTTGTAATAGCCTCTATTGCATCACCTTGGAAAGTTTTAAGGTATATTGTTCCTGTTTGTGCAATTATCTTTATTCTAGTAATTTATGGGCTATATCAGTTACTCAAAAATGTGTTTACTGAAAAAATAAGTAGTAGCATAATTATAGTATTACTTTGTCTAAGCATAATAACACCATTTGCTTTTCAAATGAATCCAGAGCTTTTATACACAGACAAAAAAGAAATAGTAGAACAGATAAAAACAAAGAAGAACTTGCCAGCAATATATTTTAAAAATAATACAGGGAATTTCTTAGATGATATTTTATTATTTACGATTCTAGACGAATCATATATTATAAAAAGTGCAACATACACAGAAGACAAAATTCAAGATATATTACAAGAAAAAGATGTTTCAAAAGGAATATTTGTATTTATAAGTAAAGATGAAAAAGAAGAACCAATATTACAAACAGTAAAAAATGTTACAGGATTAGAAAATAGTAAGCATTTAGAGGAGTTAAATTCTTGCAATGTATATGTAATGAAATAAAGGAGGTAAAATATGATAGAAAAAAAGTTAAAAATAATAGTACAAAATTGCCCACAAAATCATAAATGTCCTGCAGTAAAAGTGTGCCCAGTAGGAGCATTAACGCAAGAAGAGTTTGAGGCACCTAAAGTAGATGATAGCAAATGTATAAAATGTGGCAAATGTTCAAACTTTTGCCCCAAAAAAGCATTAGTATTATAAAAGAAGGGAAGAAAGGAAAATGGAAAAAGCAAAAGTTTATTTTAGCAAAGAAATTACGCCAGAAAGTGTTGTAAAAATGTATGAAACATTAGGTGTAAATTTACCAGGGAAAGTAGCTGTAAAGTTACATTCAGGTGAAAAGGGAAACCAAAATTACATAAAGCCAGAATTTGTAAAAGCAATTGTAGAAAAGGTAAATGGTACAGTAGTAGAATGTAATACTGCTTATGAAGGACAAAGAAATACAACACAAAAACATTTAAAATTAATGGAAAATCATGGGTGGAGTAAATATTTTAATATAGATATTTTAGATGCAGAAGGACCAGATAAAATATTAGAAATACCAAATGGTAAAGTAATAAAAAAGGACTATGTAGGAAAAAACATAGATAATTACAATTCAATGCTAGTATTATCCCATTTTAAAGGGCATCCAATGGGAGGTTATGGAGGCGCATTAAAACAGTTATCCATAGGTGTAGCATCAGGTTATGGTAAAAGGTATATTCATTGTATTGGAAATGAAAATGGAACTTATGAAGAAATGTTTAGAGTAAATCAAGATAAATTTTTAGAGGCAATGGCAGACTCAGCATCAGCAGTAGCAAAGTATTTTGAAAATAGAATAGCTTATATTAGTATAATGTGTAATTTATCAGTAGACTGTGATTGCTGTGCAGTAGCAGAAAATCCTTGTATGAATGATATAGGAATTCTTGCAAGCTTAGATCCAATAGCAATTGACCAAGCATGTATTGACTTAATATATTCTTCAAAAGATAAGGGGAGAGACCATTTTATACAAAGAGTGGAAAGTAAACATGGAATTCATACTATAGAGGCAGCACAAGAGCTAGGATTTGGAACAAGAGATTATGAACTCATAGAAGTGTAAAATATTAGGGGAGGAAAAATGTCACAAATCAATGTCACAAATTTGACTTTTAGGTATGATGGAAGTTTAGAGAATGTATTTGAAAATGTAACTTTTCATATAGATACAGATAGAAGAAGCAATATTAAAATATGAACCTACTATGGTTTTTGTAGAACATGATGAGGTTTTTATAAATAAAGTTGCAACTAAAATAGTACAATTATAAAAGTAAAAGGGAGAAGGTATATGAACTTAAAAAGAAATGTATTTTTAATACTACAAATTATATTGATAATGTTAACATTATGGGGAGGAACTGTAGAAGCAGCAAATTTTAGAATGACAGCATCTACAACAAAAGTAAAACCAAATGGCAGTTTTACAATTTCAGTAGGTGGAGATTGTATCGGAAGAGTTAATCTAAAAGTAACAAATGGAACGCTATCGGCAAGTAGTGTTTGGGTAGAACAAAATTATCAAAAAGTAACTGTTAAAGCTGGAAATAGTGGAAGTGTTGTAGTAACTGCAACACCTGCAACAGGTTTTTCTGATGCTGATGCAAATGAATATAAACCAGGTTCTAGAAGTGTTAAAGTTACAATAAACAGTACAAGTAGTGGAACAACTTCTACAAAACCATCTACAAATCAATCAACTAATTCAGAAAAAAAACCACAAATACAAGAAGAACAAAAGTCTTCTAATAATTTATTATCTGCACTAAATGTTAGTAATGGAAATTTAGAACCAAATTTTGATGCTAATATTAGTGAGTATCAAGTAAAACTACCCAAAGATGCACAATCTATTTTAGTTAATGCAACAAGTCAAGATAAAAAGGCAACGATAAAAGGAACAGGAGAAGTAAAACTTGAACTTGGAGAAAATAAAATTGAAGTAGCTGTAACAGCTGAAAATGGAAGCAAAAAGGTATATACTATAAAGGCATATGTTGATGAAACACCACAGGTATACCTAAAATATAAAGAAGAAGAAATCGGAATTGTTAGAAACTTAAAAGGCTTAGCTACACCAGAAGGTTTTAGCAAAAAAATACATACCATAAATGAATATCAGGTTGATATCTTTGATAATGGAAACTTTTCAATGATCTATGGTATAAATAGTCAAGGAATTAAGAACTTTTATATAATTGATGTAGAGAAAAACGAGCTATATTCTAGTGATACATCTACTGAGTGTATTAAGTGTGAAGAATTAGCAAAACAGGTAAATAATAAACAAATTATAATTTATGTTTTAGTAGTATTTTTATTATTTAGTATAGCAGGAATTATCTTTCTGATTTTCAAGCTTAAGAAAGGAAAGTCAAATGAAAAAGTACATTAATTTTTTATTAGTTTTATTTATTTGTTTTAATTGTATTAGTACAACTTATAGCTTTTCATATTATAAAACTACAAGTGAAAAATCAGAAAATGTACAAATTGCAGTTAAGCAGGATGCTAGGGCAAGTGAACAAAAAATAAAATATTTAGCGGTATTTATAGAATTTAGTGATAATACAAATAAAAATCATATAGATGACCAAAAATGTATTGAAAATGCTGAAAAGATTTTTAATAGTGAACTATTTGACATGGATACAGTAAATGGTATAATAAAAGTTCCTTCTTTTAAAAAATACTATGAAATGCAAAGCTATGGAAAATTATCTATTACAACTGAAATATTTCCTAAAGTAAATGGAAAAGTTGTATCTTATGTGGATTCTCATCCAATAGGGTATTATTTGAAATATAATGAAAACAATCCAATTGGTTATAAAAATTCAAATGAACGTATGCAAAGAGAGGGACAATTGGTAAATAGTGCTGTTACGAGCATTGCTAAACAAATTGAAGCTGCAGGAATAAAAAAAGAAGAAATTGATGCTGATAATAATGGAACAATAGATGCTATTTCATTTTTTGTGGAAGGGCAGTCTAATTTACCTAGTAGTATTGCATGGGGAGATTTATTATGGTCTCATATGTCAAATGATAAAGAAATTACACAACAAATATTAGGGAAAAAAGTGGGACCATATAATCTTATTTATGTTAATAATTATGAAGAAGCGGCAAGTGTATTTTCTTTAAATAGGGGAACATATGGAACAATTATTCATGAGTTTGGACATACAATTGGCTATATGGACTTATATAGACATAATTCATCTGAAAACAAGCCAGTTGGATTTTATGATATTATGGGAAATGCAATAGGATCAAATCCACAAAATTTTTTGACGTATTTTATAAGTGAATATCACATGCAAAATAACTGGCATAAACCTTTACCAATAGTAGAACAAACAAGTAATAATATTACTTTATTTAAACCTGAATTTAAAGATGAAAATGAAATGCGTGCAATAAAAATACAGCCTTATGTAGGAAGTAAGGAGTATTTTATTGTTGAATATCATGAAAAACAAAATACTTATGAAAATTACTGTGCTGATGAAAGTGGTATTATTGTTTATCGTGTAAATGATACACATAAGTATAGTGGTAATGTATCTGGACGGAGACCATGGAGAAAATGATCATATTTTTGTTTTTAGACCAAATGAAAACAATTTAGGAGAAGGAAAGGGAGAACTAGAAAAAGCAACATTAAATAGCAACCGACCTATTTTAGGAAAAGAAATAGAAATGAATACGACTACTTTTGATAATGAAACAATTTATTATTCAGATGGCAATAATTCTGGAATTATTATTGAAGTTGTATCTCAAACAGACAAATCTGTTACCTTTAATGTTAGTTTTCCAAAACTACAAGGAGAAGGAACTAAAGAAAAACCATATTTAATTTATGATGTGAATACATTTTTATATTCAATGAAAAATGAAACTAAAAATAAATATTATAAACTAATGAATGATCTAGATTTTTCTCTTATAAAGAATTATCCTAAAATTGATTTTAAGGGAAATCTAGAGGGGAATAATAAAACTTTAAAAAATATTTCTACTTTGGGAACAGGCGTATTTAATACAGTTGGAGACTATAAAATACAATCTACTGTTCAAAACTTAAATGTTGAAAATATTACAGTAAATCCAGAAACAGGGAATTACCTTGGAGGTTTTGCAGGTACAATAGAAAATGCAACATTAAAAAACATTCATTTAAAATCTGGAAGTGTAAAAAATATTCCATCACAATATAATGATTTTAGTTCTACCGGAGGATTTGCAGGAAATGTTTATAATACTACAATTATTGATAATTGTTCTAGCTCTATAGATGTGTCTTCAGAAAAAAATGTAGGTGGTTTTGTAGGAATGAACATGAATGCTACTATAAAAAATAGTTATGTAAATGGAAAAATAAGTGGAAAAACCAATGTAGGAGGATTTATAGGATTACAATATATTACTGATGCCCAATATGAAGTACCAAAAAATGTATATTTTGATTATTCAAAAACGAAAATAGCTAAAGCGGTTGGTGGATATGCTAGTTCGTTACATGATTTAGGAGTACTTCCAGAAGGAGAATTAGGAAAAGGAATTATTGGAATTTGTGTTTTAGAGCAAATTAACCTTGATAATGAAAATCCAGTAAACTATGTTATAACAACAATGCCCAATACTAATCTTCCATTTTTAAAAAGTTCAAGTGATAATACAATTGTCAAATATAACAATTCTAAAATACAAGGACTAAAAAATGGAACAGCTAAAATTTATGTAGATTTAGCTGTTGGTATGCAAACTATGAGAATGGAAACGAAAGTAGTAGTATCTAATATAACTAGTATTTCAGAAGGAGAAGTTCTTAAACATTTTGGGCTAACAAAAAAAGGAGAATATGTAGTAGGATTTAAAGCAGGAAGTAGTATATCGAATATAAAAAAGCTTCTTTCAAATTATCCTAATGTAAAACTTTCTAGTTTTACAAATGCTTCTGGAAGTGAGATTTCAAGTGGTATCATTGCGACTAATATGAAATTTACATTAAGTTTTAATCAAAAGCAATATCATTATACTGTTGTAGTAAAAGGAGATGTTAATGGGGATGGTTTAATTTATGCAACAGATTATGTGAAAATTAAAAATCATATTATGGGAAAGCAAAAACTAGAAGGTGCTTATTTAAAGGCTGCTGATATAAATAATGATAATAACATTTACGCAACAGACTATGTAAGAATAAAAAATTATATAATGGGAAAACGGTAGCATTGAGCAAAAATTTTAAAGCAGATAGTATCTGCTTTTTATATTTTAACAAATTATACTAATTTACATAAAATATGATTAGAGTTTGAAATATAGGTTTGAAATAGGAAATTAGATAATTGAAAAATATTGAAAAAATAGAAAAAATATGCTATAATGAAAGGAATATGAAAAAAGTGTGATTGTTCACATAAATGAAAAAGGAGAAATAAAAATGAAAAAGTTATTAGAATTAAAGAAATTTTTTTTCATAGCTTTTGGCGTGCTATTTTTAGTAAGCATAGTATTTTATTTCAAGAATACAAAAGTTAATTATGGAAAAGTAAAACCATATAATATACTTGCTTATAATGGTAAAGAAACTTTAACTAGTAGTAGTGATGAAAAAAAATCAAATGAAGTTTTAGGAACTAATAATAAAGAAAGACAAAAGATAGTTTTTCCTGATAAAATTACGAATGAAGGAGATGTTGTATATTTATCTGATATACCATATAGTAAAGGTCAAACAGCATGGGGAAATATTGCATTAGATAAAACGCAAGATAATGCATCACTTACTATGAAGGTAGATGATTATACGATACTAATTAAAAAAGGAATTTGGGCACATGCTACTTCTACTGTAGAATATGATATTAGTAATTATAAAGACTATGCCTATTTTACAGTTTTTTATGGTTTAAATAGTACATCTAATAATAACGGAAATGGGGTAAAATTTTATATTTATACCTCAGAAGATGGAAAAACGTGGACTCTACGTACAGAAGAAAATCCTGCTGCAATTAAAAGCTCTAATAATGCTATACATGCAAAAATAGATATTAGAAATGCTAATTATATTAGATTATATGCACATGATAATGGCTCTAATGGTAATGATCATGCAGTATGGGGAGATGCAAAGCTTATAAAAGAAGATTATAGCGAAAATGTTATGACAACAGTAGAAGAATATGATGAAATAATAAAAGCATCTTATGAGCGTGGAATAGTTAAAGATGAATTAAAACTTACTCTTTTACAAAGAGATTTTATAAAAAGAGTTGGTCAATATCAACTTAGAATTTTTCTAGAAGAAGATTCTAAAAATAAAGAAACTTTAGAATGGTTTTTAAATAATGAAGAAGCATTACGTTTATGGACAGTTGGTGGTACTCCAAATGGTACTTATTTAAGAGCTCTGCAAGTGTTAAGTAATGTATATCATGCGCATAAAGACGATTTAGAAAATGAAGAGCTAACACCTAATGGAACAAAATATAAAGATTTATATTTAAAAATGATGTTATCATTATCCTTATCACATTCAACTAATGTTGGTTTATGGATTGGTGGAGGTAGCAAATTGTCAGATGCTGTTACAAGATATGAAATCTATAAACAAATGCATTTAGACGGTAAATTAGCATCAAATGCAATGTTTGAAAGTTATACAATTGAAGAAATGCGTGGAGTTATGATTACCAATATTGATGATGAAGAAATATTATGGTTACGCGACTATTCTGAAAAGAAATTTTCAAATTTAGTAGATCGTTTTAATCCATTTAAATATATTAAGTATACGACAGGTTATGGTTATTATAGACCACAATATTACAGCCAAGAAAACTATGCTAAATGGGATGCAAAATATGAATTATCTAAATATAATATTACTTACCAAGCAAGAGCTCCAAAATTATGGATAGTATTTGAAGAAGGAGCTGTTTGTGGAGGACTTTCTAAAACAGCAGCTAACCTTTATGGTGTATGGGGATATCCAGCTAGGGTAGTAGGGCAACCACAACATGCTGCTTATATATATTTATATAATGCAGGTAATGGAAATTATGCATGGCAATTATCTTATAGTGTTGCATCTACTGCTTGGGCAGCTACTGATGGTGGTGGACGTATGCCAAACGGTTGGGGTGGCGGATGGTCTAGCGGTGCAGCAAGTAGAGGCTCTTATCACTTTTTATCTCAACAAGCACAAAACGAATATGACAAATATGAAAAAGCAGAATTAATATTATTACAAGCAGATGTATTTAAAAATGATAAAGAAAAATTAGAGCAAATTTATCGTGATGCCTTAGAACAAGAAATTATCAATTTTGATGCATGGGTTGGTGTAATAAGTTTATATAATGCAGATACATCTAAAACACAAGAAGAAAGAATTGCTTTAGCAGAGGAAATTGCTGAAGTAATGGCTTATCATCCATTACCAATGTATGATTTAACCAAACTTATTAGTACTAAAATTACATCACCAGAATATTTTAGCAAGATGATGATGTTACAAGAACAAACATTGCGTAAAGCTACAAAGGCAACCGGTGCAAATACTTTATATTATAAAGAAGTACCAGTAGTTGCAAATGCAATTTTAGGTGTAGTTGATTCTAGCATAGGAAATTTCTCATTTAATGGGGCAAATGCTGGTAAAATAAATCTATCTAGACAATTACAAAGTGCTCAAGTAACATGGAGTTATAGTTTAGATGGTGGCAATACATGGAAAGAATCCTATGAGCATTCTGTCCAACTTACACCTGAAGAAATTGCAAGTATTAATGTAAATGATGATATTAAAATTCATATATCAGGTTTACCTATGACAGATACAAACATTTACACTATTGATATTACAAAAAGAACTTTCCCAAGTGGAGTAGTTTCAATCAATGACGAAGAAAATCGTATATTAAATGCAACTAGTGATATGGAATGGACGCTAGACCCTAATGGAGAATGGAATTCATTTGCAAGTACTAATCCAGTATTTAATGGAGATAAAAGAGTTTATGTTAGGGTAACAGCAGCTGGAACTCAAGTAGCTAGTGACCCAGTATACTTTACTTTTAAAGAAAATAATTCAGATGATACCAAATGGTATATTCAATCTAAAAACTTAAAAGTAGTTGAAGTAAATGCGACAGGTGCAGGAAACTTTAATAATATTTTAGACGGAAATATTAATACCTATTGGCGTTCTAAGGCAGGATTGTTTCCAGCATATGTCACAATTAAGATAGATGAGCCTAGATATATATCAGGATTAGATTTTATACCTGACAAGAGTGCTGTAAACATTGTTAAAGTGCCTTATGGTATAGCCAAAAAGCTTAACATTTATGTAAGCATGGATGGCATAAACTGGGAATTAGCAGCTAGTAAGGATAATTTAGGAGAGAATGTTTCTTTAAAACATATTGATTTCCCAGAGCCAAAAAAAGCTTTATATGTTAAAGTAGAGTGTGAAAGCATTTATCCACCAATGGATGCAGCTACCAAGTATAAAGTATTTACTGTATCTGTTATAAAGCTATATGAAAATGTTATTGTAAATGAAACACCAAGAGCAGAAGTAAACTATAACATTACTACTCCAACAAACAAAGACGTAACAGCAGAACTAATTAATATAACAAGACCTATTAGGGTAACAAATAATGATGGAAAATTAACACATACCTTTACAGAAAATGGTGAATTTACCTTTGAATTTGTTGATGAACAAGGAAATCAAGGAAGCACAACAGCTCGTGTAGATTGGATAGATAAAACACCACCACAAGCAAATGTTGAATTTAGTACTACTCAGCCAACAAATGAAGATGTAGTAGCAACAATTACATTTGATAAAGAAAATATAACCATACTTTCAAAAGATGTACAAATTGCTGAAAATCCAGTGGATAAAAGTAAAACTATTACATTTGAAGCCAATGCTTCTTATGAATTAGAATTTGCAGATAGCTTAGGTAATATTGGAACTAAAACAATAGCAGTAGACTGGATTGATAGAGAAGCACCAACTGCTAGCTTTGAGTATAATACAATGCATTTAACAGATCAGCCAGTTACAGTAAAACTACTTCCAAGTGAAGAAGTAACTGTTTTAAACAACAATGGTGAAATGACTTATACATTTGAAACAAATGGAACATTTACATTTGAATTTGTAGATACAGCTGGAAATCATGGAACAGCAACAGCAACTGTAAATTGGATTTCAAAAGTGCCAGAATATACTTTAACCTATTCTACACAAGATTGGACTAATCAAGATGTTACTGTAACATTACAAATAGAAGAAGGTTATACCATCATAAACAATAATGGTATGAACACTTATACATTTACTGAAAATGGTGAGGATTGCTTTGAGTATATAGATGAAAGTGGTAATAGGGGAATTATACCTATTAGTGTTAATTGGATTGATAAAATAAAACCAGAAGCCACCTTATCTTACGATATTACAGAGCAAACAGAATCAAATGTAACAGTAACTATTTCATTTGACAAAGAAAATGTTAGAATAACAAATAATAGTGGATTAAATACTCATACTTTTACACAAAATGGAGAATTTACTTTTGAATTTGTTGATGAAGCAGGAAATACAAATTCTATAGTAGCAAAAGTTACATGGATTGAGAAAAAAGAACCAGATCTTAATCCTGATGAAGATGATGAAATAACATCTGATATATATGAAATAAAAGATAATATGATTAGAAATATACCTTTAAATTTAGAAGTAAATGAATTTATGAAAAACATAAGTACAAAGAAAGAAGTAATTATTAAAGATAAAAATCAAAATATTTTAAATGGAACTGCAAAGATAGGAACAGGAATGAAAGCATATATAGGAGATAAGCAGTATACATTTGTAGTAAAAGGAGATATTGATGGAAATGGTATGCTTAATTTAACAGACTTAGCTAAAATATGCTTACATTGTATAGAAAAAGAGCCATTAACTAATGAATATTTAGAAGCAGCAGATATAGATGGTAATAATAAAGTAACAGTAACAGATTTAGCTAAAATAAAACTTTTATTAATAGGAAAATAAGGAGAAATAGAAAGTTATTTTATTTACTAAGTGGTGCAGCTATAGTTATAATTATGGGACTATTATTTATGATAGTAAAATATTGGAAAGTAAAATAGAAAATACAGTTTACTTATAAAATCCTTTTATGATAAAATATCATAAAAGGATTTTTCTATTTTAATTAGAAAGATGAACTAAAAATAGTTAACTTTATGAAAAAAGTAATAAAATATAAAGCTTGAGGAGGTAATATGGATTTTTTTATTATATTTGTAGAGGGGCTTGCATCTTTTTTATCACCATGTGTACTACCAATGTTACCAATGTATGTATCTTATTTTGCAGGACAAGATAAAGATTTAAAAAGAACTGTTGTAAATTCTTTAGGATTTGTTTTAGGGTTTACTATTATTTTTGTATTATTAGGCGTATTTGCAAGTACATTAGGAAAGTTAATAACGGCTAATAGCAGATATATAAATATAATATTTGGAGTTGTAATTATTATATTTGGAATGCATTATATGGGTGTATTAAATATAAAAATATTAAACAAGTCTAAAGGAATTCAAAAAAATAAAGAAAAATTAAGCTTTTTTTCAGCAATACTATTTGGAATGATTTTTTCTATATGCTGGACTCCATGTGTAGGAGTATTTTTAAGCAGTGCACTAATGATGAGTGCTACTTCACAAAATATTTTAAAAGGTGGACTAATGTTATTTACTTATTCAATTGGTTTAGGAATACCATTTATATTAACTTCTATATTTTTAGAAAGATTAAGAAACACATTTAATCATATTAAGAAACATTATAGTATAATAAATAAAATAGCAGGCATTATACTAATTGCCAGTGGAATTATGCTAATTTTTTAGGAGGAATAGCAATGAATAAAAAGAAAAAACTAATAATTGAAATTATTTTATTTGTAGTATTATTATTAGGAATAACTATTACTTATAATTATTTAGTAAAAAAGAATACGTTGAAGCCTATAGCTGACAACAATGCATTGAATAGCGAAGAAGAAAAAGTAAAGATAATGGAAATCGAAAATGCTGAACAATTTGAACAAGAAGTTAATAAAGGTGGAGTAATTTTTGTTGATTTTTATGCAGCATGGTGTATACCATGTCAAGAAATGAGTCCAATTATCGAAGAGATAGCAAAGGAACATAAAGAAGTTAAAGTCATAAAAGTAGATGTAGATAAAAATGAAAGATTAGCAATAAAGTATAATGTTATGAATATACCAACAATGATTGTAATAAAGGATGGAAAAGTAACAAAGACTTTTATAGGAATAGTAGATAAAGAAAACATAGTTAGAGAATTATGATTGCCCAAAACTGCTGCTATAGGGAAATGTAAGCTTGACGTGATATCAATTTCATGCTAAAATAATGAAGATAGTTATTAGGAACCTTTGAAGTGATTCAAAATTTCGGAGGGAACTCCGAGATGAATATTAAGGAGGAAAAACTATGTTAATACCAGTATTTGTAGAAGGCGATTTTAAGAACAAAGAATCTGTAAAAGATTATTTCGGCTTTTGGATTTGCGAAGGAATGTATGTCAATGAAGTTAATTGCGTTCCAAGTTTGCAGCGGCAAGGTTGGATTACAGAAGTAATAGATGAGGGCAATGGTATAGGAAAAATTAAGGTTCAAGTTGTACGAAATGCAGGAGAATTTTTAGATGAGCAGTCTTTCTTTGTTACAGAATTTGAACAAGGAAGCGGCTGGTGTAAAGCATTAGTTGATTGATGGCTAACACTAAATAAGTTGTATTAGCAAAATGATAAAAAACTCTTTTGAATAGATATTAGGTAGATTACATCTGCAAATATTTATGAAAAAGAGTTTTTTGATGTGTAGTAAGGAAATGATATTGGAAAATTGACAAAAGATAAAATATAGAAGAGAAAATGATATAAAATTACTTACCTTAGTTTACAAAATAAATCAAAAATGATATAAATATATTAGCAAAATAATACTATCTATATATTAAAGAAATTAAAGGAGGAGATTTACATGTCAGGACATAGCAAATGGCATAATATTCAAGCTAAAAAAGGAAAAGCAGATGCAGCAAGGGGAAAAATATTTACTAAATTAGGAAGAGAATTATTGATAGCAGTAAAAGCAGGCGGACCTGACCCAGCTGGAAACTCCAAATTAAAAGATGTTATTGCAAAATGTAAAGCAGCTAATATGCCAAATGATACTATTAATAATGCAATAAAAAAAGCAGCTGGTGCAGGAAATAATGAAAATTACGAAGAAATTATTTACGAAGGATATGGACCAAATGGAGTAGCTGTTATTGTAGAGGCAAGTACAGATAATAAAAATAGAACAGCAGCAGATGTACGTCATGCATTTGACAAAGCAGGAGGAAATTTAGGAACAACTGGATGTGTATCATATTTGTTTAGCAAAAAAGGTGTTATTGTTATTGATAAAACTACTACTAATTTATCAGAAGATGATATGATGATGTTAGCTTTAGACAACGGAGCAGAAGATTTTGAATCATCAGAAGAATGTTACGAAATTACAACTTTACCAGAGGATTTTTCAAAAGTAAGAGAAGCTTTAGAAGCACAAGGTTTAGAATTTTTAGAAGCAGAAGTACAAATGGTTCCAGCTACTTATATATCTTTAGAAGAAGCAGATGGAGCAAAAATGCAAAGATTATTAGACATGTTAGAAGATTTAGATGATGTTATGAATGTATATCATAATTGGGAGGAATTAAGTTAGCCGTACGAAGTGAAACGAGTTACGGATAACTTATACAACTGAGTGTAAGCGAAGTTTGTATACAAAAATATTATAAAAAATAGTTCTAAAATAAAAAACATAGCATATATATTATATATATGACTATGTTTTTTTGTATCATAAATAAAGAGAAACAGACATAAAAGAAGTATTTTAATGTAAGAAAGGACAAGCTAAAAAGGAGGAAAATCATGGAAGAAATACTTATGTTTTTCCCAGATACCTTAAGAGAATTAATAAAACAAAATCAATTGCAAGAAATAGAAGAAATTAGAATAAGAGCTAGTAAACCAGTAATTGTGAAAAACTGTTTGACTGAAAAAATATTAAACTATACAGTAACTACAGAAGTTATTTTACAGATTTTGCAAAGAATATGTGATAATTCTATTTATTCGTATCAAAATCAAATATGTGAAGGATTTTTAACATTAAAAGGTGGTCACCGTGTAGGATTAGTGGGAAATGCAGTTTTAAAAGATGGAAAGGTAATAAATTTAAGTTATATTAGTAGTTTAAACTTTCGTGTAGCAAAGCAAGTAATAGATTGTAGTAATCAAGTGTTACCATATATACTACAAAAAAATCAAAACAGTATTTATAATACCCTTATTATTTCTCCACCAGGAGTTGGAAAAACCACATTATTAAGAGATTTGATTAGGAAAATTAGTAATGGTATACCACAAATAGATTTTAGAGGGCTAACTATAGGAGTTGTAGATGAAAGAGGAGAAATAGCAGCGAAGAATAAGGGAATTAGCCAAAATGATTTAGGAATACGAACAGATATTATAGACAATGTCCCCAAAAGCATAGGAATGAAAATGCTTATTCGCTCTATGAGCCCAAAAATACTAGTAGCAGATGAAATAGGATGCAAAGAAGATATAGAAGCAATAGAATATGCAGTTACCTCAGGAGTAAAAGGAATATTTACAGCACATGGAGCAAGTTTAGAAGAAATAAAGGAAAATCCTATTTTAAATGAATTAATTTTAAAAAACAAAATAGAAAGGATATTATTGTTAGATTTTAATAGAAAAGCTCATTTGATTTATGAAAAAGAAAACAAAAGAAAAGCTGTTTCATAAAAACAGTAGAAAGAGAGGAAAAAAGTATGTTAGTTTTTAAATTATTTATTTTAGCTTTAATTATAGTAGCAAGTAGCACTATTGGTATTTTATTTTCAAAAAGATATTTTAATAGAGAAAAAGAAATAAAAGAAATGAAGACAGCACTTAATATGTTTGCAACAAAAATAAAATTTACCTATGAACCAATTCCTAATTTATTTAGAGAAATAGCAAATAAAATAGAAGGAAATGTGGGAAATATTTTTGAAATAGCTGCAACTAAAATGGATGAAAAATCCGCAGGAGAAGCATGGGAAGAAGCATTAAACCAGATGCCGCATAACTTTAATAAAGAAGATTTAGCAGTACTTAAAAATTTAAGTAAATTATTAGGACAAACTGATTTAGAAGGACAGCTTAGTCAAATAGAAACAGTAAATGAATTTTTAAAAAATCAATTAGAAAATGCCTTAGAAGAAAGAAGGAAAAATGAAAAAATGTATCGAACTTTAGGGATAGTATCAGGGCTTACCATTGCTATTATTTTAATATAAAGGAGGAAACTTATATGGATATTAGTTTATTATTCAAAATAGCAGCAATTGGAATATTAGTTGCAGTACTATATCAAGTATTAGTAAGAGCAGGACGTGAAGATCAAGCAATGATGACTACCTTAGCAGGGCTTATTATAGTGCTAAGTCTAGTAATAAAAGAAATAAGTACATTATTTACTAGTGTTAGAACAATGTTTGGACTATAGCTACAAAGGAAAAGGAGAAATAATATGGACATTATTAAAATTATTGGAATAGGTTTAATTGCACTTATTATTATTGTCATTGTAAAACAATATCGTCCAGAATTTGTCTTATATGTTTCTCTTATGGCAGGAGCTCTTATTTTAATACTAATTATGGATAAGGTAGGAGCAATTATTGCTCTTCTTACTACACTATCTAATAAGGCTTCTATTAATCAAGAGTTTTTAGGATTACTTATTAAAATTACAGGAATTGCTTTTTTAACAGAATTTGCTGTTAGCATTTGTAAAGATAGTGGAGAAAGTGCAATTGCAACAAAAGTAGACTTAGGAGGAAAAGTCATTATTATTTCAATGTCAATTCCTATTATTGCAAGCCTTTTAGAAACAATACTAAAAATATTACCTTAAGGAAGTACCAATGAAGAAACGATGGAAAATATTAATATTAACACTAATGTTTTTAGCATTAGTACCAATAAATAGTATGGCCAATGAACAAGAAAGTGAAGTAAGTCAAGAAGAAATTTTAAATATGCAACAAGATAGCCTTAATATTTCAGGTTTTCTTAAAGAAGCACAAAAATATACACAAGATACTTTTGAAGATATTGATTTAAACGATTTACTAACCAACGCAATTACTGGAAATATAGATAATAAAACTTTTTTAAAAGCCATTGGTAATATAGCACGGGAAAGAAATTGTAGAATGTATTAGTGTTCTTGGAAGTATTATCATTATTATTGTAATACATAGCATTTTAAAAAGCATTAGTGAAGGATTAGAAAATAAAAGCATTTCTCAAATTACTTATTATGTACAATATATTTTAATTGTAACTTTAATAATGGCAAATTTTGCAGATATTATTCAAATGATAAAAACAAGTATAGATAATTTAGTAGGATTTATGAATAGCTTAATACCTCTTCTGATTACTTTAATGTTAACAACAGGAAATATTGCATCTGCAAGTTTGTTAGAACCAGTCATTTTATTTATTATTACTTTTATAGGAAACTTTATTACAGCAATCCTAATTCCATTTATATTAATTTCAACGGTACTAAGCATTGTTTCTAAGGTTTCAGAGCGTGTACAAGTGGACAAGTTATCGAAGTTTTTCAATTCTTCAGTTGTATGGATATTAGGAATTGTACTAACTTTATTTGTAGGAGTTATTTCAGTAGAAGGTAGTCTTAGCAGTACAGTAGATGGAATAACAGCAAAAACAACAAAAGCTGCTGTTTCTAATTTTATTCCAGTAGTAGGAAAAATATTAGGAGATGCAGTAGATACTGTAATAGGTTGTAGCAATATTTTAAAAAATGCAGTTGGAATTATTGGGGTTATTGTTGTAATTGCTATTTGTATAGCACCTATTATAAAACTAGCAATATTGATGGGATTATACTATTTAGCAGCAGCTATTTGCCAGCCAATAGCAGATAAGAAAATAGTAAAATTATTAGAAGAAATGGGTGGCACCTTTAAAATGATGCTTGCTATTATGTGCAGTGTAGTAGTTATGCTAATTGTAGGAACGACACTAGTAATTAATGTTACCAATAGCGGGCTTATGTATCGCTAATTTATAAGAAAGGTATCATAAAAAGAAAAATGGAATGGGTAAGTAGTTGGATACAAGGTATTATCATGAGTGTTATTATTAGCACAATTATAGAAATGATACTGCCAGAAGGAAACTCGAAAAAGTATATTAAAGTAGTAATAGGGGTATATATTTTGTTTACAATTATTTCACCAGTTATTACAAAAATAACAGGAGATAAATTAAAACTATCAGATATGGTAGACTTAAATGAATATATAGAAGTATCTAGCAATAGTAATTATCAAAATTTAGAAGAAGATCAGGAAAGGCAAATAAAAAATGTATATGAAACAAGTTTAAAAAGTGATATACAAAAGAAAATAGAAGCTAAAGGTTATAAAGTTGAGACTATTTTAATAGAACTAAAAAAAGATGAATCTTATACATTAAAACAACTAAATTTAAAACTAAGCAAGGAAAAAGAGCAAATAATAGCTCAAAATAATATACAAACAGTAAATGAAATAAAAGTTCAAATAGAAGAACAAAAAGAGGTAGAAGAAAAAAATCAAACACTTTCTATTTTAGAGCAAAAACAACTAAAACAGTATTTAAGCAATATTTATGAAATAGAAGAAAAAAATATTAACATAAATTAATTAAGGAGGACATATAAATATGCTAAAGGACAAGTTAAAGCAATTTATAAACAGAACAGAAAGCCGGAGATAATAAAAGAAAAATCGAAAATTTAGCAGTATTTGTAGTAATTTTAATCGTAACTCTTATAATTATTAATTTGATATGGGGAGAAAGCCCAAAAGCACAAAAAGAGCCGAGCGATGATCCAAATAAAAAATTAGCTGTTCGGCGAGCAAACTATTGCTACTAGTAGTTTGAGTAACCAAGACGAATTAAAAGTACAGCTAGAAGAAATATTAGAAAAAATAGAAGGAGTAGGAAAAGTAAAAGTGTTTATTACTTATGCGCAAACAAGTCAATCTGTACCAATGTATAATGAAGATACTTCTCAAAAAGATACAGAAGAAAAAGATACTAGTCGGAGGAAATAGAAAAGTAGTAGAAACAGATGTAAAAAAAGATATTATTTATCAAGAAACAGGAGGTGAAAAAACACCCATTATACAAAGTGTAATTAGTCCTAAGGTAGAAGGTGCTATTATTACAGCACAAGGAGCAAATAACATGCAAGTAAAAGCAAATATAATACAGGCAGTAGAAGCTGTAACAGCAGTTCCTTCTCACAAAATCCAAGTTTTTGCTATGT
Organism: Clostridia bacterium; assembly: GCA_022798335.1. Classification (GTDB taxonomy): domain Bacteria; phylum Bacillota; class Clostridia; order TANB77; family CAG-508; genus CAG-273. Next base: position 24,570 of record JAAWMH010000011.1, read on the forward strand.
CTGAATAAGAAAGGAAAAGATGAAAAATGAAAACTTTTAAGAAAAATCAAATCGTTATTTTTGTAATTGCATTAATGCTAGTAACAGCAGGTTATTTAAATTTTACAAACGAGCAAAAAGATCTAATACCAACAAGTAGTTTGCTAGATTCAGAGCAAATGGCTTCTATTGGAGATGCTACTTTAGTAAGTGCAAATAGTGAGCAAAATCAGTTAACTAATTTGGTTAGTTCTAATACTACAAACGAAGCAAATGCCACTAGCAGTAACGTAGTAGAAAATGAAATTCAAAATAATTCTTTAAAGCAAACCAATCAAACAGAAGATATTTATTTTACACAATCTAGATTAGATAGGGAAAATATGTATTCTCAAATGCTTGCAAATTATCAAAAAGTGCTAGAAACTACTAACATTAGTAGTGAAGAAAAAGCAAATGCACAAACAGAAATAGAAAAAATAAATAAAGAAAAAAATGCTATTATGGTAGCAGAAAATTTGATCAAAACAAAAGGCTTTGAAGATGTTGTTTTATTTGTAAATAGCGGAAATGTAAGTGCAGTAATAAAAGCAGAAAAGCTAGATGAAAACCAAATTGCACAAATTCAAAATGTTATTACAAGAGAATTAAATGTAAAAGTAAATAAAATAAATGTAAGTAGTGTAAAATAAGTGTAAAAAAATGCAACGAAATGTTGTATTTTTTTTATTTATTGATATAATAATAACGATAAAATAAGACAAGTGTTTTTTAGGAGGAAATTATGATAAAAAAAGTAGCAATACTTGCAAATGGTGGAGATGTTTCAGGCTTTAATGCTGTTATTCGAGCAATTATTAAAACAGCAGAAAATAATAATATAGAATGTTATGGTTTTATAGAAGGCTATAGAGGTTTATTAGAAAATAATTATGTACAATTATGTACAAATGCTACAGGAAATGCAATAGGAATTTTACCAAAAGGAGGCTCTATTATAGGTTCTTCTACAAATTCTAATGTATTTTGTTATCCAGTAGAAGAAAATGGAGAAATTGTTTATAAAGACTTATCAGATAAATGTATACAAAATTTAAAAGATGATGGAATAGATTGTTTATTTACTTTAGGAGGAGATGGAACACAAAAATCTGCAAGAGACTTATCTTTAAAAGGAGTTCATGTAATAGGAGTTCCAAAAACAATTGATAATGATGTAGCATGTACAGAAATTACTTTTGGCTATAATACAGCAGTATCTGTTGCAGCAGACGCACTAGATAGACTTCATACGACAGGAGCAACACACCATAGAATTATGGTATTAGAAGTAATGGGAAGATATGCAGGTTGGATTGCTTTAGAATCAGCAATAGCAGGAGGAGCAGATGTAGCTTTAATTCCAGAAATACCATATGATATTAATAGTGCAGCAAGAAAAATTATAAATCGTAAAAACCGAGGAAAAGAATTTAGTGTAGTAGTAGTAGCAGAAGGAGCTAAACCAATAGGAGGAGAAATTAGTGTAAAAGCTGTTAGAAATAAAGGAAAAGGAGTAGATAACAACAAATTAGGAGGAGCAGGAGAAAAGGTAGCAGCAGCACTTCAAGAATTAACAGGATTAGAAGCAAGGTGTACAGTACTTGGATATATGCAAAGAGGTGGCTCGCCAACTTCATTTGATAGGGTTCTTTCAACTAAATATGGAGCAAAAGCAATGGAACTTGCTTTAGAAGGAAAATTTAATGTATTAACAGTAATAAAAAATGGAAAACTAGACTATGTTTCTTTAGAAGATGTAGTAGGAAATAATACTAAAATAGGAGCAGTTTCAGGAAATACTCCTGAAAGTAATATTCGCAAGGTAAATATGGATCATGATTTAGTAAAAACAGCAAGACATATTGGAATTAATTTAGGAGATTAAAAGGAAAAAGAAACACTTTCTTTTTCTTATAAAAGATAGGAGTGAATAATATGATCAATTTTAAACAAAAAATAGCAGAAGAAATAGCAAAAGAAATTAGTATGTCACAAGAAGAAATTTATGGCTATATAGAAGTACCAACAGACGAAAAAATGGGAGATTTTTCTTTCCCATGTTTTAAATTAGCGAAAAGTTTAAAAAAAGCTCCACAAATGATAGCAGAAGAATTAAAGCAAAAACTAACTTTTGAAGAAGAAATAATACAAAAAATAGAAGTAGTAAACGGATACTTAAATTTTTATATTGAGCCAAAAGCATTTGTAGCAACAACATTAACAGAATTATCTGAAAAACAAGAAGATTATGGAAAATCTAAAGAAGGAAACGGAAAAAATATTGTAATAGATTACTCAGCGCCTAATATTGCAAAACCATTTCATATAGGGCATTTACGTTCTACTGTAATTGGAGGAGCTATTTATAAAATTTATGGATTTTTAGGTTACCACTGCACAGGAGTAAATCACTTAGGAGACTATGGAACACAATTTGGAAAACTAATTGAAGGATATAAAAGATGGGGAGAAGAGTACCAAATAGAAGAAAACCCTATTGATGAATTAACGAAAATTTATGTTAGAATTAATAATTTATGTAAAGAAGATGAAACAGTTTTAGAAGCATGTAGAGATAATTTTAAAAAATTAGAAGAGGGTGACCCATATTGTGTAGAAATATGGAATAAATTTAGAGAACTTAGCTTAAAAGAATTTCAAAAAGTATATGATTTGTTACAAATAACATTCGATTCTTGGAATGGAGAAGCATTTTATTCTGATAAAATGAGCGAGGTAGTAGAAATTTTAAAAGAAAAGAATTTATTAAAATCATCAGAAGGAGCTATGGTTGTAGATTTATCTGAAAAAGAAATGCCACCATGCATTATTGAAAAAACAAATGGTTCTACTACATATGCAACACGTGATTTAGCAGCTATTTTATATCGTGCAAGAACATATGACTTTTATAAAGCATTATATGTAACCTCTTATGAACAAATATTACACTTTAAACAAGTATTTGAAACAGCAAAAAACTTAAATTTAGATGAAAAATATACAGACAATTTAGTACATATTCCATTTGGAATGATTCAATTAAAAGAAGGAAAAATGTCAACAAGAGAAGGCAATGTAATTAAACTAGAAGACCTTTTAAATGAAGCAATTAGCAGAGTAATGAAAATTATGGAAGAAAAGAATCCAAATCTAGAGAAAAAAGAAGAAATAGCAAAGAAAATAGGAATTGGAGCAGTTATTTTTAATGATTTATATAATAGCAGAATTAAAGATGAGATTTTTGACTGGGATACTATGTTAAACTTTAACGGAGAAACTGGTCCTTATATGCAATATATTTATGTAAGAACAAAGAGTTTATTAGAAAAAGCAGAATATATGCCAAACATAGAAGATATTAATTTTGCCAAACTAGAAGATGAAGCATCTATTAGAGTTGTAAAACTATTATATGGTTTCCAAGATATTTTAAAACAAGCAGCAGAAAAATATGAACCATATATCCTTGCAAGATATTTAATTCGTTTAGCACAAAGTTTTAGTAGTTTTTATAATGAAAATAAAATCCTTGGAGAAGAAAAGCAAGTTCAAGATGCAAGATTATATTTAACTTATAGTGTAGGATTAGTATTAAAAGTAGGAGCAAATTTACTTGGAATTCAAATGCCAGATAGGATGTAGTAATATATGGAAAAACAAATTAAAAAGCCATTTACAATAGGTGGTTTTACAGTTTCAAGATTACTTATGTATTTTGTTATTTATAGTATAGCAGGTTATATAATAGAAACACTTTTTGCTTTGATAACAAAAGGTGTATTAGAAAGTAGAAAAAGCTTTTTATATCGGACCATTTTGTAGCATCTATGGAATTGGTGCAGTAGTTATGGTATTAGGCTTACAAAGATTTAAAAAGAACAATTATACTTTATTTGTTGGAGGCTTTTTTATTGGTTCTATTGTAGAATATGTTATTAGTTGGATAGGAGAAATTCTTTTTGATATTAAGTGGTGGGATTACTCTAACATTCCGTTTAATATTCATGGAAGAATTTGCATTTTATTTTCTATCTTTTGGGGAATACTTGCTATTTATTTAATGACACATATTCATCCTAAAATAGATTGTTTATTAGATAAAGTTTCCCCTAAAAAAGTAAAAATAATTTCCATTATATTAGTATTATTTATGTTTTTAGATTGTCTTGTTACAGGTTTTGCTTTAAAGATGTTCTTTACAAGACTTGTAAATGAAAACCATTTAGAACTTCAAGGAGTAGGTGCATATTTAAAAGAATATACACAGCTTTATGAAAATGAAAATGTTAAAAATATAGTAGATAAATTCTTTTCAGATGAAACTATGTTAAAAACATTTCCAAATATAAAAGTAACAGGAAAAGAAGGAAATATTATTTTAGTACGAGATATTTTAACAGATATACAACCTTATTATGTAAGAATATTTACTCCTAGCCGAATGCAAAATCAAATTATTGAATAAAAAGTATATCAAAAAGCAAAACAATGTGATACAATAAACAAGAACTTTAAATTCATTATAAAAACTAGGAGGAAAATAATGAGAAAATATTTTGGAACAGATGGCATCAGAAGAATTGCTAATACAGAACTTTCACCAGAACTAGTATACCGTGTAGCAAAAGCAGGAGCTTATGCTTTAGCTAAAGAACAAAATCACGTACCAACTATTTTAATTGGAAGAGATACTAGAATTTCAGGAACATTAATAGAAAGTGCTATGACAGCTGGTTTTTTAAGTTATGGTGCAAATGTTATTAAATTAGGAGTAATGCCAACTCCAGGAGTTGCTTATTTAACTAAAAAATTAAAAGCAGATGCAAGTGTAGTAATATCTGCATCACATAATACTTATGAATTTAATCGGAGTAAAATATTTTAGTAATCAAGGAATGAAAATTCCAGATAAAATAGAAGAAGAAATAGAAGAAATGATGGATTCTGAAAAACTAAATGACTTTAGTGCAGTAAATGATAAAATAGGTATTTTTGAAGTAAGAGAAGATTTATTAGACGAGTATGTATACTTTTTTAGAAAAAATTTTGAAGAAGAATTTGAAAACTTTGATAGCCATGATTTTGTAGTTGCAATAGATACTGCAAATGGTGCTACTTCAGTAGTAGCAGAAAAAGTATTTACTGCTTTAGGAATAAAACATTACATTATGAATAATACTCCAACAGGAGTAAATATCAATGAAAATTGTGGTTCTACTCATTTAGATATGCTAAAAAAATATGTAGTAGAAAACAATTGCAATTTAGGAATTGCTTATGATGGAGATGGAGATAGATGCTTAGCAATTGATGAAAAAGGAAATGAAATTGATGGAGATAGACTTTTAGCAATTATTTCTAATTACATGAAAGAAAAAGGAACTTTAAAAAATAATACTGTAGTTGCTACAGTAATGAGTAATTTAGGACTAAAAAAATATACCGAAAATAATGGACTAAATATAGTACAAACAAAAGTAGGCGACAGATATGTATTAGAAGAAATGTTAAAAAATGGATATAACATAGGAGGAGAACAATCAGGACACATTATATTCTTAGATTACAATCCTACAGGAGATGGAATATTAACCTCTTTAATGCTTATTAGAGTTATGTTAGAAAAACAAAAAACAGCTTCAGAATTAGCAAGTATTATTAAAATGTATCCACAAACTTTAGTAAATGCAAAAGTAAGTAGTAGTAAAAAAGATTTATATAAAGAAGATAAAGAAATACAAGCAGAAATTCAAAAATTAGAAGAAGAATTTTCAGGAAATGGTAGAGTACTTATTAGACCATCTGGAACAGAACCTTTAATTCGTGTTATGATTGAAGGAGAAGATCAAAAATATATTCAAGAAAAAGCACAAAATTTAGCAAAACTTATAGAAAAGAAATTAGGATAAATTTGTAAATTATAAACCAGGTAGTGGTTAAAAATATAATTTATAAGAAAAAACAAAGGAGGAAATCAAAAATGCCAATTATTAATTTTGCAAACCCAATTGCAGTTATTACAGGAGTTGTACTATTTTTATTAGTACTATATTTAGGTAGAGAAACAAAAAAAGCATGGGTAGTAGGACTTTTGCTATTTGCCTTTTTAGGAGTATTAATAGGACACACTATTGAATTTGCAACAATAGCAAAAGATAACCAAGTAATTTATCAAGCTGTTACTAAATCAGCTACTTATGATCTTATTTTTATTTTTATATCATTCCTATCTTATTTATGGATTGATGATATGGAAGCAAAAGCAGGAAAGAAAAAAAGTATTGATAATAGCTTAGAGTGGTTTTGGAATAAAGTATAGAAAGGAAGATAAGCTATGCCAAAATTTTATATAACAACACCTATTTACTATCCAAGTGGTAAATTTCATATAGGAACAGCTTATACTACTGTTTTAGCAAATACTATAAAAAAATATAAACAAGCAAGAGGGTATGAAACATACCTTCTTACTGGAATGGACGAGCATGGACAAAAAATTCAGCAAGTAGCGCAAAAAAGTGGCAAAACTCCACAAGAACATGTAGACGAAATGGCAAAAGAAGCAAAAAAGTTATGGAGTTTAATGGAAATTGAATATGACGATTTTATTCGTACTACAGAGCCTAGACATGAAAAAGTAGTAGAAGAAATCTTTGATAAACTAATGAAGCAAGGAGATATTTATCTATCACAATATGAGGGCCTATATTGTATGCCTTGTGAAACCTATTTTACCGAAACACAATTAGTAGATGGAAAATGTCCAGATTGTGGCAGAGAAGTAAAAAAAATGAAGGAAGAATCGTATTTTTTCAACATGAAAAAGTATGCTAATAGGCTAATTGACTTTTACAATGAAAACCTAAACTTTATTACACCAGAGTCAAGAAAAAATGAGTTATTTAATAACTTTTTAAAACCAGGATTAGAAGATTTATGTGTAAGCCGTACTAGTTTTGACTGGGGAATTAAAGTAAGAAAAGACCCAAAACATGTAGTATATGTATGGCTAGATGCACTAACAAACTATATTACAGCATTAGGATATTTATCAGAAGACGATACTTTAATGAAAAAATACTGGCCAGCAGATTTACATTTAGTTGGTAAAGATATTATTCGTTTTCATGGACTATATTGGCCAATTTTCTTGATGGCATTAGATTTACCTCTTCCAAAACAAATTTATGCACATGGCTTTATTATGATGAAAGATGGAAAAATGTCAAAATCAAAAGGAAATGTTATTTACCCTGAGCCTTTAGTAGAACGTTATGGATTAGATGCTGTAAAGTACTTTCTATTAAGAGAAATGTCTTATAGCCAAGATGGAACATTTACGCCAGAAGGGTTTATCGAGAGATTTAATTTTGACTTATGTAATGACTTAGGCAACCTTTTAAATAGAACTATAGGAATGATTAATAAATATTTTAAGGGAGAAATAGCAAACTACCCTACAAGTATTTCAGAGTTAGATAAACAAGTAGAAAGTTATTCTAGTGGGGTTATCCATAGTGTAGAAGAATATATGGATACCTACCATATAAGTCAAGCCATTCAAGAGACATGGAACTTAGTTTCTAGAACCAATAAATATATTGATGAAACAGCTCCATGGGTATTATATAAAGAAGAAAAGCAAGAAGAATTGCAATCTGTTATGTACCATTTAGTAGAAAATTTAAGAAGAATAGCTATTTTAATAGCTCCTTATATGGAACATACTTCTTGCCAAATATTAGAACAACTTGCAATACCAAAAGAATTACAAACATGGCAGAGCTTAAATAAATATGACCAGCTAAAAAATAATAAAGTAACACAAACACCCGAAGTATTATTTGCAAGATTAGAAGCAGCAGAAGAAATAGAAGCCATAAAAGCAATGATGAAATAAAAACTGTTTTATATTGTAAGTACTAGGAGGAATAACAAATGAAACAAATCATTATTATAAATGGGAGTGGAGGAGTTGGAAAAGACACTTTTGTAGAATATTGTACAAAATATATTAGAGTTTTAAATATTTCTTCTGTAGATAAAGTAAAGCAAGCAGCTACAATATTAACTGGCTGGAATGGAGAAAAAGATGAAAAATCAAGAAAGCTACTTTCAGATTTAAAAGAAATAGGAATTAACTATAATGATGCACCACTTCAATATATTTGCAGTATGGTAGAAGAGTTTCAGCAATCAGAAAATGAACTAATGTTTATTCATATTAGAGAAGGAAAAGAAATAGAAAAATGTAAGAATACTATTCAGGCAAAAACTCTTTTAGTAACAAATAAAAATGTATTAACAATTGTTTCTAATCATTCAGATAAAGAAGTAGAAGAATATACATATGATTATCATATAGCAAATGATGGAACATTAGAAGAACTAGAAAATGTTGCAAAAGAATTTATAGAAAAATTAAGAAAAGACTATTCTAAAAACTAGAATAGTTTTTTATAATTATAATAATACTATTCATAGGAGGTTTTTAGATGATAGAAAAAAGAAAAGTAGTATTAGTAGGAACTGGATTTGTTGGTATGAGCATGGCGTATGCGCTTCTTAATCAAGGCGGAATTAATGAATTGATATTAATTGATGTTGCCAAAGAAAAAGCAATAGGAGAAGCAATGGATTTATCAGACGGTGTACCATGTTCACCAAATAGAATGGTAATTAGAGCAGGAGACTATAGCGATTGTAAAGATGCTAATATTGTAGTTATTACAGCAGGAGTTGCTCAAAAACCTGGAGAAACTAGGCTAGAATTATTAAAAACAAATGGGAATATTGCAAAAGAAATTACACAAAATGTAGTAAAATCTGGGTTTGATGGTATTTTTGTAGTTGCAAGTAACCCTGTAGATATTCTTAGCTATATTGTACAAAAAACATCTGGATTTCCAAGTAGTAGAGTAATTGGATCTGGAACAGTATTAGATACAGCAAGATTAAGATACTTATTAGGAGAATACTTACAAGTATCTAGTAAAAATATTCATACTTACATTATGGGAGAACATGGAGATTCTTCTTTTGTACCATGGTCTAAAGCTTATGTTGGGTGCAAACCTTTAGTAAAAATACTAGAAGAAAAGAAAAAGCCAAATAGTTTGTTAGAAGAGTTTTCTAAGCAAGTACGAGACGAGGCCTATGAAATTATTGAACGAAAAAAATCTACCTATTATGGAATAGGAGTAGCACTTGCTAAAATAATAAAGGCAATATTAAATAATGAACATGAAATTTTAACTGTTTCTACTATGCTAAATGGAGAATATGGAAAAACAGATATTTATATGGGAGTACCAGCCATTATTACCAATAAAGGAGTACAAGAAATATTACAATTAGAACTTACCAAAGAAGAACAACAAAAATTTGACAATAGCTATAAGGTACTAAACGAAATGAAAATAGAATATCATTTTGAATCAATAGAGTAGAACCTAAAAAGACCTTTTTTCATAATATATAAAAAAGGTCTTTTTTATGTTATAGAGAGGAATGCTAAATAAAAATGAACAAGATAAAAGTACATACTGCTGAAAAAGAATTATATTACCAAGGAGAAGTAATTGTAAAATATAGTATAGAATATCCAGAGATTATAGAAACACCATATTTAGAAGGAAAAGAAATATTTAATAAATATAATAGAAAACAAGCAATAGAGTTAAAAAAATTTGCAGAAGGAGAATTTTATAATCAAGCAAAAGAAACTTATAAATATAATAAAGAAAATGGATATCCAACTATGATTTATGAGATCATAAATCAATGTAATATTACTTATAATTATAAAAATTTACTAAGTTTATATTTTGATGAATATACTTATGCAGGGGGTGCACACGGTTCTACTATTAGAAAATCACAGACTTGGGACTTACAATTAGGAATGCAAATTCCGCTTCAAGCTTTTTTTTCAAAAAATGAATATTATTTAATAGACATACTAAAACAAGTAAATATACAAATTAAAAATCAAATAGAACAAGGAAATAATATTTTCTTTCCGAACTATTGTGAACTTGTTTTAGATACTTTTAGAATGGAAAATTATTATTTAACACCAAAAGGAATAGTTGTATTTTTTCAGCAATATGATATTGCGCCATATTCTAGTGGAATACAAACTTTTCTTATTGTATAGGAAAAATTGACAGATTTTTCCGTGTACAACAAGGTTAAGTTACCTTGGACTGTGCAGTTTGCAAAGCAAACCTGCACATGTGGCGAAGCCACTTTTCTTATAAAATTATAAAAGATAAAAAATCTCTTAGTATTATTTTATAGTAAGAGATTTTTTATAAGTAAAAATTACTATTTTACTTTTTAGGATAAGGTTTTATTTCATTAGTTAGACCTAAAATATAATCTGTAGAAGTATGATAAAAATTAGCAAGTTTAATTAAATGATCTACTTGTAGTGTATTTACTCCAGTTTCTATCTGAGAATAGCTATTTTGCTGAATTCCTAACATTTTAGCAATGGCTGTTTGACTTTGATTATTTTCTTCTCTTAAATCTCTTATACGATACATAATATCTCCACCTCAAAAATAATTCTATAGTATCTCTAAAAAAGATATTGACTTATATCTTTAACAAAGATATAATAATTTTAAACATCTTTATTAAAGATAATACGTAGGGGGAAAAATAAAATGAAAAAAGACAAAAGAAGTACTGATTTAAAAGAAAAGGGAATCACTTTAATAGCATTAGTAGTAACTATTATTGTACTTTTAATTTTAGCTGGAATAACTATACAAATAGTACTAAAGGGTGGAATATTAGAAACAGCAGAAAATGCAAGCGACCAATATAAAATAGCAGCAGCAAGAGAAAAGTTATCAATCACTTTATCTAATGCACAAATGGATAAAGTAACAAATATAAAATATAATCAAAATGAATATTTAGATGAATTTATAGTAAATAATACGTCTAATACAGAAGTATTAGACGATATTGTAATTACAGATGGGTATGCTTTTGAATTAGATAGAAGTGTGCCTAAAATAGGAGAATATATAGGAGAAAAAGAGAAATTAGTTTTTCCAGAAGTAGCTACTACAGTAACTTTAGCTAAGGATTATAAAGCAGCAACTATTACTATTAATGCGAAAGAAGAAATAAATGGAATTAGTAAGATAGAAGTTTTGCAAGGTGGATATGTATTAGAAACATATACTTATGAAAATAAAAAAGAACCAATTATAGAAAATTATATTACAAAATATAATGGAACCTATATAATAAAAGTATATGCAAACTTAGCAGTAAGAAAAAAGGCAGAGGTTATAGGATTAGTAACAAGTGTAATATATAGTCCAGATGGAAATAAAGAATATCAAAAAGAACATCAAGTGAAAGTAAGTGTACAAGATGAAGCAGATAAAGTAACAAGTTTAAAATATCAGTGGCTGCAAACAACAGTAGAACCAGCGCCAGAAACTTTTAC
>JAAWMH010000016.1 GCA_022798335.1 Clostridia bacterium
AGGATTATATATTTATTTTTAAATGGCATCCATTTTTACAAAACAATATTACACTAACAAAAAATAATAGTTATAGTGAATATAAAAAGTATCCAGACTTTTACTATAATATGTCAGAAGAACGAGATATCAACGACTTACTACTAGTAACAGATATTTTAATTACAGATTATTCTTCTGTAATTTTTGACTACGTATTTGTAGAAAAACCAATTATTTACTTTACTTATGATATAGAAAGCTATGTTCAAAATGGTAGAGGATTATATTTTCCGTTTGAAGAATATGTGTATGGAGAGGTTGCTAAAACAAGTGATGAGTTGTTAGAAGCAATACAAAAGGGAAAAATGGAAGAAGAAAAAAGAAAAGTGTTTAAAGAAAAATTTGTAGGAGCATGTAATCGGAGAGTCTACTAAAAAAACATATGAGTGGGTTTTTGAAGGCAAACTATAAGGGGAGGAAATAATGAAAATAGTAGTATTAAAAATAGGAATTGCTATTTTAAATGGAATCTATTTTTTCATAAAACTGTGCCCAATACAAAAAAATAAAATTACGTTTATTAGTAGACAGGCAGATAAAGCTTCCTTAGATTTTAGAATGTTAGAAATAGAACTAAAGGCGCAAAATGAACATTGTAAAATTATAATGCTTTGTAAAACACTTCAAAATGGTTTATTAAAAAAAATAGGATATTGTTTCCATATGTTAACACAGATGTATCATATAGCAACTTCAAAAGTAGTTATTTTAGACAGTTATTGTATTCCTATTTGCATTTTAAAACAAAAGAAAAAGCTAACAGTCATTCAAATTTGGCATGCATTAGGATCACTTAAAAAATTTGGCTATTCTACCTTAAATAAAAAAGATGGAAGAGATAGTAAAATAGCAAAAACGATGAAAATGCATCAAAATTATACTTACATTCTTACTTCTAGTACTGCTTCTGCTTTCTTTTTTAGAGAGGCATTTAATGTTAAAGAAGAACAAATGCTCATCATGAATTTGCCAAGGGTTGATTTTTTACAATCCCAAAAAGCAAAACATGAAATTATGCAGTGTTTTTATGAAGTTTATCCAGAAGCTAAAAATGGAAAAGAAAATATTTTATATTGTCCAACTAAAAGAAAAGAAAATAATATTCCAATAGAAACAATTGCAAAGCAAATTCCGTTTGAAAATTATAATCTTATTATAAAATTACATGATGGAACAGAAATAGTATATATAGAAGAGCAAAAAATACAAAAAGAAAGCCATTTTTCAGGAATGGAATTATTACATATAGGAGACTATATTATTACAGACTACTCAGCTATTTGTTATGAGGCAGCAGTAAGTAAAAAACCTATCTATTTTTACACTTATGACTATGAAGAATATATGAAAGATAGAGGAATTTATATTGATTATAAAAAAGAAATGCCAGGACCAATCAGTAAAGATTTTAAAGAAATTATAAAACTAATAAAAGAAAAGCAATATGATATTCGGAAAATTAGAGGCATTTTGCAATAAATATATAGAAAATTTAAATCCATATGCAACAAAACAAATTGTAAAATTAATTTTAAGTAGTATGAAGGAGTAAATAACAATGCAAAAATATGATGTTTCTGTTGTTATAGCAGTATATAATAGTGAAAAATATTTAAAAGAATGTATAGACTCATTAGTAAATCAAAATTATTTATTTGAAAAAATACAAGTTCTTTTAATAGATGATGGCTCAACAGATAATAGTTATCAAATAGGAAAAGAGTATGAAGAAAAATACTCTAATATTAAAATAATAAAACAATCCAATAAAGGAGTTTCAGCAGCTAGAAATCAAGGATTAAAAATAGCTGAGGGAAAATACATTATGATATTGGATTCAGATGATTTTATTTCTGAAAATACCATTAAAAATTTAGTAAAATTTATGGATGAAAACGAACAAATTGATATTGCTTCTTATACAATGAAAAACTATAGAGAAGGTAAAGTAACAGAGCATTATAGAAATTCTTTATATACATTAGGAACAGGAATTTATAATATTGAAATGTTTCCACACCTTTCTCAAGCAACTATCAATATTATTTTCAGAAATCAATTTGAAAAAAATGAACTTTATGATGAAAAAATGACATTAGCAGAAGACGAAAAATTCAATACCCAATATATTATGAAAAAAGGATTAATTGGATATTGCAAAGCCGCAACTTATTTTTATAGAAAGCACCAAAATTCAGTTAGCAGTACAAGTCAAAATCCATATTATTGTTTTGACCAGTTTATGGAATATTTTGAATATTTAATTCGTACTTACACAAAAGAGGGAAAATTATCTAAGTATATACAAGGTCTTATTCTTCAAATGATAAAATGGAGACTTACAGCTGACTTACTTCTTCCATATCACTTAGAAGCACAAGCGTATGAAGAAGCAATAAATAGACTAAAAAAAGTATTAAATCATATTGATATAGATACTATTTTAGATAAAACCAATATGGAAATTTACCATAAAATGTACTTTTTAAAATTAAGAGGAGTAACCTATGATTTAGCAGCTGGTTATGGACCTAATAGTGTTCTTTTAAATAATGGAAAAATAGTATATGCAGAAAAAGAAATGGACTTAGTATTTAATAGATTTAAAATAAGAGATGGTAAAATTTATATGTTAGGTTTTATAAAGTCTCCTATTTGTGAAGCAATAAAACCTAATTTATATATTAGTATTAATGGAGAAGACAAAATAGAATTACCATTAGAAGAATCAAATTTTGAATATTATGGAACAAATGTAAAAACTAATACTTTTTATAAATTTGAATATGAGTTGCCAATAGAAGGAACAGATACCTTTAAATTCTATATTAAAGTCATAGATAATTATATGCCTGTAAAATTAGTATTAACAGACTGGTGTGCAATCAATACAAGACTAGAAAGAACAAAAATATTAGTAGATGATAATATAATAGAAGTAAAAAAGGCAGAAGGACTTTTTAAAGTTGAAAGAGAAGTTAGCAAAAAGAAAAAGAAATTAGTAAAAAAGCAACTAGAAAAACTATATAAAAAGATTAATCCTAAAATTAACTATTATAGAGCATTAGCAAAAACAAAGAAAACTATTTGGCTATATTGCGATAGAAAAGGTGTCATAGATAATGCCTACTATCAATTTAAAAATGATATTCAAAAAAAGGATGGAATAGAAAGATATTATATTATAGATGGTAAAAAAGAAGAGTATAAAGGCTATTTTACAGGAAAAGAATTAAGAAAAAATACCATACAGAAAAATTCTTATAGGCATAAAATAATATTTTTACGTAGTAGTAAGATAATAACTTCATTTACTTCTATTAATGAATATTCTCCATTTAAGAAAAAAGCATTGAGTTGGTATATGGATTTACTAAAATATGAATTGGTTTATTTACAACATGGAGTATTGTATGCAAAGCTAATTAGAATGTATGCAAAGGAATTTACGCAAATAGATAAAATAGTAATATCATCTGAATTTGAAAAAAAGAACTTTATAGAAAATTATAAGTATACAGAAAATGATTTAATAGAATCTGGAATGCCTAGATTTGACATAGAAAATCCTATTCCAGATAGAAAAAACAAAATATTGTTTGCACCTTCTTGGAGAGCTTATTTAATAGGAAATCCACCAATCAATGGAAAGAGAACCATAAAAGAAAAGGTATTTTTAGATTCAAAGTTTTATAAAACAATTGATAAATTTTTGCAAGATAAAAGGTTAGAAAAAGCCTTGAAAGAACATAATATTACTTTGGAATTTAAATTACATCCTATTTTTGAACCATATAAAAAGTTATTTAAAACCAATATAGATAATATTAAAATTGTAGATGGAGTTGTAAAAAACGAAGAATATAATTTATTTATTACAGATTATTCATCTTTTCAATTTGATTTTGCAAGATTAAAAACTCCAATGATATATTATATTCCAGACGAAACAGAATTTAGAGCAGGACTTCATACGTACAGAGAACTTGACTTACCATTAGAAGAAGCTTTTGGAGATGTAGTAAATACACCAGAAAAACTAATTGACAAAATTGAAAATTATATTAAAGGTGACTTTAAAGTAGAAGAAAAGTATCAAGAAAGAATGGACAATTTTTTCTTTAAGCCAGAAAACTGTAGAGAAAAAATTTATCAAAAATTAATTAAATGAGACATTGGGGACAGTCCCCAATGTCTCATTTTTCTTTTACCTACTGAATAAAATTACAAAAAGTGTAAAAAATGAAAAGTAGGTGAAGAAAATGAGAGAAAAGTTAAAAGGGAAGAAAATTTATCTGATTTATACAGGCTTATTTATGATAGTAGCATTCATGGTATTTGCCATTTTTCTGAAAAATAGATGTAGCTTTATATGGCAAGCAGATGGATTAAAGCAACACTATATTATTTTAAGAGATTTTCATGAAATGATAAGAAGTTTTATAGCAAATCCAAGTAATGGGATAAATTTGTTTTCGTGGAATATGGGATTAGGGTTAGACATCATAGGGCAGTATTCTTATTATGTATTAGGAGACCCTTTTGCTTACCTTAGTTTATTTTTTAAAGCCGAAAGTTTAGAATATGTTTATACTTTTTTAATTTTACTTAGAATGCTTTTCGTAGGATTAGTCTTCATTTACTATGCTAAGTATTCTACTAAAAAGTTAAATCAAATGAACATTTTAATAGGTGCTATTTTATATACATTCTCAGCATTTAGCCTGTATGCAGGAGTTAGACATCCATACTTTTTAAATGCAATGATATTATTTCCGCTTCTTTTATTAGGAGTAGATAAATTATTACAGGAAAATAAAAAAGTATTTTTATGTATATGGATAGCAATTTCAGCTATTTCAAATTACTACTTTTTCTATATGCATATGATTATGTTAGTAATTTATGCAGTTATCAAGTATTTTTTAGAATACCGAAAAGAAGGAATAAAGCATTTTTTAAAAAAGTTAGGAAGTAGTTGTATTTGCTTTTTAATTGGTGTACTAATTGCAGGAATAATTTTATTTCCTACCATTTATGCCTTTACTAATTCTGCAAGAAGCGAAGAAAAAGTAGTATGCCAATACGGAATAGATTATTATAAAGTATTGTTTACACTTAGTCTACTTACAGTAAATGGAGAAAACTGGAGTTTTATAGGAACAGCAGCTATTAGTTTGTTAATGTTACCAATTTTATGTCTAAGAAGAAAACAGCATAGTGTATATTTTATTTATTGGGTAATAGCAACAATTATTTTACTGATACCGTTTTTAGGTTCAGTAATGAATGGATTTTCATTTCCAAATAATAGATGGTCTTTTATCTATTGCTTTATTTTAGCTTATATTGTAGTTTTGTGTTTAGATAAAAACTATACTAAAAAAGAGATTAAGTTTATGTGCTTATTTATATCATTATACGCTTTGGGAGCTACAATTGCAGTTTTAATAACAAAGTCGATGAATTGCTTTATTATTTATTTAACGCAAATTGTAATAGCTCTTTTAATGCTTGGAACAATTTTATATACTAATTATAAACAAATAATTACTTGGCAAGAGGAAGAAAAAGTAGATGTGTTACAAAAAATAAATAAAAATTTTTCTTTAAAAGGAACATTAGATAGCTTTAGAATGATAATATTATTGCTAATGATAGTAAGTATTGGAATTATGTCTTATGGGTTATATAGTGCTTATGATAGAAATTATGCAAAAGAATTTGTAGAGGTAGAAAAATGTGAAGAAAGGCTAGCAACGCAATTAGGAAAAAATGAGAATTATGGCAAAAGTATCAAAAAAATAATAGAATTAGACAAAAGTTTTTATCGTATGGGAAAAGTACCACACCAAGTGCAAAACCTTTCTATTTATTATGGATATGTTTCTACAGAATGTTTTTTATCTATTGGAAATAAGTATGTATATCAACTAAACAAAGAGTTAGCAGACAATAGTTATTCTACCACTTCAAGTATTAGAGGACTAGGAGATAGAACCAAAATAACTACTTTATTAGGAACAAAATACTATATTGCAGATGAGAAAAACAAAAAAAGCATTCCTTATGGATATGAACTCCTAGAAGAAAATAAAAAAGTAAAAACATATCAAAATAAGTTTCCATTATCTATAGGAAATGCTTATTCAGAATATTTGTTAAAGGAAGATTACGAAAAGCTAAATCCAATTCAAAAGGAAGATAGCCTTATAAAAGCTGCCGTAATAGATACTAAAGAAGAATTAAAAGGATTGAATATGAAAAAGAAGCAAGATTTAACTGATATTGAAAATAGCTGTTATACAGTAGATTATGAACTTATAGATAAAAGTCAAATTCTAAAAGAAAAGGAAAAAGGAAAAGCTAAAATTGTGACCAAAAAAATAAACCAAAAAATAGAGCTAAAACTTTCCGAAATAAAAGATGCAGAACTATATGTATATATTTCAGGATTTGAATATGAAGGAAATAGTACCCATACAATTACAGCTAACTTTGAAGGAAAAAGTGTGGCTAAAAGATTTGAAAATAAAATTTCATCAGCTTATTATCAAAAAGAACCAGAAATATTATTAAATTTAGGATATTATGAAGCGGTACAAGGGAATATAGAGTTAACCATTAGTGCAAAGGATACGTATTTATTTGACAAAATAGAAGTAATAGCAGTTCCTATGAATACGTATGAAAGAGCTATTCAAAAATTGCAGCAAAATGAGCTACAACAGGTAACTTGTACTAACCAAGAAATAAAAGGAACAATAAAAGTAGAAGAGCCAAGCATTTTGCAAATTACCACAAGCTATACAAAAGGTTGGAAGGCATATGTAGATAATAAAAAAGTAGATACTATAAAAGTAAATACAGCATTTATAGGAATACCAATAGAGAAAGGAACACATGAAGTAAGATTAGAATATGAAGTTCCTAATTTAAAATTAGGAATAATAAGTACAGTAACAGGAATAATAATGCTTAGCATATTAGCAATGACAGAAAAGCTAAAAAAGAAAAATTTAAGTTAAGTATAAGAAAAGATGGAAAAAGAAAATTGCTTTTTTCCATCTTTTAATATTATTTTTCTAATTTATGAAATACTTTTTTACCTTTTTTCAAAATAGCATAACCTTCTTTAAAGTCCGTATCAGATAGCATATAAGTAATATCTGTTACTTTTTCATCATTTAAAGTAATACCACCTTGCAAAATTAAAGTTCTTGCTTGACCTTTAGAAGGAGCAAACCCAACTAGAATCATGGCATCTAAAATAGAAAGCTTTGTAGTTTCTACTTTAGTAGTTGGCATATGCTCTAAGCTACCATTTCCTTCAAATAAAGCATTAGAAGCTTCTTCGGCTTTTAGTGCTTCTTCCTCACTATGAATTAGCTTGGTAATTTCAAAAGCAGCTTTCTTTTTAGCTTCGTTAATTTGTTCTCCAGGTAAAGAAGACAAACGGTTTACTTCATCCATAGGCAAGAAAGTAATTAAAGATAAAACAGTTTTAACATCTTCATCTGCAATGTTTCTCCAATATTGGTAAAATTCATAAGGAGAGGTTTTTTGAGGGTCTAACCATAAAGCACCTTTTTCTGTTTTTCCCATTTTTTTACCTTCTTTAGTAGTTAGCAGTTTAAAGGTTAAACCAAAAGAATCAGAATGGCCAATTCTGCGGATTAAATCAACGCCACCTAAGATATTAGACCATTGATCATTTCCACCTAGTTGTAATTTACAACCATATTCTTCATAGAGTTTTAAAAAATCATAAGATTGCATTAACATGTATCCAAGTTCAAAAAAGGTAAGACCACGTTCCATTCTTTGTTTATAACATTCTGCTGAAAGCATTTTATTAACAGAAAATAAAGAACCAATGTCACGCATAAATTCAATAAAATTTAAGTTTAAAAGCCAATCAGCATTATTTACAATAATCGCACCATTTTCGCCTTCAAAATTTAAAAATTTAGCCATTTGCTTTTTAAAACATTCTACATTATGGTTAATTTCTTCACGAGTCATCATTTTTCTCATATCTGTTTTACCGAGATGGGTCTCCAATAGTAGCTGTTCCACCGCCAATTAGTATAATAGGTTTATGACCTGCTTTTTGCATGTGAGAAGCAACCATTAAAGAAATAAAATGACCAATATGAAGGCTATCTGCTGTAGGGTCAAATCCAATATAAAAAGGAACACTTTCTTTTCCTAAGGTGTCTTTTAATTCATCATGAGTTATTTGTTCAATGTAACCTCTTTCCATTAAAATATCAAATACATTTTCTTTTATCATAATAATATCATTCCCTTCTACTTCATTTATAAGTTAACAATATTTTACCATACAAATAGCAAAAAACAAGTAAAAATTAAAAAAAGGTAACATGATAGAGATTTCTACCATGCCACCTTTTTGCTTAATTTTCTTTTATTTCTTGTTCTTCTGGCTCTCTTAAATAGATAGGACTAACCGAGTATGGGCGGTTTCCTTGACGTACGATACCAGGGCACCCTTCTGCAACAGATGATTTTACAGTACGAGTACAATGTGAATGAGGAGACGTTAATGCTTCATATTCTACAAACGTACAAGGGGGCGTCCGAACTCCAGGCAAAGGGTAATACTGCTTCGAAACTCCAGACAAAGGAAAACACTCGGACATTTTGTACACCTCCAAATAAAATATTTATGAGATTTATACTACGATTCTACTTATAGATTCACAAACAGTATATTATTTTCCTATTTTTTTGTCAATATACGTTTTTACTCAGGTTTTTTCTTAAAATTAGTTTACTTTATAGAAGGGATAATGATATAATACAAGCTAGAAATTCATAAAAATAAGGAGAAAATTATGGAGTGGATGAATAATACCATAGGAGAAATAGAACCTCAAAATATTACAAACCAAGAACAAAAAGAAGCTATAGCAAAAAAAGTAGCTGAAAAAGTAAAAAATGGAGATGTTATAGGATTTGGCTCAGGGTCAACTGCTTATTTAGCAATTAAAGAAATTGCTAAAAAAATAGAAGAAGAAAATATAAATATTACTGCAATTCCAACTTCTTATGAAATTAATATGTTATGTAATAGTCTAAAAATTCCAACAGCAAGTATATTAGAAGCTAGACCAGACTGGGGATTTGATGGCGCAGATGAAGTAGATAAAAACAACAATTGGCTAATTAAAGGTAGAGGAGCTGCTATGTTTAAAGAAAAGTTAAATATGATAAATAGCGGGCTTACGTATATTTTAGTAGATGAAAGTAAATTTGTAGATAAACTAGGCGAAAACTTTAGCATTCCAATAGAAGTATACCCAGAAGCAGTAAATAGTGTAAAAGAAGCACTTATTGATTTAGGAATGCGCGAGTGTGTTTTAAGAAGAGCTCAAAAAAAAGATGGACCAGTATTTACAGAAAATCATAATGTTATTTTAGATACGAAATTTGTAGAAATTTATGAAACTTTAGAAGAAGACATTAAATCTATTACAGGAGTAATAGAAAGTGGCTTATTTCAAGAATATGGAATAGACGTACTTTCTTAAATTATAGAAAATTGCATTTATGTAATTGACATTGAAATAAGTAATAAAAAAGCGTTAGCTTACAAGAGGAGGAAAAGCTATGTGGGGGGATATTGCTATTGCATTTTTGCTTGCTTTTATTACAGCTTTTGTATTAACACCATATACAATGAGGCTAGCTAAAAAAGTAGGTGCTATTGACATACCAAATGATAGAAGAGTAAACAAAAAACCTATGCCAAGATTACGGAGGCTTAGCTGTTATTTGTGGATTTTTAGTATCAACTGTATATTTATTAATTGTAATGAATTTAGAAAATTCTATCAATTTATTTGGAGAAGAACAATATGCAATGAAGCTAATTGGCTTTTTTATAGGTATTTTAATATTAGGAATGGTATGTTTTATAGATGATAGTAGGGGAATACCAAGCTGGGGAAAACTAATTGCACAAATAATTGCAGCAGGGGTTGTAGTAGCATTTGGACTTCGTATTGAAAATATTCATTTACCATTTATAGATAATAAAATATGGTTTCAAGATTGGTTTTCTTATGTTCTTACTATTTGTTGGATTATAGGAATTACAAATGCCATCAATTTAATTGATGGGTTAGATGGTTTATCTTCAGGAATTACACTAATTTCTTGTATTTCCTTAGTAATTATTTTTACATTAAATAGTTCTCCACTGATTGCTATTTTGCTAATTACTGCTTTAGCAGGTGCTATTGTGGGATTTTTACCGTTTAATTTTAGTCATGCAAAAACTTTTATTGGAGATGTAGGATCTAATTTCTTAGGTTTTTCACTTGCTATTATTTCTATTCTGCGGAGTAGCTAAAACTTATACTGCAATAGTACTAATAGCACCAATTATTGTACTTGCTTTTCCAATATTTGATACATTATTTGCTATTATTCGTAGACTTATTAAAGGAAAATCAATAAAAGCAGTATTTCAAGCAGATAAAGGTCATTTACATCATAGACTAATGAAAAGAGGGTATACACAAAAGCAGTCTGTACTTATTTTATATGGACTTACAGCAACTTTTGGAATGTTTGCAATTATATTATTAGAAAGTGGTCCATGGAAAGCAGTTTCATTTGCTTTATTAGTAGTTGGAATAGTAGCAATTGGCTATAAAGATATTTTTAAAACAAAACAAATAGCAAAACAGGAAATTAAAGAAAATTACAAAGAATATAAAAAGATAGATAAAAACAATATCAGAAATGACAAACCATAAGTAAGAAAGAGGAAAACTGGTATGGAAGAAGAAAGACTAATTAGTCCAGAATTAGAAGATTTACAAGAAGAGAGAATGGAAAATTCTTTAAGACCAAAAACATTAGATGAATATATTGGACAAGATAAAGTAAAAGAAAATATGAAAGTTTATATAGAAGCTGCTAAAAAAAGAGGCGAACCATTAGATCATATTTTATTGTATGGTCCACCAGGACTTGGAAAAACAACACTTTCTAATATTATTTCTAATGAAATGAATGCAAATATTAAAATAACTTCAGGACCAGCTATTGAAAAACCAGGAGATTTAGCAGCACTTTTAACAAATCTTTCAGAGTTTGATGTGTTATTTATTGATGAAATACATAGATTAAATAAAAGTGTAGAAGAGATACTATATCCTGCATTAGAAGACTATACATTAGATATTATGATTGGAAAAGGACCAAGTGCAAGGTCTATTAGGTTAGATTTACCTAAATTTACTTTAATAGGAGCAACAACTAGAGCAGGAGCACTTGCTACTCCATTACGAGATCGTTTTGGAATTGTACATCATTTAGAACTATATCAAACAAAAGATTTAACAACCATTGTAAAAAGGTCAGCTAAAATTTTAGAATTAGAAATAGATGAAGAATCAGCTATAGAAATTGCAAGACGTTCAAGAGGAACACCAAGAATTGCAAATAGACTATTAAAAAGAGTAAGAGACTATGCAGCAGTATTAGGAGATGGAAACATCGATATTAAAATTGCAAAAACAGCACTAGGAAGATTAGAAATAGATGAATTAGGACTAGATGATATTGACCGAAAAATATTAGAGACAATGATTATTAAATATCAAGGAAGACCAGTAGGAATAGAAACAATTGCAACAACAATAGGAGAAGAAGCAGAAACAGTAGAAGATGTATATGAACCATATTTAATACAAATAGGTTTTATAGCAAGAACTGTTAGAGGAAGAGTAGCCATGCCAGCAGCATATGCACATATGGGAATAGAAATGTCAGTTTAGGGACGTTCCTTAAATGACCCAAAATGTCAGTTTGGGGACATACGTTAAAAAAAGGAGGGTGAAAACATGAAACTTTTAATGCATACTTGTTGCGCACCATGTAGTGTGTATTGTATAGATAGCTTAAGAAAAGAAAAAATAGAGCCAACACTTTATTGGTACAATCCCAATATTCACCCATATACAGAATATAAAGCAAGAAGAGATTGTTTAAAAGACTATAGCATGCAAATGAATGTAAATGCTATTTTTGAAGAAGACTATGGATTAGATGAATTTTGTAAAAATGTAATAAGTAATTTAGAAAATAGGTGTAGTAATTATTGCTATAGGGTTCGTTTAGAACAAACTGCTAAATATGCAAAAGAGCATGGATATGATACTATTACAACAACGCTTTTTGTAAGCCCTTATCAGAAACACGATGAATTAAAACAAATAATAGAAGAGATTGCTAGTAAATATAATTTGAATTTTTTATATAGAGATTTTCGTGTAGGCTTTAGAGAGGGGCAAGCAAAAGCAAGGCAAATAGGATTATATATGCAAAAATATTGTGGTTGCATTTTTTCTGAGGAAGAAAGGTATCGTAAACAAATTGATAAGGAAAAAATAAAAATTGACGAATATTGACAAAATATTTAACATACCATATAATAGTGCAAGAAAATAAAAAGGGGGAAAATGAAAATGGGAATTGCAGCACTAATTTTAGGAATTATATCTATTATAGTAGGATTTATTCCATTATGTGGAGCAATAGCATTATTGCCAGCAATAATTGGATTAATTTTAGGAATTGTAGATGTAATTGGAAAAAGTAAAAAAGGAGAACCAAAAGGTATATCAATTGCAGGTTTAGTATTATCTGCTATTGCAATAGCTGTTATTACTTTTTGGGTATTTGTTTTTGGAGTAGCAGCAAGTGAAATGGATTTAAATGAATTAAATGACATTGTAAGCAATAGCTACTACTATAACAACTTTTAATTAATGAAAAAGATAATTAGTTTTATAAAAAAGAATTATATATATGTAAATATTACATTTTTGTTATTAACCATATATATAATTCTTTTTCCAATGATAACAATTCCTATCAAAAACATTTTTCCAGCCTTTGGAGAATGTACTTATCTAAGAGTAACTGGTAAACCATGCCCTTTATGTGGCGGAACAAGATATATTCAAAATTTACCGAAAGCCTTTACAGATATTACTTATTTAGTTCACCCTTTTGGTGTTATTATGATATTTGTACTAGGTGAAGCCATTTTTAGAATATATAATTTAATAACAAAAAATAAAGAAAAATCAGAAAAGTATGTAAAAGTAGATTTAAATATTCATCTAATAACATTTACTTGTTTTACAATATATGAAATAGTGTTTATTATGATAAATTAAAAGAAAAAAGGATATAATTAAGCTAAGGAGGATATGCTAAGTGGATTTTTAGCTTAGTATAAAAGAAAAATGAAACAAATAGTTCTAATTGATGGAAATAGTATTTTGAATAGAGCCTTTTATGGAATTATGGGGTCTAAAATGTTAACTACAAAAGACCGGAAAATATACTAATGCAGTATATGGCTTTTTAGCTATTTTATTTAAAGTATTAGAAGATATACAACCAGAATATTTAATGGTGGCATTTGATTTAAAGGCTCCAACTGCAAGACATAAAATGTATGAAGGCTATAAAGCCAACAGAAAAGGAATGCCAAATGAACTTGCAGAGCAAATGCCTATTTTAAAAGATATTTTGCAGGCGATGAATATTACAATTATTGAAAAAGAAGGCTATGAAGCAGATGATATTTTAGGAACTATAGCAAAAAGAGCAGAAAAAGAAAAATTAGAAGTTACCATTGTATCAGGAGATAGAGATACTTTTCAATTAACTTCTAATCATATTAAAGTACGTATTCCTCATACAAAAGTAGGAAAAACAGAAGTAGATATTTTTGATGAAGCTGCTGTAAAAGAAAAATATGGGGTTAGCCCAAAAGAATTAATAGAAGTAAAAGGTTTAATGGGAGATACCTCAGATAATATTCCAGGAGTGCCAGGAATAGGAGAAAAAACAGCTTTAGAATTGATAAAAAAGTATCATAGTATTGAAAAATTGTATGAAGCAATAGAAAAAAATAAAGATGATTTAAAACCAAAAACAAAAGAAAAATTAGTAGAAAATAAAGAATTAGCAGAACTTTCTAGAACATTAGGAACTATTAATATACAAGTTCCAATACAAGAGAAAATAGAGGATTTAGAAAAGAAAGAATGGCAGAAAGAAGCGGTTTTTTCAAAATTTAAAGAACTAAATTTTAATCGTTTTATAGAAAGATTTCATCTACAAGAAGAAGGGGCAAAAGAAGAAAAAAATATACATGATTTATTCGAAATTGTTACAATTTCTGAAGAAAATAAAGAAGTATTAACACAAATAAAACAAGCAAAACAATGTATTTATTATTTAGCAAAAGAAAAAGAAGAAAGTAGTAATATTATTCAAAAAGTAATTAAGGCAATATACTTATATCATAATAAAAAAGTATATGAAATAAAGATAGAAAAGAATGGTTGGAATGATTTACTAAAAGAAATTTTAGAAGATGAGCAAATTCAAAAATATGGATATCATTTAAGTGAAGATTATGTATTATTTAAACAAGCAGGAATCAACTTACAAGGGATATATTTTGATGCAGAAATTGCAGCGTATGATTTAAATCCATCTAATAGTAAGTATCCGTTAGAAGAATTAGCAAGCCAATATGTAAAGATAGATATAGCACATTATTTAGAAGCATTTGGAGGAAATGTTAATCAAAATACTCAAATAACTTTGTTTCAAACACAAGATAATATGGAAGTGCAAAAACACCAAAATGCTATTTTTGCTTATATTATTGGAAAATTGCAGGAAGTAATGCTAAAGGAATTAGAAGAAAATGACACCATAGAACTATTTCAAAATATTGAAATGCCACTTGTAAAAGTTTTAGGAGATATGCAGTATGAAGGAATTTATGTAGATAAAGAAGAACTAATAAACTATGGCAATAAATTAAAAGAAGAAATAGAAAATTTAAAACAAGAAATTTATAAGTTATGTGAAGAAGAATTTAATATCAATTCAACACAGCAATTAGGAATTATTTTGTTTGAAAAATTGAAACTTCCTGTTTACAAAAAAACAAAAACGGGATATTCAACAGATGTAGACATTTTAGAAAAATTAAGACCAGAACACCCTGTTATTGAAAAAATATTAGAATATCGTGGATTAGTAAAGTTAAATTCTACTTATATAGAAGGATTGTTACCATATATCAATAAAGAAACGCATAAAATACATTCATATTTTCATCAAACTATTACAGCAACAGGGCGTATTAGTTCAACAGAGCCAAACCTGCAAAATATTCCAACAAGACAAGAACAAGGAAAGCAAATAAGAAAAGCATTTAAAGCAAAAGAAGGAAATATTTTTATAGATGCAGATTATTCACAAATAGAATTAAGAATTTTAGCTCATATATCTGGAGATGAAAATATGAGGCAGGCTTTTTGGAATGAAGAAGATATTCATAAGCAAGTAGCTTCTAAGGTGTTCGAAGTTCCATTAAATGAAGTAACAAAAGAACAAAGAGGAGCAGCAAAAGCAGTTAATTTTGGGATTGTTTATGGAATTAGTGGTTTTGGGCTAGCAGAGCAACTAAAAATAAGTCGTAAAAAAGCAGAAGGCTATATACAGCAATATTTAAACAAGTATAATGGTGTTAAGAAGTTTATGGATGACATTGTGGAAGAAGCAAAAGAAAAAGGCTATGTAGAGACATTATTCCACCGCAGAAGATATATACCAGAACTTTCTTCTAACAATTATATGGTAAGGCAGTTTCGGCTCTAGAGCAGCAATGAATACACCAATACAAGGAACAGCAGCAGATATTATGAAAATTGCTATGATAAAAGTATTTGAAAACTTGCAAAAAGAAAATTTGCATGCTAAAATTATTTTACAAATTCATGATGAATTATTGATAGAATGTAAAAAAGAAGAAAAGGAAAAAGTAAAACAAATTTTAAAAGAGAGTATGGAACAGGCTATGAAATTAGAAGTTCCATTAGAAGTAGAAATGTCAGAAGCTACTAATTGGTATGAAGTAAAATAAAAACAAAAGAAAATTAAAGGAGAGAAAAGAAGATTGCCTAAATTATTGAAAAACATATTGATAATTCTTATTATTTTCGCAATATTATATATTATTAGTTTTCATGTCTTTGATGTGAAAACTATCATTATGCAAAAAATATACCCACAAAAGTATAAAGAGTATGTAAACTATTATGCAGAGAAATATGAGGTAGACCCATTGCTGATTTATGCAATCATAAAAGCAGAAAGTAATTTTAATCCAGAGGCACATTCTAAAAGTGATGCAAGAGGTTTAATGCAACTTATGGAAAATACAGCAATAGAAGTAGCAAATCAAATAGAAGTAAAAGAAGTACAAGTAGAAGATTTATATACTCCACAAACGAATATTCAAATAGGAACTTGTTATTTTGCAAATCTTGTAAAACAATATCATAACATAGGAATAGCACTAGCTGCCTATAATGCAGGAATGGGAAGGGTAAATAACTGGATAGAGAAAGGAATTATCAAGGAAGACGGCTCAGATTTAGAAAATATACCATACCAAGAAACAAACATGTATGTAAGAAAAATATTAAATGACTATCAAATTTATCAGGAATTATATGAAAAAGAATAACTTGAAGAGTGCAAGAAAATATGCTATAATATTGATTACATAATGTTAAGGGCTTAATTTTACAACTTTTATAAGGCCATTTTAACTTTATGAATAAAAGTCAAAAGGGAGATAACTTTATGCGTGAAAAAATGGAAAAGTTAAAGGCATTGAGGAAAAAGCTAAAGAAGGCTATTTCTTCATTAGAAACGGAACTTTTGCTTGCACACCTTGGCATCAAAAGTTGTAGATAAAAGAGGCATTTCTGTTTTGCGGAAATGCCTCTTTTTCTAATCCTATTCTGGAATAATAGGATCAATAATAGAATACTTTCGAACATAGTCTTTATTACTTTTAACAACAGTACTTCTATTTTTCTTTAATAAATCAATTAAATGGTATACATCAATCCAAATTTGGTTAGTACCTTCTTTTTGTACTTCATCAAAAATAAGTTGCATGCCAAAATGCAAATGGGGAACATTGATATTATTTGTATCTTCTTTTGTGCTATAGCCAGTCATACCAAGGTAGCCAATAACGTCACCAGCTTGAACAACTTTGCCTTCATAAATATTTTCAGCATAGGGGTGCCCTTTTCGCAAATGAGCATAATAGTAGTAACGTTTTTTATCAAAACTACGAATACCTACTCTCCAGCCACCATATTGATTCCAACCGAACAGCTTCTATAATGCCGAGATTCTACAGCAATAACAGGGGTTCCAATACTACCCATTAAGTCATTTCCTAAATGTAAACGCTTATAGCCATAAGACCTAGAATTACCAAAGTCATTATAATGAGAATAACTATAATTTTGTGCAAGGGGATGAAATGCTTTAAAACCATAAATAGTAGTAAAAGGAAGTGTTGCTTCATTAGAACTAGTAGTATTTTTATTTGGTTTTTGAACTTCATATTTACCAATAAATTCAGAAAGTACAGTACTATAACCCTCATAGTAATAAGAATAAAGTTTCATATCTTTTGTAATGGTTTCCATTGTTTCACCACTTTTTAATCTAGTTATTAGTTTATCTAAATCTACTTGTTTAAATTTCTTAAAGTCGTTTCCATATTTACAAGCAAGATAAGAAATAAGTTCTATCCAATTATATTTGATAGCCTCATTTTTAGTATGAGAATTAATATCTAAAGTAGCAGTTTTTAAAAGTACATCATAAGTTGGATTAAATTCAAACCATTTAATATAGTTATTTTCTTTATTTTCTGAAGTCATATTTTCTTCGATAGAAGCTTTATTTTCTAAAATATGATTATTTTGCTCTTTTATGAAAGCCTGTATAGTTAAAGAAAGCGCAGAAGAATTAGTCTTTTTAAAAAATAAAAAATAACAAGAAATAGAACATAACAAAATGCTCAAAATAATACTAAAAACAATGAGTACTTTAGATAATTTAATACATGAAATCCACAAAATGCTTCACCTAATTTATCATATTATGCAAATAGCAATTTTATAACAAGTAGAAAAAACTTTTTGTTTTCTATTTATTTTTTTTATAGTTTTATATATAATGTGAATAGATTAAATAAAAAGGTGGAATAAAAAATGAATTTACCCAACAAATTAACAATTTTAAGAATTTTGTTAGTGCCAATTATGGTAATAATCCCATTTTTTCATATTCAAGGAGAGGTATTAGGAATACCAATAGAATATATTGTAATAGATGCTATTTTTATTGTAGCTGCTATAACAGATAAGTTAGATGGATATATAGCAAGGTCTAGAAATCAAATTACAACCTTTGGAAAATTTTTAGATCCAATTGCAGATAAAATTGTAGTAGTAGCAGCAATGATAATGCTTGTAGAATTTAGTCATTTACCAGCATGGATACCAATTATTGTCATTTTTAGAGAATTTATTGTATCTGGTTATAGATTAGTTGCGGTAGGGCAAAATGGAAATGTAATAGCAGCTAATATTTGGGGAAAATTAAAAACAGTAACTCAAATGATAGCTATTATTTTAGCATTTTTAGATCCAAATGCTTATGGAACCATTTTTAATGGAGAACTAACAGGCTATCATTTTATTATCAATCTATTGGTTACTTTAATGATGAGTGTATCAGTAGTTGCAACTATTTTTTCAGGATGGGAATATATAAAAGATGGAAAAGATTTGTTTAAAGGTTCTATATAAGTTTTTATAGAATAGACGAAAGAGGAGAAAAAATAATGGACTTTGAAGTAGCAAAAAAAAGAGCAGGAGAGTTAATACCTCTTTTGCAGTACTACACACAAAAATATTTTGATGATGAGCAGGTTGTTAGTGATTATGAATATGACATGCTCATGAAAGAATTAAAACAAATTGAAAAAGAATATCCGGAATTAATTACAAAAGATTCACCTACTCAAAAGGTAGGAGCAAGTATTAAAAAAGGCTTTGAAAAGGTAACACATGAAGTACCTCTCCAAAGCCTTCAAGACGTATTTTCTTTTGAAGAAGTAATAGAATTTGATGAAAAAATGCAAAAAGAGGCAGTAAAATATGGCAGACCTTTAGAATATGTAGTAGAAACTAAAATAGATGGTTTATCTTCAAGTTTAGAATATAAAAATGGGGAATTTATAAGAGGTGCTACACGTGGAAATGGGCAAGTAGGAGAAGATGTTACTCACAATATTGCAACAATAAAAACAGTACCCCAATATTTAAAAGAAAAAGTAGACATTACAGTTCGTGGAGAAGTATTTATTGGTAAAGAAGATTTTAACAAATTAAATGAAAATAGACTTTTAGAAGAACAAGAACAATTTGCAAACGCTAGAAATGCAGCAGCAGGATCTCTTCGTCAGTTAGATAGTAAAATTACACAGGCTCGACCACTTAATATTTTTGTATTTAATGTGCAAAAAAGTGAGGATATTTCTTTTAAGACACATTATGAAAGTTTACTATATTTAGAAAAACTAGGATTTAATGTAAATCCAGTTAAGATTTTATGCCAAAATGTACAAGAAGTAAAAAAAGCAATTGAAGATATAGGCACTATGAGAGATAAGCTGGATTTTGGAATTGATGGAGCGGTTGTAAAAGTAAATGATCTAGAATTAAGAAAAAAAATAGGAACTACTTTTAAAACACCTA
Organism: Clostridia bacterium; assembly: GCA_022798335.1. Lineage (GTDB taxonomy): Bacteria > Bacillota > Clostridia > TANB77 > CAG-508 > CAG-273. The sequence continues at coordinate 19,755 of JAAWMH010000016.1, forward strand.
AATGGGCTGTAGCTTATAAATATCCACCAGAAAAAAAAGAAACGCTATTAAAAGATATTATATGTCAAGTAGGAAGAACAGGAGCAATTACTCCAATGGCAATATTAGAGCCAGTATATGTAGCAGGTTCTAAAATTTCTAAAACAACACTTCATAATGAAGATTATATTAAAGAAAATGATATTAGAATAGGCGATAGAGTTATTATTCAAAAAGCAGGAGATGTTATACCAGAAGTAGTAGGGGTGGCTAAAGACAAAAGAGATAAAACAGAAAAAATATTTGAAATGCCAAAAGTATGTCCAGTTTGCGGAGCAGAAGCAATAAGAGAAGAAGGAGAAGCAGTAGCACGTTGCATTGGTATAGAATGCCCTGCTAAATTATATAGAAGCATTGTTCATTTTGCATCAAAAGAAGGAATGGATATAGACGGTTTAGGAGAAGCAATTATAGCAGAACTCATTGAAAGGAAATTCATTTCTAATATAGCAGATATTTATGGGTTAACTTTTGAAGATATAGCTTCATTAAAAAAAGATGGTAAAAAATTTGCACAAAATTTAATTGATGCAATAGAAGAAAGCAAACACAAAGAATTGTACTGTCTTGTTAACTCTTTAGGAATAAGACATGTAGGAATAAAGCTAGCAAAAACACTGACTAAATATTATCAAACAATGGAACAGTTAGTAAATGCTAGTTATGAAGAACTAAGAATGATAGATGATGTAGGAGAAATTACAGCAAAAGCAATTAGCGAATTTTTTAGCCAAGAACAAACTAAAGATTTACTAAGAAAATTAAGGCAAGCAGGTGTTAATATGGAGGTATTAAAAAAACAAACAGGAGATAATCGCTTTGCAGGAAAAGTTTTTGTATTAACAGGAAGCTTAGAACATTATACAAGAGAAGAAGCAGGAGAAATAATTGAAAATTTAGGAGGAAAAACTTCTTCTTCTGTATCGAAAAAAACAGACTATGTACTAGCAGGAAACGAGGCAGGAAGTAAACTAAAAAAAGCACAAGAATTAGGTGTAACAATTATTTCAGAAGAAGAATTTATAGCAATGTCAGTTTAGGGGAGTTCTTCAAATTGACAAAGGTGTAAGTTTAGGGACAGACATTATACATTAAATACGCCCAAGAAAAGTAATGAAAAAGAAAATACTTAGTTAGCACAATTTTGTACTAACTAAGTATTTTTATATACCAAATTATTTCTTAAAACACAAAAAAAATTAGTTTTTAGGAAAGTAGTGAGAAATGGTATCTCCAACTTCTTCAGGAGAGCGTATACCATTTAGTACCATATCTCGGATGACTAAAATCCAATAATAAGAAACTTTTACACCCCGATCTGAAAGAAAGTGTAAAATTGCAACATCTTCCCAACGAAATAGTTGATTATCCATATCGTCTTCACAAAATGCAATTGCATCAGGAGGAGAGTTTTTATACTCTTGGTAAGCACGCTCTAGTCCATCAACTCCAAATTCTCTAGGGTACAACATAAAATGCCGAATGTCAATTTGCTTCATGATAGTTCATCCTTTCCATAAAGTTAAAATTTAGGTTACTAAAAAAGCTATTGCTTTTGGAATTTATTTATTATATTATAAAATAAACTAAAAGGCAAGAAGAAAGAACAAATAAGAGGAGGAAAAATGGACGGAAAATATAATTTTGAGGAATTAAATAAAAATTTAGAAGAAGGATACCAAATTTATTTTACTTATGTGCGTAATCGCTATTTACTATTTAAAACTTCTGAAAATTGCTATACACAAAAGCTATTAACAGTACACGACAAAAATCCTCAGCCAAGACAAAGTGTAATTACTTTAAAAAGGGTAAGAGAGATGTTTCCACATATGGAACAAATTGAGTATAAAACAGGGATAGCAGAATAATAAAACATCAGTTTTGACTTTTGACAAGAAATATGTTATAATTAAGTATACCTAAATTTGAAAGGGGTACTAACATGAAAAACAATATCAACGTCATCGAAAAAGCTCAGATCGACCGGCTGAACGAGAGACTGAAAGCCTTCGGCTATACCGTCGGCGGCGGCTCCTACGACTGGGACAACAAAACGTGGAGCATCGGCATCAACGCGGGCTATAACCCTCACTACAGCAGGGACGAGGTCGCAGAGGCACTGATGCAGACACTGGGCGAAGGGCGCATCATCCTGGATGGCAGGCTCTTCACTTTGCAGGAACTGCGCGATCGCGAAAAGAGGGTTCGGCGGCTGCGCAGGGAGCGGATGAAAGAAGCACTGGCATAATTGCCAGCCCCAAAGAACCTCCTCTACTTTAACGAGCAGAGGAGGTTCTTTTTATTGGATTTACATTTACAGTTTGTTGGTTAGTATAAATAACCATACCAGGTTTTGCTTTATTAGGCTTTTTTACATATTTTATAAAAGTATAATCAACAGGAACATTAGAAGAATTGTTTGCTTTACTATAAACAGCAGCAAGATTTGCACACTCATTAATAATATCTTGCGATGGCTGTTTACCATTTGTAATTAAAATAGTATGGCTACCATGAACATCTTTTACATGAAACCATATATCATCTTTTTTAGCTATTTTAAAGGTTAATTCATCATTTTGTCTATTGTTTTTTCCAATTAAAACTTTAAAGTCCTGAATTTGATAAACAATAGGCTCAGAGGCAATTACTTTTTTACTTTTCTTTTTTAAAGGTTTCTTTTTAGAATGTTTTTGCATATGAAGCATAAAAGCATCTTGAATTTCTTCATAAATTCCATCTAATTCTTTAAGACTAGAACATACTTCAATTTCATAAACAATGCTTTCTAAGTAGTTAATTTCTTTTTCTAATTCTAGTTTTTGTTCATGAACAATAGTAAAAGTATTTTTTAATTTATGATATTTTTTAAAATACTTTTTTGCGTTTTCAGCAGGAGAAAGACTAATATCTAAAGGAATATCAATTAAGCTGTTGTTATAATAGTTCAATAATTCTATATGAGAAATATGTTCTTTAGAAATTTGGTATAAGTAGCTAGTAAGAAGTTCTCCATATAGTTTATATTCTTCTATATGATTACACTCTTTTAGTTTTTCATCAATCACAGATAATTTTTTAGAAATCTTTTTTAGTTTTCCTAAAATAAAATTTAATAATTGATTTCTATAATTTAAAAATTGTTCTTCTTGTTCTTTATGTAAGTAATAATTATCTAGGAAAAAGTTAATTTGTAATGTTTGATTGTTTTCTAAAGAAGGAACTAAGGTATAATCCTTATTAGAAAGCAAAATACATTTTACTTGTTTTTGCAAAATAGCTGTTTTTAAATCTAAAAGATAACTAGCAAGTGTTTGATAATTTTCTTTTGATAAAGTATCTTCTAAATTTAAAGAAGAAATAATATGAAGAATTAAAGTTTTACTAATACCAATAAAATGTGTTACAAAAAAGCTAGATAAAGAAGTTTGTGTTTCTTCTATAGCAGTTTCTAGAGAAGAATAAAGGCTAATATCTATTTTATCAGTAGAAGGTAATTGATAAATAGCTTTAGGAAGAATATCACGATTAGCACCAGCCTGAGTAGAAAAGTGCTTTAAGCTATCAATAATATTATTTTTTTCATCTAAAAGTAAAATATTGCTGTATTTTCCCATAAGTTCTATAATCAGTTTTTTAGTAACTAATTCCTGTTCTTCATTGTTACCTGTAAATTCTATAGTTAGTATTCTTTCTAATTGCATAGTAGAAATATTTATAATTTTATATCCCATAAGGTGTTTTCTTAAAAGCATACAAAAGTTAGGAGCAACTAAGGGATTTTCTTTTTTAGAAGTAGTTAAAAAAACAGAATACAAATTAGAAGAAACATTTGCACACAATGCATATTGCAAGCCATTAGCATAAATACTTAGCAAAATTTCATGATTAGTGGGTTCATAAATTTTTTGGACTTTTCCACCAATTAAGCAAGTTTTAAATTCTTCTACAACACTACTTAATACAAAACCATCAAAAGCCATGCAAATAGAACTCCTTTCTAACATTTTAAAAGAATCATAACATATCTAGTAGAATTTATCAACTTTTTTATAAGATATCTATTGACAGAAAAAAAGAGAGTAGATATAATACAAACATAGTTCTTACATCGTAGGAGGTAACTTTCATAGTATGAGCAAAGCAAATGTATATTATTCTTCTAATACCGATTATACAAATATGACAGATGAGGACTTAATAACCTTAATTAAGTCTGAAGATAAATGCGCATTAGAACACCTTATTAATCGTTACAAAAATATAGTAAGTCTTAAAATTGGCAAATATTATATGATTGGAGCAGAAAAAGAAGATATTGAGCAAGAAGGTTTGATAGGTTTATTTAAAGCAATTAAAAGCTATCAACCAGAAAAGCAAAATTCTTTTAAAACTTTTGCTAATATGTGTATAGAAAGACAACTAATTACAGCAATTAAAAGTTCTAATCGTCAAAAACATATGCCACTAAATTCCTATTTATCTTTAAATATGAATGCATATGATAATGAAGAAGATGGAAATAATAGTACTATTGATTTATTAGGAGTGTTAGATACAAAAAATACAGAAGATCCATTAGATACCATTACACAAAAAGAATATTACGAATTAATTGAAACCACCATTGATAAAACGCTAAGCGATTTTGAGAAAAAAGTACTAAACCAGTATATGCAAGGTGAAAGTTATGTACAAATTGCACAAAAACTAGATACACCTGTAAAATCGATTGATAATGCTATTCAAAGAATTCGTAAAAAAGCAATAAAAGAAATGCAAGATAAACAAGATTAAAATTTAATAAATATTTGCCAAACAAAATTTGGCAAATCATATGCTTCTATAGCTCAGTAGGTAGAGCGCAGCCATGGTAAGGCTGAGGTCGCCGGTTCGATTCCGGCTGGAAGCTCCAAATTTTTAAGCAAAAAGTCATTTTATAACTTTTTGCGTTTTTTTATGCAATTGATATAACTCTTCAGCTGCAACGATTTTAGAGGAAAAACTATTTTGTGTATTTTTGTACCTTCATGCAAATTTATGCGTATTTTATATATTTTTTTCTACATTTTTTCTACAAAGTATACATTGTAGAAAAATGTAGAAAAAATCGTTTTAATTTATCTTTCCATCTCAGAAGTATTGTGTTCATTTTGAAATACTGATTTTTTATCATAAAAGGTATTTAATTTTTTTAGCTCGTCAGTTTTAAACTTATGAAGAACTGATACATAATTGTTCATAGTGATAGATAAATCCTCATGTCCCATAAGTTTCTGAACAGCTACAGGAGACATTCCTGCTTCTATGCACCTAGTTCCAAAAGTATGTCTTAATGAGTGAGTAGAAATATCATCTGTTTTTAATGTATGAAGAACTATTCTTTTTAAAATAGAATTTGCATTTCTAGGATTTACAATGTTTCCTCTTCGATTTATGAATAAAAGATTATATTTATTTTCTATAAAATTATCTAGTTGGTTCTTAAGAGACATATTTATTTTATCAGGAATTGGAATGTCTCTTACTCCTGCGGGAGATTTTGTTGTATTTCCAACATAAATTTGATTGTTTTCGTCTTTTTTCAACGTTCTTTTTACATGTAATATATTTTCTTTAAAATCAAAATCTTCTCTTTTTAAAGCCAATGCTTCTCCAATTCTTAATCCCAAATATATTTGTATTAGAAATACATTCCTTAAAGGCTCTTCAGCAATAGTTTTATTCATAAAGTAATCAGTTAATAATTTTTGTTCTTCTAGTTCTAATGATCTTATTTCTTTTGTATCCTTTTCAGAATTAGGAATACTAGCATTATAGATAGGGTTATATTGAATAAGCCTTTGTCTTTCAGCATACCTAAATGCTTGAATAAATTGTGATATCCATTTTTCCATATAGGCTTTACTATAACTTCTTAATGTAAAAAAGTAATTTTCTAAATCTTCAGAGGTGATTTTTGATATATCCTCCTTTCCAATATCAGTATTAGAAATTTTAGCAATTTTTTGTTTGTTGTCTCCATATTGGCCACTTTGAATTTGACCATTTTTAAATTTTTTTTCGTTTAGATACTCCATTAGTTTATATATTGGAATACCATTGTTTTCAATATATATTTTATTTGCACTTCTATATTGAAATTGTTTTATTTCTTCAGTTGCTTCTTCTAAAGATGAAAAGGACTTTTTATGTATTTTTACTTCATTGGTATTGAGGTCTCTTATTGGAAATGGAACAAACCAATTATCTCTAGTTTTATTGTAATATGGTTTAAGAGCTTTATTTTTATTATTCATTAAACGCCTCCTAAACTCTTTTTTGAGTTTTCCAAAGTAGATAAGATATTAAGCAAACTTTCCAACACCTTCCAATATTGACAGATGGAAAGTCATCACGTTTAAAAATACTGTATGCCATGTTTTCACCAATTTTTAGATCCTTTGCAACGTCTTGTACAGAAATATTAATAAATGGATTTTTTAGCCTTTTAATTGTTTCTAGTAATACTTTTTCTTGATAAGTATCTAGTGCAAGAGGAATAGCATTAAGTTTTTCTTTTGTATCAATTACTTTATTTTCTATATTTTCATGCTTCATATTTTTAATAGATCCTTTCTCTAATTATCGTTCTCTATCTATCATTTTTCTTGATGTATCATAATTTGTGTTTTCTAAATACTCAGGTAAAATATCTAACACATTTGTACGGTAATTATAAATTTTGCCTATATTGTTGTATCCCATTATTTTTTGAATTGTAGCAGATGGAATATTGGACTCAATACATCTAACTAAAAATGTATTTCGTAAACTTTGCGTAGTAATTCCTGTAATAGAAAAATTTTGTAATAAAATCTTCTTTAAAGCATAGTTCATATTTTGAAGTGATATATATTTTCCACTGCTTGATAAAAATAAGCCTCCAAAAGAATTATTTTTTGATACTTCTACTTGTTCTTTTATTTTAGGTAAAATGCTATTAGGAATTGGCACATTTCTAGAAGAATAAAGCTTTTTGATAACTATTTTATTTTCTTCATTTGTGCTTATTGTTTTATTAATATGTACTATATTGTCTTGTAGGTCTATATCATCTCTACTTAATGCTAAAACTTCTGATCCTTTTAAACCACAATACAATTGAAGTAAAAATGCATTTTTCAAAGGTTCTTCTTGCAAGGTTCTATGTTGTAAATAGTTTGTTAGTTCTTCTTGTTCGTCTGGTCGTAGTATTTTGATAGTTTTCTTAATATGTTGAAATTTTGGAATACTAACAGAGCATATTGGATTTTGCTTTGTATATCCTGCTTTTTGTGCATAGGAAAATGCCTGTGAAAACTGCGAATAATATTTTTGAAGGTAGGAACTACTGTAATAAATGAAAGAGTAAAAATAGTTTTCTAAATCTTTAGCTGTAATATTACAAATAGGTATTTTTCCAATTTCATCTTGTGCAATAGTGTTTATAATTTTCATGTTTTTATCATACTGTGATTTTGATAAACGATTTTCTGATAACTTTTGGTTAGCAACTATCCTCATAATTTCAACAGGTGAAATATCATTTTCATTTATTCTGCTATTCATTTTTTTACATTCTTCCTTCCTAGTAAATTTGATAAAGTCAATTCAATGCTAGTAAGTATACTAAGTAGTCTTTCTTCAAAATTATTGATATTATTTAAGCTATTATCTAAACTTCTTTCAGGTAAGTTAGTACATTTTCTTTGCCCAGTGATAGGGGAGATACAACCTTTTTTATTATTAAAACTCTTATTTATTAAATCTCTTAAGTACCATATCACGTCATCTTGAGATATTCCCTTAAACTCTCTTGCTTGTTTATCTATATCTGCTAAAAGAAAATCACCAGAAACATGGCTAAGATCTAAAACGATGTTAATTGGTAGATATTTTTGTTTGTTCTTATTATGGCAAATGATATATAAAGTTTCGTAGGGGATAATGTCTAGTTTCTTTCTTACAATTGCTTTTTTTAATTTCCACAAGCTAATAATTTTTACTTCAGGAGCTTGTCCTACTTTTTTATACAGTATTCTAATAGGCTCATTATTTTTTACTTTCACAGCTAAAAAACTTTGCTTTTTAGTGGCTTTATTTTTCAACCTTGCCACCTCCATTTTTTAACTTTTTCATCTTAGCTAAAGTAAATAAGTTATTTTTAAAGTGAGTTATTCCTTGGTTTCTTAAATGGATAACTTGTCTTTTTTGTAACTTTAATTTTCGACAAATATCGTTTATCCTAACATTTTCAATGTAGGAGAGGTATAGTACCTTTCTTTCTATGAGTGGAACAATTTTCATGGCGGCATAATAAGTTCTATTTGTAAAAACATTTTCCAAATGATTAATCGTAACATCGCTATTTTCTGCTTTTTGCATTGATTTTTGTAAATAACTAGTTTCCATTATCTGTACCATAATTTTATTAGGTACGCAGATATTTTCTTTAGTAGGCTTGTTTTTCTTTAAATTTTTCATTTTTTGAAATCTCCTATAAAATATTTGTGCAATTGCATAACTTATCCGTAATTTGCTAACGCAAAAACGGCTAAGAAAATCTCTAGAAATCATTTGTGGTTCGAACTAGTTATAGGATACTCTGATTTTTAAGGAGAAAGTAAGAAAAGAAGGAAATTGCAGACAATAGAAGAAAATTGTAGAAAAAAGAAGAAAAACTCTTTTGAAGTAAGTTTTATAAGCGCTGATATATCTGAGATATAGAAGAAATTTTAAAATTTCATCGACAAATAAAAAAAGACCTTTTAAGTTATTACTTAAAAAGTCTATATATTTTTTCTTATTATGCTTCTCCTTGGTATTCATAATTTTGTATTTGCTCAATGTCTACAAGCCAAATATCATCTTTTTGAATGTTTGCTCTTTCTTCAGCAGATACTGTTAGCATAGCAAGCATTGTATCTGTAAATATCAAATCTTTTTTACTAAGTAAACATTTTTTCACATTAGGGATATAATTGCCATTAGTACAAAGCATAGTTCCTAAAATAATGCCATTTGTCCCTTCTGAAATATTAACTATAATTTGATTGGTTTCAAGTCTAGGACAGTTTGGTTTGTAGTTTTCTGTTCTAATAGAAACAATATTATCATCTGCAAGCATAGAGCCAATTAAAATGGTTTTTCTTGTTTTATAATCAGATATTCTAACTTCCAAATAATCTTTATTTTCTATTAAATCAAGTACAAATTTAAACTTTCCAATTTTCTTTTTTCCAACATAGCCTTTATAGTACAAATACAACTTATCTACTTGAAAAGGATTTTTGCTATTCTCTAGGTTTATTATAATATTCGTAGTAGGGGAGGAATACAAATTACCAGTGTAAATATCCAAAAGAGTACATAGTTTGCTTAGAATTTCTGCATCTGGTATAATTTCGCCTTTTTCATATCTACCAATAGTAGTGCTATTTTTTCCAACTTTTCTTCCAACATATTCAAGGGATAATTCTTTTTTTAATCTTGCAGCTTTTAATGTATTCCCAAATTGAGCAGAATTGAAAGTTACCATAGAACAACAACTCCTTTCATAATACATACTTACTATTATTATACCATAATTTACCAAATAATTCAAATTGAACGATTAACTAATTTGTGCTATAATAACTAGTAACTAAATATAGTATACGAATGGCTTATATAACCTTAATTTATAGACCCATTCCACAAGCAATGCTTGCTGATCAATTTAGAACACAGGCATTGCGAGTTGCCTGGTGTTTATATATATTATAGGGAAAACCATATAGTTGTTTCTTTGATATATAAAAAATTGATGTTTACTTAAGTTAGAATTTACATTTAAGGAGAAGCAACTAATGAAAGCTTTAGTATGTTACGGTGGACGGAACACCAGGGTAAGCCATTCGTGGCTTTGGGGGAAATATTTTCCCCCTTACTCTAAATTTTGAAAAATGGTAGATTTTGGAATAGATATATGGTATAATATAGTTAATTAGTTTAAGATACTCGCAATAGCTTAAGCTAATCATAGCTTTAAATTTTTTAAAGCAAAAACACAGGTTTTTCATTAGTTGCACCTGTGTTTTATTTTTTGGCATTCATATGCGTAGTACGCATTATTTTTTGAAAAATTACTTTTTAAACTTAAAAAATAGGGAAAAAGGGCGAATTTTTATAGTATTTACTAAAAAATGCTATTATTTACTTTAAATTTTATGCGCTACACGCAGATACCATACAATTGTTATGTAAACTAAAACAAAGTATAATATATTCATAAAAGAAAAACTATCTTTGGAGGATAAAAGTGGAAAGTATAAATAGTAGTAAAAATATTATCATTTATAACACCATAAGAAGATTAGGACTGCGCCCAAACCATAGAGGGACAATATTTATAGTAAAAGCAGTTCAACTAGTAAGAAAAAATCCAGATATTATAGTGATAAAAAATATTTATATGGAAATAGCCAAGAATTCTAACACTTTTACGCCAGAGCAAATTAGAGTAGCGATTAAATATGCAATAGACCATAGAAATGAACAAAAAAGCATTCAAAATTTTAAAGAGATTTTTGGCTATGAATACGATGAAGAAATGTTTACAAATAAAGATTTTTTAGAGGAATTAGCAAGAGTGATATAGAAAATAATATAAAAATGGGTAGAAAGGTTTAAATTGACAAATTTAATTAGATGGTATATATTGAATCAAAAGGAGAAGCATATGAGTGAAAATGTGATATTAAAATGTGAAAAATTAACTAAGATATATGGTAGTAAAGACGCAAAAGTAATAGCACTAAACAATGTATCATTTACTGTAAAGAAGGGACAATTTGTAGCTATTGTAGGAGCATCTGGTAGTGGAAAATCAACATTACTTCATTTAATAGGAGGAGTAGAAAAACCAACAGATGGTAAAGTAATAATTAATGAAACTAATATAAATGAATTAACTAGTGATGAGTTAGCTATATTTCGAAGAAAAAATATAGGAATAATATATCAATTTTATAATTTGTTGCCAATTTTAAATGTAAAAGAAAATATTATATTGCCATGTCAATTAGATAGTAAAAAAGTAAATGAGGAAGAGCTAAAAGAGCTAATTCGAATTTTAGGGTTAGAAGGAAGAATAACACATTTACCAAACCAATTATCAGGTGGACAACAACAGCGAGTAGCTATAGGGAGAGCTTTAGTAAACCATCCAGCACTAATATTAGCAGATGAACCAACTGGAAATCTAGACAGCAAATCATCACAAGAAATTATTGAATTATTAAGAATATCAAACAAGAAATATAATCAAACCATCTTATTAGTAACACATGATGAAAAAATAGCAAAACAAGCAGATAGAATTATTACAATACAAGATGGGAGAATATCTAGTGATACATAGAAAAGAATAGGAGATAACATGAATATTTATAGAACATTGGCTTGGTATAATTTAGCAAGAAATAAAAAAAGAACTATTGCTACTATAACTGGAATTATAATAGCAATAGCACTAATATGCTTTGTAACTACCTTTATAAATTGTTTTCAAAGTTCAATGATAAAAATTGCCAAAAAAACAGTAGGAAATTATCATGTTAGTATTGCAGATGTTACTAAAGATGAGATTTTTCTTTTGAAAGAAAGAAGTACTGTAGACAAAATAGAAAAAATAGGAATATCTCAAACAATAGGAGCAGCAGATTATAAAACACAAAACTATTCTAAACAAGGAATTAGAATAGAAGGATATGATGATATTTCCTTAAATAATAGAGATATACAATTAGTAAAAGGAAAACTTCCCAAAAATGAAAATGAAATATTAATATCTAGTTATTTGGTTAATAATGCAAATGAACCTTTAGAAGTAGGAACAAAAATAACGCTTGATTTACAAAAAGTAAAATTATCCATAGAAAAGTTAGATAATAAAGTCGAGGTAAAAAGTCTAGAACCGGACGGGGAAGAAAGAAAAGAATATACTATTACAGGTATTATAAAACAAACTAATGATGAATTATATAGCTCTAATGCTTATATTGCAATTACAAAATTAGATAAAGTAGAACATAATAGACCTTATAAAATAACGATACTATTAAAAAATCTAAAACAGCTTGAAAATTACTATAATACATTAACAAATATAAATAACAATTTTAATATTAGTGAGAACACAGAGTTACTTCTTTGGCAAGGAGGAAGTAATAATAGTAATGAAAAGACACAGTTAGAATTAATAGGAAGTATTACTGTTTTAATTATTATGGGAATTTCTATTGCGTTAATAAGAAATAGTTTTCAGATTTCTGTGTCTGAAAGAATAAAAGAATTTGGAATATTACTGAGTATTGGAACAACTTCAAAACAAATAAAAAGAATGTTATTAACAGAAGGTCTTTTTTATGTATTAAGTAGTATTCCGATAGGAATACTACTAGGAACTGGAGCAATGTTTTTTGGAACTAGAGGAATCAATAGCATAATGAGGTCAGACTTTAATGTAGAATTTAGTTTTTCTATTTTTCCAATTATAATTTCTATAATACTAATATTAGTAACTATTTTCATTTCATGCATTAAACCAATAAAAGATGCAAAGAAAGTACCGCCTATTGAAACAATACGCCAAACTAATGAAATCACAGATTGCAAAGAAAAAATAAAAATAAGTTCGTTAGTACAAAAGAAGCTTTGCATAGAAGGAATAATAGCATATAAAAATGTAAAACGTAATAAAAAAAAGTATAAAGCTACAACTATTTCTATTTGTATTATTATTATGTTACTGTTTATAATAAATAATATAGTTCAGTATATAGCGAAACAAACTAATAATTTCTATCCAAGTAATTATAATATAGATATATCACCTATCTATGGTGATACTTCTTATTCTAGTCAATTAGAAGTATATGAAAGAATAAAACAGTTAGAAAACATAGAAGAATATTCTATGTATGCCATTTTTAATGGAGAAATAAAAGATAAGTTAAATAAAAATATTGCTATTTCAATTATTGCATGTGAGGGGAAAGTATTTAATCAGTATTTAAAAAGATTGGATTTAAGATATGAAGATATTATTTCAGGAGGAATATTAGTTACTACACGTTCAAATAATATAATAAAAGAGGATGATAACTTAGCAATTTTAGTAAATGAGAAACAATATGAAATTCCAATTATTAAAAAAACAAATGATGATCCATGGAACGCTATACAAACGCTTGATATTTCTCAAATAACACAAAGTAATAATATAAAATTAATTTTACCAATACAAGCAATAAAAAATATTGATTTTGAGAGTAATGGATTTACTTTTTCAGAAGCAGTAGGAATGCGAATTAATTCTAGCAATTCGAGGAAATTAGAAAATGACATTTCAAAATTTGTTAGTGTTGGAAGTACAATAGTTACAAATTATGAGGGTCAACAGGAAAAAAATGAGAAAGTTATTTTTACTGTCAATGTTTTTTTATATGGAATGCTTATTATAATATCTTTAATAGGTATTGCTAATATTTATAATACTATTATAGCAAGTATGAATTTAAGAATTAGAGAATTTACAATTCTAAAGTCTATTGGAATGACGAGAAAACAACTTAATAAAATGTTATATTATGAAGTCTTTTTATATACTACTAAAGCTATATTATTTGGAGTAATATTAAGCACAATAATCAATTTTGTATTATATTTACTATTGAAAAATAATAACAATGATTTAACTTGTTCCATACCAATAGGACAAATTGTAATAAGTGGAATACTTATATATAGTATTATTAGAATTATTACTAAAGTGGGGTGGAAGAAAATAAATCAGAAACCTTGACACCTTTTCGTATATGTTATATTATATCTATTAGTTCCTTTTTTACATGAAAAGTGTATTCATTAATGGAGGTTTAATTATGCAACATTGTAAAAACTTCAAGAAAGTTTTATCCATCTTATTGGCAATGGTTATGCTTATGACCATATCAGCACCTGCCTTTGCTACCGAAGCACCTGAAAGCAAGCAAGATATTAATTCGACAGTCTCCACGAGTAATGAAACAGCATCCGCATCGTATATCCTGAAAGAAATCAATTGGAGTACTAATGGATATTCCGGTTCTAAGAGCTATACTGTTACGCCTACTAAAGGATATAATTTATGGATGAGAGTAGTAAATAGTTATCAATTAAGTGGAGACATTAGAATTGAGATTTTCAATCAGAATGGTGTTTTGAGGAAAGGATTTACAATTTATGGAGGAACCGGTAGTACGCAATATAAGGTGATTGATGGCTGTGATGGTGGCAGGTACACGATCAGAATTACTGGTAGTGTCATGGCACAATACTATGCTATGGTGTACCAATTAGAAGTCCTATAAGTTCTATATAAAAAAGCAAAAAGAAGGTATAAACAAGAGCAAAAAAAGGAACTTTAATATTTAGATACACTTTTCGTGGAAGGGTAACGATATTTGTTACCCTTTTATTTTTTTTTGAAATACTTTACAAAATTATCTACTAATCGTTTAAATCTTTCTATTGGAAAACTGAAAAGATTTTGAACAACTTCAAAGGTTTTTTCTATATAATTTTCTAACTGGTAGATTTTCTGCTGTAATTTTTGATTTTCTTGATTTAATACTATATTTTCTTTTTGTAGATTTTCTGACCTTTGAATGGCTATGTAAGATTTAGCAAGTTGTTCTTTTAGTTTGTTAGTATAGATTACCAATTCTTTATTTTGTGCCATAATTAAAGTTGTATTTTTAGTTTCGATTGGTTGTATTTCTTCTTGTTCTACTTCATATTTTATATTATCATAATTTGTAATTTGCTTTAATTTTTCTGTACTTAAATGTTCAACTTCTCGTTTTTTTCCTCTTTCTAAATCAAAACCATTTTCTGTAATGTACTTATAGAAATTATCTTGCAGTTTTTTATAGCTGTCTTTGCCTTTCCAATATTCACTACAAGCAATTTTATCTATTGTTTTTCCGTTTTTGTCTTTTGTATGGATTACTGGAACAAAAACTAAGTGAAGGTGGGGTGTACTTTCGTCCATATGTACTTTAGCGGATAAAATATATTTTTCGCTTAAGTTTTGATAATTTGCTACAAAATTATAGGCTGTTTGAAAATACCTTTTTGTTTCTTCTTCTCCAATGGTTTGAAAAAACTCTTTATCTGAAGTAATAATAAATTCACAAGCAACATTTGTATAGCTTGTTATTCTACATTTTAAGTTATTTTCTTTTTGCAATATTTTAATTGCATTTGTGTATGTTGTAGGGCACTGTTTTAGTGAATAGTTTTTTAGCGACATATTTTTGTTAATGTCTTTATTAGAATAGTTTGTATTTTTTCGTTCGTTATGTTTATATAGTCCAGCTAAATTATCTTTTTTGTAGTTAGCATTTCTAATGATTGCATAACTCATTTTTTATTATTTCCTTTTTTATAAGATAGCCTTCGTAGGCTCAAGCAAAATGAATACCTCCTTTGATTTTTCTTATATAAAACTTTTATGAAGTGAGGTGAACCAAAAATATTGGACTAAAATTTAGTATGAATGGAGGTCCACCAGTATGTTTAGACACCCTTTTGAGTTAAAACTCGAAATTGTT
>JAAWMH010000012.1 GCA_022798335.1 Clostridia bacterium
TAAAGTATTAATTCTATCGAACCGCCCTGTGCCGAACGGCATGCAGTGGTGGTGTGAGAGGACACTGAATAAAATAATTATTCAGTTCCTACTCGATTTTTTCAATGAAAACAGGTAAAAAGCTTGAAAGTAGCATAATATTATGATATAATACTTAATATAACCCGAAAGGGAAATAACTTTTTTAGGAGGACTATGATATGAAGAGGCAAGAAGAAGAGCGGAAGCGGAGTATTGGCGAAGGAGTAATTAGCTTTATAGCTAATAATTCATTGATTATAACTCTAATTGTTAGCATACTAACAATCTTTGCAATCTATCAAATGGCTAATAATAATTTCCATCAAGGTACCATTGACGAAAACGATGTACGGCAGTTAATCAAAGACATCAATGCGCTTTACGAGGTAGAGCTGATTGAAGAGGTCACGTATTTGAGAATAGAGGAGGCCTTAAATACTTTTATTAGAAAGGCATGGACGGGCGAAGAAATCACGAAAGAAGATGTTGAAAACTACAATGAGGTGATTGAGGAGATAAATATTGTTAACTATTCAGCTAAGAAACTGCGAAATGGCAAAGAATACTGTGAGGGCTTGAGATGGGATCTTAAGTCATATCTTTATAATAAGATAGTTGCAGAAAATAGGATGGAGCTTACACAGGAAGAGTATGATGCTTTTTGGATTTTATATTCAAATTGTATTGGGGAGAACAAGGAAACCTATGAGCAGTTTTTTGAATATGCTGAAAAGTTATATTCAAAGTATGTGAAAGAAGATTATACAGAGCTTTTCGAAAACGGAAATCCAATGCAGATTTTGCGTAGCATATCATAGAGAGAAAGTGGGGCTAATTTTAGCTCCACTTTTCCATAGCATAAGAAGCAAAAAGATTGTGTAATTAAATGAATAAAAAAGATTGAAAAAGCAGGAATAACATGGTATAATTAGCGCATGCCCATAAATATGGGGAAATTTTAGAAGGAGGTTTCGCAACAATGAAACGGAAAGGCGAAATCAGAAACATTGCAATCATATTAGCTATGGTAATCACAGTAACGATTGTACTGTATGGAGTGGTAACATTTGCCATGACCACTTTTGGCGGGAATGACAAAGCAAATGAAACTACTGTAGCGGATGAAAACCCGTATTTAGATGCTTTTCTAACAGCACAAAATATGGAAAGCTATAGGCTTTTTAATGAATACCTTCATGGCAATGAAATTATTTCAGATGAGGAATATCTAGCTGTATTTGAGGAATTTATTGGTGTAACAGAAGAGATACTCAAAAAAGGCGAAATATCAAAAGAACGGTGTAAGAAATATAACAAGATGGTGAAGGAGCTACTAGAAGCTGAACAAAACGCCGACAAAATAATTGTAGGAGATGAAGAAAGTTTAGAAATTAATTCAGGAACTATTGATAAAGTAGGGTTTGCTGATGGGCTTGAATGGGGACAAATAAATATTACTGTTAGCGTTTTAAGGGAAAGTTACCGAATTAGTGAAGAACAATATGCAGAGTTTGAGGATAAGATGACAGAAACCTATATTGAAATCCTTAACGGAGGGGACCACCAAACTGCAAGCAATTTCTTCGACTATGCAGACGAATTTTTTAGGCAGGCTGGTGTAGATACAATAAATACGAGCATAATGTAAGGTAATGTTTTAAGCGGAGTACTCTGGGAAATAAGAGTACTCCGCTATCCTTTAAATTTTAAAGTTCCAAAGCAAAATGCTTGAAAATACAGGCAAGACATGGTATAATAAAAATAACTCCTAAATTAGGAGAAATTTTAACGGGAGGTATCGCAAATGACGAAGAAAAAGGGCATTGTCATTGCTTTGCTCGTTTTCAGTGCTTTTTTTACCACTCTGACTTTTGTTCGTCAGATGGAAAAGGTGCACGAAGTTCTTGAATCTATGCAATAAGGAACCTCAAAAAGGGCAGAGAATACCTAGTTTCTGCTCCTTTTCTTTTAAGATGAACTAAAAAGTTAGAATTATTGGTCAAATATATTGCTTTTTTTCAAAAATAATAATAAAATAAAGAAGTAATAAATATATCTTTAATAAGAAAATATGAAAGATAGGGGAAACTTAAGTATGGTAATATTAGTAGATGCAATGGGAGGAGATAATGCACCAGATGCTGTAATTCGAGGAGCAGTAAAAGCAGCATCAGAGGTAAAAGCAGAAATCTGTTTAGTTGGAAATGAGGAGATTATAAATAAAAAAGTAAAAGAATTTTATGGAAAAGATAAAATTTCTGAAATATCAAGTAATATAAAAATACATAATTGTTTAGAAGTAATCAGTATGGAAGATACACCAACAGTTGCCATAAAACATAAAAAAGATTCATCAATGGTTGTGCGGTTTTAATCTTTTAAAAGAAGATAAAGGAGATGTATTCATATCAGCAGGAAATTCAGGGGCTTTACTTACTCGGTGCAACTCTTTTAGTACGGAAGGATTAAAGGAATAGACAGACCTGCACTTGCTCGGAATACTACCAGCATATAATAGTAGGTTACTATTAATAGATGCAGGGTCAAATACTAATTGTAAGCCTATAAATTTGCTTCAGTTTGCACAAATGTCCACAATATATATACGAGATACTTATAATGTAAAAAGTCCTACTGTGGGATTATTAAACATTGGTACAGAGGAGACAAAAGGTAATGATTTAACAAAAGAGAGCTATAAACTCTTAAAAGAAAAATCACCAGAACTTGGTATAAATTTTGTGCGGAAATGTAGAAGGAAGAGATGCCTTTTCTGGGGAACTAGATATATTAGTTACAGATGGATTCACAGGAAACGTTTTTCTAAAAGCAGTAGAAGGATTAGGTAAATTTGTAAAGAGATCACTTTCAGATAGCTTAAAGCATAATATACTTTCTACTATTGCTGCAATACCAAGTATGCCAGCAATAAATAGATTTGCTAAAAAAGTCGATTATAAGGAATATGGAGGAGCTTTATTTTTAGGAGTAAAGAAACCAGTAGTAAAAGCTCATGGAAGTAGTGATGAATACTTGTTTTATTTTACGATAAAACAAGCAGAAAAGTTTGTAATAAATAAAACAGTTGATAATATGATAGAAGAATTTGAAAAAATCTCAAAAAAGGCTTGACAAATCCTAAAATATATAATATCTTTTAGGAGAAAGATATAAGACAAAGTTAAATTTAAGGAGGGTATATTAAATGAATTCAGAAGAAATTTTTGACAAGGTAAAGGAAATAATTGTAGAGCAACTTGGAGTAGAAGAAAAATTAGTAACATTAGAAGCATCTTTCATTGATGATTTAGGAGCAGATTCACTTGATATAGTAGAACTTATAATGTCTCTTGAAGAAGAATTCGATATGGAAATTCCAGATGCAGATGCAGAAAAGATAGTTACAGTAAATGATGTAGTTGAATACATTAAAAATAATCAATAAAAAAACCCCTAAATGGGGCTTTTTTTATATTCTAGGAAAGTACGCACGTAGTGTGTAATTGACGTAGAAGATAATTATGCGGAACTTAGATTTTCTTAGCGAAGGATGAGCTTAGAAAATATTGGTTCCGTTTTTTTTATATGATAAATGAAAAGAGAAGGAGATAACTGTTAATATTTATTAATGGTTTTTTTTAAATTTTTATAAAATTTTAGAACTTCTGAAATTTCTTCATGTGTAAGCCCTTCTGCTTCTTTATATAGATTTTGAGTAATAGAAGAAGAAATTTCGTTATGGTTTCTTTTTTCTGATTTTCCGTGCAATATATTCTATTGAACAGCCAAAAAGCTTAGATAAAATGATATATCCATCTAGGTCTAGTTCATTTGTACCATTTTCATATAAGCTAATTTGCTGTTGTGTTTTGTTTAGTTTTTTACCTAATTCGCTTTGAGACATTTTTTGTTCATCTCTCAATTGCTTAATTCTATTCATAAGAACACCTCTGTTATTAATTATACAAGTCATGGTTGTGTAAGTAAATTACAAACAAGCAATAATTGTACAAAAATATTGACAACAAGTTTTCCTTGTGGTAATATGATTATAACAATAAATATTTGTTATTTTTTACATACATATACAAGCTATGCTTGTAAGCATACAAGATAAAAATGTAGATTTTAAATTTTTATGGGAGGGAATAAGAATAGTTTGGTTTAGTTTGGTTTTTTTCTGTTTTTATTCCTTGCCATAAGAGTGAATAATCTTAGTCAATATAATATTATTCCAATAATTTAGATATTAATGTTTTAAAAATATAGAAAAAATAAAGAAAGGAAAACCAAAGCAAATGAAATACAAAAGGATAAACCAAAGCAAGAGCGAAAAAGGGATAACCTTAATCGCTTTAATAATCATGATAGTAATCATCGTAATACTAGGAGCAGTAACAATAAGAGGGCTAGTGCGGAAACCATAGCCTAGTAGACACAACAGCAGAAGTAGCAAACGACTGGAAAATAGTATCATATAAAGAACAAATAGAAGAAGTAGTACACAAA
>JAAWMH010000036.1 GCA_022798335.1 Clostridia bacterium
AAATGTTTTAAAACATTTAGGCATTTTTTTATACTCTTTGGTCAGATTGAGCTAAAAACTTAGGGGAATGAATTGACTTTAGAAAAAAGAAGTTATAAAATAAGGAAGAAATAATATATTATAGAAATAAAGGTAGATAGGAGAAGGCAAATGAAAATATTGTTAGATGCTATGGGAGGAGATAAAGCTCCAGATGCTAACATAAAAGGTGCCATAAAAGCGATAAATCAAATTGAAGCAGAGGTAATCTTAATAGGTGATGAAAATATTATTCAATCTAAAGTAAAAGAATTTTATGGAAAAGAAATTTCTCAAATATCTCCAAGACTAAAAATACGTCATACTACAGAAATAATTGAAATGGAAGATATACCAACACAAGCAATTAAACACAAAAAGGACTCTTCTATGGTAGTAGGATTTGATATGCTAAAAAAAGGAGAAGGAGACGTATTTATTTCAGCGGGAAATTCAGGTGCATTACTTACAGGTGCAACATTATTAGTTGGAAGAATAAAAGGCGTAGATAGACCAGCTTTGGCAGGAATTTTGCCAGCATATAAGAGTAGACTTGTTTTAATGGATTGTGGGGCAAATACAAATTGTAAGCCTACTAATTTGCTACAATTTGCACAAATGGCTAGTATTTACTTAAAAACAACATTAGACGTAAAAGAGCCAAAAGTAGGATTACTAAATATTGGAACAGAAGAAACAAAAGGAAATGACCTTACAAAAGCATCTTACAATTTATTAAAAGAAAAAGCAGAAGAATTAGATATTCATTTTGTTGGAAATGTAGAAGGAAGAGAGGCCTTTTCAGGAAATATAGACATTGTTGTAACAGATGGTTTTACAGGAAATATCTTTTTAAAAGCAGTAGAAGGATTAGGCAAGTTTGTAAAAAGAACATTATCTGAAAGCTTAAAAAGAAATATTCTTTCTAAAATAGCAGCAGTGCCAAGTTTGCCTGCAATTAATAGATTTGCTAAAACTGTAGATTATAAAGAATATGGTGGAGCATTATTTTTAGGAGTAAAAAAACCAGTAGTAAAAGCACATGGAAGTAGTGATGAAAAATTATTTGAGTTTACGATTAAGCAGGCAGAAAAATTTGTTAAAAATAAGGCAGTAGAACAATTAATAGAAGCATTTGAAAAAACAGCAAAAATGCAAGAAACACAGGAAAAAGAAACTTTATAAAAATAGAAAACAAAAATATTTTTAAAAAGTTCTTGACAATTAAATCTACATGTATTATCTTAAGATAAAGAATGTACTAAAAAAGTAAAAGGAGGTGAATGACCAGATGAGTTCAGAAGAAGTGTTTGAAAAAGTAAAAGGTATCATTGTAGAACAACTAGGAGTAGCAGATACAGCAGTCACTATGGAAGCATCTTTTATAGATGATTTAGGAGCAGATTCTTTAGATATTGTTGAGCTAATTATGGCATTAGAGGAGGAATTTGATATGGAAATTCCTGATAGTGATGCAGAAAAAGTTGTTACTGTAGGCGACGTAGTAGAATATATAAAAGATCATGTTGCTTAAAGTATAAGTAAATAAAGAAAAAGTAGAAAGGTATAAACCTTTCTTTTTATTTATATTCTATTGATTTTTCATAATAAACTAAGATATAATAACAAAAGAAAAAGGAGGGAGGAAAATGGACTTTACAAAGTTAGAACAAAGTATACGGTTATACTTTTAAAGACAAACAATTATTAAAAAAGGCACTTACTCATACTTCATATGCCTATGATAACCATGTAGAAAGTAATGAAAAACTGGAGTTTTTAGGAGATAGTATATTAGAGTTTCTTTCTAGCAAATATATTTACCGTAATTATCCTAAATTAAAAGAGGGAGAAATGACTAAAGTGAGAGCAGAGGTAGTATGTGAAGATAGTTTATATATTGTTGCACAAAAGCATTATTTTAGTGATTTCTTATATTTAGGAAAAAGTGAAGAAGTAAGTCATGGAAAAGAAAAGCCAGCCATTTTAGCAGATAGTGTAGAAGCAGTTATTGCAGCAATTTACTTTGACAGTCGGGTTAGAAGAAGCAGAGAAATTTATTGTTAGTAATTTAAAAGAAGCAATAAAAGAAACTAGTAAAAATGTAGGAATGAAAGATCATAAAACAGTACTTCAAGAAAAGCTACAAGAAAATGGTAATGTACAAATTAGATATGAAGTAATCAAAACAATAGGCCCAGACCATGATAAAACCTTTATAGTGCAAGTGTCTTGTAATGGAAAATATTTAGCCACAGGAGAGGGAAAAACAAAAAAGCAAGCAGAAATGCAAGCAGCACAAAAAGCATTAGAAAATGAAAACTAGAGGGAGGAAAAGAGGCATAAAATGAAAAAGGAATATATTATACCAATTTTTGTACCACATTTAGGATGCCCACATACTTGCAGTTTTTGTAATCAAAGAGAAATTAGTGGGCAAACAAAACAAGTAACAGCAAAAGAAGTAAAAGAAACAATTAAGTACTATTTAAGTAATTTTAAGGATGATTCAAAATATGTAGAAGTTGCTTTTTTTGGTGGTAGTTTTACAGCAATAGAAGAAAACATGCAAAATGAATTATTAGAAGCAGCAAATGAGTTTGTTAAACAAGGAAAAGTAAATAGCATTCGTATTTCGACAAGACCAGATTGTATTACAAAAGAAATTTTAAAAAGACTAAAAAAATATCATGTAAAAACAATTGAACTAGGAGTACAATCTTCTAATGATTATATTTTAGCTAAATGTCAAAGAGGGCATACCTTTGAAGATGTAAAAAAAGCATCTAAACTAATTAGATGGCATGGTTTTACATTAGGGCATCAAATGATGATAGGCCTTCCAGAAAGTACAAAATTAGATGAAATCAATACAGCAAAGCAACTCATTAAACTAAAGCCTAAAATTGTTCGTATATACCCAGTATTAGTAATTAAAGGAACAGCACTTGAAAAAGAGTATAAACAAGGTGAATATAGACCACTAAATATAGAACAAGCAGTAGAGTGTTCAAAAGAAATTATGCAATTATTTAGTAAATCAAAAGTAGAAGTTATTAGAGTAGGACTTCAAAATACAGAAGAAATATCTGATCCATCTGCAAAAGAAAGCCAGGTAATAGCAGGGCCATATCATCCAGCTTTTAGACAATTAGTAGAAGCTAGTATGTGGTATGATGAAATTGTAGCTAAAATAAAGCATTTTAATGTAAAAGTAATGCAAGTATTAATTACTGCAAATCCTGAAAATGTAAATGCTATTATAGGACATAAAAGAGAAAACATTTTAAAGCTAAAAGAAATATATGATGTAAATGTTATAGTAAAACCAGATACAACTGTAAAAAAAGGCAAATTTCATATAGAAGTAGAAAAAACATATGAAGATGCTCTAGAAGAAGAAAGACAAAAAACATATCATGAAGATTAAAACGAAAAAATATTTTATGAATAAAAACACTTATCATTGCCAATACTGGTAATAATAGGTGTTTTTTATTATAGAAAGGCAAGAAGCGGAGAAAAAATATGGATTATGTTAAAACAAAGAAAAAATTAAAATTAAAAAAACATTTGATAGAACTAATGTATTTGCTATTAGGCTGTATTATAATGGCAATAGGAACTTCTATATTTTTGCTGCCAAATCAGCTTTCAACAGGAGGATTTTCAGGAATTGCTACTATTTTTTACTATTTATTAAATTTTCCATTAGGTACAACAATATTTGTACTAAATATTCCGTTTTTTGTATGGGCTTTTTTTAAAATAGGAAAAAAACTATTAGTTAAGTCAATAATAGGAACTATTTTATTATCTACCTTTATTGATTTATTTGATAAAATTCCTAATTTAATAGAAGATAGATTTTTAGCCTGCATTTATGGAGGAGTTTGTATAGGGCTAGGATTAGCACTAATACTAAAAGCAGGAGCTTCTACAGGAGGAACAGATTTAATATCGTATATTGCTAAAGCATATAAACCATATGTAAGAACAAGTAATTTAATTGTTATAGTAGATATTATTATTGTCGGTTTGAACGTATTTTTCTTTAAAAAGATAGAAATCGGACTATATTCTGCCATATCTATTTTTTTAATGGGAAAAATGATAGATATTGTGTTCGAAGGTGTTAATTTTACTAAAATGATGCTTATTGTATCTAATCAGTACAAAGAAATAGCAAAGGAAGTAGGAGATAAACTGCAAAGAGGCAGTACAGGAATTTATGCAAAAGGAATGTATACAAAAGAAAAAAAGATGATGCTTTTTTGTGTAGGAGCTAGAAATGAAGTGGCTAAAATTAGGCAAATAGCAGCCGGCTGAAGTATCCCTATATCTTTGGATACGGATAGCGGCAATAGGGATATTGGTTGTTTTT
>JAAWMH010000027.1 GCA_022798335.1 Clostridia bacterium
ATCTGTAACAGTAGATGGAAAAACAGAAACGAAACAAATAGAAGTAACAGAGCCAGCTACAACATTAGAAATAACAGAAACTCAAATTAATTTATATGAAGAAGAACAGCCAGACAATGACGATGTATTTAATGATGGAATTGCTTATACCTTAGTAAGAATACAAATAAATGAAAATGGAACTTTAAGAAATTTAGAATTAAGTGAGTTTGATCAATTAGTTATAGAAGATAATTTAGATGCAGCAACAACAGGAGATAGGCTAATATGGGGTGCATATAAGCAAGATAAAAAGACAGAGGTAACAGGAAGTACAGATGAGGTTTATTATATAGGAATATGTGCTTTTGATAGATTAGCAGAATTAAACGGAAAAACACTTACAATTACTTATCCAGGAGCAGAGCCAATTACCTTAACAATTAATAGCGTTTTGGCAAATCCATAATAAAAAATAGATTAAAAAGAGTAAAAGTAAAATGAAAGTAGAAACAAAAAGTGGCTACTTTCATTTTTTTATTATATAAACATTTCAGTTTTATTTCGGAAGTGTTTCAAAAATATTACAAAAATACCAAAAAAATCTTGTGAAAAAATAAGGGATATGATATATTTATAATTAAAGAAATAACTAGCTTTAGGGGATAAAACAAAAGAGTCTAAAAAGAAAGGTAGGGCTTTTTCGTGGAAGAAAAAAAAGAAGAGTTAGAAAAAGATAAAATAGAGGGATTGCAAGAAGAGATTTATAAAGAAGAGCCTAAAAGAAAAATTCTTGTAGTAGATGAT
Organism: Clostridia bacterium; assembly: GCA_022798335.1. GTDB lineage: Bacteria > Bacillota > Clostridia > TANB77 > CAG-508 > CAG-273. Next base: position 787 of record JAAWMH010000027.1, read on the forward strand.
GAAAAACAAATTGTAGACATTTTAGTATATAATTTACAAAAAGAAGGATATGAAACTTTAGAAGCAAATGATGGAGAAGAAGCAATAAAAATAGCTTTAGAACAAAAGCCAGATTTAATATTATTAGACATTATGCTTCCTAAAATAGATGGATTAACAGTATGTAAAAGATTAAGACATACTTTAAGTGTACCTATCTTAATTTTATCTGCAAAAGATGAAGAAATAGACAAAATTTTAGGGTTAGAATTAGGAGCAGATGACTATATTACAAAGCCTTTTAGTGTAAGAGAACTAGTAGCTAGGGTAAAAGCAAATTTAAGAAAAGCAGAAATAGATAATAATCAAGCAGAAAATGTAGAAGAACAAAAAAAGCCAGCTAATACTATTACAATAGGAGATTTAACTATTAATTTAGATAAATTTGAAGTAATGGTTAGAGGAGAAGTAATAGACCTAACACTAAGAGAATTTGAAGTATTAAGATATTTAGCAAACCAACCAGGACAAGTTGTAACAAGGGAAATTTTGTTAGAAAAAGTATGGGGCTATGAATATTATGGAGATATTAGAACAGTAGATGTTACAGTAAGAAGAATAAGAGAAAAAATAGAAAAAGATACTTCTAGTCCAAAAATATTAATTACCAAAAGAGGAGTAGGGTACTATTTAGCTACTAATTAAATAGTATTAGTATAAGAAAACATTAGTAAAAACTAGTAGAAACAGGATAAAAAAATGATAAAAAGTATACAAACGAAAATTATATTAATCTTTTTTGTGTTAAGTATTGTAATTATAGGTACAATTTCGTTTTTACATATTAGTATGTTAGAAAAAATAGGAGAGCCAATAAGTAGTACACAAGAAGAAACATATGATTTAATAGAAGAACAAATCATACAAACGAAAGTAATTACTGTAATTTCTATTGGCATTTTTGCAATTATTACATTATTAGTAGGCTATTTTGTATCAAAGTCTGTAGTAAAGCCAATTGATAAATTAATTCAAAATGCAGAAAAAATTGCAAATGGTGAAGAAATTGAAATTGCAGAAACAGGAAAAGAAAAAACACAAGTAGATGAATTAGTAAATGCATTTAGCTTAATGACAACAGAGCTTAAACAAAATTTAAATGAAATGGGAAAACAAAAAAAGCAAATTGAAACAATTTTACTTCATATGACAGATGGAATTGTTGCATTTGATATGGAAGGAAGCATTATTCATATTAATCCAGCGGCAGTAGAACTATTGAACTTAAACAAAAAAGACCAAACTTTTAACCAAATATTTCAAAAATTGCATACAGATATTAATTTAGAAAAAATAGTATATTTAGAAAACTGGACTTCTTCTGAGCAAAGGTTAAATATTGGTGAAAAATATGTTAATCTTTTATTTGCGCCATTTCAAGACGAAAATGATAAGCCAGCAGGAGTAATTGTAGTAATTCAAGATATTACAGAACATGTAAAATTAGATAACATGAGAAAAGAATTTGTAGCAGATGTATCTCATGAATTAAAAACGCCAATTACCTCTATTATGGGGTATGCAGATACTTTACTAGAAAGTGATTACGACAAAGAAATGCAAACAAAATTCTTAGGAGTTATTAGTTCAGAAGCAAGAAGAATGGCAAAATTAGTAACAGATCTTTTAACTCTTTCTAGATATGATAATAAAAAAATTATAAAAGAAGAAACAGAGTTTGACTTAGGAGAGCTAACTAAAAAGTGCCTAGAGAGATTAAGATTTGAATTAGAAAAAAAAGAGCATCATGCAGAATGTTTTGTAACTGCTAATGTTCCACCAGTACATGCAGATAAATATGGAATTGAAAGAGTCATTTTAAATATTATTTCTAATGCAATTAAATATACTAAAGAAAAAGGTACAATAAAAATATATGTAGGGTTTGTATATAATGATGCTTATATTAAAGTAATTGATAATGGAATAGGTATTCCAAAAGATGATTTATCTAGAATTTTTGAAAGATTTTATAGAGTAGATAAGGCGCGAACAAGAGAAATGGGAGGTACAGGACTTGGACTTTCTATTGCAAAAGAAATTTTAGATCAAAATCATGGAAGCATTGACATTAAAAGTGAAGCTGGAAAAGGTACAGAAGTAGTTATTAGAATTCCAGTAAACAAAAAATAAAAGGAAGAAGGAAGAAAATGGTCATAAATGATAAAGTACGAAACATATTGGAATGGATTTTATGTATTGTTATTGCATTTGTATTAGCAGTACTTATCAAATATTTTGTAGGAACACCTACAATTGTAAGTCAAGTATCTATGAATCCAACATTAAAAGAAGGGCAAAGGCTAATTTTAAATAGATTAACAAGAACACTTGGAGAAATGCCACAAAGAGGTGATATTATTACTTTTGAAGCACCTACTATAAAAGGATATAATTCTATAGAAGAAATAGATCTTCAAAATCCAGTTGCAAAATATGAAGATGAGCCTACAAGTTTATGGGGAAAATTTACTTACTATGTACTAGAAATAGGAAAAAATAGTTATATCAAAAGAGTAATTGCACTTCCAGGAGAACATGTAAAAATAGAAAATGGAAAAGTATATATTAATGGAGAAGAACTACAAGAAGATTATTTACAGCCAGAAGTGCAAACACCTACAAGTGTTGGAGCAGTCACCTCTTTTAATGATTTTGTAGTACCAGAAAATTGCGTATTTGCAATGGGAGATAATAGAACACAATCCACTGATTGCAGAGAGTTTGGCTGTATTCCACTTGAAAAAATAGAAAGTAAAGTATGGATTCGCTTTTGGCCATTAGATTTATGGGGAAAAGTAGATAAGAAATAAGGAGGAGTACATTGTTTTGGCTTTTGAAGAAATAATAGGCAATGAGAAAAATAAAGAATTACTTCAAAAAGGAATAGAAAGTAGTAATTTACTTCATAGTTATTTATTTGTGGGGGAAGATGGAATTGGTAAAAAGCTTTTTGCAAGAGAATTTGCAAAAATGATTTTATGTATGCAAGAACAAAATAAGCCTTGTAATAACTGCAAATCTTGCAACCAATTTATAGGAGAAAGTCATCCAGATTTTATGCAAATAGAACCAGAAGATGGCAAAAGTATCAAAATTGAACAAATAAGATTTTTACAAGAAAAAATAGCTGAAAAGCCAGTTACTTCAAATAAAAAGGTATATATTATTGTAGATAGTCAAACGATGACAAGAGAAGCAGCAAACGCACTATTAAAAACATTAGAAGAACCACCAGAATATGCAGTTCTTATTTTACTAACTTCTAATGAAAGTAAATTATTAACAACAATTAGATCACGTTGTACAAAAATTCATTTTAAAATACTTTCACAGCCTCAAATTTTAAGCTATTTAAAAGAAAATAATTTAGATACAAATTTTACGCTAAATATGTTACAATCAAGCAATCGGAAGTATTAGAAGAGCTTTAAAAATAGTAGAAGAAAAAGAGCAATATATGCAAATAGAAGAGTTAATTCAAAATTTGCATGAGCAAAGTATTACACAAATTTGGAGAAAGGCAGAAGTGTTGTATAGTGCTAAAGAAAATATTACCTCTTTACTAGAATATATGATAATTGTATTTTATGAACTATTAAAAAAGCAAAATAAAGTAAGTTATATCAAAGCAGTTGAATTAACAGAAGAGGCAAAACAAAGAATTTTAGCTAATAGTAATTATGATATGTCAATTGATAATTTATTATTAAATTTAAGTGAAACATTAAGAAGCTAAGCACTATAGAAAGGAAGGAATTTAATTTGAAAAATATAGTAGGGGTTAGATTTAGAAAACCAGGAAAGGTATATTTTTTTGACCCAGCAGATTTAGAAATTCAAAGACAAGATAAAGTAATTGTAGAAACAGCTATGGGACAAGAACTAGGAGAAGTGGTAATTAGTAAAAAGCAAATTTCAGAAGAAAGCCTAAATACACCACTAAAAAAAGTAATTAGAATAGCAAGCCAAAAAGATATTAAACATGACGAAGAAAACAGAGAAAAAGAAAAAGAAGCATTTAAAATATGCGAAGAAAAAATAAAAAAATATCAATTAGACATGCATTTAACAGAAGTAGAATATAAATTTGATAATAGTAAAATTTTATTTTACTTTACAGCAGATGGAAGAATTGATTTTAGAGAGCTAGTAAAAGATTTAGCTGCTGTTTTTAGAACAAGAATTGAGTTAAGACAAATTGGAGTTAGAGATGAAGTAAAAAGAATTGGTGGAAATGGAGTATGTGGAAGAGAACTTTGTTGTTGTTCTTTTCTAGGAAATTTTGAGACAGTATCGATAAAAATGGCAAAAGAACAAAATGTATCTTTAAATCCATCTAAAATATCAGGTAATTGTGGAAGACTTATGTGTTGTTTAAAATATGAACAAGAAGTGTATGAAGATAAGTTAAAAAGACTTCCTAAAATAGGAGCTATTGTAAAAACAGATGATGGAGAAGGTATTGTTGACTCAATTGAAACATTAAAAGAAATGATACGTGTAAAGTTAAAAGATGGAGATGAAACGTTTTATAAAAAATATCCAGCATCAGCTATAAAAATTATTAAGAATGAGGGAAAAGAAGAAATAGCGCCAGAAGAAAGAGAACACTTAAAAGAATTAGAAAAATTAGAAGAATTGGAAAAATTAGATAAAGCAAATAATGAAGAAGATATTTAAATTAGAGAAACGAAAGGTGGTGAATAAAAATGGCATATAAAATTACAGATAAATGTATTAGTTGTGGAGCATGTGCTGCAAGCTGCCCAGTATCTTGTATTTCACAAGGAGATAGTAGCTATGTAATTGACCAAAATACTTGTATTGGTTGTGGTACTTGTAGTGGTGTTTGTCCAGTAGGAGCTCCAGTAGAGGATTAAGATAAAAAGGAAGCTACACAAAGTTGTAACTTCTTTTTTGATTATTTATAAATAAATTAAAAATAATACAAAGTGTCCTGAATAACATAAGAAAGTTGTAATACATCTTCATTTTCTGCTTGGACATAAAAGAACGGAAGTCCAGTAGAAAGATCCTTATACATAGATACAAAAACAGTTCCTAATTTTTCACCATTAAGTTCTTTCTTACAATTATCTAAACTTACAATGGCACTCATAAAAACAACACCCCTTTTCTTTGGTTTTTCCGAACGTACATAAATATATCATAAGCCAATAAAAAAATTTGTCGAAACTGGTCGACAACATGAAAAAACAAGGAATAAAGTAAATATTTACTAAAAAATAAAAGGAGAAAAAATGAATTTAGAAAAAATAAAAGCTGCTAATACGAAGTATTTAGGGAAAAATGTAGTGTATTTAAAGCAAACTAATTCTACACAAGAAGTAGCAAAAAAACTTATTAAAAAAGAAATTGAAAATGGAAGTGTTATTATTACAGATAATCAATTAGAAGGAAAAGGGACAAAGGGAAGAAAATGGATTGCAAGCAAAGAAAAAAATATTATGATGACAATTGTGCTATATCCTAATACAAAAGTTTACAAATTAGAAGGGCTAACAATAAAAATAGCACAGGCTATTAAAGAGGCTATAAAGCAGTTATATGGATATATGCTAACCATAAAAGAACCAAATGATTTATATCTAAATGGAAAAAAAATAGCAGGTATTTTAACACAAAGTACTAGTTTGCAAGAACAAGTAAAAAATTTGTATATTGGAATTGGATTTAATGTAAACGAAGACGACTTTCCAAAAGAATTAGATATAATTGCTACTTCTTTAAAAAAAGAATATCAAAAGGACTTTGAAAGAGAGGAGATAATTGGTAAGATTTTAGAGGAAATAGAAAAAATAGTTTAATGCTTTAGCCTTAAGGTTATAGCATTTTTTATTGTATAGGAAAAATCGACAGATTTTTTGGTTTCTAATTTTGACCAGTCAGTATAATAGAAAAAATAGAAAAGATAGAATAAAATAAGAAAAAAGTTTGCAAAAAAAGAAAGAAGGGAAATAAATGAAAATAGCTTTTATGTTTCCAGGGCAGGGAGCACAATTTGCTAAAATGGGAGAGGACTTTTTTTATCAGTATCTAGAAGCAAGAAACGTTTATGAAAAAGCAAGTGAAATTGTAGAAAGAGATATAGCAGCTCTTTGTTTTAAGGCATCACCAGAAGAGCTAAATAATACAATAAATACACAACTTGCAATTAGTACAACGAGTCTTGCTATTTTAGCGGTATTAAAAAAATATGGAATAACAGCTGATATAGAAGTAGGTTTGAGCCTAGGAGAATATGTTGCTTTAATTAATAGTAATATATTAAGTTTTGAAGATGGTCTAAAACTTTTAGAAAGAAGAAGTTATTTTATGGCTACAAAAGTACCAGCAGGAAATTATAGTATGATAGCAGTAATAGGACTTTCAGCAGATAAAATAGAAGAAATTTGTAGGGGTGCACAAGGCTTTTGTGTACCAGCAAACTATAACTATTCTGGTCAAGTTGTAGTAACAGGCGAAGAAAGCGCTATAGAAAATATTACGAAGGTTTTACAACAAGCAGGTGCAAAAAGAGTGATAAAGCTAAATACAAGTGGTCCATTTCATACTAAGGAACTTTACGATGCAAGTAAATGTTACAAACAAGAATTAGAAAAAGTTACTTTTCATATGCAAGAACGAAAGGTAATAAAAAACTTAGATGGTAGTTTTTATACTAAAGAAGATAATATAAAAGAGATTTTAGAAAAGCATATTATCTCTCCTGTACGATTTGATAAAACTATTCAAACGATGCAAAAAGAGGGAGTAGATACTTATATAGAAGTAGGTCCTGGAAAAACACTAGCTGGGTTTGTAAAAAAGGAAATAAAAGAAGCAAACGTATTTAGTATTCAAACAATAGAAGACTTAAACAAACTATTAGATTTAAAAAAATAAAAGGGGGCACATATGGAAGAAAGAAGAGTTGCACTAATTACAGGAGGTTCTAGAGGTATTGGTAAAAAAGTGGCAGAGAAATTTGCAAAAGAAGGGTATAATTTAGTAATTAATTATGTTTCAGATAGTACAAATATAGAAGAAATTGCAAAAGAAATAAAGCAGACAACACAAGAAGAAATAGAAATATTATGGATAAAAGCAGATGTTACAGATTTTGCATCTTGTGAAAATATGATAAAACAAGCAATTGAAAAGTTTGGAAAAATAGATGTTTTAGTAAATAATGCAGGAATTACAAAAGACAATTTATTAGCTAGAATGAAAGAAGAAGAATTTGATAAAGTAATAGAAGTAAACTTAAAAGGAAGCTTCAATATGACAAAAAGTGTTATACCATTTATGATGAAAAAGAGATATGGAAGAATTGTTAATATTTCTTCTGTTGTAGGAGTAAGTGGAAATAGTGGTCAGTGCAATTATGCAGCTTCTAAGGCTGGAATAATAGGTTTTACAAAATCAATTGCCAAAGAACTTGCAAGTAGAAATATTTTAGCTAATTGTATTGCTCCAGGTTTTATTACAACAGATATGACAAATGTTTTATCAGAAGAGATAAAACAAGAAATTGCAAAGCAAATACCACTTAAAAAAATGGGAACAGCTAGTGAAGTTGCAAATGCAGTGTACTTTTTTGCAAATGAAGAAAATACCTATATTACAGGACAAGTGTTAAATGTAGATGGTGGAATGGTTATGTAATTTAAAAATACAAAAAAGGAGAAAAAAGAAAATGGAACATAGAGTAGTTATTACAGGAATGGGAGCAATTACTCCTATTGGAAATAATATAGAAGAATTTTGGAATGCAATTAAAGAAGGAAAATGTGGAATAGAGCCTATTTCTTTATTTGATGCTACGGCTCAAAAAGCAAAATTAGCAGCAGAGGTAAAAGAATATGATGAGGCTCACTATTTTGAAGTAAAGGCAGCAAAAAGGTTAGATCGTTTTTGTCAGTTTGCTATGATTGCTGCAAGAGAAGCATTAGAAAAAAGTGGCATTACAGAGGAAAACACAGATATGACAAGAGTAGGTACTGTAATTGGTTCTGGAATGGGAGGATTAGATACATTAGAAGAACAAAATAGAAATTTAGTAGAAAAAGGACCTGATAGAATTTCTCCTATGTATATTCCAATGAGTATTACCAATATTGCAGCAGGAAATGTAGCAATTGATTTAGGACTAAAAGGTGAGTCATTTTGTATGGTAACAGCATGTGCTAGTAGTACACATGCTATTGGAGAAAGCTTTAGATTAATTAGACATGGATATCAAGATGCAGTAGTAGTAGGGGGAACAGAAGCATCTATTACACCTACAGGAATAGCAGGTTTTGCAAACATTAAGGCATTATCACAAGCTGAAGACCAAAATAGAGCTAGTATTCCATTTGACAAAGAAAGAAGTGGGTTTATTATGGGAGAAGGTGCTGGTATTTTAGTATTAGAAGAACTAGAACATGCTAAAAAAAGAAATGCTAAAATTTATGCAGAAATAGTAGGTTATGGGGCAAGCTCAGATGCTTACCATATTACTTCTCCTGCACCAGGAGGAGAAGGCGGAGCAAGAGCTATGGTAAATGCCATAAAGGATGCTAAAATAAGTGTAAGTCAAATAGACTATATCAATGCACATGGAACTTCTACACCACTAAATGATAAAACAGAGACAATGGCAATAAAAGCAGCCTTAGGAGAACATAGCAGAAAAGTAATGGTAAGTTCAACTAAAGGAAATACAGCGCATTTATTAGGAGCAGCAGGAGCTGTTGAGGCAATTGTATGTGCAAAGGCTTTAGAAGAAGGTTATGTACCAGCAACAATAGGATACAAAGTAAAAGATGAAGAATGCGACTTAGATATTGTACCAAATGAAGGAAGAAAAGTCCAAATACAATATGCTATGTCTAATTCTCTTGGATTTGGAGGACATAACAGTTCTATTGTATTAAAAAAGTGGGAAGGAAAGTAAAAAATGGATTATGAACAAATTAAACAATTAATGAAAGAGATGGAAAGCTCTAAATTAGAGTCAGTTAATATTGAACTTGCAGATGGAACAAAAATTAGCATGAAGAAAGAGCAAGAAGTAATAAGTAGTACGCCAGGAGTAGCTACCTTGCCATTAAAACAAGAAGAAGTAAAAGTAGAAGAAATAAAACAAGAAGAATGCAAGACAATTACTTCTCCAATGGTAGGAACTTTTTATTCAAAAGCATCACCATCTAGTAGCCCTTTTGTAAAAGTAGGAGATAAAGTAAAAAAAGGTGATGTAGTTTGCATTGTAGAAGCTATGAAATTAATGAATGAAATCGAAAGTGATATAGATGGAGAAGTTATAGAAGTTTGTTGTAAAGAGGAAGATATCGTAGAATATGGTACAGTTCTATTTAAAATAAAGTAAAGAGGTAAAATAATGTTAGATATTAATGAAATTATGAAAATTATTCCACAAAGAGCTCCTTTTTTAATGATAGATACAGTAGAAGAATTAGTAATAGGTCAGTCTTGTATTGCTTATAAAAATGTATGTATCAATGAGCCATTTTTTGCAGGGCATTTTCCAGGTAATCCAATTATGCCAGGAGTATTAATTGTAGAAGCATTAGCGCAAACAGGAGCTGTTGCAATTCTTTCAAAAGAAGAAAATAAGGGAAAAAATGCTTTATTTGGCGGAATTGATAAACTTAGGTTTAAGAAAAAGGTAGTTCCTGGTGATAAATTAAAATTAGAAGTTAAAATCATCAAACAAAAAGGACTAATAGGAGTAGGAGAAGCAGTAGCTACAGTAGATGGAGAGGTAGCAGCAAAAGGAGAGCTTACTTTTGCAATTGTTTAAACTTTAGTATAAAGAAGGAGAAAGAAATGCTAAAAAGAATATTAATAGCAAACCGTGGAGAAATAGCAGTTAGAATTATAAGAGCATGTAGAGAACTTGGAATAGAAACTGTTAGTATTTATTCTGAGGCAGATAAAGATGCTTTACATGTAAAACTAGCAGATAAAGCTATTTGTGTAGGACCTGCTAAACCAGGAAAAAGTTATTTAAATAGAAATCATATTATTGAAGCGGCTTGTTTAAGTGGATGTGATAGTATTCATCCAGGTTTTGGTTTTTTATCAGAAAGCAGTAATTTTGCAAAAATGTGTACAGAAATAGGACTTAAATGGATAGGACCTTCACCAGAGCTAATTTCTCTTATGGGAGACAAAGCAAAAGCAAAAGAAATGATGCAAAAGGCAGGAGTTCCAGTTGTTCTAGGTTCAAATGGAGTATTAGAAAGTGAAGAACAAGCAGAAAAATTAGCAGAAAAAATAGGATACCCTATTATTTTAAAAGCAGCAAATGGAGGAGGCGGAAAGGGAATTCGAATTGCCTATACAAAAGAAGAATTAAAAAGAGCCTATCTAATAGTAAAGCAAGAGGCAAAAAACTCTTTTAATGATGATAAGATTTATTTAGAAAAATTTATAGAAAATCCAAGACATATTGAAGTGCAAATATTAGCAGATGAGTATGGAAATGCAGTATCTTTAGGAGAAAGAGACTGCTCACTTCAAAGACATCATCAAAAAGTAATAGAGGAAACACCATCTTCTATTATTACAGATAAGCTAAGACAAAAGATGGGAAAAATTACAGTAAATGCAATGCAAGAAATAGGGTATACCAATGCGGGAACAATTGAGTTTTTAGTAGATAAAGATAAAAATTATTACTTTATGGAAATGAATACAAGACTTCAGGTAGAGCACCCTGTTACAGAAGCAGTTACTGGAATAGATATTGTAAAAGAACAAATAAAAATCGCAAGCAAAGAAAAACTTTTATTTTCACAAAAAGATATTACAATAAATGGACACAGTATGGAATGCAGAATTAATAGTGAAAATCCAGCTAAAAATTTTATGCCTTGTCCTGGAAAAATTACAGGATTGCATTTACCAGGCGGTAATGGTATTAGAGTAGATACTGCAATTTATGAAGGTTATACGGTTTCTAGTCATTATGATTCTATGATAGCAAAATTAATTGTACATGGAAAAGATAGAGAAGAATCTATAGCAAAAATGAAAAGTGCTATTGCAGAATTAGTAATAGAAGGAGTAGACACAAATATTGATTTTCTTTACCAAATATTAAATCATAAAAAGTTTCAAACAAACGATTATGATACATCTTTTATTGAAAAAGAATTGTTATAAAAAAGTAAAGATAAAAAGCTAGGAGAGATAAAGTTGGTAATTGATAAAATAAAGAAGCTAAATGTTAAACAAGAAGAAGTAGTGAAAAATAAAGAAGCCTCAGATATGTTAGTAGGCAAATGGATAAAATGTGATGAATGCAAAGAAATTTTATATAAAGAAGACGTACATAGAAATTTGAACGTTTGCCCTAATTGTGGAAAGCATTTTCGTATTTCTAGCAGAAGAAGAATAGCACAATTAATAGATGAAGGAACTTTTGAAGAAATAAATGCTAATATGGGTCTAAGAGACCCATTACATTTTGAAGGATATTTAAAAAAATTAGAAAGTTTAGTAGAAAAAACACAAATAGAAGAGGCTGTTCAAACAGGAATGGGAAAAATTAATGGACAAAGCACTATGATAGCAGTAATGGATGGGAACTTCATGATGGGCAGTATGGGAAGCATAGTAGGAGAAAAAATTACATTATGCATAGAAGAAGCAATTGCAAGAAGATTACCTATTATTTTAGTTTGTGTGTCAGGTGGTGCTAGAATGCAAGAAGGGATTATTTCACTGATGCAAATGGCAAAAACCACAAATGCTTTAAGAAAACTAAATGAAGCAGGACTTCTTTCAATTTGTGTATTAACAGATCCAACTACAGGAGGTGTTACAGCAAGTTTTGCAAGCTTAGGAGACATTATTATAGCAGAACCAAAAGCATTAATTGGTTTTGCAGGACCAAGAGTAATAGAGCAAACTGTAAAAGAAAAACTTCCTGAGGGCTTTCAAAGTGCAGAATTTTTATTAGAGCATGGGTTTATTGACAAAATTGTAGAAAGAAAAGATATGAAACAAGTTTTAGGAAAGCTTTTAAAATTTCATGTGTAAAAATAAGGGGAAAAAGAGAAAATTCCTTACAGAAAGGATAAAAAGGATGAAAAAACAAGTAACTGCATGGGAAAAGGTAGTAGCTGCAAGACAAATGCAAAGACCAAAAGCTACTGATTATATACAATCTATTTTTGATGATTTTATAGAACTGCATGGAGATAGATGTTTTGGAGATGATTCTTCTTTTATCTGTGGAATAGCATATTTAGATGGAAAGAGTGTTACAATAATAGCGCAGCAGAAAGGAAAGACAACTAAGGAAAATATGGAGCGTAATTTTGGAATGCCAAATCCAGAAGGATACAGAAAAGCAATAAGGTTAATGAAACAAGCAGAAAAATTTAAAAGACCAGTAATTACCTTTATAGATACTCCAGGAGCATATCCAGGAATGGGAGCAGAACAAAGAGGACAAGGAGAGGCAATTGCAAGAAGCATGTTTGAAATGGCAAATTTAAAAGTACCAATCTTATCTATTGTTATTGGAGAAGGTTCTAGCGGAGGGGCACTAGCTATTTGTATAGCAGATAAAATTTTTATGCTAGAAAATGCAGTATATAGCATATTATCTCCAGAAGGGTTTGCTAGCATTTTGTACAAAGATGCAAGTAAATGCCAAGAAGTAGCAGAAAAAATGAAAATTACTGCAAGCGATTTGCAAGAATTAAAAATAATAGATGAACTAATAGAAGAACATAAAATCGAAACAGAAAAAGGATTTGAAAAAGTTAGCTTATTACTAAAAAGAAAAATAAAAGAACAACTAGAAGATCTAGAAAAAATAAGTATGCAAGAATTATTAGAAAGCAGATATGAAAAATATCGTAAAATAGGAGGATAAAAAGATGATATTAAGTGGAAAAACCATTTTAATTATGGGAATTAGAAACAAATGGAGTATTGCATGGGGAGCAGCTATGTCAGCTTATGAAAATGGAGCAAAAGTAATATTTACCCATCACCCATCAGAAAAAGAAGAAAAGATTCAAGAGTTAATAGAGCAAATTCCAGGATCTAAATCTTATGCTTGTGATGCAGCAAGTGATGAAGACATAAAAAAATGTTTAGAAACCATAAAAAAAGAACATGGAAAAGTAGATGGAATTTTACATAGTATTGCACATGCAAATACAGAAGACCTAAGAAATGATTTTATTTTTACTTCAAGAGAAGGTTTTAGCCATGCAAACGATATTAGTGCTTATTCATTAGTTGCTATTACTAGAATTGCAAAAGAAATAGAATTTTTAACACAAGGAGCAAGCATAGTAGCACTTACTTATTTTGGTTCAGAAAAAGTAGTAGAAGGCTATAATTTAATGGGAATCGCAAAAGCAGCTCTAGAGACTTCTATTAAATATTTAGCAAAAGATATTGGAAAAGACAAAATTCGCATAAATGCTATATCAGCAGGACCTATTAAGACTTTATCTGCAAAAGGAATAAAAGATTTTGGAACAATTTTAGAATTAGTAGAGCAAAAAGCGCCACTGCACCAAAATGTAACAACAAAACAAGTAGGAGATGTAGCAAGCTTTTTATTTAGTAATTTATCTTCTGCTATTACAGGAGAAGTAATTCATGCAGATAATGGCTTTTCAACTGTGGGAGTGTAAAAATGAAAAAACTAAAAAACATGAATTTTGTGTTTTTTAGTTTTTTTTGTGCTATAATAAATAGCCTAGAATATAAAGAGTTTAGTACACATTTGTCGTTTTTTGTCGAGCGAATTTTCTTGACATAGCATTTTTTTTGTATTTTAATTAAATAAGATTAATTCTATAATTTTTTCAATCTTGAGCTTATGCAAAATTCATTGTTATATTAATTATTTCTAATCAATTAAGAAAATTGCTTCTATTTATAAACTAAAGTCGTTTCTAGGAAAGTTCCCAAAAAACTAATAGGAGATATGTATAATAGGAAAGGAAAAAAATGGTATTTGTCGAATTAGAAAAAATGTTAAAAAAAGATGGTTGGTATTATTATGATATAATAGGAATGCATATTATCTATAAACATAAAATAAAGCCACGGAAAAGTTACCATAGTAAAACATAGAGGAGAAATAAAACAAGAAACTTTACATGCTATATTAAAGCAAGCAGGATTAAAACAAAAAAATTAATCATATAAAAAATACACAAGAGAATGGAGGAAGGAATATGAAGTTAGTTTATCCAGCAATTTTTTATCCAGAAGAAAATAGAGGGTATAGTGTAATTATTCCAGATTTATTAGGATGTTGTACACAAGGAGAAACAATAGAAGAAGCTCTAGTAATGGCACAAGATGCAGCACTTAGTTGGTTACTAGCTGCAAGTGAAAAAAAAGAAGATTTTCCAGTAGCAACTGATAGAAAAAATATTAAACTAGAAAAAGAAGATGGCTTTATTAGTTTGTTACTACTAGATTTAGAAAGTTATTTTAAAAAATATGGAAATAGAAAAGAAGTAGAAAAGACTTTGACAATACCAACATGGCTAGATGAAAAAGCTCAAAAGCATCAAATAAATTTTTCAGAAACATTGCAAGAAGCATTACTTTATAAAATTATGCATACATAAGTAATTTAAAAAAGTTGTAGATTTATTTTCTACAACTTTTTTTTTTACTATTCAGTTATTTTATTACTCATTTCTTCTAAAGCTAAAAGTTCATTCCAACGAGTATCAACTTCTTTTTGAAATTCTGCTATCATCCATTCATTTCCAGGTTTAAACATATGCTTAAATCTTTTTTGAGGTTTTAAAAATTCCTCAATAGGAAGTTTTTTAGCAGGTTTGTAAGTAATTTTATATTTACCATCTACTACTTCATATAAAGGCCAATAGCAAGTTTCTACTGCTAATTTGTTAATGTCCATTAAACTATCAGTAGGGTAGCCCCAACCTCTAGGACATGGTGATAATACATTTAAAAAACATGGACCTTCTGTATAAATTGCTTTTTCGGCTTTTTCATATAAATCTTTAAAATTCATATAGCTAATTGTTTGTGCAACATAAGGTAAGTGGTGTGAAACCATAATCTCAGTTAAGTCTTTCCTAGATTGCATTTTACCAGGAATAACAGTTCCAGCAGGAGAGGTAGTGGTATCTGCAAACTTAGGAGTTGCAGAAGAACGCTGAATACCAGTATTCATATAAGCACCATTATCATAACAAACATAAACCATGTCATGACCTCTTTCCATAGCTCCAGAAAGAGCTTGAATACCAATATCATAAGTTCCACCATCACCACCAAAAGTAATAAATTTTGTATGCTTATCTTCTGGGAGTTTTCCTTGTCTTTTCATTGATTTATAAGCAGCTTCAACACCGCTACAAGTAGATGCTGCATTTTCAAAAGCTGTATGTATAAAAGAATCTGTCCAAGCAGTATATGGGTACATAAAGCTAGAAACTTCCATACAACCAGTAGCATTACTAATTACTGCATGGTCTTCTGGTTTTAAAGCTCTTAAAATCATTCTTGCAACTGGTGGTGCACCACAACCAGCACACATTCTATGACCACTAGTAAATCTAGATGGCTTATTTGTCACAACTTCTTTTAAATTATATGCCATTTTATATTTCTCCTTTCAATTTGTCAGTTTAGGGACGTTCTTGTTTTTGCAAAAAGTGTCAGTTTGAGGACACTCTTTTGACAGTTATTTTCTTAGTCCTACATAACGATATGGATTATCAATTTCGCCAGTCTTTACAACAGTTTGTAAGTAATCATATACTTCGTAAATATCTTTGACTGTAGTATCTCTACCACCAATACCGTAAACATAGTTTACAGTAGGTACTTGTTTTTTAGCTGTATACATGCCAGATACAACATCTTCAAATAGTGCTCCTCCAGCAGCATTTAAAGAATCTGCTTTATCCATAACAGCTAAAGCTCTTAAATTACCTAGGGATTTTGCTAATTCTTCAGCAGGGAATGGTCTAAATACACGAATTTTAACCATACCAGCTTTAATGCCTTTTTGCCTTAATTCATCTACAACTGTTTTGGTAGTTCCAGCAGTTGAGTTCATACAAACAACTGCAATTTCAGCATCTTCCATTTGGTATTCTTCAAAGAAAGAGTACTTTCTACCAGTCATTTTTTCAAAATCTGCTGCTACATCAGCAATTACTTGTTTTGCAGCACGCATGCTTTCGGCTTGTTGATATTTATGTTCAAACAAATAACTTTGTACATCTAAAGGACCAATAGCAATTGGCTCTTTATCGTTTAATAAATAATGTTCTGGCTTGTAAGTGCCTACAAATTCTTTTACTTTGTTATCTTCGATTAATTCTATATTTTCAATAGAATGTGAAGTAATAAATCCATCTTGACATACCATTAAAGGTAATAATACATCTTTGTGCTCTGCAATTCTATGAGCCATAATTAAATTATCATAGGCTTCTTGATTGTTTTCAGAAAATAGCATAATCCAGCCAGCATCTCTAACCCCCATAGCATCTGAGTGATCATTGTGAATATTTAAAGGACCAGATACGGCGCGATTTACTAAACTCATAACAATTGGAAGTCTTAAACTAGAGGCAATATAAATCATTTCCCACATATAAGATAGCCCATTAGCAGAAGTTGCTGTCATTGCTCTAGCACCTGCTGCTTCTGCTCCAACACAAGCACTCATAGCACTGTGCTCACTTTCTACTGCTACAAATTCTGTATCTACTGAACCATTACTAACAAAAGTAGAAAAATATTGAGGTATTTCAGTAGAAGGTGTAATAGGGAAGGCAGCAACTACATCTGGATTAATTTGTTTCATTGCAATAGCTGCTGCTTCATTTCCACTTAATCTTTCTCTTATTCCCATAATTTTTAAATCCTTTCTTTTTTAGTTTCCTTCGTCAACCATTTCAATTGCTTTAAAAGGGCATACTTTGGCACATATGCCACAACCCTTACAGTAATCAAAATTAAAGTCTTCGCGATTTTGCTGTTTATTTACAGGGATTGCATCTTCAGGGCAAACAGGAAAACATAAACCACATTGTTTACATTTTTCAGGAATATAAACGGGTCTAATACTTCTCCAATCACCTGTTTTAAATTCTTTTGCATTACCAGCTTCATATATATTACCACCAATTGTCATTTTGCTTGCTGGTGTATTTTTATCAATGTGAGTAGCCATAGTTAAACTCCTTTCTAGTTTACCTTTTGAATTTCTTTTAAAGCAAGTTCTAATGCTTTCATATTTCCTTCAATTACTTCAGGTTTTTTAGCAAATTTGTGAGCAAAAGAACCCTTCATATCTTCTAAAAATTCTTCGTCTTTCATAATTTCAGATACTTTTACAATTGCTGCAAGCATTGCAGTATTTGGAAAATATTTTCCAAGAGCTTCTATAGATATTTTTCTTGCATTAATTGTATAAATATTACCTGCATAATTAGATAATAGCTCCTTTATTTTAGAATGTTCTTTTGTTGTGTTAATAATAATGGCACCATCTTGCTTTAAGCCAGCTGTTACATTTACAGATTCAAGTAAAGTGTCATCTACCACAACAACATAGTCAGGTTCATAAATGTTACTATGAATACGAATAGGAGTATTACTAATACGGTTATATGCAGTAATAGGAGCACCCATTCTTTCAGGACCATATTCTGGAAAGCCTTGAATATATTTTCCAGTATTAAAAGCGGCATCAGCAAGTAAAAGAGAAGCAGTTTTTGCACCTTGCCCACCTCTACCATGCCATCTAATTTCGATTAAATCCTTCATAAAGTAGTTTTCCTCCTTTTTTTATTTTTCAAGTTCAATTTTATTCTTAAATAATAGTAATGTCAAGAAATTTGACCAACAAGTTTTAGATATTCTAAGAAATTACTTAAACAATGTGTACATTTCTAAAAAAGAAAGTATTTTAATTTTTAAAATCTATTTTAAAAATTTTTAGGTTAATACATTGAAAAATGGAAACACTATTTATATAATAAAGAAAAAAGAAGGTAAAAACAAAATGCAAAAAATAGCGCAAATCATTAGAGAAAATGGGGGAACGCTTTATTTAGTTGGAGGAGCAGTTAGAGATAAGTTTTTAGAAAATAAACAAGTAGATGAAGATTATTGTGCCACTGGCTTAACAAAAGAAAAATTTCAAAAACTTTTTCCAAAAGCAAAAATACAAGGAAAAGACTTTCCAGTATTTATTTTAGAAGGAAAAGAAATTGCACTAGCTAGAAAAGAAAGAAAAACAGGAATAGGCCATAAAGAATTTGAGTTTTTAGCAAATGAAACAATTACCATACAAGAAGACTTAGCAAGAAGAGACATTACCATAAATAGTATGGCGCAAAATGTTTTAACTAAAGAAATAATAGATCCATTTTGTGGAAGAAAAGATATTGAAAGAAAAATTATAAGAAAAACAAGTAATGCATTTTCAGAAGATCCTTTAAGAGTCTATAGAGTAGCTAGGTTTGCAGCGAGCTTGGATTTTAAAGTAGAACTAAATACTTTAAAATCTATGCAAGAATTAAAACACGAGTTAACTACTTTATCAAAAGAAAGAGTATTTACAGAGTTTGAAAAAGCTTTAAAAACAAATAAGCCTTCTAATTTTTTTAACATATTAAGAAAAGCACAAGTATTAGGAGTACATTTTCCAGAAATAGAAAATTTAATTGGAAAAGTGCAACCAGAAAAATATCATCCAGAAGGAGATAGCTATAACCATACTATGATAGTAGTAGATAGTAGTAGCAAGTTAACAAGTTATGTACCAATACGTTTTGCTTGTTTAGTACATGATTTAGGAAAAGGCACAACAAAACCTGAAATATTGCCACACCATTATGGGCATGATGAAAGAGGCGTAGAGCAAGTGGCAAATATGGCAAATAGAATAGGACTTCCTAAAGCTTGGATAAAATGTGGAAAAACAGCTTGCAAATGGCACATGAAAGCAGGAATTTTTGAAAAGATGACTGCAAAAAAGAAAGTAGAATTAGTAGAACATGTATCTAAAACTATGTTAGGACTAGAAGGGCTAAAAATTGTAGTAGCATGTGATAAAGCAAGAGAGGAAAAAGATTTACAAGAACGATTAAATGAAATTCAGTTTGCAAGAGTAGGAAAAGAATGTTTAACTAAAATAAATGGAGAGTATATACAAAAAAAGTATTCTAATGTAAAAGAAAAAGACTTTGCTACTTATTTACATGAAGAACGTGTAAAATGGTGGAAAGCAATTGACAAAAATAACTAGTTTAGATATGATATAAGGGAAAATAGGTAAGTATAATAAGGAGAAAAGGTGCAAATGAGAAAAAAGATAAAAGAAGAGAAAGGTTCTATAGCAGTATATACAATTGTAACAATCTTAAGTTTTATTATCATTTTAACAGGTATCTTCCTAACTGCTGCTTCCGTAAGAAAAAATCAATTAAGAACCTTACCAGAAATAAAAGTAGCCTATGAAAAAGATTTAGAACGTAAACAAGAAATTTACGAAGAGCAAATAAGCTCTAGAAGTATGAAAGTAAATATTATAGGATATTCAGGAATTTATGATGGGGTAGAACATGATGAATTTTCTAGTTTTCAAATAATGGATGGACAAGGGCAAGACATTACAAGTAAAGTAACCGTAAGATTACAAGCAGGAGATGTATTATATAATAGCCCGCAAAAAGTGAAAAATGTATTAGACAGTAAAACAGTAAATTATACAATTTCACATCCAGATTACGATAGTGTTACAGGTACAGTAAAAGTAGAAGTATTACCAGCTAAATTAACAGTTACTACAGAAAGTGCTACGAAAAGTCATGATGGTACTCCACTGACAGCAGGAGGAAATTACACAGGTTTAGTAAATGGAGAAACAATTAGTATCAATATTACAGGTACACAAACAGAAAGAGGAACTTCAGCAAATAGCTATAATTTAGTATGGAATGGAACAGCAAAACAAACCAATTATGAAGTGATTGAAAATTTAGGAATTTTAGAGGTAATTTAAATAAAAGGCCATATAAAAGTTTTACTTTTATATGGTGATTTATTTTTTTTGCCATAAAACATTGATTTTTTAACCTTTTTCATATATAATAGAAACGTTAAATATTGCATTTTTATAAAATAAAAGAAGTACCCAATTTAAGGAGGAGAAAAAATGGGAGAAGTTATCGTAATTACTTCAGGAAAGGGAGGAGTAGGGAAAACTACTACTACAGCTAATGTAGGTTCTGCTTTGGCTTTACGTGGAAAAAAAGTAATCCTAGTAGATACAGATATTGGCTTAAGAAACCTTGATGTAGTAATGGGACTAGAAAACAGAATTGTATATGATATCGTAGATGTTGTAGAAGAAAAATGTAAATTAAGACAAGCTCTTATTAAAGATAAGCGTTTTGAAGAACTATTTTTACTTCCAGCAGCACAAACAAGAGATAAAAGTGCAGTAAATGAAGAACAAATGAAAGAATTAGTGGAGAGTTTAAAAGAAGAATTTGACTATATTTTAATTGACTGCCCAGCAGGAATAGAACAAGGGTTTAAAAATGCAATTGCTGGTGCGAATCGTGCTATTGTAGTTACAACAGCAGAAATTTCAGCAATTCGTGATGCAGATAGAATTATTGGATTATTAGAAGCATCAGATATTAAAAATCCAGAACTTGTCATCAACCGTTTAAGACCAAATATGGTAAGAAAAGGTGAAATGATGGATGTAGATGATATTGTAGATTTATTATCTATAGACCTAATTGGTGTTGTACCAGATGACGAATTTATTATTACCCAAACAAACAAAGGAGAGCCAGTAGTAACAAATCATAAAGCACCATCTGGAAAAGCTTACATAGAAATAGCAGGTAGAATTTTAGGTGAAAATATAGAAGTTTCAATTCCGGGAGAAAATGAGGGATTTTTTACTAGACTAAAGCAATTCTTTAAAAGAAAATAACCACTATTGGAGGTAAAATATGTTTGAAAGCATTATAAATTTCTTTAAGAAACTTAGTAAAAAGGACAAACAACAAGAAAGTTCAAATACAGCAAAAGAAAGATTACATTTAGTTTTAATGCAGGACAGAGCAAATGTATCAGCTGACTTTTTGGAATTGATGAGACAAGAAATTATTGAAGTTATAAAAAAATACATTGACATAGACGAAGGGGCCATTGACGTTAAATTAACTAATAAAGCAAACGAAGATGGAACAGTAGGTGCACCAGCCCTATATGCTAACATTCCAATTATTACAATTAAAAATGAAGCAAAAAAAGCAAATGTTAAAGAAAACGAACCATCTTCAAAAGAAAGCAAGAAAGAAGAAAAGGAAGAAAAAGCATCAAAAGAAGCAGTGCAAGAAGAGTCTTCTGAAAAAGAAGAACAGACAGAAAAAGAAGAGAAACAAGAAGTAGTAGAAGAGCAAAAAGAAAATATTGAAATAAAGCAAGAAGAAAGTAAAAAACAAGAGGAAAAGCAAGAAGAGAAAAAAGAGGCAGTAAAGGAAGAAGAAAGTAAAACAAAGCAAGAAGAAAAAAAGGAAGAAGTAAAACAAGCAGAAAAAAAAGAAATTAAGAAACCAAGTAATAATCGGTAAAAGTGGTAAAAGCAAAGCAAAAGGTAAGAAAAAGAAACAAGCAAAGAAAAAATAGTTTTTTCTACAGCTACTTGAGAAATGAGGTTTCATTTATGAAGAAAAAAATATTACGAAATATTGAGTGGGGAATTTTAGTATGTACCATATTGCTAATAGCAATTGGATTACTTGCGCTATTTTCTTCCACTCAAAATTCAAATTATGAGGAATTTAATAAGCAAATTATGTGGCTTGCAATTAGTATTCCAATTATTGTAATTACTATTTGTATAGACTATGACTTTTTAGCTAAATTATCACCTGCTATTTATATAGTAAGTTTAGGATTGCTAGTAGCAGTATTATATACAGCACCAATTAATGGTGCAACTAGTTGGTTTAGTGTAGGTCCATTTACAGTGCAACCATCAGAATTTGCTAAAATTGCAATAGTACTGTTTTTAGCAAGTATCATAGTAAAATTGCAAAAAAAAGACAAAGAAGAAATTAATCGTTTTTGGAAATTAGGAATTGCAATTTTAGTAGTAGCACTGCCAGTAGTACTTATTATTAAGCAGCCAGATTATGGAACTGCTTTAGCCTTTCTTTTTGCTATAATTTTTATGCTATTTACAGCAGGAATACGAAAAAGGTATATTTTAGTAGCAGCTTTATTAGTAGTTATTTTAGTTCCAATTGCTTACTTTTTTGTATTACCAGACCATGCTAAAGCTAGAATTGATGTATACTTAAATCCTAATATTGACCCAAGAGGAGCAGGGTATAATATTATACAGTCAAAACTTGCCATAGGCGCAGGAAAAGTTTTTGGAATGGGCTTATTAAAAGGAAATCAAACACAATTAGGGTATTTATATCCAAAAACAACAGATTTTATTTTTGCAGTAATTGGAGAAGAATTAGGTTTTGTTATGGCAGGAACGGTTATTTTGCTATATGTTGTTTTGATTACAAAAGCAATCAAAGTAGCTAAAACAGCCAAAGATGATTTAGGATCTTATATTGCCATAGGAATTTCTGGTATTTTTTTCTTTCATATGATAGAAAATATAGGAATGACAATGGGACTACTTCCAATTACAGGAATACCACTTCCATTTGTTAGTTATGGTGGAAGCTCACTTTTAACAAATTTAATTTTAATAGCAATATTATTAAATATTAGTGGACGCAGACAAAGGACATTATTCGTAGAATAAAGGAGAAATATATGTACTTACACGAACTAAAAATAGGAAATGTAATATTAGAAAATAATATTTTATTAGCTCCAATGGCAGGAATTACAAACCTGCCATTTCGTACTATTTGTGAAAAATATAAGCCAGGGTTAGTATGTACAGAGATGATTAGTAGCAAAGGGCTTTTTTATGAAGATGAAAAAACCAATCAGTTATTAAATATGAAAGACGAAACAAGACCAATTGCAGTTCAGATTTTTGGAAATGATATACAAGCAATGAGTGTAGCTGCTAACAAGGTAAGTAAAATAGCAGATATTATAGACATTAATATGGGATGCCCTGCACCAAAAGTCGTAAAAAATGGAGATGGAAGTAAGCTAATGCTAGACTTAAAACTAGCATCTAATATAATAGAGGCAGTAGTAAAATCTTCTAGTGTACCAGTAACGGTTAAAATGAGAAAAGGATGGGATAGCCAGCATGTAGTAGCAGTAGAACTTGCCAAAATTGCAGAGCAAAAAGGGGCAGCTGCTGTAACTATACATGGCAGAACAAGGGAAGAATTTTATACAGGAGAGGCAGATTGGGAAATTATAAAACAAGTAAAACAAGAAGTACATATACCAGTTATTGGAAATGGAGATATTAAATCTGCAAAAGATGCAAAAGAAATGTTAGAGCAAACAAATTGTGATGGTATTATGATAGGAAGAGCAAGCATCGGAAAACCATGGATTTTTAGAGAAGTAAAGCAGTACTTACAAGTAAGCCAAACAATACCAATAACTAATAAAGAAAAATTAGAAGTTATATTAGAACATATTAATTTACAAGTAGACTATTTAGGAGAAAATACAGGAATTAAAGAAATGAGAAAAAATATGAGTTACTATTTGAAAAATTTGCCAGGAGCAGCGCAGATAAGGCAACAGGTAAATCAAATAGAAACAAAACAAGAATTAGAGAGTTGTTTAAAAGAATACTTTAATACTTTATGAATATAGATAAAAAAGAATAGTAAAACCTATTCTTTTTATTTTGCAAAAATAGAAAGGAAAAGAGGAGGAAAGATGCAAAAAATAGAAAGGAAAAACTTATTTACAAAGAAGTCTTTTATCATTTTATTTATTGTAAGCATAGCTGTACTTTGTACAATATTTTATTTTTTTTATCAAAATGTTAATAAAAATTTAAAAATGGGAAATAATTTAAGTAACAAAACAAATCAAGAAATTGAAGAATATATTTTAAATATTAGCTCATATGAAGCGCAAATACAAGTAAGTGTAGAAAGTAATAAAAATCGTACAGAATATAAAATAAAACAAAGTTATAGCAGTCCCAATATAGAAAAGCAGACGGTAGAAGAACCTAGTAACATTAAAGGATTACAAACAATTTACGATGGAAATAAACTAACAATTTATAATACAAAACTAAATCTAAGCAAAGTTTATGAAAATTATCCATATGTAACAAATCATTATTTATGGCTCAATTCTTTTATAGAGGACTATAAAAATGCTAAAAGTAATAATAAAAACTATAAACTGTATGAAGAAAACAATCAAATAATTATGGAAGTAATATTAGAAAATAGTAATCCATATGCTTCTTCTAAAAAACTATTTATTGATAAAACTAGTCGGCACAATTGCTAAATTAGTAGTACAAGATAAGAACCAAAAAAAACTAGTTTACATATTATATAATGAGATAAAAATAAATAGTTTAAAAAAAGAGGAGGTATTGGCTTTTAAATTAAAAAAGATAGAAAGTAAACAATACTAAATAAAGAAATGTCTCAGCTTCTTAAAACTATATTTTTATTTTCGCTAATCCTTAAAATATATCAAAATAAAGGCAAATAATAGGAGTGAAGAAAAATGGTAGTAAAAAGAGGAGATATGTTTTATGCTGACTTAAGTCCAGTAGTAGGATCAGAACAAGGAGGAGTTAGACCTGTGCTCATTATCCAAAATGATATGGGGAATAAGCATAGTCCAACTGTAATTGCAGCTGCAATTACCTCACAAATGGGAAAAACAAAACTTCCAACACATATAGAAATAGAACCTGAGCAAAGTGGACTAAAAGCAGAATCTGTAATATTAACAGAGCAAATTCGTACAATTGATAAAAGTAGATTAAAAGAAAAAATTGGACATATAGAGGATGAAAAGATTATGTCGCAAATTAATAATGCCTTAGGAGTAAGCTTTGGAATTTATGAAGAATAAAAAGTGTAAGATAGATTAAAAAAGAAGAAAGGGATAGAGATATAGGCAGCATAGGCTAGACTTAAATAGAAAAGTATGCTATAATGTAAAAAGTATCACGATTGATTAAAAATGACAAATTTTAATAAGAAAGGCAAAGGTGATTTTGTGAACACAAAACAAGTGTATCGAGCTAAAATATCTTATACAGTAATGCAATCAGAAATATATCTTACAAAAATAGAGTTTTGTTTAACAAATAAAAGGCGGTTACAAAGAATAATTTGGTATTATAAAATGCCAAATGGAGGTATTTGGAAGAATGTTTGGGGAGATAGTACTCAGGAAAAGTGGAACTTAGATGAGGCAAATGGAAATGATTTGAAAAGTGCCTTTAAAGAATTTGCACTCAAATCGCCAGAGGAATTTAAGGTGTTGTATGATACTTTAAAAAAGTATGATGATGTAACATTTCCTTATATCAAAGAAGCTCTCCGCGAAGTTCAGGAAACCTTTAATTTTAATTAAATAGCTAAATTTGTCATAAAAACGAACTCCTAGTCTGTTTGATAGGAGTTCGTTTTAAACTATATTCTAAAATAGCAGTTCTATTATTCATTCAATTCTCCTTATTTTTCACTAATTCTTCATGGTAAAGATAATTTATATAGTTTATATTATTACTTTCACAGTAATATTTTATTTCTTTTGCTAAATCATACCAATATTGCTTATTTCCTTTTATAAAAATCTCATGGCTATTTTATAAGTTATCACGAAATTTCCTTGGAGGTTGTATTAAATCTGTTGAGATTTTGTATAATATATGATATTATAAGACTATAAAATCTTTGAAGAAGGTGTTATTTAGTTTATTCTAAAATACATAAATAAGGAGGGTATTACATAAAATCGAAGAACGAATAAAACAAACATCATTAAAAAGGAGTAATGCAAAATGGGCAAGTGGGTTAATGTAAAAGAATTGCTTAGTAATCCTAAAACTCGGAAATTGATTGAAGGAAACTATGTAGACTACAGACCTGATTGTAAAATGCTGAGATATTCTGGTAAACTGGTTGGAAATAATTTATATAGTTATACTTTAGAAACAGAATATGATATGAAATGGCATCTTACATTAGTAAATGATGGTATCCCTGCGCTAATTAGTCATGATGCAACGACTGATAAAGTAACTGTATCTAAAGAATATGATTTGCTTGAAATTTGGCGTAATCTTGGCTATATCTTATCCGAATTCGGAAGAATATGTTACAGCAATTTAGAGTTAGGCGCTATCGGCTCAAATATTACAAGAACAATCTTTGAAGAATTGAATCATGATCTTAGGCATACTCCTAAAAGCCATTATTGGGTTTCGGATAGGCTCGCTCCTACTATGTTACAAACGAGCTATGTAGGAGATATGAACAGACTTTACTATAATTACCTTGGAAAAAATTGTTTTAATAGCATGGGGATACGGCCTATAGTGTATTTGCCAGATGATATATTAGTGTATATTGAAGAGTTTAATGGTGAATTTGAATTTGAACTTAAATATGGGTGGCCGAAAGAGAAAAAAGTTCTGAAAATCAAACGTGGAATTCCTGAAAATGAAATTCTATCTAAAGAAGGTAGTCATTGGGTAAATATTTATAGAGCATTTTCTCAAGACGAATACCATAAAAAACTTGAAAAAGCGTATATCGATTATGTGCCAGATGATATAGAATATTTCATTCCAGATGATTTATCAAAAGTTGGAAAACGTTGTTGTGGAGACAACCAAGGTGAAGCTCAACATGTAAGCCCAGAAAAGAATTTGGGGTGGCATTTTGCTATAGTCAATAAAAATCCTATATTGGTTAGCCACAAAACCACAGAATCTGAAATAGGAGTAGCATCTGTTCGAAGCAACCTCGGATCATTTGAGGATAGCAATTTTGCATATCCTGATCCACTTGCAGTTAGTATTAAACATAGGTCATATATATATGAAGATAATTATTTAGACAGACCAGAATTTCTTGATTTTGAACATAGGTTGCATCGCATTTTAGAAAGTTGTGGGAGAGTATATAGCAGGGCAGATTTAGGAGCAATAGGAACAGGTTTGTCATATAATATGTTGTGCAAATTAAGTTCATGGCTTCAACGAACTGGGACTGAATATTGGCTGATGGGTAGAGAATACAATGTAGTGGAGAAAAATGGAAATGCTGCACATTGCCTAATCACGAACTATTCGTTATGCTGCGGTGTAACAACCAGTGTTCATGGATTCCATATTCGTCCAATGGTATATTTACCATACGATATCTTAGTAGATGTTAATGGAGATGGTTCAACTCTTGACAAGCCTTTAAAAATTAAACGTGGAAGTCGAGAAGCAATTATTAAAAGTTCTTCACGTATAATGTAATACATTTTCGCAAAAGTTAGAAGAGGGTGTCCTTGAATAGGAACCCTCTTCTAACTATGATAATTTAATCTTTTTAGTCAAATTTGAAATATACACATCATTAGAGTAATTAAACACTAAAAAAGTAATATTTTTAATAATTAATCACTCTATGTGGTTCAATATATGTAAGATTAGTTTTTTAAAATTTTCTAATGCTACCATTGATAAAGGTAGGAGTAACTTTTGAAAACTCACATATAAATTCAAGTCGTTGTTGGTGCCTTAGCTGTAGTTATTTGCGAAAAAGCATACTTCCATGCTTGCGAGTTTCAGTTTAAGCGCTTTTTCCCTAATACATCCATCATATCAAATAAAGACATTGATAAAAATAGTTCGATAAAAAATTATTCCTTAAAGTCTGTAAACACTTCATATCAGAAGGAATTTACTATAATAAAGGAAAAATATAATTTGAAAGATCAAATAAAAAAAGTTAGTAATGTTATGTGCAAATTTATAATCACGTCAGATAAAGAATTTTTTGAAACTATTGGAGAAAAAGAAACGAAAAGATATTTTCGAAAAGCTTATGAATTTGTTGCGAGCTATCAAAATTTAGGCGAAGAATTTAAGAGCTTAGTAAACTTGTTTTTTCATAAGATTTACCACAAAGAAAGATAAATATTGTTAAATAGAGTTGTGTGTAATAACCCTATTTTTGTGTGCACGAAAATCTTTGACTGAAATTCGAAATAGTATATATTAATATGGTTTTAGAGATTGGTTTGTGTGCAATGCTTGTGTGCATATTGTGTGCAGAAACGAAAAAATAATGAATAATTTTAAATAATTTTGAAAATAGATTGAATAATGAAAAAAGATAGAATGTAGTAATACCAACACTTTTAAATAATAATAGATAAAAATAAAAAAAGCTGAAATTGGTTAAATTTCAACTTTTTTGGTGCAGATGAGCATATTGGTTGCTTTGTAAGTGCTTGTGCTATAAGCATTTAACCTTATATCTATATTTTTTTAATGGAGTTTTAATGGAATTTTGAAACTTTACATATTTATAAGTCTAATAAAAGATAGCCCAATCTCTAAGAGATGGGCTACCTTCTTTGCAATGGTATAACTATTTAATTTTAATTGTAACGCTGGAATGGCTATCGGGAAATGTCCCAGAAAAGTATTTGCCGGTATAGCCGTCTTCTGCTTTAAACATCTTGGCAAGTTGCTTCATGACTTCACACTCAAAAGGTTTGTCTGTCAATCCCTTTTCGTAGTTGTAGCCAACCCGAATTTTGTTGTAGTATGAGTCGGACAGATGCACCTCGTCTGCTGTGTTATTCGCAGTAGGGGTGTCAAGCATATCCAGTACCCAGTTAAACAGCTCCTCAGCTTTGGCTTTAATTTCCAAGTCATGCTTTGTCTTCTTTTCGGCAATTTCTTTTCGTTCGTTTAACCGCTTCTGTCTAATTTCCTGTGCTTTGTTCATAGTAATACCTCCATTTCGCATAATTTGCGAAATATTTGCAAATTAACTTTGCATATTATAATTATATCACATTTTTAGACAAAGGTCTACATAAATCTATAATTTAAGATATAGCCTTTTTTTCTTTAGGAAAAGCAATTATTTTACTATTCTTTAAATGTTTTCTAAGTCCTTCAAGTTCTACCTTCATAAATTTGTCTAATACATGGGCATAAGTCTTTTCAAGTTCTCTTACACTTGTTCCAACCAGCTTAGATATTGTTAGTAAACTCATACCAGATTCAATAGCACGTGTTACAAATGTATGCTTTGTCATGTGTGTATTACAGCCAGTTACAAGATTTGTTTTTACGCCAGCTTCTCTGCATACTCTTTTAAAGATTTGATTTATTTGTGAAGGTATAAGGAATAAAACGTGTAGCACTGTTATTTGATTTTATATTTTTTCTTCCTGTTTTAGTAGTTGCACCCATAACGATTTTCCTTTCTTTATTTTTTGTAAGTGTCCTTTCTATAATAACTCTTTCTAGTTCCCAGTCAATATGTTTTGTATAGTCTAAACCGCCTAATTCTCCACATCTTGCACCTATCAAAAAAGCAGTTCTTATTAAGTTTTTTACTGTTGTATCATCATAAGCAGATTTGCTATCTGTTATTATTGTATGTGTATTTATGTATTGCAAAAGTGTTGCTTGTTCTTCTACTTCAAAAGCAATTACTTCTTTTTTTATTTTCTTGCTTATTGGTATATCTATATAATTCATAGGATTATCTGCAGTAGTAATTATTTTATCAAGTACAGCCTTTCTAAAAGAAGCATTTACAATGTTATAAAGTTTATTAATATCACTTTGATATTTGGGCAACATTTAATCTTCTACAATAAAATCTATCACAATACGTCAAACAAGCTTCTTTACAATTCTTACACTTATCGCATTTTATATGACCGATTCTATTATTGCATAAAGTTCTATCAGTACATTCTTTACAAATGGCACATTCGCCTCTTGTATCAAATTTCTTTCTTTTTACTTTTTGAATAGTGGCATAAATACTACCTTCGCCATTTGCACGTCTTCCCATAATGAGCCTCCTTCCTATGTCTATATATGACTATTTACAAATTCTCTAGTTTCTTGTGTTTGATAGTACATTAAATCAAATAGTATATTAAGAAGTATTTGATTGTCTGTATATCTTGTTGTTAATTCTTCTGTGTCTAGGATTTCTGCTTTAGCTTCTAGCATTTCATCTAGTAATATTCCAACTACATTTTTCAAGCCTTCCATTTGTCCTAATATTGTTTCTATTCTATCAAAATATTCCGTTTCTAAATTTTCCATAATAAGTTCTTTATCTTTAAATTATGCATTTTAATTTATATATTTTTTAAATATTTTATATTGTTGTTTATTATCTTAAAATATAAAAAGCCTATAATTACTTAAATATTAGGTATTTATAGACTTTGGAACATTACTTTTAAAATTATTTTTTGAAAATATGAATTTTTGAAAATTATTTGACATATAATAAAAAATATAGTATACTATATTTAACTTAAGTTAACAGTAGTTGAAACTGTTTAATGTCTGTGTATGTGTTTAGGGACACATACCTTTTTTATTTCTAAAATAAAAAAGAAGTGGCTAGGGAACCACTCCTTGATTAGCTCTTGCGACTAATCTTCAGTTTTTTGGTCATCAGATTTCTTATTATCTTTTGCAAGTAATAATACTATCAAATGCCAAATTAAGTCGAAACTGCTCATCTGTCTGCCTCCTTTCCGAAAGATTTCCTTTGAAAAGGATGTTTCTATTATACTTTATTTATATTTTAAAAACAACAACCTTTCTTTAATTTCCACAAATTATAACACTGTTTCTATTAGTACATTGCTAATGACTTTTATATAAAATACAAAAATAGAATATTGTAAAAATAGCCCACTTTTAAAAACTAACTTGCTGTAAGGATAGCAAGAATTTTTTTATGGAATTGAAAATTAATTTTAATGGAGTAAGCCAAAATATTCTATGATAATTTATAATATTTTAGGATAGGCAAAAAAATAAATACTACCTTTTAGAGTTTTAATAATTTCCTTCGCAGCCAGTATATTCAACACGTTTATTCATAGTGAAGCCTCTTTTGATAACTAATTATAAATTATATATTGATATTATTAATAGCTAATTTATAAACAATTATATGATGTGAATATCCCGAGCAGAAAAATGCAAAGTGAAAAACATATATCACTTAATATTAGCAAGATACAGCCAATATCTTGACGAGCAAATGTCCCGAGCATACTCCGAGCAAAAGAGAAAAAACAATGAATAATTTTAAAAAATTTTGAAAATAGGTTGAATAATGAAAAATGGTAGAGTGCAGTAATATCAATACTTACAAAAACTTTTGAATAAAAATAAAAAAAGCTGAAATTGGTTAAATTTCAACTTTTTTGGTGCAGATGGTAGAAGTTAAATACCTGAAATATGCTGTTTCAAAGTACTTCTACTATTTTCTGTGTGCATATTGTGTGCAAAGAAGATAACAATAAATAATCTTAAGTATTGCCAAAAAATAATATCTAGGTATTATTTTTTGCTTTATTCTTCTATAACATTTTTAAATAATGAGGAATTAAAAAACTCTTTTAAGTCTATATCAAATGCTTCACAAATATGTAATAATGTAGAAATTCTTGGATCATGTGTTTCGTTATTCATAAAAGCCAATAAGGTAGTATGTGTTAAGCCAGCTAATGTTGATACTTTATTTATAGTTATATTATTTTTATTTGCTAATTCTTTTATTCTTTCTCGAATTGCGTTTTCTAACGTCATTTTTCACTCCTTATTCTGATTTTACTTCATTAAATAATTTATCATTGAAGAAATCATTTAAAGATATATCAAATGCTTCACAAATATGTAGTAATGTAGAGATTCTTGGGTCATGTGTTTCATTATTCATAAAAAGTAATAGTGTAGTATGTGGCATTCCTGACAACATAGATACCTTATTAATTGTTAAATTTTTTTCCTTTGCTAGATTAAGAATTCTAGCTCTAATAGCTTGTTCTAAAGACAACATTATTCCTCACACCTTTCAATGAAAGTGTAGCAAATGTTAAAGAATAATGACGT
>JAAWMH010000033.1 GCA_022798335.1 Clostridia bacterium
TTGATATGGCTATGTTTTCCTTCAAAAACATCATATCAAATTGGTGCTTCTTTTGTCTATTTTTATCTTTTATTTTTCCCACATATTATTTATGCTAATGAAAAAAAGTTAGAATGAATAAGAAAGCAACCTAGCCTTGTTGCATAGAAAAACGGCACTATAACTATAAGGCAAATGAAATTTTAAGAACCTGCTTTCACAGGTAGTATCTTGTTTAATATTCCTGTTAACACATATATCTATTAGTAGCCATATAATATGGTATTGATACTATAATAGTCTATGCTAAAAATAGTTAATCATTTTGCTATAGATTCATACCATAGGTCTTCTCCTTCACCATTAATAGGAAATGAATCTGCTTTCATTCCTAAGACATATCCTTTTGGTTTACCAGGCCCGATATTTATACACAAGAGTAGCATCATAGTAGTCATGATAACTTGTAAGTCCACTTTTTCCAGGAGTTCCATTCCATACATATCTTATATTACGAATAGTAAACTTATTATTTCCTTTACTTTCTATATCCCAATAGCCGTTTGGATATCCAGCTGAAACCAAATCATTCGCTGTCACTTGCTCAACTTCTCGTGGCGTTATTCCAATTGGTCCTTCTGTACTATCAAATGTAACTGATTGGTATATCACTTTCTTACTTGATATTGATAAGACATTACCAGAATTATAGTACGTTCCTGTACCAGTTATAGTCTTCTCATAATTATATTTACGTGAAAGAATTACTTTTTCATAAGTTCTCCACACATGTAAGTAATTTAATATATTAGGATTAATTCGGGTTTCATTACCTAAGGAATCTGTAGCACAAATAACATAAAACTTATCATAATTAGTAACTGATTCCGTAAAATTCAAACTAGAATCTTTAATATTTTCAACAATTTCTTCATCTCTAATTAACTTCACATTAGTTATATTAACTTTACTATCTTTTGCATTTGCTGATATTTTAAATGTTTCGCTATCAACATATTCTACTTTATAGCTTACTTCTGGTCCTTCATTGTCAAAATTAAATCTTTCACTTCTATATATATTTGTCTTTTCTTCTTCTGTTTCTATCAATACCCATAAGTAATATTCTCCATTGTATCCTTTTCCTATAATCGTTTCTCCGTCTTTACATTCTTTTGTAAATGTGCTTTCTTCTGGCTCTTGTACGGTTGGCAGCCATTGATATTTTATACTTTTTATTGTTTGTGTTTTGCCTTTAACATTTACTTTTACTTGATGTTCTTTTTTATATGTTTCATTTCCATTTGGACTATATTCTATACTTAGTACAATTCCTTCTATTTTTTCTCTTTTTGTAACGGTTAATTTTGAATATACTTTTACTATATAAGTTCCATTTTGCTTTGCTATATATTCTTCTTTTATTTCTTCTTTTATATTTGCATATTCATATGTTTGAAGTACTTCTCCATTTTGCAATACTTCTATTTTACTAATTCCATTTTTCTCTTCTTGGGCTGTTATATATAGTGTTGCTGTTTTAATATCCTCTGCTAATACTACCTGCGTACTTACTTCTGGAAATACTAACTCTTCTTCTTTTCCTATATATTTTCCTATTTTAGGTACACTTCTATCTATTTCAAAAGCATATCCATCTACTATCACAATATCTCCTACCACTTTTGTACCAATTATTTCATTTAATATCATTTCATCTAAATAATCATTTTGATTATATTGTACATTAATTGATTTTTGTATTTGCGCATGACTCAGTGTCATTTCTAATTTATCTCTTGCCTGTGCTATTTTATATTGTTCTCCTGCTTGTTCTGCTGATCCTATAATTCCACCTTGTAATACTACTTGTATGGTAATTCCGGCCAAAATTAAAAGCACTATAATAGTAACTACTAGTGCAATCAAAGTTATCCCAGCTGTCGCAGTTTTACTGCCTACTGATGGGATATATCGCATGATAATACCAGATACATCTTTAGTACCTAGCCTATTTAATTTTTCTTTTTCTTTTAAGCTCTTTTCCTTTTTGTAAAAACTACTTGTGTGTGTGTGTGTGTGTGTGTACAGCCTCATGGTTTTCGTGGATTCTCATTTTATCTTTCCCTCCCTATGTATTTTTTCTCCGTTTCTCTACGCATAAGTTATCTGTAACTCACTTCATTCGAACAGCTAACTTATCTTTTGATAGTATGAGCATTTTTTCTTATTTTTATACTTTTCTCATTTTCGCTCACTTTTTGCACTTATAGTGTAAAATATTTTGTTCTATTTGTAAATATTTTATTGTAAAATGTCATATAATTGTAATATTTTAATTGTTAGCTAAAAAATCTTACTTTAAGCACTTGCTATTTCATAAAAAACATGCTAAAATATTGTTGTTAATTTATTTATACTTCAAAGAGGAGGTGCAAACTAAATGCCAAATATTAAATCAGCAATAAAACGTGTTAAAGTTATTGAAAAGAAAACAGCAAGAAATAATATGATTAAATCTGGATATAAATCAGCTGTTAAAAAATTTGAACAAGCTGTAGAAGCTGGAAACAAAGAAGAAGCTTCTAAATTATTATCTGCTGCAACTAAAAAAGTAGACCAAGCATGTACAAAAGGTGTTATTGTAAAAAACACTGCAGCTAGAAAAAAATCTAATATGGCTAAAAAATTAAACGCAATGGGCTAATTTAAAAAATTGTGCACAGTTTTTTAAATATTTGATGCTAGTAAATAGCATCTTTTTTTATTGCCACAAATTACCTTTGTTTTTCTACTTTCTTTATGTTACTATTATAGTAAGGATTAAGAATTTATAGGGGCTCTCCTATTTATTTTGAAAAGTGAGGTATTAGTTATGAAATTATTACTAACAGAATTTAAAAAAATAGATACATCTATTATTAAACTAATGAAGTCTGGCATCGCTTTTTCTTTTGCCATCCTCTTAATATCTTGCCTTATTTTATTAGCCTATGACTTTGTCTACAGTTCTCCTTTTGTATATTACTTTGGAATTTCTCTTTTTAAAGCAGGATTATATTTTATTGTTGGCTTTATTATTTATGCTTTTGCATTTAATAAAATCAAAAGTGATTTAAAAGAATAGAATACTAAAAGCTGCATGTAATTTTACTTTTACATACAGCTTCTATTTTTTATTTTTTTAATTCTTCTAAAAACATTTCATTTAGCATTTTAGGGTTTGCTTTTCCTTTTGTTTCTTTCATTGCTTGACCTACTAAAAATCCTAATGCTCTATCTTTTCCTGCTTTAAAATCTATAATAGATTGTGGATTGTTTTCTAATATTTTTAGTACTACCTCTTTAATAGCTCCTTCATCTGAAATTTGAATCCATCCTTTTTCTTTAATGATTTCCTCTGGATCTTTTGGAGCTTCAAATAGCTCCTCTAATACTTTTTTTCCAATTGCACTACTGATAGTTCCTTTGTCAATTAGTATAACCATTTTTGCTAGATTTTCTGCTGTAAATGGTATTTGCTCTGGCTCTAATTCTTTTTCATTTAATATTCTAGAAACATCTGATAGTAACCAGTTAGCAACTGCTTTACTGTTTTTGCAAATAGCTAAAGTGTCTTCAAACATATTAGACATATACTTTGAAGCTGTTAACATTTTTGCCTCTTTTTTAGTAAGTCCATGTTCTTCTAAGTACCTTTTCTTTCTACTTTCTGGAAGTTCTGGCAAATGATTTTGAATGTTTTGAATATATTCTTCTGATAGCTTAATTGCTACTAAATCTGGCTCTGGAAAATATCTATAATCTTGTGCATCTTCTTTATCTCTCATGGAAAAAGTTTTGCCAGATACATCGTCCCATCTTAAAGTTTCTTGATTTATTTTGCCTCCTTCTTCTAGTACTTCTATTTGCCTTTGAGCTTCATACTCAATAGCTCTTACAATAGATCTAAAAGAGTTCATATTTTTCATTTCTGTACGTGTTCCAAACTCTTTTGCTCCTTTTTTTCTAACAGATACATTCACATCTGCACGTAAAGATCCTTCTTGCATTTTACAATCTGATACTTCTATATATTCTAAGATAGATTTTATTTTTCTTAAATAGCTTTCTGCCTCTTTGCTTGATCTCATATCTGGTTCTGATACAATTTCAATTAGTGGTACTCCTGCTCTATTTAAATCTACTAAACTACCACTTCCAAATTCATTATGATTTAGCTTTCCTGCATCTTCTTCTATATGAATTCTAGTAATGCCAATTGTTTTTTCCTCCCCTTCTTCTCCTATTGTAATTTGACCATGCTCACATAATGGTTTATCAAATTGTGATATTTGATATGATTTTGGAAGGTCTGGATAAAAATAGTTTTTTCTGTCGTTCTTGCTCTGTCTTGTTATTGTACAGTTAGTGGCTAGTCCTGCTTTTACTGCATATTCTACTACCTTTTCATTTAAAACTGGAAGTGCACCTGGCATTGCCATACATACAGGACATACATGTGTATTTGGCTCTGCTCCAAATTCTGTAGGACAACTACAAAAGATTTTTGTTTTTGTAGAAAGCTCTGCATGCACTTCTAGCCCTACTACTATTTCATAATCTTCTTTTGACATTAATTAGCACCCCCTTTAAAAGTTGGCTCATAGTTTTCTCTAAATTTTATTTCTTGTTCAAAAGTATATGCTGCATTTAATAGAGTTTCTTCTGCGAATTTATTTCCAATTAGCTGCATTCCAATTGGCATACCTTTACTATCTATACCGCAAGGAATTGAAATTCCAGGAAGTCCTGCTACATTAACAGGAACTGTACAAATATCTGCTAAATACATTTCTAATGGATTACTATCTTTAGCTCCTATTTCAAAAGCAGTTGTTGGTGAAGCTGGAGTTAAAAGTATATCATATTTAGCAAATAATTTGTCATATTCTCTTTTTACAAATGTTCTTACTTGCTGTGCTTTTTTATAATATGCATCATAGTAACCAGAAGAAAGCACATAAGTTCCTAGTATAATTCTTCTTTTTACTTCTTCTCCAAAGCCTTCACTCCTAGAATTTCTAAATAATTCTTTTAAATCTG
Organism: Clostridia bacterium; assembly: GCA_022798335.1. Lineage (GTDB taxonomy): Bacteria > Bacillota > Clostridia > TANB77 > CAG-508 > CAG-273. The sequence continues at coordinate 5,065 of JAAWMH010000033.1, forward strand.
AATAATTTTGTGCTCGATATCCATAACGAATACCATCAAATCTACCTAAATTAGAACTTGCTTCTGCACAAGCTATAATATAGTATGTAGCTAAAGCATAATTAGCAATATCTAAACTACATTCTTCTACTGTTACTCCTAGTTTTTTATAAATTTCTATGGATTGTTCTATACTTTTCTTAACTTCGCTATTTATTCCTTCTCCAAAATATTCTTTTGGAATTCCTATTTTTAGTCCCTTTACGTTATTCTTTAAAGCTTTCGTATAATCTACTTTTTCTTTATTTTCAGAAGTAGAATCTTTTTTGTCATGTCCTGCAATTAAATTTAAAAGTATTGCACTATCTGTTACATCTTTTGTAATTGTTCCTATTTGGTCTAATGATGATGCAAATGCAACTAAACCATAACGAGATACTAATCCATAAGTTGGCTTTAATCCAACTACTCCACAAAAACTAGCTGGCTGACGAATTGAGCCTCCTGTATCTGACCCTAATGCCCATGGCACTAAATCAGCTGCAACTGCTGCGGCACTTCCTCCTGAAGACCCCCCTGGTACAGTGTTTAAATTCCAAGGATTATGTGTTTTTTGAAAATAGGAATGCTCAGTAGATGACCCCATAGCAAATTCATCCATATTCATTTTACCTAAATTAATCATATTTTGTGCATTTATTTTTTCCATTACAGTAGCATTATAAGGAGCTATAAAATTTTCTAGCATTTTAGAGGCACATGTTGTTTTAACCCCTTTAGTGCAAATATTATCTTTTATTCCAATAGGAATTCCTGCTAAAGAAGAATTTACTTCCCCTTTTTCTATTTTTTCTTGTATTTCTTTTGCTTGTTCTACAGCCTCTTTGGTAAGAGGTGTAATAAAGGCTTGTACTTCTTTTTCGTGCTTTTCTATATTTTCTACATATGCCTTTGTAATATCTACTACAGTAATTTCTTTTGATTTTAATTTTTCTTGCAACTCATGTACTGTTAATTTTGTAATATCCATTTTCTTTTTTCCTTTCCTATTTTTAAGACATTGAGACATTGGGGACAGTCCCTTTTGTCTCACGCTTCTCCATCTGTAACTCGCTTTGCTCGAACAGCTTAGAGAACTTTTGGGATTTTAAACATATTTCTTTCTTGTTCTGGTGCATTTTGTAGTAAACTTTTATTATCTTCGAATAGCTGTATTTCATCTTTGCGAAATACATTATAGCTATCATTTGTTCCTATTGTTTCTTCTAAACCTTCTACTGATGCTTTATTTACAATATTTGCAAAGTTTAATATATCCTGCAAATTTAATATATATTTATCTATTTCATCCTCTTTTATATTTAGGTCTGCTAGTCTTGCAATGTGCAATATTTCTTCTTTAGATACTTGCATATTTTCATCTCCTTAAATTTTACTTTTCCTTATTATACCCACTTTTTCCATAAAATGCAAGTGCAATTGAGACAATAGGGACAGTCCCTATTGTCTCAGTATTCTAGATATTTTACTTTTATCTATACTTAGATATTTTGCTAATTGTCTATTTGATATTTTTAGTCTTTGTTTGATATAGATCACTAATTTTTCTTTATTAATATCAACTGAATTCCTTTCTATGTTTTGTGAATATTCTTCTACTAACTCTTTTACATCACTTTCGATAGTATCTTGATAATCCATAAAATAAAATTTCTTCAAATGCATATTATCATATTCTTCTTTTTTTAAATGCTTTGTATGAAATATTAATTCTATACATTTTTCATCAATAAAATCTTGTTTTTTTAAATAATCTTGATAACTAGAATAAGGATAATCTATACAATTTTTCACAATCTTTGCCTTAACAGGATTATTATGAATATAAACTAAACAATTTTTTAAGTAGTTTTCATTATAGATTGCCTCACTTAAAAATCTATCTCTAAAAACATGACCTATTCTTTCTCTTTTATAATTATAATATCTTGCAAAATTCTCATTAACTTGTTTCATAAAACTAGATAGTTGTTTTATATTAAATGTATAAATAAGCAAATGTACATGATTATCCATAACGCAATAAGCAATTATTTTAATATTGAATTTTAAATTAGCTTCTTTTAAAAATTGTAAATATTTTTCTTTATAAATATTTTGTTTAAAAATACATTCTTTATTAACTCCTTGTATTATTACATGAAAAAAAGATGTATTCAAATCGTTGCGTGCTATTCGTGGCATAAAATCACTCCTCTTTTAGATTTTGCCCCCATAGTATACACTAAACGTATACACCTTTTCCCCTATTTCTTTATGTTGAGACATTAGGGACTGTCCCCGATGTCTCATTTTCTTATTTTCCATAATAACTGTCTAATAGAATTTGTTTTAATTCTTCTACAAGTGGTAGTCTTGGATTTGCAGTGGTACATTGGTCTTCAAATGCTCTATCAGCAAGCATATCTACCTTTTCTAAAAATTCTTGTTCATTAATTCCTGCTTCTTTAAATGAACTTGGAATATTTAGGTCTTTGTTTAATTTCTTAATTTCTTCTATTAGTGAATTTATTCCTTCTTCATTTCCGTAAGCTGGGAAATTCATTCTTCTAGAAAGATCTGCATATTTTTGATCTGCTATAAAATACTCGTATTTAGGAAAAGATACAAATTTTGTTGGTTTTTGACTATTATATCTAATAACATATGGTAATAAAATAGCATTGATTCTTCCATGTGGTAAATGAAATTCTGCCCCTATTTTATGAGCTAGCGAATGGTTAATACCCAAAAATGCATTGGTAAATGCCATTCCTGCAATAGTACTAGCATTATGCATTTTTTCCCTTGCCATACGATTACTTCCATTATTATATGCTTCTCTAATATTTTTAAATACCAACTCTACTGCCTTTTCTGCTAAGCCATCTGTATAATCTGATGCCATATTAGACACATAAGCTTCTATAGCATGTGTTAATACATCCATTCCAGTATCTGCTGTAATTGTTTTTGGAAGGCTCATTACTAAATCTGGATCTATAATTGCTACATCTGGTGTTAATTCATAATCTGCTAATGGATATTTTTTATTTAACTTTTTATCTGTAATAACAGCAAACGAAGTTACCTCTGAACCAGTTCCTGAAGTAGTTGGAATAGCAACTAATTTTGACTTTGTTCCAAGAGTTGGAAATTTATACGTACGTTTACGAATATCCATAAATTTTAGTTTCATACCTTCTGCATCTGCTTCTGGATGCTCATAAAATAGCCACATTCCTTTTGCTGCATCGATTGGGCTTCCTCCTCCTAAGGCTATAATAACATCTGGTTTAAATTCTTTCATCATTTCAACACCTTTATAAATAGTATCAAAAGATGGATCTGATTCAACATCTGAAAAGATTTCTGAATGTACATATTCATTTCTTTTTCTTAAATGGTATAATATTTTATCAACATAACCTAAACTTACCATAGATGGATCTGTTACAATAAATGCTCTTGTAATGTTTGGCATTTTTTCTAAATATCCTATAGAGCCTGCTTCAAAATAGATCTTTTCTGGAACTTTAAACCACTGCATATTAACTCTCCTTTTTGCTACTCTCTTAATATTGATTAGATTAACAGATGATACATTAGCTGTTGTTGAATTTCCTCCGAAGGTTCCGCATCCAAGAGTTAATGATGGCATATTCGTATTATAAATATCTCCTATTGCTCCATGGGTAGATGGGGAATTAACAATAATTCTACCTACTCTGACTTTTTGCGAAAATTTACGAATAGTTTCATTATTTTCTGAGTGGATAACTGCTGAGTGTCCTAATCCGCCAAATTCAATTAGCTTTTCTGCTAAATCAATTCCTTCCTCTTCATTCTCTACTATATAATAAGCAAGTACAGGGCTTAACTTTTCTTTTGAAAATGGATATTCAATTCCTACTCCATTTTCTTTTAATACTAATACTTTAGTATCTACAGGTACTTCTATTCCAGCACCTTTGGCAATATCATATGGGCTTTTCCCTACAATATCTGCATTTAAGCTACATCCATTTTCTGCTATAAACATACTATCTCTTAGTTTTTTAGTTTGTGTACTATTTAAGAAAAAGCATCCTGCTTCTTTCATCAATTTTTCAAATTCTGTATGAATTTCTTTATCTACAATTACAGATTGTTCTGATGCACAAATCATACCATTATCAAATGATTTTGATAATACTAAATCATTTACAGAAGTTTTTAAGTTAGCTGTTTTATCTATATAACATGGTACATTTCCTGGTCCTACTCCTAATGCTGGTTTTCCACATGAATATGCTGACTTTACCATTCCTGAACCACCTGTTGCTAAAATTAAGCTTACATCTGGATGGTTCATAAGTAGTCTTGTTGCTTCTATAGATGGTTCTTCTACCCATAAAATACAATCTTCTGGTGCACCAGCTTTTACTGCTGCTTCTCTTAAAATATTAGCTGCTGCACTACTACTTTTTTGTGCTGCTGGGTGAAATCCAAAAATGATAACATTTCTTGTTTTTGCTGCTATAATTGATTTAAACATTGTTGTTGAAGTTGGATTGGTAACTGGTGTTACACCTGCAATAATTCCAATTGGTTCTGCTATTTCTTCATACCCTTCTTCTTCATTTTCTGAAATAACGCCTACTGTTTTATCATACTTTATGCTGTGATAAATATATTCTGTTGCAAACATATTCTTTGTAATTTTGTCCTCATAAATACCACGTCTTGTCTCCTCTACTGCCATTTTAGCAAGTTCCATATGATGCTCTAATCCTGCCATTGCCATTTGTTTTACAATATTGTCTACTTGTTCTTGATTTAGTTTTAAATACTCTTCTGATGCTTTTTTAGCCCTTTGTACCAAGCTATCAATCATGTCTGCAATTTTCTTTTTTTCTTCTTCGCTTATTTCTTTTGCCATCTGCTTTTCCTCCCTTTTTTTAATTGCAACTCAACTATACTTAGTTGCATAAGTTATTTGTTATTATTTCCATTTCCTTGGTATTATATACTAACTAATTTTAGTTGTAAACTATTTTTGCATATAAAAACCAGATGCACCCTAAGGGTACACCTGGTATGAAACTTAAAGATTTTTTGCTTTCTCCTCCACAGTATAAAATTTAAACTTTGCCACTTGCATATTCATTTTGTCGCTGAAAACACCTTTGACAATGCTCTCTACCTGAGTGTAGAAAAAGCTTTTCCGTCCAGCCACTTTAGCAAGTGCTCTCAGCTTATCCTCTACATTTTCTTTATGCCACTTTTTTGCTTTTTCTCCTGCTTTGCTATATTCTTGCAAGGCATCTTTTACCGCTTTGATTGCATAACTCATAGAAGCTCCTGCTGTTTTTTTCATTTTGTTTTCCCCTCTTTGTTTCATTTTTTTCAAACACAATGCATTTGAAATTGAACTATTTTTTGCTATGCTAGACCTCTTTCAAAAGTTTAACAACATACTGCACTTCATAGTAAAGTTGCTTCCGGTCAACGTTTTTCATATAGCATCTCCTTAAAAAATAATTCTTTTATTTCTAGCTAATAAACTGCTCTTCCTTATTATACCATATATTTCTCTTCTTTTCAAGCTTTATGTAAACAAATGCTCTCTACTAAAAGTAAAGAGAGCATTTTATCATTTAAAATCTTTCTTCATCTAATGAAGATTGTTTACCACCTGATAATATTTCTGCTGCTACCATTTCTGCTGTCATAACAGAAATATTAATTGTTTGAATATTTTTTAAAGCTTCTTCTGCTGGCATTTTTCCTAAGCAAGTATTTTGTAATACTTTTTGCAAATTATTCGCACCTGTTTTTAAGGCTCCACTATATCTTTGGCTAGATTGTTGCAACATAAAATTACGTATATTACTAGCATCTTCTTCTCCACTTGTTTCATACTCTTCTACTAGTTTATACGCTTTTGCTACTTGTTTATATAAAATTTGAGCATCTTTTCTTATTTTTTCTGCCTTTTCAACTGGGCGTAACATACCTTTTCTCCTTTCCTTTTTCTTAAGTATCATTTATCTGTTTTTTTAGTTATCTCATAAACACATATTCATTTTACCATATTTTTTCATTTTTTGCAAGTTTTGCTTTATTTTCTTCTAAAAGTGCGATATAATTAAGGGCAAATTGACTTGTCATTGGCATTTTTAATAATAAATAAATGCCTTAAAAGAATAAAAAGGAGTGAAAAATATGACATATGACTTTAAAGAAATTGAAAAGAAATGGCAAAACAAATGGTATTCAGAAGGTACTTTTTATGCAAAAGAAGATACTTCTAAAGAAAAATGGTATGGTCTAATTGAATTTCCTTATCCTTCTGGCCAAGGTTTACATGTAGGACACCCAAGACCATATACTGCTTTAGATATTGTGGCTAGAAAAAAAAGAATGGAAGGCTTAAATGTATTATTCCCAATTGGATTTGATGCTTTTGGCTTACCTGCTGAAAACTATGCTATTAAAAATCATGTTCATCCTAAAGTAATTACAGAGCAAAACATTGCTCATTTTACAAAGCAACTAAAATCTTTTGGCTTTTCATTTGATTGGTCAAGAGTTGTTAATACTACTGACCCTGAATATTATAAATGGACACAATGGATTTTTATTCAATTATTTAAACATGGACTAGCTTATAAAGCCACCATGCCAATTAACTTTTGTACTGGTTGTAAAGTAGGCCTAGCAAATGAGGAAGTTGTAAATGGTGTTTGTGAAAGATGTGGTAACCCTGTTGTTCAAAAAGAAAAAAGTCAATGGATGCTTAAAATTACAGAATATGCTCAAAGATTAATAGATGATTTAGATGATTTAAACTACCTAGAAAAAATTAAAACTCAACAAAAAAATTGGATTGGTAGAAGTGAAGGTGCTGAAGTTAAATTTAAAATTTCAGGTTTTGATAAAGAACTTATTGTTTACACCACAAGACCAGATACTCTATTTGGTGCAACTTACATGGTCGTAGCTCCTGAACACCCTATTTTACAAGAATTAGAACATTCTATTACTAATTTAGATGAAATAAAAGAATATCAAAAACAAGCAAAACTAAAATCTGATTTTGAACGTGCTGAGTTAAACAAAGAAAAAACTGGAGTTGAAGTAAAAGGTTTTAAAGCAATTAACCCTTTAACCAATGAAGAAATTCCTATTTGGGTTTCAGATTATGTTTTAATTACTTATGGAACAGGTGCTATTATGGCTGTTCCTGCTCATGATACAAGAGACTGGGAATTTGCTACAAAATTTCATATTCCTATTAAACAAGTCGTTGCCCCTATTTTTGAAGGTGAAGGTAATTCTAAAGTAAGAACAGATAAAGAAAATACAAAGCGTAATGTAGTAACTCTTGTAGTAAAGCATCCTTCCGAAGAAAAATATTTATGTGTAAAACTACATAAAACAAATCAATATAGTTTAATTATGGGTGGTATTGAAGAAAACGAAACTATTACTAAAGCTGCAATAAGAGAATTAAAAGAAGAAACTGGTTATACAGATATTCGTTCTATGAAAGAATTCCTTTTTGCTTACTATGACCACTTTTATGCTGCTCATAAAGACGTTAATCGTTTTATTACTAACCATACTGTTTTAGTTACTTTAAATTCTTTAGAACAAGTACCTGTCTCAGAAGAGGAAAAACAAATTCAAGAATATATGTGGCTTTCTAAAGATGAAATTCTAAAATGTTTAGAATTTAAAACTCATCAGTACGACCTTCAAAGAGCATTTGAAGGAGAAAGTCCTATGATAGATACTTCTTCTGGTCTTTTAATTAATTCTGCCTTTTTAAATGGGTTAGCAGTAAAAGACGCTATAAAAACAGTTATTTCTCATTTAGAAGAAAAAGGTATTGGTACTAAAAAAATAAATTATAAACTTCGTGATTGGGTATTTTCAAGACAACGTTACTGGGGCGAGCCAATTCCTATGGTTCATTGTGAAGAATGTGGTTGGGTTCCCCTTCCTGAAGAAGAGCTCCCTTTAGTCCTTCCAAATATAGAAGATTATGAACCTGGTGAAAATGGAGAATCTCCACTTGCTAAACAAACTGAATGGATTAAAACTACATGTCCTCATTGCCAAAAAAGTGCTACCCGCGAAACAGATACTATGCCTCAATGGGCTGGTTCTTCTTGGTATTTCTTACGTTATATGGATCCACATAATACCAGTGCTTTAGCTTCTAAAGAGTGCTTAAATTACTGGGGACCTGTTGATTGGTATAATGGCGGTATGGAACACACTACTCTTCACTTATTATATTCTAGATTTTGGCATAAATTCTTATATGATATTGGTGTAGTTTCTACAAAAGAACCTTACATGAAACGTACTTCTCATGGTATGATTTTAGGTTCTAATGGAGAAAAAATGTCAAAATCAAAAGGTAATGTTATCAATCCAGATGATATTATAGGCGAATTTGGAGCAGATACCTTCCGTGTTTATGAAATGTTTATGGGACCATTTGATCAAACAGCTTCATGGTCTATGGAAAGCATTCGTGGTTGTGGTAAATTTTTAGATAGAGTATGGAATATGCAAGACTTTGTAACAGAAGGAAATGAATATACACCAGAATTTGAAAAAATGATGCATAAAGCAATTCAAAAAGTTTCTTCTGATATTGAAGAAATGAAGTTTAATACTGCTATTTCTACTTTTATGACTATGGTAAATGAATTTTACAGACAGAAAAAAATCAATAAAGCAGAATTTAAAACCTTTTTACAATTATTAAATCCTTTTGCTCCTCATATGACAGAAGAGTTATTTGAACGTTTAGGACAAAAAGAAACAATTACCAATACTCCATGGCCAAGTTATGATGAGACTAAAACAATAGATAATGAAATAGAAATTCCAATTCAAGTAAATGGTAAAGTAAAAGCTAGTGTTTTTGTTCCTATTGATACACAAGAAGCTTTAGTAAAAGAAAAAGTACACTCTGTACCTAATGTGCAAAATGCCCTTTTAGATAAAACTATTGTAAAAGAAATTTACGTTAAAAATAAGATTTATAATATTGTTGTAAAATAAAAATTATAAGAGAAAATGGGAAAAGACAAATCGTTCTATTTCCCATTTTTTCTTGTAATTCACATAATGTCATGTTATAATATGATTTGTATTTTAGTATTAGGTGTGCAATAGTTTTTACATTTGCTTTTTTCATCATTTAAAGGAGGACTTTCTATGGATTTTAAAAAGTTTGTTGCATGTTACCCTAATTTTCCCAAAGAGGGCATTTTGTTCTATGACATTAATTCCCTACTTCGGACCCCTGATGCCTTTGAAGCTGCCATTTTTGAAATGATGGATCACCTTAATTATGATATTGTGGTAGCACCAGAAGCTCGTGGATTTATTTTCGGATCTGCCATCGCCTCTACTCTTAGCCTTCCTTTTGTTCCTGTCAGAAAGCCTGGAAAACTCCCAGGAAAAACAATTCAGCAGTCTTATTCTTTAGAATATGGTGAGGCTACTTTAGAGCTTCCTGCTGATGCAATTCAGCCTGGGGATAAAGTTATCATTATTGATGACTTGCTTGCCACTGGTGGTACTTTGCAAGCAATTATTCAGATGATTGAAAAAATGGGCGGAGAAGTAGTTCACATTTCTTGTTTGATTGAACTTTCCAATTTGAAAGGCAGAGATACTTTAAAGGGCTATGACATAAGCTCTGTTATGACCTTTTAAGTAACTAATTTCAAGCAAATGTAAAAGCAAATACCACCTAAAAATTTCCCTAGATTTAGGTTTATTCTAGCAAAAAGAAGATGCTAACAGGCATCTTCTTTTTATTTGTTACAAAATTGTAATATAAGTGTAAACAGTTTGACACATAATTTTGTAATATTATGTTGTATAATAGCATTATATAAATTACTAAGGAGAAATATAAGTATAATGAATATTGAGGCAGAATTAAAAAAGGATGGAATTGAAATAGTTGGAAGATTAGATACTCTAAGTGTTAATAGCCTAGCTAAAACAGTTGCTGAAAAAATTTGCAAAGCTTTTCCTCGTGCTCATTTTAGTACTCAGCAATTATTTATTGAATTTTCTAGACTTCCTATGTATCTTGCAAAAATGCCTGAAGGCTTTGCAGAAGCAAATTATTTTTATAAAAATTCTTCTATTTATTTTAAGGAAGGTATTCCAATAGAAGAACTTGAAAAATTTGCTATTCATGAGTTTATTCATTTTCTTCAAGAAGTAAAAGATAATAAAGGAAACCTTTATCGTTTAGGACTTTGCGAATATGGTGAATTTAAAACTTATGGTATGGCTTTAAATGAAGGTGCTGTTCAATTAGCTACTGCTAAGACCTTACATAATGAAGAAGATATTGTAAAATATTATGATATTTCTTTTCCAACTACTAGTCCAAACTATTACCCTATTCTTTGCAATTTAGTAAAACAATTAGCTTATCTAATTGGGGATGACTTATTATTTGAAAGTACCTTTTTTAGTACAGATGCCTTTAAATTAGAAACAATAAAATGTTGTGGTAAAAAAGAATTTTTGAAAATTCAAGAAAACTTAGATAAAATTTTATATACCGAAGAAAAAATTATTAAACTAAATGGTCAATTATTAGAAGACAATTGTGAAGGACAAAAAGCTTTAAAAGTAGCCTCTAAAATTGCAAACCTTAAATTAGAACTTAAGAAAACCTTTATTCAAACTCAAGATTTAATCTTTTCATCTTATTTTAACAACGAATTTTACCATTTAACAACTACTGATGACATTGAAATTTATCGTGCTAGATTATATAATTATAAAAACTACATTGGTATTACAGATAATTATTTTGATTTTAATAATTACTATATTGATAAAATGGCTGCTTTAGAAGAACGTTATGATGCTATTATGAATAATGTTTCACTAACAGTTGTAAAAGAATCGAAACTTGCTAATTTATTTAAAGCTATTCGCAATTTATTTTCTTGGAATAAAGAAACTCAAAATGAGTGATAAAAATACTACTTCACAAGGAAGTAGTATTTTTGTATAAATAGCTATCTTACTCATTTTAAATTAATATATACTTGCTTCTTTTTCTATTCAGTACATGTGCTTTCTTTATTTTTTACCTTTGAATAATGACACAATTAGCATAAAATATAAGAAAAGTGTTTACACCACATGTACAGATTTACTTTGCAAACCTCACAGCCTACGATAACTTAATCTTATCGTATACCAAAAACTTTAATCATTTTTCCTATATAATAAAAAAATCTCCGTGAAAAAATCACGGAGACCGAAGATGGAAAGATATGTGTTGTTCCGATGCCGTAGCACCCCAGAAGCCCAAACAACTTCCGACAGACTGGCTATCTTTCACCACATTTCGGTTACCCTCAATATCATCTTCTAAGTCAAACGACCTTAGATTTAATATAACACATAATATAAAATATGTCAAGTATTTTTTATTTTTTAATTGTTTTTATGAGCATTTTATGCTATATTGAATAAGATGACAATAAGAAATTTTGAAAGGATTTATAAAATAATATGAATAAATTTGAACAATATAGAAAAACTTATCCAGAGTTTCACTTTCATTCTTATTCTATTTTTGAAGATGCCAATGCTATTTATTTGCAATATGAATTTGAAATTCCTAATCTTACTAAATTTTCACCACAGCTTAAAATTTTAAAAAAAGATTTTTCTTTTAAAAGTATCCAAAGTAGTTACGCCAGCAATATGGCATTTCATATTGGACTAATAGAACTTATTAGTTACTGGAAATGTACTTGCTCCCCTAAAATTATTATTCATTGTGGCACTTTAAATGAAGATCAAATAACTTGGTGGAAAAAACTATATTTTTATGGGCTAGGAGAATTATTTTTTACCAATGGTATTACCACTAGTTTTGAAGATTTTGTAACAATAAACTGCCTTCCTGGCTCTCCTACTTTTGACTATACCCCAATAGAAGATGCTTCTTGTGGGTATATTATTCCTATTGGCGGTGGCAAAGATTCTACTGTAACTTTAGAATTATTAAATCTGAATAAAAAAACAGATTACTGTTTGATAATTAACCCAAAACCTGTAACCTTAAACTGTGCTCAAATAGCAGGCTTTAATAATAGTAATATTATTGAGGTTTATCGAAGTATTGATAAAAATTTACTTCTATTAAATGAAAAAGGATTTATTAATGGTCACACCCCTTTTTCTGCAATGCTTGCTTTTGTTTCTTACTTTATAGCTTATTTATTATCTAAAAAGTATATTGCACTTTCTAATGAAAATAGTGCAAATGAAGCTAATGTTATAGGTCAAAAAGTAAATCATCAATATTCTAAAAGCTTTGAATTTGAATGTGATTTTAAAGAATATACTAACAAATATTTGAAAGCTCCTGTTACATATTTTAGTTTTTTAAGACCTTTAAATGAACTTCAAATTGCCAAACTATTTGCAAAATTAGAACAATACCATAATACTTTTAAAAGCTGTAATGTAGGAAGTAAAGGAGATTATTGGAAATGGTGTTGTAACTGTGCTAAATGTTTATTTGCTTATATCATTTTAAGCCCTTATTTATATAAAGAAAAACTAGTTTCTATTTTTGGCACAGATATGTTTGAAAATACCAATTTGTTAAAAATATTTTTACAACTAACTGGAAACGCTGAAACTAAGCCTTTTGACTGTGTTGGTACTTTTGAAGAAGTTAATTTTGCTATTAGCAAAACCATAGAAAATATACAAAAGGTAAACAAACCATTACCTTATTTATTAGACTATTATAAAAAACATTACCCTTTAGTAGATACTAGTATTGATATAACTATGCAATATAATGAAGAAAACGGTTTAAATGAAGAGCAGAATGCTATTTTAAGAAAAGAGGTATTTTCAAGTGATTCGTCCATTGATACAATATTTTAAAGATAAAAAAATACTGATATTAGGTTTTGGAAGAGAAGGAATTTCTACTTACAAACTAATTAGAAAATATTTAAGTAATCAGCATTTAACAATTGCAGATAAAAATTCAAATTTCGAAAAAGACTACGATTTCTTAGCTTGTGATCCTTATTTAACGATTATTAGTGGTGAAAATTATTTAGATAATTTAGATAATTACGATATTATTATGAAAGCTCCTGGTATTTCTTTTGCATACCTTGATACTTCCTCTTACTTTTCTAAAATTAAATCTCAATTAGAACTATTTTTAGAATTTTTTCCTGTATTTACAATTGGAGTTACTGGTACAAAAGGAAAAAGTACTACAAGCTCTTTAATTTATCAAATTCTAAAAGACCAAAATATTAAATGTATGCTTTTAGGAAATATTGGCGTTCCTGTATTTGACTGTATTGATACATTAGAAGAAAATACTACTGCTATTTTAGAAATGTCATCTCATCAATTAGAATATATGGAGGTATCTCCTAATATTGCACTTTTGTTAAATCTTTATGAAGAACACTTAGATCATTACGAATCTTTTGAGCAATACGCTAAAGCTAAATGTAATATTTATAAATATCAAACTAAATCTGACTACTTTTTATATAGTTTTGACAATGAAAACTTGGCTAAATTTGTGCATGATCCTTGCGCTACTACCTATTCTATTAGTTTAAAAAATAGTCAAAGCACTATTTTTTTAAAAAATGACATTGTTTACCTAAATAATAAGCCTTTATATTCTAAAAATACGTCTAGAAATTTAGTAGGAGATTATAACTTAAATAACATTATGTTTGCCTTAGGTGTTTCTGAAATATTACAGTTAGATCTTAGCAAAACTGTGCAAAGTATTAGCAAATTTAAAACTTTAGCACATAGATTGCAATTTGTTGGAAAATATGATGATATTCTTTTTTATGATAATAGCATTGCTACTATTCCTATGGCTACTATAGAGGCAATAGAAGCTCTAAAAAATGTAGATACTCTTATTATTGGAGGAATGGACCGTGGTATTCATTATGAAGATTTTATAAACTATTTAAATCATAGTTCTATTAGAAATGTTATTTGTATGCCAAAAACAGGACATGATATTGCTTTAAAACTAAAATCAGAAAAAAGCTATGTTGTAGAAACATTAGAAGAAGCAGTATCTATTGCAAAAAAAATAACTGCAAAAAATAAAATTTGTTTGCTTTCCCCTGCCGCCGCAAGCTATGGCTTTTTTAAAAATTTTGAAGAAAAAGGAAATTTATATCAAAAGTTAGTAAAAGATATTTAGTATTTAAAATAATAAAGGAGATATCTACTAGTGCAAGTTTTTACTTCACTAGTAGATATCTCTTTTCAGATATACTCTTATATATCATATTTATAAATATCTTAAATAAAAAAAATTTTTATATTACAATTTGTTTATTCAAATATTATAGGGTTTCTGCACTTTCTCTCCCTATAATTTGTATTCTATGAAAGGATAATATGTTAGTTATTTCTTACTAACATGAATAAAGAATATGGTAACTTTTAACATTGAAGAACTATTAAAAAAACATGGCAAGTCTAAATATTGGCTTTGCAAAAATATGAATATTACTTTTCATAATTTAAATCGCATTATTTATGGGGAAACTAATGCTATTTCTTTTAGATATTTAGAAGATATGTGTAAATACTTAGATTGCGAAATAGGAGAACTAATTTCTTTTGATGATGATATCGAAAAATAACAATGAGACATTGGGGACTGTCCCTAATGTCTCATCAAATATTCTTCTATTCTTTGTGCTGCATCCCTTCCGCTTCTTGCTGCCCAAGCAACAGTTGCAGTTGTTCCTATTAAATCTCCTCCTGCAAAAATATTAGTACCTTCAACTTGATTTTTTTCATTTACTTCTAAGTATTTTTTCTTTGTACTTGGTAAGTTTTGGCTTTCTAATACTTCTTTTTCAACTTTAGAGCCTACACACATAATTACATAGTTCATATCCATTTCGAAATTACTATTTTCAATATCTACTGGTACTTTTCTAGTTTCTCCTTCTTTTTGAATAAGCTGTGTTTTGATACATTCAATTTTTTCTACTTTTTCTTTTCCTAATACTTTGGTAATATTAGTCTGAAATAAAAACTCTATTCCTTCCTTTTTAGCATCTTCTATTTCCTTTACTTCTGCTGGCATTTCTTCTTCTGACCTTCTATAAATAACTACCACTCTTTGTGCTCCTAGCCTTTTTATCGTTCTTGCAGAGTCCATAGCAACATTTCCTCCACCAATAATAGCTACTTTTTTATTAATATAATCTGGATGGTTATTTTGTTCTAATAAAGTATTTCCACCATAAACGCCTGGTATTTCTTCTCCTTCTATTACCATTTTTCTAGGAATATTTGCGCCAAATGCCAAAAATACAGCATCATAGTTTTCTTGTATCCAGCCCAGTTCCAAGTTTCTTCCTAATTCTTGCCCAACTTTTACTTCTATTCCTATATTTAAAATGGAATTTATGGTTTTATTTAAAACTTCTTTTTCAAGTCTAAATTCAGGAATTCCATGTTCTAAAATGCCACCGAAGTTTATCACATTTTTCATAAATAGTAACTTTAGCACCTTTTCTTGCTAAAAAATGGCTTGCTGTTAACCCTGCTGGCCCTCCTCCTACTATTGCTACCTTTTTGTCTTGTAAAATAGCTTCCTTTACCATGTTTTTATCATAGCCTTCTTGTATTGCTGTATCAAAAATATAGCTTTCTATTTCTCCAATACTAACAGGCTCTCCTTTTATTCCTCTTACACAACTTCCCTGGCATTGTTTTTGGTGTGGACATATTCTGCCACAAATACTACCTAAGACAGTTGTTTTTAGTAATGTGTAATATGCTTCTTGTATTTTTCCTTCTTTTGCATATTTTATAAAAGTTGGTATATCATTGGCTAATGGACACCCCTTCTGGCTACATGGCTTCATAGGGCAGTTTAAACAATAATTTGTTAGTTCTTGTATTTCTTTATTCATCTTTTATTCCTCTCTAATTTGCATTATCAGAAGCTGCAATATTCTCCTTTATAGTTTCATATCTTTTTACAACTTCTTTTAAATCTTTCCAAAATTCAATTTTTTTATTTTCGTCTCTTAAAAGCGCCGCAGGATGCCATGTTGGCATATAACTAATTCCTTTTTGTTCAATCCATTTTCCCCTAGAAGCTGTTATTCCATAGTCTTTTCCTAAAATATTTTTTAGGGCTGTACTCCCTAACAAAATAATAATTTTAGGCCTTACTAAAACTACCTGATTTCTTAAATAATCCATACATGCAGTCGCTTCATCTTCTTCTGGAACTCTGTTAGAAGGTGGTCTACATTTTACAATATTGCAAATATATACTGTATTTCTATCAATTCCTAAGCCTTGAAATGCTTTATTCATTAGCTGCCCTGCTTTTCCTACAAAGGGAATTCCTTGAGCATCTTCGTCTGCCCCTGGTCCTTCTCCTATAAACATGATATCTGCTTCTTTATTTCCCTCACCAAATACAATGCTATGCCTTCCTTGGCATAGTTTACATTTTTGACAATTTTGAATACTATTTTCTAATTCTTCCCATGTTTTATGCATTTGCGCTTCCTCTTTTTTCATTTTTGCTTTTTTATGTTAATTGTGATATAATAAAAGTATCACTTTTTTGTTAAAGGAGCTTGCATTATGAATACTAATCAATCGAAGCCCTCTACCACCGTCTCTACCGTTGTCATCATCATCAGCTTTCTCAAGGCTTTAGGCCGGATTTGCTTCAAGATTTTTGCTTGCGCCCTTATCCTGACCTGCCTGGCCCACTTCGTGCCCGAGCTTCGCGGCTCGATTCCGTCTGTTTTTCAGTTTGCAGATTTCCTCCTTGCTCTTGCTGACAAACTGGTGAGCATCTTTTTTAGGTGGTTCCTTTAACACCGAGCAGCCCAATGGGCTGCTTTTTTATTTGACACAATTTTCTACTAATTCTATTTTTTCTTGTGATTTTGTATCTATTTTTGCCATAGTTCCTATTGGAATAACTGTTTTTTTATCAATATGACCAAAATTGTTTGATTTTATAATTGGAAATTTGTATTCTCCTTCTAGAGTATCTAATAAAATTTGTTCTAAAGCTATACTTCCATCATAATTCCCAATCCATATTCCTTTTATTTTATCAAACACACCATTTTGCTTCATATGATATAAATAATTGCTTGCTAAGGCTGGCGGTGTTTCTAAAAATAACTCCTCTAAGAATAAAATTTTATCAGTAAAATCTATAGCATATTTGCCAGCTGTCATTTCATTTACTAAACTTAAATTGCCACCTACTAAAATTCCTCTTGCTACTCCTTCTTGAACTATTTGATATTCTTCGCCTTCTTGTCCTATTTTTAGGCCTCCTTCTACTAGTCTTTTGATTATCTCTTGATATCCATATTCTGTTTGCCAAGAAGTTAATGCCTTAAAGGTTGGTCCATGAAAAGTAACTAATCCTGTTTTACTATAAATAACATTTAGTAAAGAAGTGGAATCACTAAAACCACAAATAATTTTAGGATTACATTTTATTCTATCATAGTCTAAATACTCAAAAGTACTATTAGAATTAAACCCTCCTGAAATACAAAAAATTGCTTTTACCTCTTTATCACAAAACATATGATTTATGTCTTCTGCTTTTTCTTTCGCAGTTGCTCCATACCCCAACGTATTTTTCAAAGCATTTTTTGCAAATTTTACTTTAAAACCTGAAGCTTCCATTAAGCAAGTAGATTGATTAATTACTTCTAGGTCATCTTTTGTAATACTATCTGATGGAGAAATTAGACCAATCGTATCTCCCTTTTTTAATTTTTCTGGTATCATCTTTTTTCCTTTCTTGCCAGTTCAGGGACACTCTTTCAACCTCTGTCCCCAAACTGACAGTTTTGGTCAATTTAGGAACGTCCCTAAACTGACAAACAAATTAGTGCTGCATTTCTTCCAGATTGCTCTTTATTTACTCTATAAGAATGGAATTTATCGCTTTGGCATACTGTACAAAGACCACTATCTATTATGTTTTCTTCTTTTAACCCCATTTGCTTTAAAAGCAATCTATTTATTTTAGCAGTATCTATTACATATTTTTGTTTTCCTGTTTTTAACTCCGTTTTTTGAATGATTTGCTCTATTTCTTCTAAATCTTTATATTTTTGATAAAACATCTCTTTTACGTCTTCATCTACTTCAAAATGGCATTTTCTAATACTTGGGCAAATACAGCAAATAATATCTTTTGGATTGCTTTTATATTCTTCTATCATCTTTTTTACAGCATTTTTACATATTCCCGCTAAAGTACCTCTCCAACCGGAGTGTACACTTCCTATTGCTTTTTTTACCGAATCATAAAAGAGTAATGATATGCAGTCTGCTGAAGTAGTAAGTAAAGCAAGGTCTCTTGTATTAGTTAATATTCCGTCTACCTCTTCTAATTGCTCTACTCTATTTACAATGTTTATCCTATCTGTGTGTGTTTGATGCGGTTTTACAATTTTGTTTTCCTCTATTTTTAAGCATTTACAAATTCTCTGACAACTTTGTCTATATTGCTTTTCATCTTTATAGATTGGCGGGAAATTTAGCTTTTCCTTACTTCTTAATGTATAACAATGCTTTAGCTCTTTATAAGCAAGCAATCTTTTAAATTGTAAATATTGTATTCCTTCTTGCTCTACAATTACTTGTTTTTCATCTTCCCAAACTTTTTGCATGCGCTTTTCCTTTCCTTATTTTACTTCAAATAGAATTAAAGGTACTTCCATTTCTTCTTTTGTTAAACCACAATGAGTTGCCTTTTTTTCATCTTGTTTTTTTCTTTCTCTTGATAAATAAGTATCTAATAAAATTCTAGTATCTTTTACTCCAATTGCAATATAATCTCCTATAAAATCATCTACCTTTTTATGCTGTACTCCATATCCTAATAGATTGCTTTCTAAAAGCTCTTTTTTAGAATATAGTAAAAAGTCTTCTCCGAATTTTCTCTTAAACCTTTCTACAAATTCCTCTTTTTTATCTTGTTTTACAAAAAAGTTAACCATTCTTGATTCAAAACTTGTAGGCATAATTAGACATTCTTGCAGTTGACTATCTTCTAAAATACTTACTGTTTTTTTAATATTTATATGTCCATGATCAGCTGAAAAAATAACTAATGTATTGGTTCCTTTTAGTCTTTCTAACATATTGTAAAACTCTTCTTGCGCTTTTTGCATAAATGTTTTTACTTCTTCTGATCTGCAGCCAGTATAGTGAAGAAGTGTATCTGGATTTTCATGATAGGCTAATATAAATTTTTCTTTTTCTTTATGGCATAAATCTACTATTACATTTTTCATTTCTTCTACTTCATTTGCAAGTATCGTAATTGGTGCTTTTTTATCACAATCTTCTGGCATAATTTCATATACACTTGTTTTTGGACTTGCTTTTCTTATTTGTTCATAGATTGTTTCATATCCTATGATATCTTTCAATTTTAATTTTTCTACTTCTATTTTTTCTTTAGTATGAGAATCTTGCCTACTAAAAAGATTTACATTTCTTCCATATTCTTTAAAATATTGTGAACATGCAATCCACCCTGTTGAAATTGGTGGTTTTCCAGAATAGTAAGTAGTCATTGCTGCAGTTGTTGTAGATGGATAAACAGAAGTAATTGTATCTACTACATTTTGAGCAAAAATTCCTTTTGGCACAGTATCTTTTAATACTTGCATTCCCATTCCATCTAAAATAACTAAAACAATATTTTTATAGCCTTTTTGCAAAACAGTGTCTACCTTTTCTATACCTTTATAGGGTGTTTCTACATGATAATATTTTAAAATAGAAGTGATTAAATTTAATATACTATTTTCATAATTTGGCTTTACTATTTTTTCTTCCATTTTCTTCTCCTATTATTCTTTATATCTTATGATATTTTAGCTCAAAAATCAAGATTAAATGAAACAAAAACTGACCATTTCTAAATCTAGAAATGGTCAGCTTAAATGATACTATTTAAATATTATTCTTCTTGCTTCTTATCAAAAGAAAGACTCGTCCATCCTTTCCCTGCTTCTGTTCCTGTCATATTATGATTAGGATCAAAATCAAGCCCATAGTCTTGCGCAAACTTCTTTAGCTCTTCTTGTGTAATCTCTTCGTCGCTTTCTCCCTTTTTCCTCAGCTTAAATGGCGTCCGAAGTGCAATAGAAAACATTCCAAATGATGCTGCAAATTCAAGTTTTCTTCTCAAAAAGTCTTCTTTCCGCTCTCCTATTGTGCTTCTAAACTTTTTTGTATCTTCTAGTGCCTCTGGTGGTTTCTTTTGCGTCGCCCAGTTATAGAGCATTTCCCTGTATTCCATACTTTTTACCTTCTTATATTTTCTTAGAAGGTGTAACCCTCCAAGATATTAAATAAATCTTTTTAGATTCCTTTACTAGTTCTGAATTGTTTGCAAATGCTAGGTTTTATATGGATTTTTTTCATCTTTGCAGGTAATTTTATAATTGCAAAAATAACAACGACTTGCTATTCCACGCTTCCGATATCTGTCAAGTAGATTGAATGCTCATAATAATAAGCAACTCCTCTTTAAAAAAATAGTAGCTATAGTATAGCATAATTAGCTTTTTGTGTCAAAAATTTAAGCAACCACAAAGGCTGCTTCTTCTCATATGTATATAAAATTTTCTATCTAAAAAAAATGGTCCATTTATTCTTTTTAATTTTCTTAATGTTAATGACTTTTCTTGGTGCTACTAACACCAAAATTACTAGTAAACTTACATCAATTGTGGGCCACCGAGGTTCTATTTCTAGCCAAGTAGTACAAAATTGTACAAAATTAGTTAGCATAGAGTAAACCTCCTAAAAATAGAATATGTAATAATTATACCACAAATTTATGAAATGCACAACTCTCTATCTTCTTCTGATAGGTTCATATTTACTTATTATTTATTATCTCCTTTTTTATGGGATGTCTTATAACTGTTTTTAATTTACTTACTTCACATCTTCTTGGATCACTCAAATAAATTTCATGATGAAATCTATCTTCTGTAATGTCTAATTGATATCCATTTTCTATCATATATTCCTGCATTAAATTTATGGTAGCTGGTTCATTATCATAAGAACCTACATGCATACATTGAACACACATTCCCTCATCATAGGATAAAAATTCTACCTTAGAAAAATCTTGTTTTTTCTTTTTGCTAGCTTCTTCTATTGCCCATTCAAAGTCCTTTTTTGTTACAAAATCAGGTAGTCTAATCATAGAAATAAAATTAAGTTTTTCTTTATGGTTATAGTCAATTGTTCCTCTATTTTCCTCCTGCCACCAAAATCCTTCTAATGGTGGAACTACATATTCAAAATATCCATCTATTTTATAGTTTCCCTTATAACTCATTTTTATTGTAAAAGCAATTGCATATAAAAGCCCTATTGTTTGTTTATATTCTCCATTTTCGTCATTTGGATTTCCTTTTCCTCTAACAGCAATATAATTCATTTTAGGAATTTTTACAATACTTGGCTTGTTCTTTGGCATATAAAATTCTTTATATTCTTTTTTATAATCAAAAGCCATTTTACCTTTTCCTTTCTAATTTTCTAATCTAATATAAATATGAATTGTGTTATTCACTTGCATCTTTAATTTTTACTCCTATTAAGTACAATAAATCTATTGCTTGAAATTGGTCTATTATTGCACCTTTTATCTCTTCTAAAGAAATAGAAATTCTTTCAATCTTACTATTTGCTAGATCAATTCCTTTTAAACTTGTCTTAAAAAACTGCGCCTGTGTTAAATCGGCATTATTAAAATAGATATTTTTTATTTTTGTTTCTTGAAAATAGCTATTTCTTAATATCGTATCTTTAAATAAAACATTTTCTATACTAGCCATAGATAAATTAATATAACTTGCATTATTTTCTATAAACGTAACATGATATAATCTATTTTCTGCAAAATCACAGCCTGAAATTTTGCAATTATTAAACTTACATCTAATAAAGCAGCATTCTTTAAATTGCGTATTGGAAAAGTTACACTGCTTAAATATGGTATCTTTAAATGTAACTTTTTCCAATAGTGCATTTTGCATACATATATTAGTAAATTGGCTCCCTTCTAATTCATTTTCATATAAACTAATATTGTTACACTCTTGGTTTTCAAAATTACCGCATCCTATATTTTCATTTTCTGTTATGTTTTGTATATATTTATCCTTTAGCTGTCTTTTATCTATATTCTGTGGCTTTAAAATATTCATCTATTTCTCCTATATTTTTCAAAACTTTATACTCAACCTCATTATCTTTTAATGTCATTCTTTGCCATTTATCAGCTCTTACTATATGAATTTTATCATTCATTGCCTCATATAATATATCTGTTATGGAAATATCTCCTTGTGCAGTTTCTTGAACTACTCTAATAAAAGTATTTTCTTTTTTATAGTATTTGTTCATAAATTCATGATATAAATTATCATTATAAATCTTTTCTCTTATTACAAGGCATTTATTTTTTTCTATTTGTTCTTCTAAATCTTTTTCTCTCAAATTTCTTAAAGCTCCATATTCAATAACAATACTATGATTATAAAAATCGTCAATATTTAATATTCCTACTTCATATTCTGTTTTATAACTTTCTCTAAACTCTTGTAAACCTTGTCCTAAGCTTATAGGAAAATACTTATTATTTACAATAAAATAATGTAATTTATCATTCTCATCTTTAAATCTTATAGAATACCCTCCAAAAACCGAAGCCCATTCTATATTTACATATTCTAATTGTATTTTTGGAAAGTTCTTTTTTAAATAATTTGTGGCATACACTATTGCTATTTGTTTAGGAATGATTCCACTAATCCATAGTCCTAAAATAATTACTAAAACGAAACTTACTATTATTGTTACTATTTTCTTTTTATTCATAATAGCCTCCTTGATTACTACAAAAGCCACTCATTACTTTGTATCCAATATTACTAATAATAACCCTATTAAAATTTTTCTTGTGCTATTTTTTCTATAACCGCTTCTTTTGCTAAATTTGGTATATAATGATAACTATTTTTAGTTGTTTGATTAAACTGGCAAATTGCCCTATAGCTACAATATTCGCATGGAGTCTTCTTTCCTTGCATTTTATAATATGGTTCTATTTTTATATTTCCACTTAAAATTTCTTCTGATATTTGTTTAATAATTTTATCTATATATTTTTGCAAATTTTCAAATTGCTTAGCATTTAGAGTATTTGCTTTTTCGCTTACTTCCCCTTCTTTTTTTATTGCTACATCTACTAAGTCAGATTTTCCTGTAGTTAAGGTAGTGTCCATTTTCTTTACAATTTGAGTATCTAACAATATAAGTCCTTGCATTCTAAATTGTTTGCGTAATTCTTGAGTTAACTCTTCTTGAGACATACTGCTATCCCCATTTATCATAGGTTCTATTAAATTAAAGTAAAATACTCCTGCTGGTAGCATTTCTTGTTCTTTGCAAGTTGCATCTAAATAAGTTAAAAGCTGCAATTGCAATCCTGCTAACACTTCATTTAAGTTAATATTTTTAATAGAAGATTTATAATCTATAATACGTACATATTTTCCGCTGCGGAGTTTTTGCTATATCCATTCTATCTATTTTTCCTGTTATTTCTACTCTTTTACCATCTTTTAGTTCAAATACAATTGGTGGATATTCTTTCCCTTCTTTAAATTCTATCTCATGCCCTGCCACTTCAAATTCGCTATTTTGAATACTTTCTACAATGTATTTCATAGATTTTACAATTACCTTTTTTAATCTTTGAGCTAAAATACGGTATCTTGGTATACTACCGAAAAATATCATACTTTTTTAAAGATAGTTTTTCTTCTACAATTTCTTCTGTAATACTTTTTATTTGCTCTTCTTTTATCTGCTTTACAGATATATTTTCTTCTTCTAATCGCTCAAAAAAACGATCAATTACTTCATGCATAAAGTTTCCTGTATCAATTGTATTTACCTGAAAAGTACTTTTTTCTTTTAGTTTTAACCCA
Source organism: Clostridia bacterium (assembly GCA_022798335.1). Taxonomy (GTDB): domain Bacteria; phylum Bacillota; class Clostridia; order TANB77; family CAG-508; genus CAG-273. The sequence goes on from JAAWMH010000033.1 coordinate 29,208, forward strand.
TATTTTAAATAATACGAAAAAGCACATGCTCTATATTGTTCTAAACGAGATACACTTGTTTTTAAAGTATTTCCATATAACTTTTGTAAGTTTTGCTGTGTTAGTTTTTCTGGTATATTTTGATATTCTATTGCTTGCATACTTTGTTTTAGCTTTTCTGGTTCATTTGTCAAATAATATTCATATACTTGGTACCAAATGGGTTCTATTTCTTCTCCTTCTCTTAATTTTCTCAATTGTACTAGTAATTCATCAAATGTAACATTTTTTAATAAAATTTCACTTGTTTTTTTTACAACATCACTTTGTTCTTTTAAGTTTGGAAAAATTCTTTTTATTTTATTAATTAGCATAGATGGTCTTAAAGATTTTCCTTCACTATCAGATGATACATAAGATAAATACAGTTTTTCTTCTGCTGTAGTAAATGCTTTATAAATATTAAAATTGTCATCATAAAGTTGTTCTAAAGTGCCTTTAGCAAGTTCTATTCCTTGTTTTTTTAGTACTTCTCTATCATTATCATCTATAAAACCTTCTTCTTTTTGTACACTTGGAAATTTTCCATCATTTAACCCTATTAAAAATAAAGCTCTTATTTTATGTGACCTAGATCTATCTACATCTCCTACAATTACTTGATCACTTGTTGCAGGAATAGTTCCTAAGTCACTTTGTCCTAAGCCCATTTTAAAGATTTTAGCATACCTATCAAAAGTAATTGTTTCTTCACCTAATACAAGTACAATCTCATCTAATAAATCTAAAACAATTTGAAAGCTCATTTCATATTCTTTTGCCTTTTCTATCTGTTTTTCTTCTTTTAGCTGTTCTATTTTTTGTATAAGCTTTTCTTGCACTTTATTTTTCTTTAAAAATTCATATAAGCTAGTAGTTATTTCTTTTACTGTTTTTGTGCCTTGTAATTGCTTTTTGAACTCTAAAAGTGGTTCTATAATTTGAGACTTTGCATATAAAATAGTTTGCTTTTCTTCTTCTGTTTCATCATAGAAACTCCATTGTTTTGCATACCATTTGTTCCCTTTTATGCCCCATTTTAAGCAATAATTTTCAAGAATAGCAATCTCTCTTTCTTCTAAATTATGAAAATCAGTTTTTATATAGCCAAATACCGCTTCATAAGACCAATTTTTAGCAAATATTTCTAATAGGGCTAATATGTATTTTGCTAAAAGGTTATTGCTTAAATCTTTCTTTTCGTCAATAAAAACTGGTATTCCATAATACGAAAATATAACTTTGCAAAGACTTCCATATGTATTTATATCTTTTGTAATAACTGCTATTTGCTCATAACGATACCCCTGTTTTGCTAACTTTGTTATTTTAGTTGCTAGCTGCTCTATTTCTGAATATGGATTGTTGCTAAGTAATAATGATACTTCCTGTACTTCTCCTTCATACCTTTTATAAAATGGTTCCCCCATACTTTTTGCTAAATGCTGTAATTCTTTTGCTTTAAACCTTTTAGGCTCATTTAAACAAATTGGCTCTTCTATTGGTACTTGTTCTTGTTTTGCTATTTCTATAATTTTAGCTGCTGTTTTTTTATTTTCATAAAAAACGTCAATATCTGGATTAGTAGCTTCTTGCAAGCTATCACTACAAATTGTAATTGTTACTTTATAAGATTGTTTCAAAAGTTTTCTTATAATTTCATATTCTTGAGTTGTAAAACCTGCAAATTCATCAATATAAATATCACAATTTTTAAATTCTTTAGAGTTTTCTAACTTTTGCGCTAAAAGTGTTAGTCCATCATTCTCATCAATATAATTATTTGAAACTGTATTAGTATATAGCTCATAAATTCTTGTAATCTCTTGCAATTTTGTTTTTAAATATTGATCTTTTGTATTTTCTATTATTTGTTTTAAATTTTCTACTGATACTTGGTGCTTTTTAAATTCTGTTAGTTGCCTTGCTACTAGTTCTACATTTTCATCTGAACTTCCTAAAAAAGCAAAATCATTTTTCTTAGTTAATAATATATAATTTATTAACATGTTCCTTCCACTACTTCCTAAATGGCTACGAGTTTTTCCCCCTACTTCATTTAGTATACGATAAGCCATACGTGCAAAAGTAATAACTTCAGCCGCTAACATACTATTAGCATGAGCTGTAGCTAATAATTGTTTCTCTGCTGTAAATGAAAATTGTTCTGGTGTAATAATTTTTATTGGATATTTTGTATTTTGCTTTATTTTTTCTTGTACTTGCTCAAACAAATAGGTTGTTTTTCCTGTTCCTGCTGTACCATATATAATTTGCAAACTCATAGCCTTCCTCCTTTTCTCTTTATGCCTCTCTTTTCCAGTAGAATAAATATTGCTGTGCAATTCCTGCTAAATCTCCATATTTTTCTTTTGCTAAAGCTTCTATTTGAGTTCTTTTTAATTTACTTTCTTCTGGTAGCTTAAAATATAGCTCATTCATTACTCTTCTTACCCAGACGTCAATTGGAAATACATCTAAACATTTTAAAGTAGAAAATAGCATAATGCAGTCTGCTACTTTTGGTCCTACTCCTGGAAGTGTAAGTAATAATTCTCGTACTTCTTTAGTTTGTTTTTTTTCTGCTAATTTTTCTAATTTTGTTAAGTCTATTTGATTGCTCATTATCATTTTTGTTGTTTCATAAACTCTTTTGTCTCTAAATCCTAATCCTAGTTCCCTTAAGGCTGCTACTGTTGCCTTTGAAAGTTCTGTTGGTGTTGGAAAAGTATAATAGATTTTTTCTTGCCATTTTATTTTTCTTCCATATTGTTTTGCAAGTTTTTCTATAATTTTCTTTATTCTAGGAATATTATTGTTAGCAGAAATAATAAATGAGATAATTGTTTCCCATAAGTCTTGATTTAAAAGCCTAATACCATTTCCATAATCAATGCTATTTTTTAATGGTTCATCTACTTTACTTAAGTCTTTTTTAATTTTCTCATAATCTGTATTTAAATCAAAATACTTTATTACCTCTTCTTGTATATTTCCTTCACACATCCCTTGAAATATAACTTTATCTTTTTCTTGTTTTACATTTAATACATTGTCTCGAAATATGCCAGTATAACTTCCATCTTTTTGCTTATTCCATCTAAAACATTGTCCACATTCAAAGATATGTTTTAAGCAAAAAATTTCTTTATTTTCTATAATATAAGTTTGCTCTTTCATTTCTAATCTCCAATTCTGTCTATTTATTTTGAATATTTTTTGTATGTTATAAATTCTCTTATTTGCTACTTCTTTTTCATTTTTACCTTTTCTTTTATTATACATGAAAAAGTAGTATTTTAAAATACTA
>JAAWMH010000034.1 GCA_022798335.1 Clostridia bacterium
TTATCCCTATAGGGATAAATGATGGATTCTCCGCCTTCGCCTACCGGAGTTTGACTTATAACGTCTCGCTTGTTTATCCTTTCTATTGTTAAATTTTGCGATTCCTCTGGTATGCATTTCGGGCAGAACAAATGCTGCTTATCATAGTACATATGGTGGACTGGGCAATACTTGGTAAGTCTTTGCCCTAAAGTTTGCATTCTGCTCAAAAGCTCTTGAAAATTCTCTTGGCAATTAGACGTATCTATCTCAATGTTTTTGTCTAATGCAAGAATTAAGCAGACATACTCACAAGTCCATTTAAAGGTATCTTGTGCATTTCCAGTCCTACTTAGTAAGTCAATGTTCAAAATTTGTACTTGCTGTTTATGTCCTTTGCTTAAAAACACATGACCTACAGGATTTTTCCCGCCTCCACTCACATTATGCGTAAATGGATTTTTGGTAAAGCTCCAACCATGCATGACTAATTCTTGTACTTGAAGCATTAAACGGATAAGGCTCTTTAATCTCGGCAAGTTGCTAAGCATAGCTGTTTGTGCAATGTCAATACAACCTGCTGTGTCCTCTAAACCGTTTGCACGCACCCCGTCTTCATAAATATATCCTATGAATTTATTCTGAATGCTGATTGCTTTTTTATATGGAACAAAACATTCTTGCCCCACATCAAGTCTTGAATCAAGTCTTCTGGCTAATATCTGGTCTACATTTTTCTCTTTTTGCTGTTTGTCTACATCATTTTTTCGATAGGCTTTTACTTTGCTCCCATTAGGCAGCTCATAATAGCTTGCAGTCTCATCTTTCCAAAGCTTTTTAGTAGCTCCTAAAATGACAACTGCTTTAGTCTTCTGACAAACTGGGCATAACCCCTTTTTCCCTTCATAGTAAATCCCATGCTCTTTGCAGTACTTATTACAGCTATCCGCAAGTTCATGCCATGTACGTACATACTCAGTGCCATAAAATGCATTTGGGTTATAGCCCTCTTTTTTCAGCTCATCAATAAACCAATTTGGGCTGCTTACATTAGACACTTTTCTGATCTGAAGGTTACTGTCAAATAGGTTAATATAGCATACACCATCTTTGTCCATCCAAACAGTGTCTAATGGAATACAGTAAGGAGCAAACTTTGCTACAAGATGCCCAATCAGATAGTACATCTCTTTGTTATTAAGACCTAATAACCCCTCCTTGGTAAGCCTTTTTCCCTTTATCGGCGTTGTAATATATCCTACCACACAGTATGTGCCATCAGAAGCAATGTCCCTTGAGTAAATAACTTCCGAAATAGTAGTAATCTTTAAATATTTATACTCAATAGGACCAAATCTTTGATTTAAATCTCTACGCCTACTATCAATTTGTGCTTGTAATTTTGCAATACTCATTCTTCTTTGCAAAACCACAAATTGCCTACTATCTGGGAGCTGATGCTGTGTTCCCTTTTCTATTGGTAAAGCATACTTTTTTTCAGCTTCATCCTCAAAAAAGAAAGGAACTTTTTTAGGGTGATACGCAAATCTTTTGTCATATAGATAACCTGAATTTTCTTCTATCAGTACATTTTGGGTAAATATGGTGTATAGTTCTTTTGCTGTTTCGCAAAGATTAACTTTGTTTCCTAACGCATACTGTATAATTGCATTTGCTAAAGCAGGAATTAAATTTCTAACCTCCCATTTTGTTAAAAATTCATTTTCTTTGGTTAGTTTTCCATACTTTTGCTTCAAAAATTCAGTATACCTTTTTAGAAATGCTAACGCAATTTGCTCTTTTAATGTCTCTACAGAAGTATTTCTAAGATTAAACAAATCTTCATATGTACCAACATAGTAGTGGTACATTTCATGAAAAACAACATCTGTTTCAAAGTTAAAACCTGAAGTTGCTTCTCCTTCATCACTTTCTTTAAGTCTTTTTCTTAACTTCAAGAGGAAATCGCTTTGCTTTTTCGTTATATCAAAAATCACGCTAGCTTCTCTAAAAGATACGTCTTCACTATGTGATTGTGCATAATGGTAACCAATTACATTTCCTTCAAAGTTTCTTATTTCAGACAAAATATTTTCTGCTACAAAATCATCGTAATTTTCTGAAAACTCCAAAATATGTTGCAAAAAATTTGCAAAACTACCACTATGGTACTTGTAAATTTTGCAATTGTCATTATAAACAACATATCTTCCTGTTTCTTCTACTACTTGTGTTTTCCCGCTTATGTTTGCAATGTAATAACACCTTATGTACCGCTCTTGTTGATATGCTTGTTCTCTTTCGAGCACTTCTGAAATGTTACTTACAACAATCCCTTGTGTAAAATACTGATAGCACATGTAAATAATTGGTTGACGATAGGGAAAACTTGTTATTGGTATAAAATCTTGCTTTAGCAAGGATTCATAGGTAGCTTGCAAATTTTCTCCCCCAAAAAGTACATAATGAATGTATTCTATTAAGTACCCTTTAGAAGAATTTCTTTCTTCTGACTCTATATCAAAAAACGACAAGAACGTCGCTAATTGCTTGCTAGTTCGTTTTTCAAATCTCGAAGAATTTAAGCTATAGCCATACTCTCCTTCCATTTTTTCTATAAATTCTACCATTTCTGTAAGCTTTTTTAAATTGCTCATGTATTCCCACTCAGTTTCTGCAAGCCATGCTTCTTTCCAATCAATATAGGCGCAAAATGCCTGAATAGTATTTTCGCTACTGAGGTAATAACTAACTATCTGAAAGTCCATAGCGGACGTTTTTATAACCTGCGTATTTTCTTTTAGTCTTTTTACTAACTCATAAATTTTTTCTCCAAGCTGTGTATCCTCTACAAAAACAACTACTTTTCCGTTCTTATAATAAAGGGTTTCTTTTCCTTCTACCTCGTATACTTTCCGATAAGAATAACTACTAAAGTTGTAAAAGAAGTAAGAAAAGACCTTGCTTTTAAATGTCTCAAACATTTTTTTCACCTCTTACTTTTTACTTTGCGGGGGAACCTTTTGACAAGGTTCCCCCGCCTTTCTTCTAGGAAACACTATTTTCTAGATCGAACTAAGCCAATCGTCATCCTCCAAAGCCTGGGCAGTGGTAGCCGAATAACCAGCAGAACTGCTTTTATCAGCAGCTTTGCTAAAGAAATCGGCTCCCAAAGCCTTCAGGCTCCTCGACTGTTCTTTACAGGACTGAGAAAGTTCAACTCCCAAGAAGTTTACAAGGGTATTTCTATCATTTACATCAATGGTAGAAACAAATCCGAGATCCTTTCCAAAATTGGACGAAATAGCATTTCCAAATGCAACAAATACGGTAGTTACGCCAGCTAAGTTCAAATCCAGAATTGCCTTTTTTGCAGCCTCGGGATTACCAGGATCACCACAGGGCATTCCATCAGAAAAAACAATAAACGTTCCTCTGGGAGTACACCCTGTCCTTACCGTAACCTCTCTCATATAAGTGCTCAAATGCGTGGCTCCATGCATAATGGAAAAATACAGTGCCGTACCGCCCCCTGAGCGATAATCAGTATTAAATTCCTGCAAACTGCAAAAATCATTCAAACGAACGGTTTCATCAAAAGTGCTTTTCGAAATCGCAATAGAATTCGCCTCAGGGAAGCCTTCAAAGCTCTTTTTGTAGGACTCTAAGCCCTGTCTTACATTGCTTGCATCGTGCTCCATAGAGCCAGACTCATCAATGAGCATCATAAAAACATTGATCTGATCAGAAGAAAAATCAAACTTGTTTGCCATTTTTGTTACCTCCAATTGTTGTTTTTTGTTAAGTGGTAGCTTGCAGGAAAGTTTGTACATTTTCCAAGCCATTAAAGTAAAAGGAGTTTATTACTACCTTGTCCCCTAAGACCTGAAAATCGATATTCAGCTTTTCTAAGCTGCGTATCACTTGTTTTGTGTATTCATCCAAAGAAAATATTGTTACATACTCCTTGTTAGGAAGCTGCATAACAGCTTGTTTCTTCTGCTCAATTTCTCTAGCTGTATACGCATATTTTTCCTGATACCTGCTAATAAACCTTGCTAAGTCGTTTGGTACACTTTGAATTACCTGAGTAGCATCAAACAGCAGTGCCAAAAAGTAGATTTCTTTGTAAGTTACTTCTTTTGGCAATTGCTTTACTACTTTTAGCAGTACCAAAACCCGGTTGTCATGCGTTTCAGAGAACACTCTGGTTAAAGATAAATAGGCATTTGTTACAGGTGCAACTAAAACATCGTCTTCTTCCACCCTAATGTCCATTCTGGCAATCAGCTTTACTTTACGCTTTTCCCTGTCTACTTTGCTTTCTTTCAGCATTTCAAGCAAGTTTGCCTCATAGCCTAAGAATTCATACCATAAAGTGGAATCTTTGATTTTTGCCTCCATATCTTTGGCATATGCTAAAGTGAGAACTAAATTTTTTCCATCCTCCCTTAACATCTTCTGGCAAGCCTTGTCTTCAACCAGTTCTAGCAATTCAGCTAAATCATAAATTTCATCTTTGACAAAGCTTTTAAATGCCTCGATGTAATCATAGCCTTTAAAATGAATTGGCATAACCAGCTCTTCTATAAGCTCATTTGGCGATTTTCCAAAGTTTCGTATGCTTGCTTTAAAAATAAGATAATCTGCATAGCACATTAACTCCAAAAGCCTTTGCCTAAACTGCTTATCCTGCATGATGTATTCGCTTTGCTTCACTTCTTGTACTAAACCTACTTGGGTTTCTTTTGCCCTTTCTAACTGAGAATTTGCTTTTTGTACATCACCTTTTTTGGTGTGCACAATGGAAACATTGTATAAAATATTCAATTTTACGATTAAGCGTCCAATACGACTTACAAGAATCCTAAACTTTACCTCTTTTTCGATAAAATATCGAATGTCCTTTGCTAAGTCATCCACCTCTTGTTTTTTTGCCCAGTTGGTATCCGGGTCAATAGCAAAAGTTAAGCTCTTTTTGATTTCCTCTAAACTGAAGTAGTAATCCTGCTGCAATAGCTTAATTCTTTCAGAAAAAGTTTTGTACTCTTCAGGAAAGTCTTTCTCAAAAATTGCAATCTCTTGCTCAAGTGCATATAGTCTGTCTAGCATAGAACTTCTCAAACCATAAATTGCACTATTTATGAAGCTCATCTCCTCCTGTTTTTCTTCTGGCGGTACTCCTGATTTTGGTGTTTTTTCTTCCTTTTGCTGCTTTTTTGCTTCCTCTACAGTAGTTTGCTCAGCTAAATCAGTGGGAAACTGCTCATCTGTGGCAGGCTTTATCCGAAACACCTTCATCAGAATGTTCCTGAAAAAGTCAATTATTTTTTGAATAAAGTTCATACTAACTCCTCCTGCACTTTTTTCCTAATAAGTTTTAGCAATAGAGCCTATAGACCTAAATCCCATTTCAGCAGCTGCAATAAAGCTTTCTTCCGTAAGGCAAAAATATTTGGTAATAACGCCAAACTTCTTAGCAATATCGCTGAATTTTTGTGCTGCTATACTTTTAGTACATTTAGAGCCCTGATCCCTACAAGTGCCAATGCCCAAAATTTCAATACGATTAATACGTATCTTTTCTTTTTCCGATTCTTCAATTACCATGTAGCTCTTGTCTGCCAAACTGCTAGCCATAAGTAAAGCATCATACAAACAGGCTTCTTCTCCTATCTTGTCTTCTAATAAGAGTTCTTGGTACCTAACATCTTCTGCCTTAAAGGCTCTAGTTTCTTGAATGTCTTTTCCGTAATAAATAATACGTACTAAACCTTCTCTTACAAGCCCATCTACAATTTTCTCAACATCTTGCTTTTGCGCTGCTACTTGCAGTGTGTTTTCAATTAGCAAAATGGTTAACTTTTTTTCCTGAATAGGCTTATAAGGAATAAAAGATCTGCTGTAATAAGGAGTTATTGCTTCACTTTTTAGTGTTCCGCTTTTTAGCGTAGTTTCAAGAGCATCTGCTGTATCCTCTATGCCTGTAATTCCTTTTGTAGTTTGTACAGTACTTGCCTTTGGAGTCTCTTTAGCAGGCTCTTTAGAAGGTTCTTCCGGAAGCTCTTTTGGACCCTGAATAAAATCCTTAACAGCCTGCATAAAGCCTTTTAGCTCTTGTTTAGTTTCAACTGTTCCTTGCTGCATTTTCGCAGGCTTTACCGTCTGGTTTACCGTAGCTTTCGGCTTTGCTTCCCGCTCTACTGTTGTTTCTTCTACTAACTTTCCGTCTCGATATACTATTGTTTGAGAAACTGGCTGTTCTTCGGTTTTTTTTGCCTTTTGATCCATTTTGCTTTCATTTCCTTTTGACTTAAAAATCCCCATTATTTTTCCCCTCCAAATGCACCAATTGTAACATCATCTGCAAAGCTTTGCTTGTTTGTTTTCAAAGTCATTTCTATATAAGCTCTGCAACCTGCTGCTAACTGGTTATCAACTTCTTTTACATCCCCTCTGGCAATTGGCATAACTCCATCTGTAGCAATTGCTACTTCTGGAAATACCTTTCTATCAAAGGTAAATGTTTTAAAGCCCAAATCCTTGAAGTTCGTTTCTGGCAAATCGCAATATTTATACGCAAAATAGGGAGGGCATTTGCCATAATAGAATTTCAAATAGCTTATACAGCCCCACTTATTTTTTGTAATCACATAGCCATCGCCAAACATCTTTACAATATAAGAATCTTCTGTTTTGAAGCACGCAATAATGGTAAAAAGCAAATTTTCCATAATGAACTCTTTTTCTAACTCTTCTTGCTCTGGGTAATGCTTTTTCATCGCCTCGATAATGTCGTCAAAAACGCTTTTTACATTATCCTCAAATTTTTCTGCGCTATCCCATTCCTCCTTCCTAGACAAAAGTTGTGCAAACAACCTTGTTCCTATTTCAGAATACTTAGCTCCGCTGCACCCGTCTAAAACAAGTATCGCCCGTGGAGTTTCCATTCCGAAGTCTTGGTTGTTTAGTCCTTGTGTAAAATGACCAAAACCTTGAGAAGTTATAATCATACTTTCTCATTCTCCTTTCAACTTTGCCATTCTAAATAGAATCTGCTCCTCTATTTTATCACATTTTTTATGTAAATTCAAGTAAAAACCGGGCAAATTTACATAAATTTGCCCGGTTTTTTTGCCTTTTAGAATTTCAGCCCTGTAGTGGTCCCCACACTTGTAGTAGTACCACCCTCAATTTTTAACGGTTCCGTCGTCCCAATGCAGCTTTCCAGCTCCTTGATCAGTCCTTCGATTTCGGTCATATCAGCCCTCATCTTAGGAAGCATCTCTTCTGCCGTTTTCTCAATAGCATGGCAGCTGTTAATCACCGTGTTGACAGCCTCTTTTGCAGCATCCATATTATAGAAGCCAGCATAAATCAGCTTTTCGGTATCTTCAGCAGTCATACCAACGGTTTTGGAAACTTCCTTAATGAGCTCATCACTGAGCCTGGTAATAGCCTTCTGCCCTTCCAGGACCTCTCGCGTTTTAGCATCCAACACGGCATTTCTGAGCTGCTGCCCAATCAGCGCCATGCTGTTGTCTACCTGCGTGTGAATCGCAATCTGAACATTCCGATTGCCCCTTTTCACAAGAGCAAGCTGGCCAATACTGAGATGATACATCACACGGGACTTTTCCAGATTGGCCAAGGTAACCTTAAAAATACCAAAGCCTTCCTTCATAGCCTCGTACTCCTGCGAATACCTCTGCAGTCCAGTCTGCTGCTGCATATCCTGAAGATCAGCGAGCTCCTGTTCCACACGAGGTACCGCCAGCTGTCCTGCAATAATGTACTTTTCCAGCAAAGCAATGTTTTCACGATCGCTAAAACTGGAACGCTCAATTTCTGCATAGGCCTTTTTCATCATTTCCAGCCATGTATCGCAGGAACTTTTCAGGTCAGCCAGGAGCTTGTAACTGGTTGCGGCACTGTTCTGGAGCTTTTGCGTGCGGGGATTCTTTCCCCCGTTCATCAGCTTCATCAAAAACTTCTGGAAGAAGCCCGGCTCCTGAAGCACAAGGTTAAAATCTTCATAACTGTCAGAAGCCTTCTTGGAAAGTGCCCTTACCTGCTCGATAACCCTCTGGTCCGCATCAGAGCCTCTCTCATCCTTCAGAAAGGCGCCGCACTGCTCAAACGTCTTCCTCAGCGCGCCCGCGCCGTAGTTCATAACGTTCTCAATTTTCCTTACATCGATGCTTTCAGAAAGAGCAACAATTTCCTGCCGCTCTTCCTCGGGAAAGTACTGAAGAGCCGTATCGCAGTTTAGCGGAAGCACATCCACCGCTGCGGTAGGAACTGCAACCTCTACTCCGATGTCTTGTACCTGGGGTTCCATAACTTGCTCTGACATACTTTTCAACCTCCGTTATTTTTTTGAATTTGTATATAAAAATGTTTTTGCTGGCAATAGTATATCACACTTCTCCTCTTATGTCAACTATTTATGGAAGGTATGGTTTCACTATTTAATTTATCTAGTAAGATTATAGTAACTACTTTAGGTGTTAATTTCATTGTCTCAAACATTTCTATTTTTTCTCTGGTTGCACTATACAAATCAGCATAATCTGTTGCTTTTCTAATACTTGCTTTTATTGCATTTGCACTTTTATTATATTTTTTAGATAATTCTAAGTAAATGTCTTTTTCTAAATTTAAACCTACTTCTTTTTTTTCTGATATATATAATATTAAGATGCCTTCTACTAAATAGTTAGTGCCTATATGAATAGGATTGTATCCTATTTTTAATAACTCATTTCTTATTTTTCTTCTTATCATCTTATTTTAATCCTCTTCATTTTACATATTTTTACACTTTTTTACTTTTTATTACACTTTTCTTTCAAATAAGAAAATATTTGTTATAGTTGTTATAGTTCATTATATTAGTATTGAAAGTAGCCATCACATTTTAGGAGGTAAAATTCATTATGAAAAAAGTTCGGAAACGCTTTATTTCTATCTTCATGGCAATGCTGTTTTGTTTTAGTTTAGCTAGCATTCCAGCATCTGCTACTGAAGTAGTTGTGGAAAATACCTATTCGGTCCAATCTGAATCAATCCCTTTATTAGCAAAAGGTGGATATTTGTATAGTGGTAACAAAGCTACCTATACTGTAACTGTTTCAAAATCAACTCCTTGTACATTCTATATTACTGTTAATCCAGAAACAAATTCCGATTTTATTTGGGTGATAGTTGAAAACTCCGCTTCTCATGCTCGTCTTGTCAATAACAACTTTTATAGTGGTTCTTCTAAAAAAGACTTACCTCTTACTTCTGGAACTTGGATTGTTCAGTTAGTAAGCTCTGGAAACTGTGCTTATGGTGTAGGAATTTATCCAAAATAATCTTTATTTTTGAAATCTCTATTCCTTAAAATTTACTAATTAATTTTATATGGCTACTTTCTTTATTAAGCAGGGGAGTTATTCTCCCCTACTTTAATATACTAATACCTGGTAACTAGAATAATGTTCTTCTATATCTTTTATTACTTCTTCTTTTTTATGTCCTGTCCAATTATTCATACTATATATATATCTATCTCCTTCAATTCTAGCATCTGTTATTTGGTTAGTTCCATATTCATCATCTTTTACATTTTCATATATTTCTTGCATTTGCTCTTGGCTATAACCTTCTATGCAATATCTAGAACCAATACAAATATCTTTTTCTATATCAAATGTTACAATAATAGTAGTTTTTATAGTTTTACCTTCAACTTTTACATAAGTATTATTTTCTACATAAGTATATGGTTCTTCTCTAGTTAATACTACATTAGTAACTTTTGATGGAATAATAGTACTATTTTCTGCATCTACATTTATTCCTATCCACAACATAAAACTTCTATAATAGTCTGGCTGTCTATTTTCATTAAAAACTAAAGCCCCTGTACTCATAAATGCACAAAACACAATTGCTGCACTAGTTATAACTGTTAATAGGAAAGATACTACTACTACTTTAGCAGTTTGCTTTCTTTTAATTTTCTTTAAATAGTCTAGCTTTTCTTTTTCTTTTACTTTATCTAAGATAACTTCTTCTCCCATTTTGGTTAATATCTTTTTACATTCTTCACATTCTTCAATGTGTTTTTGTATAAATTCATTCGTCACTTCATCTGTAACTTTATCTACACAGCTTGGTAATAAATCTCTTACAATTTTACATTCTTCACTTTTTTTCATTTTCCTCATCCTCCTTTATTTTTAATTTTGCTCTATAAAATGTTACTCTTGCTAAGTTTTCACTTATATTTAAGAGTTCTCCTATTTGTTTAAAACTTAAATCTGCCATAATTCTTAAGTACATAACTTCTCTTTCTTTTTCTTCTAGCCTTTCCATTTTTTGATACATATCTAATTGACTTATACAATTATTTTCCATACCATCTTCCCTAGCTACTTGCCTGTTTTGCATTTCTTGTAATGGTATTGTCTCTAATCTTTTATGTTTTTTTAATTCTTTATAATATAAATGTTTTGCTATTTGGCAAAGCCACACATATAATTTACATTCTCCTCGAAAGCTATGAGTCTTTTTTAGGGCAATATAAAATGTTTCTTGGGTTAGTTCTTCTGCTAAATGTTCATTGTGAGTTAAACAGAATAAATACTTATATACTTGCTTAGAATATTCTACATACATTTCTTCTATCTTCTGCACTCTTAATTACTCCCCCTTTCTTTTTATTTCTTCTATCTTATAAAATAAGAGATTAAAATGATATGTTTTGTTACAGTTTTTTTGTAATTTTATCAACTTGTTAAAAAAAATGTCTTTTTTTGTCGAAAAACATAAGATTATTTTTGTTCTGATTTTTTTGAAAATTTTTCCAATTTTTGAAGTCTTTTCCTTAGTATTATTCGCATATTTTTTTATTTTGGATGCACAATAATAGCAGAAAGTTTTATGTAATTTATAAAGAAACATTAACCATATTGTTTCTTTGAAGTCTTCTAAATAAATGCTATATATAAATTCATAAATAAAATGTGGAGGGGAAAATTTATGGCACTTGATTACACAATTATTGGACAAAGATTAAAAAAAGCTAGAATAGATAAAAAGATGACACAAGAAAATTTAGCAGAACAATTAGATGTTTCTATTGCATTTTTAAGTAGAATTGAAAGAGGTAATTCTCATATTAATTTAAAAAGACTAACTCAAATTTGTGATATTTTAGGTGTTTCAGAAGGTTACATTCTAAATGGTGCTTCTAGTAAATCTACTAATTACTTATCTTCTGAATTTAATGATATTTTAAATTCAGTTTCTCCTGAAAAGCAAAAGCTAATTTACAAAATAGCTAGAGTAATTAGTGAAGAAGAAGAATAGTTTTTTTAACAATTGGTTATATTAAAGTAAGAAATATTTTTGTTTCTTACTTTTTTTCATTTACAAAAAGTAAATTTTCTTGTCAAAAAATGTTGCTATTGTGCATAAAATATGATATGCTTAATAAGATATGGGATTGAAATTTTTATTAATTTCTATATTCAAAAATCATATATTAAGGAGGATTTTTTAGATGGATTTTAAACAATGGGAAGGTTTTAATAAACAAGGTGAATGGACCAAAGAAATTGACGTTAGAGGATTTATTCAAGCTAACTATACACCTTATGAAGGAGATGATTCTTTTTTAGCAGGTCCAACTAATAAAACCAAACAGCTATGGGAAAATGTATTAGAACTATATAAAAAAGAAAAAGAAAATGGAGATGTTTTAGATGTAGATACTAAAACTCCATCTGGAATAGATAGATATGCCCCAGGCTATATTAATAAAGATTTAGAAGAAATTGTGGGTGTTCAAACAGATGCACCTTTAAAAAGAGCTATTATGCCAAATGGTGGTATTAGAATAGTAGAAAAGTCTTGTGAAAGCTATGGCTATAAAGTAGATGAAGAACTTGCACATATTTATCATAATTTAAGAAAAACACATAATGATGGCGTTTTTTCAGTATATACGCCAGATATTAGAGCAGCTAGAAGCTCACACTTAATTACTGGTCTTCCAGATGGTTATGGTCGTGGAAGAATTATTGGTGATTACAGACGTGTTGCTTTATATGGTGTAGACGCTTTAATCGCAGAAAAACAAGAATATTTATCTATATTAGATAGTAATGAAATGACAGAAGAAATTATTAGAAGCCGTGAAGAAGTATACGACCAAATAGATGCTTTAAATCAATTAAAAGCTATGGCTCAAAGTTATGGATTTGATATTTCTATGCCAGCTCAAACTGCAAAAGAAGCATTCCAATGGTTATATTTTGCTTATTTAGGAGCAATTAAAGATCAAAACGGTGCTGCTATGAGTTTAGGTAGAACTTCTACTTTCTTAGATATTTATATTGAAAGAGATTTAAAAAATGGTACTTTAACAGAAGAAGTAGCTCAAGAATTAATGGATCATTTCGTAATGAAGCTAAGACTAGTTCGTTTCTTAAGAGCACCTGAATATAACGCTTTATTTAGTGGAGATCCAGTTTGGGTAACAGAAAGTATTGGTGGTATGGGAATTGATGGTAGACCTTTAGTTACTAAAAACTCTTTTAGAGTATTACACACATTAGTAAACTTAGGACCTGCACCAGAACCAAACTTAACTGTACTATGGTCTAAAAACTTACCAGAAGGATTTAAAAAATTCTGTGCTGATATTTCTATTAAGACTTCTTCTATTCAATATGAAAATGATGATTTAATGAGAATTACTTTAGGAGATGACTATGGTATTGCATGTTGTGTATCTGCTATGAAAATTGGTAAACAAATGCAATTCTTTGGTGCTAGAGCAAACTTAGCAAAAGCTTTACTTTATGCTATCAATGGTGGTAGAGATGAAAAAAGCGGCAAACAAATTACACCTTTATTTGCTCCAATCACTTCTGAATATTTAAACTATGAAGAAGTTATGGCTAAATTTGATAACATGATGGAATATTTAGCACAAACATATATTAAAGCACTTAACATGATTCATTATATGCATGACAAATATTCTTATGAAGCATTAGAAATGGCTTTACATGATAAAGAAAGAGATCTTTTAAGAACTATGGCATGTGGTATTGCAGGTTTATCTGTTGCAGCCGATTCTTTATCTGCTATAAAATATGCTAAAGTAAAAGTAATTCGTGACGACACTGGTTTAGCAGTTGATTATGAAGTTGAAGGTGACTTCCCAAAATACGGAAATGATGATGAAAGAGTTGACGAAATTGCCGTAAATTTAGTAAAAACCTTTATGAAAAAGTTAGAAAGACATCATACTTACAGAAATTCAAGAACTACTTTATCTGTTCTTACTATTACTTCAAATGTTGTATATGGTAAAAATACTGGTAATACTCCTGATGGTAGACGTGATGGTGAACCTTTCGGACCTGGAGCTAATCCACTTCATGGTAGAGATACTAATGGAGCTTTAGCTGTAATGAATACAATAGCTAAACTTCCTTATGAATATTCTGAAGATGGTATTTCCTATACTTTCTCTATTACACCTGGAACACTTGGAAAAGATGATGAAGCAAAAACAAATAACTTAGTAAGTATGTTAGATGGTTTCTTTACTCAAACAGGACATCATATTAATGTAAATGTATTTGATAGAGCTTTATTATTAGATGCTATGGAACATCCAGAAAATTACCCACAATTAACCATTCGTGTTTCTGGATATGCTGTTAAATTTACAAACTTAACAAGAGAACAACAATTAGATGTTATTAATAGAACTATTCATGAAAAAATTTAAGCACATCTTTAGGATAGTCTCAAAGTAAAAAAAGCGGGGGTTCCTAAATGGAACTCTCCTATTTATTTAAAACAAGGAGGCTCTATGAAAGAGTTAAAAGCTAGAATACACTCATTTGAATCTTTTGGTACAGTTGATGGACCTGGTATTAGGTTTGTAATTTTCATGCAAGGTTGTAGTTTAAAATGTAAATACTGCCATAATAGAGATACCTGGGATTTATGTGGTGGTGAAGAATATACTACTGGTGAAGTATTAACTAAAATTGAGAAATATAAAAACTACTTTATGCCTTCTGGTGGTGGCATTACAGTAAGTGGTGGAGAACCTTTGCTACAATTAAAATTTGTAACAGAGCTTTTTACACATTTGAAAGCGCAAGGAGTTCATACAGCTATTGACACTTCTGGAAATTTTGCTATTACTGAAGACATAAAAAAAGTAATTGATTTAACAGATTTATTCTTGTTAGATATTAAATGTATCAATGATGAAATTTGTAAAGACTTAACTGGTATTTCTAATAAACAAGAATTAGCTTTTGCTCAGTATTTGAGTTCTATTGGCAAAGATATGTGGATAAGACAAGTTTTAGTACCTGGCATTACAGATAAAAAAGAAGATTTAGAAATGTTAGAGCATTTTGTCTCTTCCCTATCTACAGTAAAAAAGATAGAAGTTCTTCCTTATCATAGTATGGGACGTTTTAAATGGAAAGAGCTTGGTATTGACTATCCTTTAGACAATACTCCTGAAGCTACTTCTGAAGATGTAGAAAGAGCTAAAAAAATTTTAAAAATATTATAGTCTCACCTTAGAGTTAACATTCAAATTTAATACAAACTTAATTAAAGCGGCTGATTAAGCCGCTTTAATTTTTTTATTGTTTTACTAATCTTTTTAGTCCAAAAGTAATAAAATATATGATTCCCGAAATAATAACAATCATTGGACCTGTTGGTATATTATAATAATAAGAAATGATAAGCCCTACAATTCCCGAAAATACCGAAAAAATTACAGAAAATAAATGATAACTTCTCATATTTTTAGCTATATTTCTGCTAGATGCTGCTGGTAAAATCAGAAGTGAATTAATTAGTAAAATACCAATCCATCGAATAGAAATCATAACAATAATAGCAATTAAAACAGCAAAAATGTTATCAATTAATTTTGTATTTACTCCTCTACTTTTAGCTAAAGTTTGATTAATACTAAGAACATTTAACTTGTTAAATGTAAAATACCAAAATACTCCTACTACAATAAAAGCTATAAACAAATATACAATTTCAGCTGTACTAATACTTAAAATATCGCCTACTAAATAACTAGAATATTTGTTAAAATTTCCTCCGAGAGGCAAGCATTGCAAGTCCGAGCTGCAATTGCAATAGAAGAAAATACACTAATAATCGTATCTGCTCCATAAGTTGTTTTGTTTTTTACAAAGTTTAATAATAAAGCAAAACTAATGGCAAATAAAATCATAGAAATATTAATATTAGTAATACCGCAAAAGCATTCCTATTGCAATTCCTGTTAAGGCAGAATGTCCTAAAGCATCAGAGAAAAATGCCATTTTATTGTTTACTATCATTGTTCCTAAAACAGCAAAGATTGGTGTTACTAAAATAATAGCTATTAGTGCATTTTTCATAAAAGTATATTGTATAAAATCAAATGGTAGTAGCATTTCTAATACACTATATATTGCCTCCATAATTACTCCTTTTGAGACATTGGGGACTGTCCCCAATGTCTCATTTTTTTCATCTTTCAAAACGATTTTGAAATTCTAAACTGCTAAATACTTCTTCTGGTGTTCCTTCTTTTATTACTTCTTTATCTAATAATATTACTTTATCTGCATATTTTTTAGTTAACTCTAAATTATGTGATACTAATAAAATAGACATATCATACTTTGTTTTTAGATTATTTACTAACTCATAAAAATCTCTTGTTCCATTTTTATCTATGCCTGAAACAGGCTCATCTAAAATAAGTAAATTAGGTGTTGGCTTTGTTGCAATTGCTAAAAGTACTCTTTGTAGTTCCCCCCCTGATAAATCTCCTATACTTTTATCAATTAATTTCTCTGCACCAAATAATTTTAGTTGTTCTTTGATTTCTTGATAAATCTTTTTATCTTTTTTAAAAAACACTGGCACATGGCAAATACAAGAAGCAAATAAATCATATACAGTAGTTGGCATATGCTTTTCTATATGAATAGCTTGGGGCACATAGCCTATTTTTATTTTTTTAGTTATATTCTTTTTCATATCCATAAAAGTAATGTTCCCAGTATGTTCTATTTCCCCTAAAATGGCTTTTAGCAAAGTAGTTTTGCCGTGCACCATTTCTGCCAATAATAACTGTTAATTGCCCACAATGTACATGAATATTTACATTTTTTAATACTACTTCTCTTCCAAATTTTACACCAATATTGTTCATTTTTATACAGTGTAACCCACAAGCTGCTGATTCACCCATTTTCTTTTCACCTATTTTCTATTTGTTTTAGTACTTCTAAATTTTCTGTCATCTTGGTTATATATGCATCTTTGTTTACTTCTCCTACCATTGCTGTTTCTAAAGAATATATTTTAGCTCCTGTTTCTGCTGCTAGTGTTTGTGCATTTTTCAAATCATCTTCTGAACCTACAAAAATAATTTTTATATTTTCTTGCTTCATTTTTTCAATAATATTTTTTACAGTGTCAGCAGATAATGTACTTTCTTCGTGGTTTGTTTCTACTGATGTTACTTGCATCTGTAAATCTCTTGCTAAGTATGTTAATGTTTCATTTAAGCAAATTACTTTACTTCCATTTAATTTTTGTAGCTTTGTATTATACTCTAATTTTAAATCATTTAATGTTTTTAAATACTTCTGATAATTTGCTTGATAAATTTGTGCATTTTCTGGATTATATTCACATAACTTTTGTGTAATTACCTCTATTTGCTTTGTATAATTTTCAATGCTTGTCCATATATGAGGGTTTACTTTATCTCCCTCTTGTATTTTATTAATAATTTCTTCCCCACTATTGATAATTTTTAAATTTGAATATGCCTCTATTATTTTATCTATAAAATTTTCTAATCCTAAACCATTTTGTATCAATATATCTGCATTTTCTATTTTTTTCATATCTGCAGTAGATAATGTATAATCATGTAAACATCCTACATCATTTTGTGCTAAATTGGTTATTTCTATATTTTGTGCACCTTGTGTTAGATTTAGTGTCATAATATATATTGGATAAAATGATGTTACAATTTTTGTTTTTCCTTCTTTTAGCTCACTTTTTTTCTTTGGAATTACTAGTAAAATTCCTACTAGAGCTATTATTGCTAGTATGATTATTAAGAAAATCCACCATTTTTTTCTCATTTTCTTTTCCCTTTCTTCTATTGATTTTTTAATCATACCATAATATTCCATTTTTTTCAATACTTGTTATTGTTTGGTCTTGTCTATTAAAATTTCTTTTAAACTTTCTACTAAATATTCTATATCTTCTTTGGTATTATCTTTTCCAAAGGTAACTCTTAAGGTCCCTTGTGCTAAATTTGATGGTAGTCCTAATGCAGTTAATACATGAGAAGGTTCTGGGTTTCCCGTACTACAAGCAGATCCTGCTGACGCACAAATTCCTCTTGCATCTAAATCTAATAATAATTCTTGTGCATTTATTCCTGGAAACGAAAAGCTACTATTACCTGGTAATCTATTTATTCTATCTCCATTTAATTTTGCTTGTGGAAATATACTTTCTACTTTTTGTATATATAAATCTCTTAAGTTTTGCAATTTAGTATTATATTCATCATATTTTTGGTAAATTTCTTCTATTGCTTTACCTAATCCTACAATTTCTGCTACATTTTCTGTTCCTGCTCTTTTATCTTTTTCTTGGTGCCCACCATCTTGCATTTTTTCAAATGGAACTCCCTCTCGTACATATAAAGCACCTACTCCTTTTGGAGCATAAAATTTATGACCCGACATAGATAATAAATCTATATGATATGCATCTACATTTATTTTTACATTTCCGAATAGCTTGCACACTGTCTGTATGAAAAATGATATGATTTTTGCCTGCTATTTCCCCTATCTTTTCTATTGGTTCAATTGTTCCTATTTCATTATTAGCAAACATAATAGAAATTAGTATGGTTGTTGGTCTAATAGAATTTACTAATTGTTCTAAATCTACAAATCCATTTTGATCAACATTTAAATAAGTCACTTCAAAGCCTTGCTTTTCTAACGTTTTGCAACTATTTAATACTGCATGATGCTCTATTTTACTAGTAATAATATGATTTCCTTTTTTGCGGTTTGCATATACTACTCCTTTAACTGCTAAATTATCACTTTCACTTCCACAAGAAGTAAAATAAATTTCTTTTGGATTTGCCCCTATATTACTTGCTACTTTCTTTCTTGCCTGTTCTATGGCTTTTTTTGCTTGCCTTCCTATACTGTAAGCGGATGATGCATTCCCATATTGTAATTCAAAATATGGTAACATTTCTTGTACTACACTGCTACTTACTGGCGTAGTTGCAGCATGATCAAAATATCGAATTTTCATAAATTCTCCTCTATTCTTTTTATTTCTTATACTAGTATATGTATTTTTCTACTATAATTATGCAAAAAAATATTGCTTAGAAACTTAAATTTCTAAACAATATTTTATTTTTTATTTTGGTTTTCGCTCCACCTTGTCATTCTAATATTTTGATAGGCCTGTAACACTTCTGAATACTTACGATATTCATCTTCCCATACAATAGAAGGAATTTTATCATATGCATCAAAAACCTTTTCTGCTTCTGCTAAAAAAATAATTTGCTCTTGTGGACTCATTATTTTATATCTTCTAGAAAATCTATGTAATTTATCTAGCATTTCATTTGCTTGTATAAAACCCATAAAGTCTTTTATTTTTATTCCTGCCATTCGAATTTGCATAACTGCTAAAGCTACTAAAACAAATATAATAAAAACTAGCAAACAGATAACTGCTATAAACTCCATGTGCTTACTCCTTTGTTTCTCATTTTTTTTATTATATCATTATTGTTTTTTTTGTGCAACCATAAAATTTTAACAATTCTTTATCATAAAAATATACATTTCTTGTAAACTATGATATAATGAATTTCATTTTGTTTTAACCACAGTTTTATGAGTTTTGTAATGATAAATTCAAATATTAAATTAAGGATTTAAAAAAAATGAACCGTTTTGAAGAAACTAAAAAAGCTGGACTTTTTGGTATGATTGGAAACTTATTCTTGCTTATCATAAAAGCAAGTGTAGGCTTTCTTTTTAAAAGTCAAGCTATGATAGCAGATGCTGCTAATAGTGCAGGTGATATTTTTGCCTCACTTATGACTTTTGTAGGAAATAAAATTGCAAGTGAACCACAAGATAATAGTCACAATTTTGGTCATGGAAAAGCAGAGTATATTTTTTCTATGCTTATTTCTATTTCTATGATTTTGGTTTCATTTAAACTACTTTATGACTCTATTTATACTTTAATTTACGGAAGTAGTTTAACCTTTTCTTGGTTTTTAGTAATTGTTTGTATTATTACTATTATTACTAAATTTATGCTTTTTTTATATACACATCGTCTTGCTAAAAAATATCATAATATTTTATTAGAAGCTAATCAAAAAGACCACCGTAACGACTGTATTGTAACTACTTTTACTCTTATTTCTGTTTTACTTACTTTAGTAGGTATTTATTGGTTTGATGGTATTGTTGGTATTGGAATTTCTGTATGGATTTGTTTAACTGGTTGTAAAATCTTTTTAGAAAGTTATAATGTACTTATGGATATTTCAATTGATGATAAAACGGCTGAACTTATTTTAGATTTAGCTCATCACTATAAAGAAATACAAAAAATAGATAAAATTGCATCTACTCCTGTTGGTTACCAATATATTGTTGTTTTAACTATTTACGTCGATGGCAATATGTCTACTTTTGAAAGCCATAATTTAGCAGACCAATTAGAAAAAGATGCTTGCAATTTAGAAAAAATTTATAAAGCAGTAGTTCATGTAAATCCTATTGCTATTTAAAATATTGCTATTTCAAATCAATGAAAAAAACTACCCGCGACCATTTGGCCGCGGGTGTGTGGTTTTGCTGGGGTATGAGTTTTAACTTGTGTCGTAAATCGTCATGATTTTCCTCCTATACGGTCGTCCAGGTCTTCGGCCTGGAACGCCGCCGGTGTCTCACGATTACAGAAGGTTCTTCATGCGTCGACATCGTCTCATAGCTCATGCCTCCTATTTTCAAATTTGCTTCCTTTCAGAAGCATTTTGCCCTCATAGGGCTTAACAATATTTATTATACTCCATTTTCAGCTTTTTGTCAACTATTTACGTAAAATATTTGTGTTTTTTCACCTTTCTGTTATAATTTATTTATTCTATTTTTATTTTATTTCAGAAAGGTGATATCTATTATGAAGTACTTATTCTACTGTGTTCTTGCTATTTGTATTACCGCAATCATTATTACAATTGTTATTTGCAATCCCGAGATGGTTGTCACTATACTATTTTCTGCAATTGTCATTTACGGCATAAAACGTTTTACTGATTAGGTACTCTTTGTAGAATAAAAAATTTAAAGGTATTCTATTTTTAGGATACCTTTAAATTTTTTATTTAATAACTATCTTTTCTTCTTCTGCCACTACTTTTGCTTTTTTATTTGGTTTTATTGTTCCATCTAGAATTTCTTCTGCTATTTTATCTTCTAACATATTTTGAATTGCCCTTTTTAGTGGTCTTGCTCCATAATTTGTATCAATTCCTTTTTTGGCAATTAGTTCTTTTACACTATCTTCTATTTGCAATTCCATATTTTGTTCTTTTAGGCGGTTTTCTACTTGTTTTATCATAATGTCAATAATTTGTTTAATGTCTTCGTCTGTTAGTTTATGGAACACAATAATTTCATCAATACGGTTAATAAACTCTGGTCTAAACTGCTTTTTAAGCTCTCCCATAACGTCTTTTTTTATAGCTTCATATTCTTTTTGTGCTTCTTCTTTTTTATCTACTGATGCTGTAAACCCTAATGTATTTTTGTCAGTAATCATTCTAGCCCCTACATTAGAGGTCATAATTACTACTGTGTTTTTAAAATTTACAGTTCTTCCTTGGCTATCGGTTAAACGCCCATCATCTAAAATTTGAAGTAACATATTCATAACATCTGGATGTGCTTTTTCTATTTCATCAAATAGAATAACAGAATATGGTTTTCTTCTAATTTTTTCTGTAAGCTGTCCGCCTTCATCAAAGCCTACATATCCTGGAGGAGAACCAATTAGTTTTGCTACAGAATGTCCTTCCATATATTCAGACATATCTACACGTATCATAGCATCTTCATTTCCAAATAAGCTCTCTGCTAATGCTTTTGATAGCTCTGTTTTTCCAACTCCTGTTGGTCCTAAAAATAGAAACGAACCAATAGGACGATTTGGATCTTTTAAGCCTACTCTTCCTCTTCTAATTGCTTTACTTACTGCTTCTACCGCTTCATTTTGACCAATTACTCTTTGATGTAAAGTCTGCTCTAAATTTTTTAGCTTTTCGTTTTCGCTTTGTGTTAATTTTTGAACTGGTACTCCTGTCCAACTAGATACTACTTCTGCAATGTCTTCTTCTGTTAATACTGTTACACTTTTTGTGTTTTTACTTTCCCATCTTTCTTTTTCTTTTTGTAATTTCTCCTTTGTTTCTTTTTCTTTGTCTCGAAGTCCTGCTGCTTTTTCAAAATCTTGCAAACGTATAGCATCTTCTTTTTCTTTATCTAAATTACTAATTTTTTCTTCTAATTTCTTTAATGAATCTGGTTGTGTATAAGTTCTCATTTTTACTCTTGAAGCTGCTTCATCCACTAAGTCAATGGCCTTATCTGGCAAAAATCTATCATTGATATATCTTATGGAAAGGTCTACTGCTGCCTTAATTGCTTCATCTGTAATTTTTACATTATGATGAGCCTCATATTTATCTCTTATTCCTTTTAAAATCTCTGTAGTTTCTTCATTAGATGGCTCTCCTACTGTTACTGGACTAAAACGTCTTTCTAATGCACTATCTTTTTCAATATATTTACGGTATTCATTTAAAGTAGTAGCACCAATTACTTGTACTTCCCCTCTTGCTAAGAGTGGCTTTAAAATATTTGCTGCATCTACGGCTCCTTCTGCTGAACCTGCTCCTACAATGGTATGCACTTCGTCAATAAATAAAATAACATCTCCTGCCTTTTTTACTTCTTCTAAACATTTTTTTATTCTTTCTTCAAAGTCTCCTCTATACTTAGCTCCTGCTACCATACTTGCAATGTCTAAGCTAACAACTCTTTTGTTTTTTAGCATTTGAGGAACATCTTCTACAATCACCTTTTCTGCTAGCCCTTCTGCTACTGCTGTTTTTCCAACACCTGGTTCACCAATCAAACATGGATTATTTTTAGTTCTTCTCGATAAAATTTGAATAACTCTTTCTATTTCATCTTTTCTGCCAATTACTGGGTCTAACTTTCCCTCTACTGCTCTTTTTGTTAAATCTGTTCCAAATTGATTCAAAGTAGGCGTTTGGTTATAGCTTCCTTTTATTTTACTTGCTGCACGCTTTTCATTTGCTCCTATATTTTCATCTTCATTAATTACTTTAATAATTTCATTATAAAGTTTTTGTGGGTTAACTTGCAAGTCCATCATAATTCTAACTGCTACACTATCGCCTTCACGCATAATACCAATTAGTAAATGCTCTGTTCCGATAAACTCAGAGCCTAACTTTCTTGCTTCCATAAAAGCATTTTCAATTACCCTTTTACTTCTAGGAGTAAATCCTATAGTAGCTTCATCGTGAATTTCTTCTCCTTTTCCAATTAAAGTTTCAATTTCTTCTATTACCTTTTCAGGAGTCATCTCTTGTGCTAATAGCACTTGACTTGCAACTCCACTTCCTTCTTTTATTAATCCATATAAAATATGCTCTGTACCAATATAATTATGACCTAATTGTGCTGCTAAAACATTTGCAAGCTCTAACGCTTGCTCTACTCGTTTTGTAAATTTATACATCATTTTTAACTTTTTCTCCTTTCTTTTTTCCTTCTTTCCAAAGTGAGCAGTTTTATTCTTTGCTCTCTTATTAAGTTTGTATAATTTCTTTTATTACCTCTGGTCTTTTTATTTCTCTTTCATATCCATCTAATGGTTTTCCTACATATTTTTGCAGATTTGCTGGCTGGTTATATAAATATAATTTAGTAATTTTACTATCATCTAATTCTTTAATAATACCTAAATCTGTCCCTAATTTTACATAGGAAAGTAGTTTTTTGCATTCATCTGATGACAATTTTGTTGCATAAGCAAGTGTTCCATAAGCACGGTAAACCCTATCTTCTAAATCAATCGAATTTTTAGCTAAGTATTTTCTTGCCATTCTTTCTTGATCAATTACTTTTTCTGTAATAGTATTAATATTTTTTATAATATCATTTTCTGTTAATCCTAAAGTTTGATTATTTGAAATTTGATAAATTTCACCTTGGCTTTGCGTTCCTTCTCCATAAATGCCACGAATGTTCATGCCAAAACCATTTACAATATTTAAAATTTTATTAATATTTCCTGTCATTGTTAGAGCTGGCAAATGTACCATAACAGAAGCACGCATAGCAGTTCCTACATTAGTTGGGCACGCCGTTAAATACCCATACTTACTATGTACTGCATAGTTTAACATACTATCTAACTTTTCATCTATTTCAACTACTAAATTTTTTAAATTTTCTAACTCTAAACCTGATGAAAATACTTGCAGGCGAATATGATCTTCTTCATTAATCATCATGCAGATATTTTCTTCTTTATTAATTAAAATTGCACCTACTTTATTTTTATTTGCTGCAAATTCCGGGCTAATTACATGCTTTTCTACTAAACTTACTTTTGTAATATCATCAATATCATTTAAGTTAATAAATTTTAGTCCATATCCAAGACTTGGCACAATTTCTTTTATCGCTTTTAATACATTCTCTGCTTGCTCTTTTGAAAACTTAGTTGGAAATGGATATTCCTCTAAATTTCTAGCAACTCTTACTCTTGTACTTATTACTATATCTGAATCTCTTCCATTTTGCAAATACCAATTCATCATTCTTCTACCTCCTATTTTTGTCAGTTTAGGGACGTTGCTTAAATGACCAAAACTGTCAGTTTGGGGACACTCCTTTAGTGGAGCAGCAACTTTCTTTACTTGACCTGTTCTCTTTTACCCCAAAAAGGGAATTGGGGACTGTCCCTTTTTACCCTAACCTTTTTGCAGCAAGCTACATATAAAGGTTTATAAGTGCGTAGCCGCACTACTCCACCCTCTTTGCAGCAAGCTGCATATAAAGGTTTGTAAGTGCGTAACCGCACTAACACAACCTTTTAATTTCGTCTCTTATTTTTGCAGCATCTTCATAACGTTCTTCTTTAATAGCTTGTTTTAGTTCACTATTTAATTTTTGGACTCTTTCTTCTTTATTATTTTCGCAGCCTTTCTTTTTTGTTTCTACTTTTTCTTCTAGTTTTGTTACTTCCTTTTTTGCTTTTTGAATATCTTGTGACACTTGTTTTTTCTCTACGTAACTTAATCTACTTTTTCTTCCTATATGTGCTATAGAACCCTGTATATTTTTTAATACATTGTTTAGTCCTTCTGAAAAAACATCATAACACTTACTACAACCAAATTTTCCTGTTTCTACAAATTCATCATAAGTTGTTTTGCAATGGTTGCACTTTAGAGTTTGTGTTTTTGTAAAACTTGGTAAAAAGTCTGCTGTTTCTCCCCCAAAAAAGTCTCCTAGAAAGCTTGAAAAATTAATTGGCATATTAAAATCTAAGCTTTCTAATCCTAGACTTTTAGCACATTTATCACATAGTGCCATTTCTTTTTTGACTCCGTTAATAATTTGAGTATAACGAAAATTCACTTCATTTTTTCCACAATGTTGACATAGCATAATTTTTCTCCTCCTTAATCTTCTACTAAATTAACTAGCATATTTTTAAAAATGTTTGCCCTTAATGTATCTCTATACTCTTGTGGTATTGTTAACACATTATCACTTGTTGCAACTTTTAATAGCTTTGCCTCTAAGCTAGATACAATATCTTCTGATAAAAAGTTGCTAATAAAAATGTCTACTTCTTGCGAAGTTATTTTTTCTCCTATACTGCTAATAGCATGCATTAAATAATTGCTTTTAGTAATATTAATTTTTTTTATTTTAATATGACCTCCTCCACCACGTTTGCTTTCTACATAATATCCTTGCGATGGATTAAACCTAGTAGCTATTACATAATTAATTTGTGATGGTACACAATTAAAATGTTGTGCTAAGTCATTTCTTTGTATTTCAATAAAGTCTTCTTCTGAAAACATTTCTTTGATAAAGTCCTCTATCATATCTGATATTCGCATTGCTTTTATCACTTCCTCTGTTTTAGTTTTTAGCTTTTATTACTTTTTAGACTTTGACTTTCTTTGACCTATAATTTTATTATACTCTCTTTTTTTCTTTTGTCAATACTGTTTTTGTGAATATTTTGTGAATTTACTTATCTGTTATATCTTCCATTTCTTTTGCTTTTTGTTTTTGTTTTTCTAATGTAAGCCATGCAAAATAGGAGGATACAAATTCTCCATACTTTGTTACATCTTCTATTTCTTCTATCTCTCCTATTTCTTCTTTCATTTTTCTTGTTTGTACCTTTTTGTTATTTTCTATTTCTCTTTTTTTATCTAACATATCATTTTTTAAATTACCTGCTTTATCTTCTTTATTCATAAAAACTCCTTTCTTTTTACATTCAGACATAAAAAATACACATTCCTATTTACTAATAGTTATGTGCATTTTTTATTTGTTTATTCGATTTGTTTTTAGAATTTTTTTCTCATTTTTCTAAAATTTGCTCCTCTATCACTTTTGCAACACCATCTTCATTATTACTGTCTGTTACCATTTTAGCCATTTTTTGGATGTAGGGTGCACTATTTGCCATTGCTACTCCTAAACCTGCATTTTCTAGCATCGTTTTATCATTTATATTATCTCCAATTGCTATTACTTCTTCTTTTTTAATATTTATTTGCTTGATTAAATAATCAATTGCTGTCCATTTATCTACATTTTGGCTGCTTATTTCTGTATAAAAATATTCTATTGAAAACTCTTCTGTTCCAGATTTAATAATTTTACGAGACATATGACCTACATCTAATACATCTATTCCTTTTACTTTTCTTAGTTTTTTAATAATACTTTGAAAAATAATATTATTATCATCACAAATATTTACTTTAATATAGTCATCTTCTTTTCGATTTAATACATATTCATAAATATCTTGTACAATATATATATTGGTCTTTTTATTATCTGGTTTGTTGGCATTTTCTTGATGATAAAAAAGTACATTATAATTTAAGTTTTTTGTAATAATGCTATCTTGTGTATAAATACTATAATAAATGCTGTTTTCTTCACATATTTCAATAAGCTGTAATACCTTTTTTTGACTTAAAAAGTTGTTATACATTAGCTCATTTTTTTGCAAGTCATAAATCATAGCTCCATTTCCACAAATCATATAGTGGTTAGCTCCTATTTCGTTTGCTAAATTTTCTACTGAAGCTCCTCCTCTTCCAGAAGTTAACACTACTTCTACTTTCTTTTCTATTGCCTTTTTTATAGCTTCTTTGTTTTTTTTAGAAATTTGCCCATATGAATTTAATAATGTACCATCTAAGTCTATTGCAATTAATTTATACATTTTTTCTCCTTTGTTCCTCTTTCAAATTTTTAACTTAAAAATAGAGAATATATGAAAAGTATTCTCTATTTTTTCTATTTTTAGTCTAATTTTGTTCCACATTCGTTGCAAAATTTATCTGTATTTTCATTTACTTTTTTACAATTTGGACATATTTTTTTATCTATTTTTGGCTTTCCACAATTGCTACAGAATTTTCCATTATTTTTTGCTCCACATTCACAAATCCATTCATCTGTGCTTAACTTTTCTTCTAGTGTTGCAGCTCCTGTAACTTCTGGCTTACTTTCTGTAGTTTTACTTAAATCCATAGTACTATTTTGAACATTTTGTGCATTCCATGGGCCGCTAGCTGCTCCTCCTACCATTCCATTTGTTGCCATATTCATCATTCCAATTCCCATAAATCCATTCATAGAACCACTTTTATTTTCTGCTGCACTTTGTACTGCATCTGCATAAGCATCTACTAGTCTTCCTTGTTGCATATGAGCATTTGAACTTAATTCATATTGATCTATTTTTTTTGCTGATTCTTCATCTAAAGTAACAGATTCTACTGCAAAAGTCACTATAGAAAGTCCTCTTCTTCTAACTGGTTCATCAAATACCATTTCATTCATCATTGTTCTTATTTCGTCTGTTTGGCTTGGCATTGCTAATACTGGTACTTTATATTTTTCTGTTCCTAATTCATTTACAATATTTTGAAATACTGCTATTACTTCTGCTCTCATTTGTTCTACTACTTTATCTTTGGTATATATATTGGCTGTTCCTGCAAGTTCTTCCATAAATACTGCTGGATTATTAATTCTAAAGGTGTATTTTCCAAAACATTTAATTTGTACTCGCAATGGAGTTACTGTATTTGTCATTTGATTTGGAATTGGATGTGACCAGTCTTGAAATGGGATTGGCGCTGCTGTTCCAAATTTATTGTCTAATATCTCTTTTGTATTAAAGAAGAATACTGCTTGCTCTTTTGCAGTTGCCCCATTATAAGTAAATCTTTGCCACATTTCTTTAAAAGTCGCTCCAAATTGCCCTGCAAAAAAAGATGGTGATGATGAAGTATCAAACTCATAAACTCCTTCTTCTGCTGTAGCATCAAGTACTCTACCATTATCATAAATGATAGCACATTGCCCTGGTGCTACAATAATTGTACTTTTATTTGTAATAACTCCTGTTGGTGTTGTTTTCTTTACCATTAATATTTCATTATTCATGTCTTCACAACGAACGGCCTCTTTCCATTGATCTTTTAATGTAGAGCCTATCGCTCCTGCTGCTGCTTTTATTAGTCCCATAATCTTTACTTCCTTTCTTATGTGCTTTTACACAATTTTATATTTTTTAGGATACTGCTTTTCTTCTATTTAATAAAACAGCTTTCCTATAAAATCAATTATTATGTTCTTTCTCTTTCTAGATTAGAAAGTACCCAGTTATATTCTCCTGTAGTAAGAACACTTCCACAATATTCACATTTACCACTTGAAGTAATTAGAGTTGGTGCACCACAATTAGGGCAATTAGTTGTATTTACTTCTATTGTTCCTGGCATTGTTTTTACTCCGTCTTTTCTAATAAAGGTTAATAAGTAGGTATTTACTCTTTCTGTTTGCTTATCTCCTTTTAGGACTTTACTTGTTGTTTCATCTATAATATAATCTGCCATTCTAGAATTAAGTCTTACAGTTAATATTTCTTTGTCTCCTTCTTTTGTATAATGATATAAATGTGCATAATTCACACAAATTCTGTCCATTACATTGATTTGCTTATTATTAATATAGCCTTGTAATTGATTTTTATGCTGTTCAAATAAATTCTCTGTTTCAAAAGCTCTAATTGTTTCCCAATCTCTTGCTGTCCATGCTTGTTGCAATTTAATAAATAAATTTTTGCTCCATGCTATAAACTCTTCTTTATTAAAATTTGCATCTGATACTTGAATTTGATTTTCTATTTGTGTTTGCTTTTGCTCTAATTGGCTCATACTTTGCGTTTGATAGTTTGGTGTATAGTTATAATTTTGTGGTCTTCTTGGATGTTTACTTCTATAAACATTTATTGCTATGATAATAGCCATGATAATAAGCCATGTCCAAAAACTGCCTCCACCAAAAAAAATGAAATTTCCTCCTGAGCTATAGCTACTGTCCCAAGAACTTCCGCTATCCCAGGAACCTCCTCCCCAAGAGCTTCCGCCTCCATAATCTTCAAAGCTTCCTACATCTGCATAACTAGAAATTGAAAAAATACAAATTATACAAATACTTAAAATTAAGATTTGAACTAATTTTTTATTTAATTTTTTCATTTGATTATCTCCTATATCTATTGTGTTTTCTTTTAAAACTATTATATTCTTTTTTTTAGATTATTGTCAATGTGTTTTTGTTATAGCTGCTATAAAAATTACAAAAATTTACCAGTTTAAAAAAATGAATACTGCACATGATAAATACTGAAAAAGCAATCAAGTTTTTTCGAAATACAAAAAAATTGTTATCACATTCTAGGAGGTGAAAGATATGGCAAACAGCAACAGCAATAGATCTGTAGTTCCAGAAGCTAAAGACGCTCTTAACAAATTCAAATATGAAGTAGCTAGTGATGTGGCTGTTAAAAAATTATTTTAACTTTAACATCTGCTAGCTACTTCATTTTTATTTATTATTTTTCAAATTAAGATGCTTTTTTATTTCTACTATTTACTACTTTTGCTTTCTCTAGCTTAGTTTCTTCTACTCTACCCATTTGATTTAGTTCACTAAATTTGTAATAAATAGTAATCTCATGTTCTTCTGAAATTGTAATTTTCTCAATTAAATCATGTAATAATGCCTTTGTTGGCCTTTCTAATGAAATGAATTCATTTGCTAATTTCTCCAGCTTTCCAATGTCTTCTTTTTGTGCACATTTTTGATTTAATTGTTCTTCTAATTTTGATTTTTCCTCAATATAGGAATCTCTATCTTTGGCAAACTCCTGAGTTAACTGAATATAATCTGTTTCTGATACAATTCCTTTTACTTTATCTTTATATAAGTTTTTGATGTATAAGCTACTATCTTCTATTCTTTGTTCTAGTTCTTCTATTCTCTTTCGAGCATCAAATTGTTCTTGCTGTTTTCTTTTTTCTTGCTGTGCTATTTTTATTAATTCGTCTGGCAAATCTTTTGAAATATACTTTTTGCAAACTTCTTTAATATGACTAATTAATAGTTCTTCTAATACTGGTATACTATTAGAATGCCTTGTACAAATATCACTATATAACCTTGAATAGCTATAACAAATTGTGGTATATCTGTACTCTCCATATTTTTTTAGAGCATAATTAGAGTATGTTACATTAAGTCTTGCTCCACACTCAGCACAAAATAACAGTCCTTTAAATAAGTAATCATGTTTTGTTCCTTTAAAAGATGTATTCTTACCTAGTATTTGTTGTACCTTGTCAAACTCTTCTCCAGTTATAATTGCCTCGTGAGTTCCTTTGCAAATAACTCTTTCTTCTTCTGGCACTTTTACTCTAATCTTTGATTTATAGTTGACATTCTTTCTTTTAAACTGAACTAAATCACCAAGATATACTCTATTTTCTAGTATCCTTCTAATGGTTGTTTGTTTCCATGAACCATATAAAACAGTTTTCTTCGTTTTACCAATATTTCTTGTTTCCCCTGGTACAGGTATTGCCTCTTTAGTTAATATTTGAGCAATTTTAGTTA
Source organism: Clostridia bacterium (assembly GCA_022798335.1). Lineage (GTDB taxonomy): Bacteria > Bacillota > Clostridia > TANB77 > CAG-508 > CAG-273. The sequence continues at coordinate 30,462 of JAAWMH010000034.1, forward strand.
AGCCATTTCCTTGCAAATAAAGTAAAAAAACTCTTTTTACAACTTCTGCTTCATTTGGCTCTATAATAAGATGATATTTATTCTCTGGATCTTTTTGATATCCATAAGGAGCTGTTACACCCAAAAAGTTTCCTGCTTTTCTTCTTTCTGTTAAAGAACTTCTAATCTTTTTAGAAATATCTTTGACATACATATCATTAATAATACTTTTAAATGGTGCTATATCACTCATTCCAGCATCTTCGATAGTATCAATATTATCTAAAATGGCAATATACCTTACACTATGTTCTGGAAAATATCTTTGCAAATAGTAGCCTGTATCAATATAATCTCTTCCAAGTCTTGATAAGTCTTTTGTAATAACTGTATCAATAATGCCTTTTTCAATGTCTTTTATCATTTCTTTAAAACTTGGTCTATTGAAGTTTGTACCTGTCCATCCATCATCTACATATTCTTTTACAATAAAAAAGTTTTCATTTTCATTTATAAATCGTTTTAAGATTTCCCTTTGATTTGTAACACTAGAACTTTCTTCTTTATCACCATCTTCCCTTGATAACCTTATATAAAGACCAACTTTAAATGTTTTTGTCTTTTGATTGCTTATTGGTAATGTGTACATTTTATCCCTCCCTTTAAGCAATCGCCTAAACTTATTATAACATACTTTAAGAAATTTTTGTCAAATTTCGTCATGTTTTTATTTAATTTCGTTTCGGCGATTCTCACACTAATCCAGTTTGCAATTTTTAAGGTTTATTAGAAAAGATTTTTTGATAATTTCATTTACATTTATTGCTACATTTTTTGAATAAACATCTTTAATGATATATTTTTCTTTTGTATTTTGATTTTCTTGTTTACCATTTTCTTTCAAATGCATCACCATTCTTATTGTTCCACGCCCTCATAGAACTTATACATTTTCTGGTAAAACCATCAAAAAAGAATATGACTTTTTTCATCATATTCTTACTTTTAACTTATTCAATTAATATATTGGCAAATATTTTGCAACTTTTTGCTAACAGTTATTATGCACAAAATTACTAGACAATATTGCTATTGCCTTTTGTAAAATTATATTAACAGTTTTTATGTGATTTGTCAACTATTAATCAAAATTTTTGCTCTATAACTTGTAAGTTGTCATTATTCTTTAGTAATAACTGGTTTTCCTTCACCATCCAATAAAACTGTCATTCCTCCAGAATATCCTGATTGTCTATAAATATAATTGACTCCTGTTTCCTTATCTACCCAAATTTCAATTACATTTACAGCCCCTTGTGAATAAATTTTTTCAAATCTTTCCTCTTTTCTTAACATAATAAACTCCTCCCCTTAATTTGTAATTTATCGCTTAGATGTTATTTAATTTTTTTGTTTCTGTTACTAACTCATCAAAGTCTGAAATATAGTTTTTATCTTGTATAACTCTATACTTTTTATATTCATCTAAAGCTAATTTATCTGCTATTTCTCTTTTTATTTTTCCATTATCTTTTAAAATATTATATTCGTTGATTTTTAAGAATACTTCTAACTTTTCTTTCCACTCTTGCATTGAAATAATTTTACCTAGTTTTACTTGTCTTTCTGCATAGTCAAGATACATAGATACTAAATTATTTAGTTCTGTAATTTCTTCTTGTGAAAGATAATTTTTGGCTATTGTTACATCTGTTTCAAGTATTTTCCCATCTGGTGCATTCTTCCATGTTGTTAATCCCATATTTTCTTTTTTACTATCTGCTCTATTATAAATTATTTCAGGTGCTGTCATACCAGTAATTGCAAAGTGTAACTTATTTTGAACATTCTTGTAAAATTCTTGTGTAGTTTCACTATTTTTATCATAATCAAAACTACATTCCTTGTATATATCAGTTATTTTTTGATAAAATCTTCTTTCACTTGCTCTAATTTCTTTTATCTTGACTAATAATTCATCAAAGTAATCTTTTCCAAATTTCGGTCCATTTTTTAGCATTTCGCTATTAATAACAAATCCTTTTTTTATATATTCTTTTAAAGTT
>JAAWMH010000003.1 GCA_022798335.1 Clostridia bacterium
GACTCTAACGGAGGTACACGGATTCAGGCGTGGTAATGGCGGTATTTTCTCTTTCAATTGGAATAACGCTAACAACACCTGTTATGCGCGTGGCGTGGCGGTGTGTGGAGCCGTACTTTTATATAGCAAGAGTAATCTAAAAGCAAAAAAATATATGAAGAATAAGTTAGATTATCTCAAAATTAGAAGGGAAAACTTTAAGGAGTTTTCCGAAGGTTTCATATATAAAAGAAATATAATTCCTTCCTTGAATGGTAAAATAAAGAAGAATAATGTCGTTTTAGTAATTTGTATGAAAAAGCAACATTATACCTTTCAAAAAAGAAGAGGAAAAAAGATGCCAAAAGTAGATGAAAAATTGCTAATTTACCAAAAAATGACGAATTTAATATACTACTCAAAAAACTTATTAAATAAGTATCCAAAATGTGAAAGATTTGATTTATGCAGTGATATCAAAAATAATTTATACCGAACTCTTAAAAATGTAATATTTGCATGGAAAGCATATGAAAATAAAGAAAAGTTAGAGTATTTAAGAGAAATTGATGTAGATTTATTAGTGCTAAAAAGTTTAATCACAATATCCTATAAATATCAACATATTTCACAAAAAAATTATATGGTTTGGAACGAACATGTAGGCGAAATTGGAAAACTAGTTGGAAGTTGGATGAAAACATGTCAAAGAGGGTAAATAATATATTTTATGAAAAATTAAAATTCAGAAATATGTTAGAAGCCTATGAAAGAGCAGCAAAAGGAAAGAAAGATTGTCAAGAAGTTATAAAGTATGAAATGAATTTAGCAAATAATATTACAGAAACTTTAAAACAGCTTTACAATAATCAATATCGTGTAGGAAAGTATAGAGAGTTTTTAATATATGAACCTAAAAAAAGAGTCATACAGTCTTTGCCTTTTGTAGATAGAGTTATTCAGCAATGGTATGTAGAAGAATTTATTAAACCAATTTTCGTTCCTAAATTTATAGAAGATACTTATGCATGTATTGACGGAAGAGGAGTACATAAGGCAGTAAAGAAATTTAGTAAATATATGTACAATTTTACAAAAGAAAATCCAGATTGTTACATATTAAAATGTGATATATCTAAGTTTTTCTATAGCATTAATAAAGAAAAATTAATGCAAATTATAACAAAAAAAGTAAAAGATGAAAGATTTTTAGGCTTAACAAAAAAGTTAATTTACCACAATAGAGAGCCAGTAGGAATTCCAATTGGAAATTACACCTCACAATATTTTGCAAATGTTTATATGAATGAAGTAGATCACTTTGTGAAAGAAAAGTTAAAAGTAAAATGCTATGTTAGGTATATGGATGACTTTATTTTACTTACTAAAAACAAGGAAGAGGCAAAAGAAATATTAAATAAAGTAAGACAATATTTAAAAGAAAATTTAGGGCTAGAACTTAACAAAAAAACAAATTATTTTAAAGCAAAACAAGGTGTTATATTTTGTGGGTATAAAATTTACAAAGATCATATTTTACTAAAGAAAGAAAACAAGAAAAAAATATACAAAAAGGTAAAAGTATGGAATGAACTGTATGATGAAAAAAATCTAGACTTAAGACTTAGCAGCATGCAATTAAACTCTTGGATGGGACATGCTAAAAATTGTGATGCTTACCGCTTAATAAAAAAAGTAAAAAGTAATTGCAAATGGCTGTATGAAGAAAATTTATATAGTTACAATGAAGTATAGGAGTTGGATTTATGAAAGAGTATAAGAAAAAATCAAAAAATGCAAAAGGAATTACATTAATAGCATTAGTAGTTACAGTTGTTGTCTTATTAATTTTAGCAGGTATAACGATTAATATTTTAATGGGAGAAAATAGTATTTTTGCACAAGCACAAGCAGCAGGATTTAAAACAAAAATGTCAGCTTATAGGGATAAAGTTGATTTATATGTAGCTTGGAGAGTAACAGAAGACCAAAATACGGATATAAAAACAATTCATTCAGGAGAAATCCTTAAAGAATTAGTACAAGATGAATTTATTAATGATATTAAAGTAGAAGATGTATCAATTCCTATTACAGATATTATAGATGATATAGGTAAAAAAGAAGAAGACTATGTAGTAGTATATAAAGGTGAAATTTACTATGTATCAAGTGGAAGAGTAAAAGACAATAAAAGACAAGTACAATGGTGCAGGGAAATAGGAATTAAAATATTAGATTATACGCCAGCTACAGGTATGGATGTAGTAGATGGAAGCTACGAAAAAGTAAATGATTTATATTTATGTACACCTAATATAAGTACAGGTCTTGTAAAAGAAAAAACAAGATATGTTATATTTAATGATAAAGGGAAAATGGAACCTGGAGATTGGATTGTAGATAGACCACAAGAAAATTGGTATGATTATAGTACAGGAAAATGGGCTAATATTTATATAGAAGATAAAGGATTAGATTGCTATTATGTATGGATACCAAGATATTGCTTTAAATTAGATCAAACAGGACAAAGAAGTGATGTAAAATTAATAGATACTGGAAATAATTATACAGATGCAGATAATAATACTACAACATGGGAAGAATTAGAAGCACAAGGATACCAAGTACCAGAAGCATTTACGTTTGATGGAAAGGCAATTCCAGGTTATTGGGCAATGAAATATACAGCAATGGATTTTGGAGTTGGAAAAACAATTATTAGTTATAAAATGGCTGTTGAAAAAGGAATTGTTAAAATAGATAATATTAAAGTAGACACGACCATAACAAATGCAAATCCAATTGTAAAATATACAGTAGCATTAAATGGAAAAATTATAGAAACTATTACAGATGTAAATAATATAGGATCAAAAGTAATACAATTTAGCAATTTAAGAGAAGGCGATAATACCATCAATCTAACAGGCTTAAATGCAGCAGGAGAGATTGTAGGAAGTATGACACAAGAATATGCTGTTTCATCAGGAAACAAACCAGAGCTAGGAGAATTTGAAGAAAACTCAACTTACTATGTAACTTATGATGCAAAGGGAAAAGAACATAGTAATATACCAATTACAGAACCATTTCCAGAAGATTGGTATGATTATGGTTCAAGAAGTTGGGCAAATATTGTAACAAGAAATAATAATGTAGAAGTATATTACACCTGGATACCAAGATATCAATTTAAGTTAGATCACAACAATGAAAATAGTATAGTAGAATTTGTTGCAAAAACAGGAAGTGCAAAACCAGGATATCAAATACCAGATGCATTTACTTATGGAGATAAAGAATTAACAGGCTTTTGGGTAATGAAGTATACAGCAGGAGATGAAACAACGCCAGCATTTAGAACAGAAACAGTAACAACAAATAGTACCATTCGAACAAAAGGAATAACTGGAACTGGAGTTGCAAGTGGTCAAAAATATATTTACTATTTAGATAATGTATATAAAGGAACAAAACTAAGTGCAACAGATGAATTTGAATATACAGGTTTAACTGCTGGCAAAGAATATGATATATTTGTAGAAATAAGAAGCTCATCAGATGATTATTTAGGATATACTAAGGCAAAAGTAAAAACAACAGAGCCAAATGCACCAGACTTAAGAGGATTTAACTTAAATCAAACCTATTATGTTTTATATGATGAAAAAGGAAAAAATGAAACAATAGGAGAAAAAGTGCAAAGAGATGAAAATGGTAGACCAACTAATATGCCAAACAACTGGTACAATTATTCAAATACAAATGGCAATAGTAGATGGGCAAATATAGTAGTAACAGATGGAACAGTATCAGGAGGAAGAATTACAGGAGCAAAGAACACCACATATTATGTATGGATACCAAGATACGAATTTAAAGTTGAGTCAAATCAATATTTAGATAATAAAACAGCAAGAACGACCGTAAGATTTATTAATGGAACAGGAACAACTACAAGTAAAGGATACCAAATACCAGAAGCATTTACCTTTAATAATGTACCATTAACAGGTTACTGGGCAATGAAATATACAGCGCAAAGTTTAAATTAGTGTCAGTTTAGGGACGTACCTTAAATGACCAAAAGTGTCAGTTAGGGGACACACTTTATAAAAGAGACACAACACAATGGAAAATAAAGAAACTCTAGAAAGAAATTTCTAGAGTTTTTTAAAATTAAATTTCCTTTTTAGAAGAAGTTGTAAAAGTAAAGAACTTGCTAATAAAGAAATTTAAAATAATAACAATGATTGTAATAATAGATTTATTTATTAAAAATGCAATATTATCGTTAAACAAGCCATAGAAAGCATAAATTACTTTGGTTAATAAAAATACACCAACAATTTCAATAAACATAGTAAAACTTCTACCTAAAATAAATTTGCCAAATTCAATCCACTTTTCTTTAGCAGTATTTGCAGTAGAGCAAAATACCCACCTGCGATTAGTAAAATAAGCAAAAAGAATAGAAAGAGCAATACCAATAGTACTTGCAATGTTTTCTTCTATAGATAAAAAAGCCTTTAGAATATAAGAAGATAAAATATTAACTAGAGTAGTTAACACACCAAAAATTAAATAAGAAATTACTTCTTTATTCCATACTTTTTTAATAAGCGATTTTAGTTTTTCCATTTGAATTTAAAACTCCTTTCTAGAAATATTATAATATAAGAACATGAAAATAACAATAAAAAAGCTTAGTTACAAAAACTAAACTTTAAGTGTGGCAGGGGTAGAAGGATTCGAACCCTCACAGGCGGTTTTGGAGACCGATGTGCTACCATTAACACTATACCCCTAAATTCAACTACACATATTATATTAACATACTCTAATAGATTGTGCAAGTGATTTTAAAAATAAAATATATTTTTTACAAAAGCAATATTTGCTTGATTTCTGTTATTAAATAAATATTGACATAAGGGAAAACATGATGATAAAATTACCTATGCAAAGGGGGTAATATAAGGAAAGTAGATTACTAGCCTTAAAAAAAAGAAATGCTTTTAAAGAAAGGAGAAAGTTATTTTATGCGGTTATGGCAATTTGTAATTACTGGTGGACCATGTGCAGGTAAAACTACAGCGCTTAGTGTTTTAGAACAATCTCTTACTCAAAAAGGTTATAAAGTTATTATTGTTGCAGAGACAGCAACAGAACTCATTAAGTCTGGAATTTGTCCATGGGAGATGGAAAATGAGCAGTTTCAATCTATTTTGATAGAGCGAGGAATTAACAAAGAAGCAACAACTAGAAAAGCAGCAACATACTTAGACAGAGATACAGTAATCTTTTATGACAGAGGTCTTTTAGACAACAAAGCTTATATGACTCAGGAAGTGTTTAAGAAAATATTGCAAGAGAATGGTCTTACAGAAACAGAAGTAAGAGATGAGTATGAAGCAGTATTTCATCTTGTAACAGCAGCAGATGGAGCAGAAGAGGCATATACATTGGCAAATAACAAAGCAAGAACAGAGACACTAGAACAAGCAAGGGCATTAGACGGAGCAACACGTAATGCATGGATTGGACACCAACATTTAAGAGTAATTGATAATACAACAGATTTTCAAGACAAAATTGATAAATTACTTAAGGAGGTTTATGCAGCTATGGGAATGCCTATTCCAATTGAAACTGAAAGAAAGTATCTCATTAAGAAACCAGATGAAGAGGAACTTGCCAAAATTGAAGGGATAACGAAAGTAAGTATTATGCAAACCTATCTTCATTCTAGCGACCCTGCTTTGGAAAGAAGAGTTCGCCAAAGAGGAGATGGACAGAATTTTACTTATTATTACACAGAAAAAAGAGCTATTTCTGGTATTTCTCGAGCCGAAAATGAACGAAGAATTAGCCAAAAGGAATACATTGCATTTCTTCTTGAAGGAGAGAAAAAAATACGTAAGGACAGATACTGTTTTATTTATAATAGTCAGTATTTTGAACTTGACGTGTATCCTGATTGGGAAAATGAAGCTATTTTGGAAATTGAACTTACAGATGAAACTCAAAAAGTTGAAATTCCCACATGGATTCATGTAATTAAAGAAGTTACAGATGATCCAGCGTACAAAAATAAGAATCTTGCAAAGTGATATACCATTTAGAGCTATAAAAAAATAAAGTATTTCAAAAAGAAATTCTAAAATAGAAAATCTAAAATCAAAGATTCCAGCATTTTATGCTGGAATCTTTGATATAATTATTTTTATTTTAAGGACTCCCAATTAATACAATCTTTAATTTGATTTAAGTCAATATCTAAAATACAAGCAAGAGCTAAAAGTTCAAAATCTTTTATGAGAACTAAATTATTTTCAATTCTGTACAATTCGTTTCTGTGTAAATAAATACCATATAGTTCAAGTCTATGAGACAATTCCGTTTTTGTTATTCGTTTGCTCTCACGAGCTTGTTTTATAATTGTACCTGTAATATTTTTCTTATTTCCACATTTTTTAGTAACCATAAACATCCTCTTAACATAATCTTCTTCTTGTATTTTAATATAATTTTTGCTATACTATGAACCGTAGTAAGTTCATTAATACTATTTTGAATAGAAGGAGTAATTTTATGCAAGAGGATATGAAAAAACTAACGGAAGAAGAAATATTAAAGATGATAAGAGTAACAATAAAACAAAATATAGGCATAACAAAAGAATTTTTAAACCTGTGTTACAAAACAAGAAGAAATATGAGAAACAAAATTGAAAATATACAGTACTTATTAATTGATAAAAATGACAGTAAAAAAGCACTAAAGTATATTGACATGTTGCTAAAAAAGACTATGGAATAAGATCATAGAAATTTTGAAAAGTATAACCTTGTGATTTTAAATATAAAATAGAGTCTTGTAAAGCTAATGAACTGTTACTAACGTCTTTGGTATCATGCATTAAAATAACTAATGTGTTTTTATTTTTGCAAGATTTTTTCAAATTTTCTAAAAGCTCATTTGGAGTATATTTTTTTACAGAATCGTTATTTAAACAATTCCAATCAATATAAGTGTAATCAATTTTAGCAAGCTGCAGAATAGCTTCTTTTTTTTCTTTTTTATAAATAGGAGACATAAATCCATTAGGAAATCTAAAAACATGAGCACAATAATTTTTTTTATCAATAGCTTTACTAATTGCTTCATCAGTTTTTGTAATTTCAGATACAAAGTTTTTATATAATATAGAATTATTATGACTGTATCCATGATTTGCAATATAATGTCCTTCCTGATAAGCACGTTTAACAATATCAGGATAAGTTTCGACTGATTTTCCAATAACAAAAAAGGTAGCTTTTACATTTTCTTCTTTTAAAATATCTAAAACTTTAGGAGTAACAGCAGGATTAGGACCATCATCAAAAGTTAAATAAGCAATTTTTTCGTTTTTACTAGTAAGAGTATTTACTTTATTTAAAAAATTTGTATAACTATTAGAAGATACTAGAATAGAAGTAGAATAACTAAAAAAGCTAAATAAAAAAACAGAAAAAAAGATAGGCAAAAAGTAAAAATATAATTTCCTTTTAGAAAGTATCCAAATTTTCAAAAAATCTACCCCCAGTGTATTGACAATAAAAATTTTTCATACTATAATATGCAACCATGCTGGTACTTTATGTTAAAAAGGAGGAAAAAATGAAAATACAATTATCAGAACATTTTACGTATAAAAAATTGATAAAATTTACCATACCAACTATTATTATGATGATATTTACTTCAATTTATGGAGTAGTAGATGGAATATTTGTATCTAATTTTGTAGGATCTAATGCCTTTGCAGCAGTAAATTTAATTATGCCAGCTTTAATGATTGTAGGAAGCATTGGCTTTATGTTCCGGAACAGGAGGGAGTGCCTTAGTTTCTAAAACTATAGGAGAAGGAAAAACCAAAAAAGCAAATGAATATTTTTCCATGATTGTTTGCTTACTAATCATAATAGGGCTACTTTTTACAGTAGTAGGAATTCTATTTATCAAAACAGCAGCACAGCTGTTAGGAGCAAATGAACAAATGTTACAAGATTGTGTTACCTATGGAAGAACTATACTTATTTTCTTAGTTCCTTTTATATTACAAAATTGCTTTCAAAGTTTTGTAATAGTAGCAGAAAAGCCAATATTTGGACTTATTATTTCAGTAGTAACAGGTGTAACCAATATGATACTAGACTTTTTATTTATGTATGTTTTTAAAATGGGAGTATTGGGCGCAGCAGTGGCAACAGGAATTAGCCAATTAATAGGAGGAGTAATTCCACTTATATACTTTCTTAGAAAAAATGACAGTCCTTTAAGATTAACTAAGCCAAAATTTGAGTGGAAGCCAATTTTACAAGCTTGTATCAATGGATCTTCAGAAATGCTTACGAACTTATCTATGTCATTAGTAAATATGTTATATAATATGCAGCTTATGAAATATGCAGGAGCAAATGGAGTAGTAGCTTATGGAATTATTATGTATGTTGGCTTTATATTTGTAGGTACTTATTTAGGATATTCTCTAGGAACAGCGCCAATTATAGGGTACCACTATGGAGCAGGAAATACAGAAGAGCTAAAAAATTTATTAAAGAAGAGTTTAAAATTAATAGCAGTTACATCATTGGTTATGACAATCTTAGCACAAGTTTCATCTAAGATACTTGCATCTATTTTTGTAAGTTATGATATAAGCCTCTTAGAAATGACAACCAATGCAATTAGAATATTTGCTATTTCTTACATTTTTAGTGGATTTAATATATTTAGTTCATCATTCTTTACAGCACTAAATAATGGAGGTATATCAGCAGCAATTTCATTTTTAAGAACATTAGTATTTCAAATTATGGCAATATTCATATTACCATTAATTTTAGGTCTAAACGGAATTTGGCTTGCAGTGGTAATAGCCGAAATATTATCTTTAATAGTTAGTATTACATTTTTAATGGTAAACAAAAGAAAATATCAATATGCGTAAGAAAAAGGCTTTCCTGAAATAAAAAGGAAAGCCACTTTTTTATATCATAATAGAAAAATAATACAAAGTCTTGTGCATTATTTTCTTTTATGATATTCTTATCATACATAGGAGAAGTAAAAAATGAAGAATACTAAAAGGGCTATAGTAATTATTGCTTTACTATTATTGCTGTTAGCAACTATAGGGATAGGATACTTAATAGTTCACCTAAAGATGAATAATGCAGAAAAAATAACTACTAAAAACATGAATATTGCACTATCATTAGAAGATGAAATAAAACCAAACACAGCTTGGTGTGGAACGTTTAACTTAATATGGAACGATTTAAAAAACAATTTAGCAAAACAAGATATTGTATTTATAAAAGGACAGCCTAAAATAGTAGACAACTTAAATAAAGGAACTTTCACAGCTAATTACTTATCGGAAAATAGTTATTACAAAGTATGTGATATTAAAACACTAGAACTAAAAAAGAAAATAGAAAAAGACATTAAAGATAAATTTAACGAAAAATCTAGTATATTAGATGACTTTGAATGGAGTGCAGAAAATGCAGGTGATGGACCAAACTACTTTTTATATGCAATGCTAAAAAAAGAGTTTGAATTTACAAAGGTATTTACAAAGCTAGAAAATGGAATGTTTGGAAAACATAAAAATGTAAAATACTTTGGAATAAATCATACTACAAAAGAAGAAGTAAGAGAGCAAGTACAAGTGCTATATTATAATTCAGAAAAAGATTTTGCAGTAAAACTAATTACTAAAACAGATGATGAAGTTATTTTAAGTAAAGGCACTACTAAGACCACGTTTAAAAGCATTTATCAAGAAATTTTAGAAAAAGAACAAAGCTATCAAGGAGCAAAGTACTTTAAAAAAAATGATATTTTAAAAGTTCCAAATATTAGTTTTAACTTAAAAGAGGAACTAAAAGAATTGCAAATGCAATCTTTTTACTTTTCAAATGGGCAAAGTTATCATATAGAAAAAGCTATGCAAACTATCGAATTTGAATTAAACGAAAAGGGCGGAAAGATAAAAAGTGAAGCAGGAATGGACGTAAAAAATGATAGCGCTATGATAGAAGATAAGCCAAGAAAGTTTGTAATAGATAGTACTTTTACGATTTTCCTAAAAGAAAAAGGAAAAGACTTACCATATTTTGCAGCTAATATAGAAGATATTTCACAAGTGCAAAGTGAAGTAAAAGAATAAAAAAGCCGAACATATTATATGTTCGGTATTTTTTAGCTATATATTTTATAATCAATTTCAGGAAAGATAGAGTCTTTTTCTTCAATATCTTCTAAAAAAGAAATAAGAGTATTATTAATATCATCTTGCATTAGTGCTTCATAAAATTTGGTAAATCTACCAATGTGGTCTTTAATACGTTTTTTTGCATAATCTACCATCGTTCCATTTGTAATAATAAATAACCAATCACTACTTTGAGCAAGTAGAAGTTCCCTAGCACATTGATTTAAAATTCTTATTTTTATTTCATCTGTTTCATTGAAAAATTTTTGTGCAAGTTCTACCATTCTGTCTCCTGCAGTATGCAAATGCTTATGAGCATAATCATTTGTCTGATTAAGCCATACTTCACTATAACCATTAGCGCCCCAGCTAGAACGACAAGGGGTAGCAATTTGCATAAGAGGATATTTATCAATATATTCACTAGGTGTAATTAACTTAAAGTTACATTTATCATAGTATATTTTTTTAAATAAAAGGTATAGCCAATTAGGTCCTTCATACCACCAATGTCCATAAAGTTCGGCATCATAAGGGCATAAAACAATAGGAGGGTTGGTAGTTAAAGATGCTAAATGCTCTATTTGATTTACCCTACTATCAAAAAAATGACCAGCTTGTTTTTCAGCAGAATCTTGTGCCCATTGTAAATTGTAGTAATCTTTAGGGCAGTCTTTACCAGTAATACGATAGTATTTAATACCAGTATGAACTCTAGCGCCATTACAAGCAATGTAAGGTTTAATATAGTCATAAGGAGCATCATAGCCAATATCTCTATAAAATTCTCGATAATTAAAATCACCAGGGTAACCATTAATAGAGCTCCATACTTGCCTAGAAGACTCAATATCACGTCCAAAAGCAACGATTCCTTCAGGAGAAACAATAGGAGCAAAAGTACCATAAATAGGAGTAGGCTCAGCATATAAAATACCATGAGATTCTGTAATAATATAGTCAATACCAAATTCTTTTAAATATTTATCAGCTTCAGGAATATAACCACATTCTGGAAGCCAAATGCCACGTGGCTTTTTTTCAAAATATTTTTCATAAGTTTGTACACCTACTGCAATTTGAGCTTTAACTGTTTTTTCATTTACATATAAAATAGGAAAATAACCATGGGTTGCACCACAGGTAATAATTTCTAAAACGCCAATATCTTGAAAATGTTTAAAGCCTTCAATTAAATTACAATGATAAACTTTTTCAAACAAATGTAAATCATTAGAATAGCGATCAAAATAGTATTTAGCTAGATTATTTTCTTGTGGATTATCTTTGGTACGAAGAATTTCTTTTTTAGCAAGTTCAATATGAGTATGTAAATATTTGATATAACGTTTTTGAAGCAATTTATTGTCAAGCATATTTAAAAGAGGAGGCGTCATAGACATAGTAATACGAAAATCAACTTTTTCCTCCTCAAGTTTGGTAAAGTTAATAAGAAGAGGAAGGTAGGTTTCAGAAATAGCTTCATATAACCATTGTTCCTCTAAATAATTTTCACTTTCAGGGTGATGAATAAAAGGCAAATGTGCGTGTAAAACAAAACTAACGTAACCTTTAGGACTATCCATTTTTTCCTCCTTGTAAGTTTTTGTGTCAGTTTGGGGACGTTCTTTTTTTTGACAAAAGTGTCACTTCGGGGACACACATACTATTTCAAATTTGAACTAAAATTAGAAGAAGAAAGTCTAGTGCCTAATTCATCTCCATTTAATTCGTTTTGATAAATTTCTTTATATAAATCATAAATATTATAAATTCTGCCAATATTTTGAATAAAGGTAAAATCAGCAATATTTTTAGAATGTACTTTTTGTGTTTTAATATCTTGAAAGAAAATATTTTTTCCTAGTTTTTCAAATAAGATATGGTCATTTGGTGTTTCTAATTGGTTAGAAGAAATAATTGTCATTTGACCATTATCATTTATAATTATTTGCGAATTCTTATTTTTTCTCATTAAAATAACTTCATATTCACAATCGCTATCAGGAATATGTAAATACCAACTATTTGCATAATCATTAATTTCAACTTCATATTCATAGTTTTTAGTTAAGTTTTTAATACGAAGGAAAGGAGAAGTTTCTAAAAAAAAGTTTTCTCCATATTGATTTAGCAAGTTTTGTCTATCTTTAGCAGAAATATCCCAATAAACAAATAAAATAGTAGGAGTTTGCGCTAAAATTTTAACAAGAGTTTGTTCATACTGATTTGGTAAATCATAATATTCGCCAAGAGAAATATTAGTAGAAGTAGCATTTTTTGTAGTAGTTTTCTTTCTAGTAGTTGTAGCTTTTTTAGTCTTAGTAACAGTTCTAGCAGTTTGAGCTGCTTTTTTAGGTTTAGTAGAAGCAACTTTTTTTTCTTCCTTTTTTACTGTAGTTTTCTTTGCTGGTTTAGTAGTTTTTTTAGTAGGTTCTTTTTTAGAGGAAACATCCTTTTTTTCAGAGACCGCTTTTTTAGCAGCTACCTTTTTAGTGGTAGTTGCTTTAGTTTTCCTTTTGGTTTCTATAGTTTTTACTTCTTCTAATTCTTTATCTTTAGTTTTTCTTGGCATTTTTTCCTCCGAACGCATACGATTAAAATATTATTATAATACTATATCAAAATGAAAATAAATTCAATAGAAAAGCCAAGAAAATTTTAGGAAATTTATCGATTTTTGTAAAAAGGGGAAGATAATGTGAAAATATAAAAGATATTGCAAAAATGTTACAAAAACATTACAAATAGAAAACATTAAAGTAAGATATTTACAAACACTACAAGGTAATATATTATATATACATATAGTGTGTATAAACATACTAGCAATACTTTTGTAAAATATGAAAATATTGCTAAAAAATGTATGAAAACAAAAGAAAAAGTACATAATACTATATAAAAAAGACAAAGGAGAAAAAAGTAATGTTAAACAAAGAAAAATATCAAAAGCGGAATAAATAATAAAGCTACAAAGTCTGGTATTACACTAATAGCCTTAGTTATAACAATAGTAGTGCTTTTAATCTTAGCAGGAGTAACAATAACAGTAGTATTAGGAGAAGGAGGAATTATAAACACAGCATTGAAAGCAAAAAATGAAACAGAAAAAGCAGCACAAAATGAGCAGGATCAATTAAATGAGTTTAATAATTATATAGCAAATGGAAGCTGGGGACCAGGAGAAAATAAACCAGGAGGAGAAACGCCAAATCCACCAGGACCACAAACACCAACACTAGATGATTTAGCAGGAAAACCAGCAGATGATAGTAAAAATATAGAAGCAGAAGATGAATATGGAAACAAAGTAGTAGTACCAGCAGGATTTAGAGTATTACCACATGGAACACAAAGTGAAGAAATAGAAGAAGTTGTTTACAATACTGACCCAGATCATAAGCCATGTGTACAAGATGGAATAGTTATAGCAGATAGTGAAGATAACCAGTTTGTATGGATACCAGTGGGAGATATAAAAAATAAAGACGGATCAACAACTACAATAACTTTAGGAAGATATACTTTTAATAGAAGTAATGGAACACCAACATTAGTACAAAATGCAGATGATTATGAACAAGTAATAAATCTAAGACCAAGTGGATATAGTTATGATTTTCAAGAGTTAACAAGTAGTTCAACAAACACACCAGCAAGGAACTTATCTACATTTGTAAGTAAAACAAATAGTAGTGGAGGTTATTATTTAGCAAGATATGAAGCAAGTGGAGGAAGCGGAAATACCACAACTAGTAAAGCAAAATCAAAGGCAAATAAAGTGGTATGGATTAAGATTACTCAGCCAAATGCAGCAGTAGTAGCAAGAAATATGTATAGTAGTAGCTATTTTGAAAGTGATTTAGTAAATAGTTATATGTGGGATACAGCAATTATGTTTATTCAAAATTATAGTGAAAATAGTAATTATGCAAATAAGGAATCTGTAAATTCAAGTTTATCTAATACAGGAAAAACAGGAGATAAAGTATGTAATATTCATGATATGGCTTCTAATGTTACGGAATGGTCGGCAGAACACACTACAGGCAACGTTGGTCCTTGTGCTCTTAGAGGAGGCAGTTGCGGCTACACGGGAGGTTTTACAGCTTATCGCGGAGACTATGATACGACCTTTAGTGTCAGCGATACTAGCTTTCGTTTCGGACTTTATCTAAAGTGATACAGAACACTAGTAGAAGAAATTAGAATAATATAAAATCATTAAATGTAAAAAAGGAGAAAAAAGAAATGTTAAACAAAGAAAAATATCAAAAACGGAAATGCTATGAAGCATAAACCATCTGTAAGCAGTAAAACTGCTAATTCAGCTGGTATAACTTTAATTGCGCTAGTAGTAACTATTGTAGTTTTGCTAATCTTAGCAGGAATAACCATCCAAGTAGTATTACAAGGAGGAATTATAGGACAGGCAAACAAATCAAAGATTATGACAGAATTATCAGTAATAGAAGAAAAAGCAAATCTTATTTATGCAGATAAATTAATGCAAAAAATAAATAGTAATTTAACTGATAAGCCAACCATGCAAGAGGTAGTAGAAAGCTTAGAAAAAGAAAAGGACTGTAATATTGAAAAAGTAGCGGTAAGCGAAAGTGATATTACAGGAATAAGTTTAGATAAAGAAAGCATGAAACTTGACTTTGGAGCAAGCAAAGAAATAAAGGTAAGTATATTAACTAGTAGTGGAGAGCCTTATACTTATTATGCAGTAGTAGATGGAAAATATTATAAAATGCATTTTAATAATGGAGCAATAACCATAGATAGAATAGAAAGTAATATTGGGCAAGAAGGGACAACTAATTCATTAAATGTATCTAGTAGTGATGAAACAGTAGCTACAGCTATTACTAACAATGAAACGAGTATAGTAAATGTAATAGCAATGAATAAAGAAGGGACAACAACTATAACTGTAACTTATGGAAAATTTACAAAAACATGTAGTGTAGAAGTAACAGAAGAAAGTAATTGGGAAGAATTAGAAAAAATAGCAAAAGCAATATCAAAAAGTGGAATATCAAGTGAAACTAAAACAGCAACAGGAGTAACAGAAGATGGAATAGATTATAGTATTACAGTAGGAGATATCTTTAAGGTAAAATATGGTGGAGTAGTTAAAAGAGTAAGAGTATTAGGATTCAATCATGATGATTTAGTAAATAACAATACCTACACAGGACAAACTTCTACAAAAGCAGGAATTAGTTTTGAGTTTTTAGATCTCATGACAGGATCAGATTTTTGGAAAGCGAATGATAATAGTTCTACAAATGCAGGAGGATGGACAGGAACCACCATAAGAGGAAAGCTAGAAAGTAATAGAGGAAACTTAAGTAATAATAGTTATATCAAACAAGTCAAAAAGCCATATGCAACAGATTATAATGCAGATTCTTTAAGTAGCACGCCTGCAAATGATTATTTATGGTTATTATCGTGTACCGAAATATGGGGAAGTAGTGCAGATACAACTAATGATTGTAAATCAGGATATTGTAAAACAATAGAAGGAAGTCAATATAAGTATTATAAAGATTTAGCTCCTGTATATAATACAGGTAAAACTGAGCTTATCAAAAAAACAGCAGAAAATGGCACTACGTATCGTTGGTGGCTTCGTTCTCCGGAGTACAACTATAGCTATTTTTTCTGCTATGTTTCCTCGAATGGTGATTGCATCTCTTACAGTGCGAACAACGTTAATGGAGTAGCCCCTGGCTTTTCAATCTAAATATCTTGAAAAATAATTAATATATTGCGGAGAATATGGTAAAATCTATAGAAGACTAGAAGCGTAATGATATAATCCCGTTCCGCTGAAAGAGCTTGTCAAGTATATGCAACAAAAGCACACATTTTAGGCATTTTGAGAGTGGTATGAAAGAAAAAACTAGTAAAATGTCAAAAAAGATTGGTAAATATAAAATTAAAAGCAACCTAAAAAGCTAGATAATTAACATTTTAGGTTGTTTTTTTATTAGCTTTAAGATTTCTAAAATTACTTAAAAAATAAAAAAGAATAGTTCAAAAAAAATGTCAATAAATTTTGCCAAAACCTGTTTACTTTTGTCAAAAGTTTGTATACAATAAATTTAACGAAAAAGAAGATGCAAAAGAAAAGAGAAAGGGGCATACATAAAAGATGAAAATATTAATGCTAACCTGGGAATATCCACCAAGAATAGTAGGAGGAATAGCAAGAGTTGTACATGATTTATCGAAAAGATTAATCAAAGATGGACACGAAGTAACAGTTGTAACATATAAAGAAGGAGACTTACCAGAATATGAAAACGATAAAGGTGTAGAAGTATATCGTGTAGAAAATTATATGATACACCCAAATAATTTTATAGAATGGGTTATGCAATTAAACTTTAATATGGCGGCAAAAGCAGCACAAATTATGAATGAAAAAGGGAAATTTGATGTTATTCATGCACATGATTGGCTTGTAGCATCTTGTGCAAAAACATTAAAACAAGCCTATCAAATTCCAATGGTAGCTACTATTCATGCAACAGAAGCAGGCAGAAACTCTGGTATACATGATGAAACACAAAGATATATTAATGATACAGAATGGATGCTAACTTATGAAGCAACAGAAGTAATTGTTAATAGTAATTTTATGAAAGGGCATGTACAAAGCTTATTTGGACTTCCTTTTGATAAAATTAATGTAGTACCAAATGGAATTAATTTAACAAACTTTAATGGTGTAGAAAGAGACTACGACTTTAGAAGACAATATGCAATGGATAATGAAAAAATTATTTTATATGTAGGAAGGCTTGTATATGAAAAAGGAATACAGCACTTAATTTCAGCAATGCCTAAAATATTAAATAGTTATCATGACGCAAAATTAGTTATTGCAGGAAAAGGTGGCATGCTAGATGAATTAAAAGCACAAGCAAGTGCAATGGGAATTGCAAATAAGGTATATTTTGCAGGTTATTTAAATAGTAAACAAGTACAAAAAATATATAAATGTGCAGATATAGCAGTATTTCCAAGTACCTATGAGCCATTTGGTATAGTGGCATTAGAAGCAATGCTTGCAGGAGTACCAACAGTAGTGTCAGACATAGGTGGCTTAAATGAAATTGTAGATCATGGCATAGATGGAATGAAAAGTTATGCAGGAAATAGCAATTCAATAGCAGACTCTGTTTTAAATTTATTGTATGACAAACAATTAGCAGCAAATGTAGCAAAAAAAGCAAAACAAAAAGTAAAAGAAGAATTTAATTGGACAAAAATAGCACAAGATACACACTATACATATGAAAAAGCAATTTGTAAAACAGTAGCTGAAAAACAAAAAGAGGAAATAGCACAAGAAAATGCAGAAAAAGCAAAAAAAGCAAAAAATACAGAAACAGAAATTACCAATTTACTAAGCTTCAAGAAAAAGCATGCCTATGCTTAAAATAAAAGGAGGAGTACTTAAAAATGCAAGTTTATGATACAGCAAATCGTTTAGCACAAGAGATAAAAGATTCAGAAGAATACAAATCCTATAAAAAACTAAAAGATGAAATACATACAAATCCAGAAAAAAAGCAAAAAGTAGAAGAATTTGAAAAACTAAGGTATGAAGTACAACTAATGGCATATACTGGTGAAGAACAAAATAAAGAAAAAACCAAAAAATTAGAAGAAATGTATGCTACCTTGATAGAAAATAAAGAAATTAAAGAATACTTCGATTTAGAGGTGAAATTTAATATTATGATAGCAGACATCAATAAAATAATTGCAGAAGCAATTAAAGATGTATTATAATGAGACATTGGGGACAGTCCCAAATGTCTCGTTCTAAATGTCTCAAAGAAAGAGGAAAATAGTGGAGTACATTATAATTATTATAACAAGCATTATTAGTGTAATAGCGCTAAAATTTGCATGGAATATAAAATTAAAAGATATAAAACTATTAAAAGAAATTGGCTATAGTAAAGAGTTAAATGAAATAACCAATAAACTGCCAGAAAATAAACGAATATGTGAAACGATTTTAAAGAAATTAGAAAATGAAACAGTAACAATTAAAGAAGAAAAAGAAAGCAAAACAAGTTTATACATAGTACTAACAAATTCTATTTTAATTGCCAATATCAAAGATACATTTACACGAGTACAAACCGTTGCACATGAATGTTTACATTCTGTACAAAACCGCAAAACTTTATTATTTAATTTTGTTTTTTCAAATTTATACTATATTTATTTTTTAGTAATTTGTGTACTAACAATATGGAAGCTTAATTTTTATCCAATGCTATATTTGTTTATTTTAACAATTTTGAGTTTTATCTATTATGCAATTCGTAGTAGTTTAGAAATGGAAGCTATGACAAAAGCAAAATTTTTAGCAAAGGAATATATAGAAGAAGAAGGCACATTAAACAAACAAGAGCAAACTAGTATAATAGAAAATTACGAAAAGATAAATCAAATAGGAATTCCATTAACAAATTTTAAGTTGGCATGGAATTGCTACATAAAAATAGTATTATATGCTATTAGTGTTATTATATTTTGTTAATAAGAAAAAAGGTCGCTTGTTAAAGCAACCTTTTTTTCTTGTTTTATTTTAAAGTATTGTTAGAGTGCTCAAAATGATGCCAAATTAACATGTATCCGCCAATAAGGATAAGTAAAGTGGCAATAAACCAACCAGTAAGTTCCCAAATAGCAAAGATAATATTCCCCTCATAGAGAGTAATGCCAAAGGGGAGTTCTTGATTCGAGCAGGTATATAGAAAGTAAACACCCAGGCAAATCAGTGCAATTGCAATAACATGCCGTAAGATAATACGGGATAAGGAGTTCTTTTTCATAAAGTAAAACCTTCCTTCAAAAATTTTATAGACACTTATAGTATACCATTTTTAAAGAAGAAAAGCAATTTTGTGTAACTAAACCTTGAAAATTTCATAAAAAAAGAATAAAATAAGGACGAGGAGGAAGAAAAAAATGAATCGATTTTCAAATTTTTTATGGGGATTAGTATTAGTAGCAATAGGACTTATTTTAGGCTTAAATGCTTTAGGAATTACAAGTATCAATCTTTTTTTTAGAGGATGGTGGACTTTATTTATTATAGTACCATGTTTTATAGGCTTATTTAAACCAAATGGAAAATGGGGATGCTTTATAGGGTTACTTATTGGAATTTTCATGCTACTTGCAGCACAAGGAATACTTTCTTTTGAGCTAATTGCAAAACTAATGGTACCATTTATATTAGTAGCAGTTGGGCTAGGAATGATTTTTAATAATTTTCTTACAAGCTCTATTAGTAAAAAAATAAAATCAATAGATAAAAATGGGTTAGAAAGTTATGCAGCAACTTTTGCAGAGCAAAAAATAGATAAAACAAACGAAGAATTTAAAGGAGCTAATTTAGATGCTGTATTTGGAAGCATTAAATTAGACTTACAAAAAGCAAGTATAAATTCAGATCAAGTAATCAATAGTAGTAGCATTTTTGGAGGAATTACCATTTTAGTTCCAAGTAATGTAAATGTAAAAGTAAAAAGCACACCAATCTTTGGAGGAGTAGAAAATAAAGCAGGAGCAAATCATGCAGAAAATGTACCTACAATATATATTAGTGCATTTTGCTTATTTGGAGGTGTTAATATAAAATGAGTTCGGGGCAACAAGTAATTAAAGTTCTTGCCATTATATTTGCTATTTTTCTAATTGTAAACATTTTTGGTGGAATTATAGTTGGTATTTCTACTATTATAGGAATAGATATGATAGGAAATAACCTTAAACAAGAAAATGAAAAGTTAATAGAATTTTCTAAAGTATACGAAACACCAGTAGATAGCATAAAAATAGTAACGGGAGTTTCTAAATTAACAATAAAAACTGGAAAAGAGTTAAAGGTAGAAGGAAGTAACTTACCATCTAGATTTAGCTCTAAAATAGCAGGTAGTACGTTAGTTGTAAAAGAAGAGGGAGATAAGATATGGAAAAATAGGGGGATTTTCTCTGAACTAATTATTACAATTCCAGAAGAAAAAACATGGGATAGTGTAGATATAGAATTAGGAATAGGAAACAATGAATTGCAAGATATAACTGCTAAAAAGTTAAAACTTAAATGTGGTGTAGGAGGAGTACAAATAAATAATGTAACCACACTTCTAGATACCAATATAGATGGAGGAACAGGAAGAGTAGCTATTAGCAATAGTAGTTTTAACAATTTAAGTTTAGAAGCAGGGGTTGGAGAAATGGAGATTTCAGCAGACATTACAGGAAATAGTAAAGTAGACTGTGGTGTAGGAAGATTAGCACTTAATTTGCAACGCCCAGAAAAAGAATATACCATTAAAACAGATACAGGAGTTGGAAGAATTGTACTAAATAATAATAGGTGTACAAATAGCACTTATGGAAAAGGACAAGAAAAATTAAAGATATCTGGAGGAGTAGGAGCAGTAGAAATAACAACAAAAGAAAATGAAAGATAAGGAGGAAATGTAGAATGAAGCTAACAAGTATGCAAGCATTAGAAATGATACAAAATGCAAAAGGAAAAGCAAAAGATGATCATTGGATTGCACATTCTATATGTGTAGGAAATACAGCAGGAAAAATTGCAGAAAGTTTAGGACTAGATGTTGATAAAGCAAAAACTTTAGGATATATTCATGATATTGGAAAATCTGTAGGAGAAGTAAAACAACATGTTATGAATGGATATAAATATATCAAAGAGCTAGGATATGATGAAGAATATGCTAATATTTGCTTAACACATTCTTATTTAAATAATGATGTTGTATGTACAGCAGGAGGAATACCAGAAGAAATACCATTTCGAACAGAATTCGTAAAAACACATGAGTATACTATTTATGAAAAAATTATTAATTTGTGTGATTTAATGTGTAAAGATGTAACTATGACAATAGACAAAAGGTTGATTGATTTAATTCTTAGAAAAGGAGTTCATACAAATACGCAATATCATATAAAAGAAACCTATAAATTAAAAGAATATATAGATGAGATGCTTGGATTTAATGTATATAACTTATTTCCAGATATTGTACTATAAATTGTAAATAAAAATCTTTCAGTAAATCTGAGAGATTTTTATTTTTCTTCATATCCTCTTTAAAAATGCAACAATTTATAGTACAATAAGAGAAAATGTAATATTATAGGAGAAATGAATGAATAAAAAATGGGAAATAAACGAAGAAAACAAAGAACAAATTGAAGAATTTGCCAAAGAAAATAATTTAAGTTTGTTACTAAGTAGTGTTTTATTAAATAGAGGAATTTGTAAAAAAGAAGAGGTAGAAATATTTTTAAACCCTACCAGAGATAATTTTCATAATCCTTTTCTCATGCCAGATATGGAAAAAGCAGTCCTAAGAATATTAAAAGCAATAGAAACAAAAGAAAAAGTACTTATTTATGGAGATTATGATGCAGATGGAATTACCAGTATTACAGTAATGAAAAAATTTTTAGCCCAAAGAGGGTTAGAGGTTGGCTATTATATTCCAAACCGATTAAATGAAGGATATGGATTAAATAAAACAGCAATTGATACTATTCAAAAACAAGGTTATACACTAATGATTACAGTAGACTGTGGCATTTCAGGAATAGAAGAAATAAGGTATGCTATGGAGCTTGGAATAGAAGTAATTGTAACAGACCATCATGAACCAGGAGAAGAAATACCAAAATGTTTAGCAGTAATAGATGCTAAAAGAAAGGATAATCAGTACCCATTTAATCAATTAGCAGGAGTAGGGGTAGTATTTAAAGTTATACAAGCAATTTCTATTCAATTAAAATTAGACCCAAAAGAATATTTAAAATATTTAGATATTGTATGTGTAGGAACAATTTCAGATATTGTGCCATTAGTAGATGAAAATAGAGTTATTGCAAAGTTAGGACTAAAGTTAGTTTCTATGACCAAAAATGTAGGATTAAGAACTCTGCTAACTTCTATAGGGTATCATCAGGTAGACTCTACAGCTATTTCATTTGGAGTAGCACCAAGAATTAACGCTTGTGGAAGAATGGGAGAAGAAAAAGAAGCATTAAAACTATTTTTAACAGAAAATATACAAGAAGCAAGAGAAATTACAGCAAAATTAAATGAATATAATATAAGTAGGCAAACTACAGAAAAACAAATATTTAGTCAAGCAGTAGAGCAAATAGAAAAAGAAGGACAAAAAGAAGAAGCATGTATTGTTTTAGGGAGTGAACAGTGGCATCATGGTGTTATAGGAATTGTAGCATCTAAAGTAACAGATATTTATTTTAAGCCAAGTATTCTTATTTGCTTTGAAGGAGAAGAAGGAAAAGGTTCAGGAAGAAGTATACCAGGCTTTGATTTGCATGAAGCCTTAATGAATTGTAGTACCAATATAGAAAGATTTGGCGGGCATAGTATGGCAATTGGCATTACAGTAAAAAAGGAAAAATTTGAAAGTTTTAAAAAAGAATTTGAAGAATATACCAAAAATAGTAGTATTCGTGATATAATACCAATTATTAAAATAGATAAACAAGTAGAGCTAAAACAAATTAATTTGGAAATGGTAAAAGATTTAAAGCTATTAGAACCATATGGAGAAGCAAACAAAGTACCGCTATTTTTAATGCAAAATTTAAAAATACAAGCAATTCGTTCTTTATCAGAAGGAAAACATTTAAAACTAAAATTAGGACAAGACAATTATTTAATAGATGCAATTGGCTTTAATATGGGAGAATATGTAGGAAAATGCCAAATAGGAGATAAAGTAGACATAGTAGGCTCTTTAGAAATAAATAGCTTTAATGGAAATGATCAAATACAAATGAATTTGAAAGATATAAGAATGTCGTTATAAGCAGTGCATGCTACTAAAAAAAGGGGTGAAGAGCATGGCAGAAGTAAAAGAAATGACAATAGAAGAAGTCATAACAAATACAAAAAAGAATAATAGAAAATCAGATAGTAAACTAATTAAAAAAGCATATGAATATGCTAAAGCCCATCATGGAGAACAATTAAGAAAATCAGGAGAACCATATATTGTTCATCCAGTACAAGTGGCCTATATTTTATCTACTTTAGGGTTAGATGATAGCACTATTTGTGCAGCCTTACTTCATGATACCATAGAAGATACAGATTTAACAAAACAAGATTTAGCAAAAGAATTTAGTCCAGAAATTGCAGAGCTTGTAGATGGAGTAACCAAACTTAGCAAGCTTCAATATGCTAGTATGGAAGAACAACAAGTAGAAAACTATCGTAAAATGTTTTTAGCAATGGGAAAAGATATTAGGGTTATTTTAATAAAACTTGCAGATAGACTTCATAATATGAGAACTCTAAAATATTTAACAAGAGATAGGCAAATTGCAAATGCTCATGAAACAATGGAACTATATGCGCCACTTGCTAATCGTTTAGGTATGTATTCGCTAAAATGGGAGTTAGAAGACTTATCTTTTAAATATTTATATCCAGAAGATTACCGTGAATTAGTAGAAGGTATTAACCGTAAAAGAGAAGAACGTTTAAAATTTATTGATATGATTATGGAAGATATCAAAAAGGCAGTCAAAAAAGAACATGTAGAAGCAGAGGTGACCCGGAAGAGCAAAACATTTATATAGCATTTATCGTAAAATGAAAAGAGATAATATTACCTTAGATCAAGTATATGATTTATTTGCCTTAAGAGTAATTGTAAATTCAGTAAAAGACTGCTATGCTGTTTTAGGAGTAGTACATGAATTATATAACCCTATGCCAGGAAGATTTAAAGACTATATTTCAGTACCAAAGCCAAACATGTACCAGTCATTACATACAACTTTAATAGGACCAAAAGGAACACCATTTGAAGTACAAATACGTACCAGGGACATGCATCGTATTGCAGAATATGGTATTGCAGCACATTGGGCCTATAAAGAAGCAAGCTTTATGGGAAATAAAAAAGCAAATGTAAAAGTAGAAGAAGATAAATTATCATGGCTACGTGAAACCTTAGAATGGCAAAAAGAAATGCAAGACCCAGATGAATTTTTAAATACATTAAAAACAGAGCTATTTGAAGATGAAGTTTATGTATTTACACCAAAAGGAAAAATATTATCACTTCCAAAAGGAAGTACTCCAATTGATTTTGCTTATATGATCCATGCAGAAATTGGAAACCATATGACAGGTGCAAAAATTAACAGTAAAATGATGCCTATTATTACTAACTTAAAAAATGGCGATATTGTGGAAATTATTACTTCAGACCAATCAAAAGGACCAAGCCGTGATTGGCTAAAATTTATTAAAAGTTCAACTGCTAAAAATAAAATACTAGCATGGTTTAAGAAAAACGAAAGAGAAGAAAACATTGTAAAAGGAAAAGACTTAATCGAAAAAGAAATTAAAAAAATAGGGATGACACATAGCGAGCTTGCAAAAATAGAATATATACAAGCAGCCATTGATAGGTATAAATATAATGGAGTAGATGATATGTATGCAAGTGTGGGGTTTGGAGCAATATCACCTGGCAAAATTATAGCTAGAATGCTAGAAGAATACAGAAAAGAGCATAATAGCGAAAACTTAGAAGAAAAGTTACAAGAATTATCAAAAGAAAGAACTATTCACAGCAAACCTTCTAAAAATGGAATTATTGTAAAAGGAATTGACAACTGTTTAGTAAAATTATCAAGATGTTGTAACCCATTACCAGGAGACGAAATAGTAGGCTATATTACCAAAGGAAGAGGGGTATCAGTTCATCGTAAAGACTGCGTAAATGTAAAGAGCTTATTTTCAGAAGAAGAACGTATGATTGATGTATATTGGGCAGAAGCAGAAAAAACAAAATACAGTGTAGATATTGAAATTTATGGAAACGAAAGAAGTGGCTTATTAGCAGACATTATAAAAGAAATTGAAAACACAAAAAGTAAGTTATTAGCAGTTACTTCAAGAGCAAATAAAGAAAAAATAGCAATCACAGAAGTAACAGTAGAAGTAGAAAACATAGAAGACTTAAACAAAATCCAAAAACAATTAAGAAAAATAGATAGTGTTTATGAGGTAAAAAGAAAGAAATAGCATTTGTCAGTTTAGGGACGTACCTTAAATGACCAAAACTGTCAGTTTGGGGACATACTTAAAAGAGATAAAAACAAAGGAAAGAAGGAAAAAAAGTGATACTAAAACAATTAAAAGTAAATAATGGAATGATAAATGATACCACAAATTGTTATATAGTACAAGATGAAGAAACAAAAGAAACAATTGCAATTGATCCAGGAGGAGAAGCAAATAAAATTATAGAAATGTTAGAAATACTAAATGCAAAATTAAAATATATCTATTTAACCCATTGCCATGGAGACCATATTGGAGCTTTAAAAGAGCTAAAAGAACAAAAAGGTGGAAAAATTTTAATTCATCGTTTTGATGCAGAAGGGCTATATGATAAAGCTATTAGTTTAACTGATTATATAGGAATAGAAGAAATTCATTTAGAAGCAGATTCTAGAGTAGATGATGGAGATACTATTCATATAGGAAAGATAGAATTTAAAGTCATTCATACACCGGGTCATACAAAGCGGTGGTAGCAGTTTATATTGTGAGCAAGAAAGATTAGTATTTACAGGAGATACTTTATTTCATGGAACATGGGGAAGAACAGATTTACCAACAAGTAGTTTTCCAGACATTATAGAATCTATTACTAGCAAACTATTAAGTCTGCCAGAACAAACTATTTGCTACCCAGGACATGGAAAATCTACGATGATACAAGAAGAATTACCAATATATAAGGAATTAAAACCAAGAGAAGACTAAAAAAGAAAGGGAGAAAATTATGAACACAGAGCCAAGAACTTTACCAGGATTTATGGAATTACTTCCCAATGAACAAATTTTATTTGAACAAATGAAACAAAAAATAGAAAAAGCATATCAAAGGTTCGGATTTTTACCATTAGATACTCCTGTTTTAGAATTATCAGAAGTACTACTTACCAAATCAGGTGGAGAAACAGAAAAGCAAATTTATCGTTTTAATAAAGGGGATACTGATATTTCTATGAGGTTTGATTTAACAGTACCTCTTGCTAAATATGTTGCTAAAAATTATGGGAATTTAAGTTTTCCGTTCAGAAGATATCAAATAGGAAAAGTATATAGAGGAGAAAGAGCACAAAAAGGAAGATTTCGTGAATTTTACCAATGTGATATTGATATTATTGGAGATGGAGAGCTAGATATTGTAAATGATGCAGAAATTCCAAGTGTAATATACACTATATTTAAAGATTTGGGATTTGATGATTTTACGATATGTATGAATAATAGAAAAATATTAAATGGAATATTTGAAAGCCTAAACCAAAAAGAAAATGCAACATCTATTTTACGTATTATTGATAAAATTGCAAAGATTGGAAAAGAAAAAGTAGAAAAGGAATTACAAGAACTAGGACTAAATCAAAAACAAATTATGCAAGTAATGGAGTTTATTGCCATTGAGGGAAGCACAGACGAAAAGATAGAAAAATTGCAAAAACTAGAAATTAAAAACGAAGTATTTCAAACAGGACTAGAAGAATTAAAACAAGTAGTGAAATATATTAGACTATTTGGAGTGCCAGACATTAATTTTAAAATAGATTTAACAATAGCTAGAGGATTAGACTATTACACAGGAACAGTATATGAAACTTTTTTAAACGACTATCCTGAAATTGGAAGTGTATGCTCTGGAGGAAGATATGAAAATTTAGCAGGATATTATACAGATAAAAAATTGCCAGGGGTAGGTATTTCTATTGGACTAACACGATTATTTTATAAATTAAACGAAATGGAGCTAATTAAAGCTACTAAATATTCTATGGCAGATATTTTAATTATACCAATGGTAGAAGATTTATCAAAACCAATTGAACTTGCAAGTAATTTAAGAAAAGCAGGTATTTCTACAGAAGTATATTTAAATGACAAAAAATTAAAAACAAAATTAAAATATGCAGATAAATTAAAAATACCATATGTAATTGTAATAGGAGAAGATGAAATACAAAGTAATCAGTTAAAAGTAAAAAATATGCAAACAGGAAATGAAACACAAACAACATTTGAAATAGAAGAAATTATAAAGCAAATAGGGAGTTAAATAAAATGGACTATGGCTATTTAGAAAATATAGGTACAATCAAAAAGCAATATTTTAATATATTATCTCAAGAAATACCAGAATTTTTATATGATTATATACAAACACCTCGAATGCAAAAGCAAGATGGAATTTGTGTTTCTTGTGGTACTGTTTATTCTAAACTTTTTGGACAAAGAATGTGGTTTTCTAGTTTAGACCATAGTATAGCAGTAGCTTTAGTAATATGGAACTTTACAAAAAGTAAAAAGCAAACATTAGCAGGTTTATTTCACGATATTAGTACACCAGCTTTTAAGCACTGTATTGATTTTATGAATGGAGATTATGAAAAGCAAGAATCCACAGAAGATTTAACAATTAAAATGATTAGTGAATCAAAAGAAATTACACAACTATTAAAAAGAGATAATATTAAAACAGAAGAAGTTTGTAATTATCATATGTATCCTATTGCAGATAATGATACACCAAGACTTTCAGCAGATAGATTAGAATATACACTTTCAAATGGCTTAGGAGTCATAGAAAAAGTATGGAATTTAGAAGAAGTAAGGCAAATTTATCAAAATATAGAAATACAAATGAATGAAGATGGAATAGAAGAATTAGGATTTAAAGATATACAAGTAGCAGAAAAGTTTGAACAAGGTATGAGTAAACTTGCAATATCTTATTTATGGAATAAAACTAAATTATCTATGCAATTTTTAGCAGATACGATGAAAGAAATGTCAGAAGAAAAGCTAATTAAAAAGCAAGACTTATATGAATTATCAGAAAAACAAATTATAGAGAAAATTGAAAACTGTAAGTATAGAAATATTGCAAAACATTTTGAAATTTGGCAGAACGCAACACAAATACAAGAAAGTGATGAGCTAGTAGAAGGAACTTATTGTGTAAACATCAATGCTAAAAAAAGATATATTGTGCCACTAGTAAGAAATAAAGACTAATTTATAAGAGTAGACCAAGTATCACAAAAAGCAAAAGAAGAGATTAATGCTTTTTTGCAATATCATCCTAAAAAATATGCTAGTTTAGATTTTAAAATATAAGAAAAGTGGCAAAAATCTGTCGATTTTTCCTATACAATAACAAAAAGCCCCCTAAAAATAGGGGGCTTTTTGTTCTGAACATAATTATAGCTCTTCTAGAATTGCTACCCTTTCTGGACAAAGTACATTAAAATCTTTGCCATCATAGGTTTTACCTAAAAAAGTTCCGCCATAAAGGTACTTAGCATGAAGCTGCTTTTCATAGGTAGTACACCCAGAAACCCATTTTTCTACAAGTTCACCAGTTTTTGCTAAAAAGTAGCCACTTTGGTATACCGCATTTTTTATGAGTACAATATGGTCAGGCATTTTTACAATTTTAAAAGAATCAAATTCTTTAGAAACAGAAGTTCTAATATGGCATTTTACAACATTAGGACCTGAAAATTCTATCCATTTGTAGCCAGAAATAATAACAGATGCTTTAGAAGAGCCAGCTACAACAATAACATGGCAATTTTCAGAGTTTACATACCTACCATCATAGGTACCACCCAAAAAAGCAATGGCAATTCCACTAGAATTTACCGTAAAATCTAGCAAATAAATAGGCTTTACAACTTCGGTGCCAGTTTTACAATGAACCAAACCCCATTTACCATTTTGACGAACAGAAGCATAGCCATTATACTCTTGTTTTACTTCTTCATATTTAGGAGT
The DNA here is from genome assembly GCA_022798335.1 of Clostridia bacterium. Taxonomy (GTDB): domain Bacteria; phylum Bacillota; class Clostridia; order TANB77; family CAG-508; genus CAG-273. Next base: position 29,217 of record JAAWMH010000003.1, read on the forward strand.
AACGCAAATACGTTTTTCCTTCATATCATACAAGCCCCAAACAAATTTAGCGTTATCAGAAGAAGGAAGTGCTACAGGAATGAACTCCTTAGAAGTGGAAAAAGAAAAAGTATTAACATCTTCAAACTCGCAAGGAACCACTTCTTGACCAAGATGATTTATAGCACCAACCAAGTTATTTTTGTAAACTTTTGTAATACTAATATCAGTACCAGAAATAAGGTCCCAAGAAGAAAAATGATGACGTGTTTCTCCTTGAAATGTGGTGCGAGTACAATCATACTTAAAAGGAATAACTAATTTTCCGTTAGCATCCATGTAGCCAACATGACCATTTTGCAGAACATAGTAAAGTCCTTTAGAGGAGGGTTTTTCATCTATGAAATCATAGCCCTCTGAGTAGTCAATTTCACCATCCTCTTTCCGAACATAGTACTTTTTTACAATTTCTAACTTTTTTTGGTCAGACATAGAAATTCTCCTTTTTTTAGAAGGTACACCTTCAAAAATATAATGTTTGCCATTTGCAATAAACGTATTGTATCATAAATTAACATAAAGCACAAGCTGAAGTGGACATATTTATTAAAAGTAGAACATATAATAATAAAAAAGCATTTTTAAGGAAGAAGGAAAACGAAAGTATGATTAATATGGCTGTAGTTAGCCTAAAAGATATTATCAAATATTTGATAAAAATTACGATTATAATAGCAGTAGCTATTGGGTTAATTAGGTGTTTTGCTTATATGAAAGAAGGAATAAAAAACACACAAATGTTACAAAGAAATTCGCTTCTTTCTTGTTTAGATATAACAATTCCAGGAATTGCAAGTATTCATGAAGGAGAAGAAAAAAAACAAACAGATACTGTTTTAGAACCACTAAATTTATTATTTGGCATGGAATTAAAAATGATAGGTTCTGTGAATAAAGAAAAAAATGTAGCCTTAGAAGAAAACAATAAAGAGGAAGAAGAAAAAAATAAGGAAGAAGAAACTACAATAGAAAAAGCTACAACAGGATTAAAAACGCAGGTGCAAAGCTCAAATGTTCCAGAAAAATATACCACACAATATAATGGGGTAAAAGTAAGAAATGAAACAGACTATAAATTAACAAAAGAACTATTAGCTCCTAATATAAAGGTAAATAAAGAAAATATAATTATTTTTCATACTCACGCTTGCGAAAGTTATACTTCTAGCGAAAAATATAGCTATAAGCCAACGGGAAATTTTAGAACAACAGATAAAAATTATTCAGTAGTAAGAGTAGGAAAAGAGCTAAGTAATCAATTAAAAAGTTATGGCTATAAAACGATACATAGTGAAGTTTTGCACGATTACCCATCGTATTCAGGATCTTATACCAATTCATTAAAAACAGTTAATAAACTATTAGAAGAAAATAAAAATACAGATATTGTAATAGATTTACATAGAGACGCAATAGGAGATACAAGTTATGCACCAACGGTAAAAATAGGAGATGAATATGCAGCACAAATTATGTTTGTAATAGGTGGAAATGGAAGTAGTATAAAACATGAAACATGGCAGCAAAATTTAAAATTTGCAGTAAAAGTACAAGAAAAAGCAAACCAGCTATATCCAGGGTTATTTAAGCCTATTATTTTACGTTATTCTGGATATAATCAACATGTAGCAAAAGCAGCTGTTATTATAGAAGTAGGAGCAACAGGAAATACGTTAGATCAAACTTTAGTTAGTATGAAATATTTAGCAAAGGTAATGGATGAAGTGTTAAAATAAAAAAGCAATGTACCTAGAAAATACTAGTGGCATTGCTTTGATAACTCTAATTATAAAAGAGTTATTGTGAAGAAGCTTTTTTCTCCATATTTCTGTACCGAAGGCGAAGAGCATTTTCAGTAGACTTTTCAACTGTTTCTACAAGGTAGTGAAGCTGTGAAAGATCCTCAAAACTTAAATCTGCAATAAAACTGTCATCTACAGATTTTAGCAGTCCTTTTAGTACTTGAATGGGTTTTGCCGTTTCACAAGAAAGTGGCATGAAAATTCCTCCTTAAAAAAAGTACTTAACAATTGTAACATAGAGGAAGTAAAATGGCAATATAAATACAAAAAAGTGGAAAAATATCTTGTAGGTTAGTCAATGATGTGTCACAAAATATTTAAAACAATATAGTTTAATACCAATATTTATGATAAAGTGATTTTACTTTACACTTTAATTTGAT
>JAAWMH010000017.1 GCA_022798335.1 Clostridia bacterium
ATTGCTTTTTCATTACTTGGGTTTCCATACCCTGATGCTGATAGTATTGCCATTGCCCCATACTCCGTTGTTTTCATTAAATGCACATCTATATTATTTGATGCACTTGTCCCTAACAGAGTACTACTATTAATTGTCTCTCCGTAGCCCCATCGCTCCTCCGTGTTGCCTCCATATTCCTAAACGCTGGTAGCCAATTTGCCATCGTATCTGTCTTTTTATAGTGCGTTGACGTATTCGCTTGCAATGCTGCTTTTACTTCTCCTCCATTTATTAATGCTAGTGTCATAATTACCATTACTGCTATTAGCATTTGTACTAAAATTTTCCTTATTCTCATTTGTTTTCCTCCTTTGATTCTTCCTTTAAGTTTTTTATATTTTGTTTTCATGATTATTTTTACCATACCCCAAAATCTAAGTCAAACTAACAGCTTACAATTATTTTGTGCTTTTTTGTAAAAAAATGGTATTTTATGTTTTTGTATTTTAGTTTATTTTAATATACTTTTACTTATCTATTGTCTTTTTATTTTTTTTATGATAATATACCACAAGGTAAAGAAAACAATGACCTCATATTTTTTTCATTATTATTTTTTCCACTTAGATAAAATTGGGAGCTACTAGAATGGAGGTAAATATGTCTAGTAGCTTATTTAAGCCAGTTTCTGCTATCTTTTTGTTTCTCTTTTTTCTTACTTTTTTCCTCTCTTGTTTTTTCGGTCCTACCATTACAAGTAATTTTATTACCTCTAACGAAAACGCCTATTACTCCTTCGATATAACCTCTACCTATGTTTGGCCTACTCCTCGGTTACACTACTATTAATTCTTATTTTGGAAAACGTACTTCTCCTACTGCTGGAGCTACTACCTATCATAAAGGAATTGATATTGGAGCCCCAAAAGATAGTATTTGTATTGCTGTTTGTGATGGAGAAATTACTTTTACTGGTTTTCTAGGCGGTGGAGGCTATACTATTACATTATCTGCAAATAATTTTAAAATTACTTATTGTCACATGTCTCCTAATTTCATAGTCAAAAAAGGAGATTTCGTAAAAAAAGGCCAAATAATAGGTCATGTAGGCCCTAAAAATGTATATGGTGTTCCTCGGAAACCCATACAAAGATTCTAATCGGTAATCCTACAAATGGAGCTACTACTGGTCCTCATCTTCATTTAGGTGTTCGCTTAAACAACAATTACATTGATCCTCTCAGCTTATTTCACTAATTTCTGTAAGTAATAAGAATATTTGCATCTCAAAAAAAACATACTATACTTTACAAATTGAATTGTAAAATATAGTATGCTACTTATTTTTAAATAAAGTTAAACTTACTTACATATCTTCTTCATCATCATTTTCTTGTATTTGCTCTTGTTGTATTTCTTCTTTTTTAGCTTTATCAGACTCATTTATTAAATCTTCTTTTTCTATACAATCTTGTGAGCAATGCATACAAGAATGTTCACATTCTTCTTCTCCATTCCAGTCTAACTCTATAATATTATGACATTCTGGACATTCTATTTCAGTACTAACATTACTATTAATATCTTCTACAAATTTATGATTACAGTAAGGGCATGCTATTTCAAATTCATAGTCTTCTCCCTCTTCATAAATATCGTTTTCGATGCCATCTACCGCCTTTTGAACCATTCCTAATTTGCCTTCTATTTCTTTTTGCTTTTCTTCTACTTCCCTTACCCTCATATCTGTAATATAAGTTAAACGGTCTATAATATCCATAAATACCATAGAAAGTTCTTGAAATTTTCCTATTACAAAACGTTTTTCTTCTTCGCTTTGGATATGTTCTTCTAATTGTTTTAAAATATCTTGATAACGACTTTTTAAATCTGACATAGCTTTTTAAACACCTTTCTGTTTCTAAACTCTTTCCATATACTCGCCAGTTCTTGTATCAATACGAATAATATCTCCAATATTAATAAACATTGGAACTGAAATTTCATAACCATTTTCTAATGTTGCAGGTTTTCCTGAAGTTGTTGTTGTATTTCCAGCAAAACCTGGTTCTGTATATGTAACTTCTAATTCAACAAACATTGGTGGCTCTACTGAAAATACATTACCTTTATAAGATAAAATTTTAACATTCATATTTTCTTTTAAGAATTTTAAACTGTCACCAAGTTGTTCTTTGTTAAGTGGTAATTGTTCATATGTTTCATTATCCATAAAGTAATAAATGTCACTATCACAATACAAATATTGCATTTCTTTTTTCTCTATTTCTGCTCCTGGATATTTTTCAGATGGATTAAATGTTTTTTCAAGTACTGCTCCTGAAATTACATTTTTTAATTTTGTTCTAACAAATGCTGATCCCTTTCCTGGTTTTACATGTTGAAATTCTACTACTTTAAATACATTTCCATCCATTTCAAATGTTGTTCCATTTCTAAAATCTCCTGCCATATATACTTCTGCCATAATTCATTTCCCCTTTCAAAATACATTTATTTTTACTATATAAATTTCTTATTATACTTACTTTATAAGTATAATTTTTTTCATTTCTTACAAAATGCTACATTATTATACACCCTATTTGACTTAAAATCAAGTCCCTACTTTTATTGTTATTTTATCCATTTTTTTAATAATTATACATTTTTTTAATTTGCATCTACTATGATATAATCTTTACTTGATTTTGTTAAATTGGTACACCCAGATTTTGTAATTAAAACTGTATCTTCTATTCGTACACCAAACTCACCTGCTAAATAAATTCCTGGTTCATTTGTAATGATCATATTTTCTTTTAAAATATTATCATTTTTAGAATTAATATAAGGAAGTTCATGTATTTCTAAGCCTACCCCATGTCCTAAGCTATGTACTAAATTATACCCATGTAAACTAAAATCATTATCTACATTTCTAGAAAGTGTTCGTATATTTATACCTTCTTTCATATCTTTTGCTGTTTGTAACTGATTTTTTAAAACTAATTCATATACTGGTTTTATTTTTTCTGGTACATAACCTGCAAATATGGTTCTTGTCATATCTGAATGATAACCTCGATAGGTACAGCCAAAATCAATTGTAATTGGATCTCCTGCTTCTATTTGTTTTTCTGTAGTTTTAGCATGTGGTTTTGAAGAATTTTTACCAGATGCTACAATTGTTTCAAATGCTAGTCCATCTGCTCCATGTTCTATAAAATATTTTTCTATTTCATAAGCTACTTGCTTTTCTGTCATTCCTATTTTAATAAAATTCTGCAAATGTTTGAAACAGTTATCTGTTAATTCACAGGCTTTTGTAATTTGCTCTATTTCATTTTCATCTTTTATCATTCTTTGTTTTTCTAAAATATTTTCTGTTTCTTCTAAATTATTTGCTTTATATTTTTGCATATAGTTTTTATAAGTAGAATACGTAATGTAGCTTTCTTCAAATCCTACATTTTCACAAAAGGAAAAAAAGTTCTCATAGTCATAACTACTTACATCTGTATAATTGTGTAAAATAATTTCATCATCTATGGTTAATACAGATTGTACTTCTTCTATGTATCTACTATCTGTAATATAGTGGTTTTCTTTTCGCGTAATTAATAAAACCCCTTCTGCATTAATACCTGTTAAATATTTAATATTAGTTGGGTTTGAAACAATCATGCCTTGCATATCTAGTATACGTATTTTTTCTCTTAACCATTTAATTTTGTTATTCATAAAAATCACCTTACTTTTTTTATTTTATTCCTTGATACATTCCTAATGTAAAAATTTTTAGTATTACAGTAAGTAATAAATCAAATGGCGTAAAAATTACAACGAAACAACTTGCTACAATAAATGGTCCAAATGGAATATATTCATTTACCTTTTTTCTTTTTATTATTAAAATTCCTATACTAATAATAGCTGCAAGTAAAAAAGCAAGTACAGAAACAATAATAATATTAATCCATCCAAAGAAAAGTCCTAATCCTGCCATTAATTTTACGTCGCCAAATCCCATTGCTTCTTTTCCTGCAATAAGACCTCCTATTAAGTTAATAAATAAAAAGATGCCGCCTCCTACTAGCATTCCTAAAATGCTGTCTGTTAATGTTGCAATTCCTAAGTTAGTACTTGCTATTACTTTTATAAAGGTAAATAGAAGTCCTACTTCAAATATACTCAAATTTAATCTATTTGGAATAATTTGTAATTTCAAATCAATACAAAACGCTGATAAAAGTAGTGGCACTAAAATAAGATATTCAAATAAATCAATACTTACTCTAAAAGTATATAATACTCCTAAATACATTAATGCATTTATACACATTAGTAGATAATTTGGTGTAAAATTTCTAAAATACTGTGTAAAAATTTCTTTAGAAAATACTTTTTTATATTCTGGAAGTCGTTTATTTGCCCAATCTATTAACTGTCCTACTACTAAACCTGCTAATCCTACTACTACATAAATCAAAATATGAACATCGTTTATATACATTTTTTACTCCTTCTTAAGATGCCTACATTTCATTTTAGTTTTACTTTTTTTCTTTTGTTTCTTGATATTTCTTAATAATTAATTGTTCTATTGGTCTTTTTATTTTTGTAATGAATATATCTTTTTCACTAATTGGCTTTACTAAAATAGGAAACATTTTGCTTCTATTTGCTCCTATAATATCTGTTAAAATTTGGTCTCCTACAACTCCTATATTTTCTTCTTTTAAATTTAATTGTTCTTTTGCTTTTTTAAACCCTTTTTTTAGTGGTTTTTTTGCAAAATACAGATACGGAATGTTTAGCTTTTGTGCTACATTTTCTACTTTTTCTTTATGATTTGTATTCGATAAGATGCATAATTTAATTCCTACTTTTTTTAAGCTTTCTGCCCACTCTTTTATTCCTTCTGGCATATTTTTATCATAATCAATTAAGGTATTGTCTACATCTAAAATAAGACCTTGCAACCTATTTTCTTTTAATATAGAAATAGAAATTTCTTTTACGCTATTTAAGTAAAGCTTTGGGTATAAAAGCATGGTTTCTCCACCTATCATAAAAAACTTTTTTGACAAACAACTAGCAATGTGTTTTTTTTACATTTGCTACTTTTTTTATTATATTATCAATATGCTTGTTATTTGTCAAGGATAGCTTTTTATTCATCTTTAGCAGTATTTATTTTTAATAACTTAAATAGTTCTACTATTACAATTGGCATAAATACTAAAATTGCTACTTCTATCATATTCATTACTGGCAATACTGGTATACTAAATATATTTCTTAATGCTGGTACTAGTAATATAACAAACATTAATGCTGCTGAAGCAATTGTTGCTAAAATTAGTTTGCTATTACTAAAAATTCCTGTTTTAAAAATAGATTTTTTATTATTTCTAATGTTAAATACATGTACTAGTTCTGATAGTGCTAAAACTGTAAATGCCATTGTTTGCCCTATTTCTACTCTTACTTCTTCTTCTGATAATGTTCTTACTATTCCTTGTGCATCTGTTTGTGTTACAGTTGGTAATTGTTCTATTGGTGTTGCGAGTCCTATTATAAATGCTGCTAAGGTAAGCAATCCTATCATAGCACCTTGATAGATTACCCTCCAAGTCATTCCTTTAGTAAATACTCCTTGGTTTGGTTTTATTGGTTTTCTAGCCATAATGTCTTTTTCTGGTGGGTCTACTGCTAAGGCTAGTGCTGGTAGGGAATCTGTTACTAAGTTAATCCATAAAATATGAATTGGAAGTAATGGTACAATTAAATTTACGTTTATATTAAACCATTTTGCTAAAAGTGGAGTTATTAAAATAGCAATAAATAGTATAATAATTTCTCCAACATTACTTGAAAGCAAGAATTGAATTGCTTTTAAAATATTATCGTAAATTCTTCTTCCTTCTTCTACAGAAGACACAATTGTTGCAAAATTATCATCTGTTAAAATAACATCTGCTGCTTCTTTTGATACATCTGTACCTACAATTCCCATAGCACAGCCAATATCTGCTGTTTTCAAAGCTGGTGCATCGTTTACGCCATCTCCTGTCATGGCTACTACTTCTCCATTTGCTTGCCATGCTTTTACTATTCGAACTTTATGTTCTGGCGATACCCTTGCATATACACTATAATTGCTTACATTTTGTTTTAATTCTTCATCCGTCATTTCTTCTAACTGTGTACCAGTTATTGCTTCTGCTTCATTTTCTAATATACCAAGTGCCTTTGCAATTGCAACTGCTGTAATTTTATGGTCTCCTGTAATCATAACAGTTTTTATTCCTGCTGTTTTACATTTTGCTACTGCTTCTTTTACTTCTTCTCTTGGTGGGTCTATCATACCTACCATTCCTACATAAATTAAGTCTTGCTCTATCGTTTTCATTTCTTCATCTGTTGGTTCATGGTCTATTTCTTTGTATGCCATCGCTAGCACTCTTAATGCTTCACCTGCCATTTGTGTATTTTGAGTTGCTATTTGTTTTTTATACTCTTCTAAATCTTGTTTTATTTCTGCATTTATGATATAGCTATTACACCTTTGTAAAAGTTCATCTACTCCTCCTTTGGTATATACTATATAACTATTAGGAAGTTTATGCACGGTTGTCATTAGCTTTCTTTCAGAGTCAAATGGTAATTCTTTTACTCTTTCATATTGTTCTAAAATAGCTGGCTCAAAACCTAAACTAAATCCCATATCTATTAATGCTGTTTCTGTTGGGTCTCCTGTTAAAGTTTTGTCTTGTGCAACTTTGGTATCATTACAAAACATACTAATAAAAGTAAGTTTTTCTAACTCCTTTGTTATAGTATTTTGGTCTACTTTTTCTAACTCTACTAATTGGTTATTAAAAAATAATTTTTTTACTGTCATTTTATTTTGTGTTAATGTTCCTGTTTTGTCTGAACAAATAACAGTAGTACTTCCTAATGTTTCTACTGCTGGCAATTTTTTAACAATAGCATGTTTTTTTACCATTCTTTGTACACCTATTGCTAAAACTATGGTAGATACTGCAGCTAATCCTTCTGGAATAGCTGCTACTGCTAAGCTAACTGCTGTCATAAACATATCTATAGGGTCTTTTCCATATAATAAGCCTACTCCAAAAATGATAATACAAATTACAATTGCTGCAATTCCTAAAGTTTTTCCTAATTTATTTAATTTTTGTTGTAAAGGTGTGTCGGTATCTTCTACCTCACTTATCATTCCTGCAATTTTTCCTACCTCAGTATTCATTCCTGTTTCTACTACAATTCCTGTTCCTCTACCATAAGTAATTAAACTAGAAGAATATACCATGTTTATTCTATCTGCTAGACTTACTTTTTCTTTTTCTATTACAATACTTGCCTTTTCTACTGGTACAGATTCTCCTGTAAGAGATGCTTCTTGTGCTTTTAAGTTCACTGCTTCTATTAGCCTCATATCTGCTGGTACATAGTCTCCTGTTTCTAATATTACAATATCTCCTGGTACTAATTCTTTAGAAGGTATTACTTCTAAGTTTTCATTACGTATTACTTTTGCTACATGGGAACTTAATTTTTGAAGTGCTTCTAAAGATTTTTCTGCTTTACTTTCTTGTGCTACACCAATAATAGCATTTACAATTACTACTATTAAAATAATAATAGAATCTGTAATACCTTCTCCTTCTATATATCCTACTATTCCTGATATAATTGCAGCTAGTATTAAAATAATAATCATAAAATCTTTAAATTGCTCTAAAAATTTTATAAATAAACTTTTTTTCTTTTTTTGCTTTAGCTCATTTGTTCCATAAATTTCTCTATTTTTGATTACTTGTTCTTTAGATAATCCTTTTTCTATATTTACTTTAAAGTTCCCAGCTACTTCTTGTACTTTCTTAGCAAACCATTCTTTTTCTTCCATTTTCTATTTTAACTACCCTTTTTAAGTAGTTTTCCTCCTCTTTCTCATCTTTCCCTTTTTCAGTTCATTTAAATCGCTTTTTTATATTGTTCTAAATCTATATTAGAAACTTCTTCAATAAACTTATCTAGCTTTTCTATTGGAAGTATATCTTGACCACTTTTTGGTTCTCCCATCTTTTTTTGTTTTCTTGATTCTTGTATGTTTTGTTCTATTCTTTCTCTTAATTCTTGCGAAAATTCAATATGATACTTTTTTTCTAAATAACTATTCGTTTTTCCATAACTTGCATATAAATCATTGGTAAATTTTTGATACTCTACATTTTCTAAATATTCTTTTGAAAAAAATTCAGTAAAAAATAGCTTATCTGTAATTAAGTGTAAAAGCCACCCTTTTTCATAATCATTTTCTAGTTTATGTTCTTTTAAAAATTCTTCTATACTTACTTTGCATTTTAAATGTTCTATTAACCTATCGCTTGTACAAGCTTTTGTATAATGACTTTTTTCTTTTTCTTCAAAATCTGGCGCTATTACTCCTGCTAAAAATTGTTTTTCATTTTCTACTTTATGTTTTTCTATATATCTATTTCCTATACTTAAATGAATATGAAATCCTGGCATAACTTTCCTCCTATTTTTTAGGATTATATTTCATTTTTGGAAAAATAGCAATATCATTATTTTTTAGTTGTACGTTCTTTGAAGCAAATAGGACAATTTGATTTATGTTTTCCTGTTCTTGCATATACTCTTGCTTCCCATTCATGCCCTTTTTCACACTTCCACCATACTTTTTTATCTGACCCATTTGTAACGTTACTTGGTAAAAGTTCTCCATTTTTTTCATAGTTCCATTGTGCAGCTATCTCAGGAGAACATTTTTCTAATGAATTATCCTCACACACTCTTCTGTTAGAACAATATGGGCAATTGCAATTATGGTTTATTCTATTGTTAATTGTTGTTACATATTCTCTACCACATTTTATACAAATCCATTTTATGTTATGTTTACTTCCTAAAGTAATCGTATCTGGTGCAATCTCATTGTTACTGCTCCATTCTTTAAGTAATTCTGGTCTCTTTACTGCTACTGAATTAGATTTTCTTACATGATAATATAAGTCTTCTATTTTTTGATAATCTCTTTTAAAATTAACATCTTTATTTATTTTTATTCCTGTTTTTTGTTCTATAATAAACAGTACTTTTTTGACCATTTCATCTAAATTTTTATGTCTTTCTTGTAAGTAATAATGAACTATTTCATTTTGGTATGTTATTTCTTCCCTCTCTTCTTTACTTTCTTTTATTCTAATAAGGTCAAATTCGCTTTTTAAAATTTCATCTTTTTCCTGTTCTTTTTCCTTTCGATTAATGTGATAATACCATCCATCATATTCGATAATTATTTTATAATATGGAATATAAATATCTACAGTATACTTTTTTAAAATTCTATATTCCATTTCACAATCATTAAAACAAGATTTTAAATAATAAAATAATACACGTGCTGGAAAAGAAATAGTAAACTCTTTTGAACAAATGGGGCATTTACGATTTAAAGCGGTACGATTTGAAATTGTATCTTGCCAAATATGATTTGGATTATATTCACAAGTCCACCATACTTTTTTTTGTGACTTTGGGCTAACTTGTAATGGTGTTAAAGAGCCATTTTTTATATAATTCCACTGTTTTGCAATATTAGGAAATTCTGTTACTAAATTATAAGTAGCAGATACTCTTTCATGATTGCAAAATGGGCATAATGCCCTTCCATTTTTTAAATTTCTCCTTGCCTCTCTTACTCTATCTTTTATTTTTTCTTGCCATATATGCCCCTTTTTGCACTTCCACCATACTTTTTCACTTGACCCATAAGTAAAATCACTTGGCAAAAGTTTTCCATTCTTTTCATAATTCCACTGTATTTTTAATTCCGGAACTTCTGTAATTACATTATAAAAGTAGCTTGCTTTTTTATGTGTACAATACAAGCATTCTTTATTTTTTCTTTTAGTAGCTTTATTTAAACTTAATTTCCATTCCGTATTACATTTCTCACATTTCCATTTTACTTTTTTTGATGATGAATATCCAATTTTCTCACTCCTTTCTTCATTTTTTCCGTTTTCATACATTTTTAATAGTACATATTCTTCATTTTCTATACACCATTGTTGAAAGTTTTTCATAAAGTTTCCTCCCTTTTTATATTTTCCTAGTTCTCTTTTTTAATAAATATGCCACTCGTGAAAATAAATTTTCTCACGAGTGGCAGTTACTTTTAGTTGGCAAATTCTGGCTCTTCAGACAAAAATTCAACACCTATTTGGCTATCCTCTACAATAATTGTATCTCCGCTTAGTGTTATTTTTCCTTCCTTGCCTTTCGCAGAAGAAAGGTTCAATTTCACCCATTTCATTTTGTCTAAAAAATAGTTGGCAAAAATAGTAATAACTCCGTCTTTTCCTTTGAAATCAACCCGATATTCTCTTACTACTGTTATTTTGCAAATATCTTCGCTTTCCTTTACTTCAAAGCCAACTTTCTCTAAATCTTTTATTGTTGCCATTGTTTTTCCTCCTAAAAAATTATTTTTACTAATTGCTGAAAACTTAAAAAATGAAAAACGGAGTAACTAGTTTTTCATTCTCTATTATATCATATTTACATAATATTGTAAATATCTAAAACTTATCCTGTTCACATTCTTTCCACTTCTATCATTACACTTATTTATGCAATACTTGCAACACTTTTCCTACCATCAATACTATTTTATCACTTTCCTTCATAGCAATTGTTTTAAAATATGCTTTTCCTCCAACTGTTAGAGCTGAAATAAATGAAGTTACTAAAATACTTGCAAGTAATGCATTCATTTGAAGTACTGTTACTAAATATACTGTTAGGCTAGCACCTAAGCCTCCGGCTTACAATACCACAAATATCTCCTACAATATCATTACATATACTAGAAACTTTTGTATTATTTTTTAGTAAAGTAATACACGAAGCTGCTTCTTTTATTTTTTTAGTACTCATTGCATGAAAAGGCGCTTCTTCTGCTGTTAATGTAGCAACACCAATCATATCAAATAATATACCAATTCCAATTACAATTAGGATAATAACGAATAAAATAATAACATTAAAATCTGATAAAAAGTTAGATAGTCCGCTAAATATTGCAGACAAAATAAATGAAATAATAAATACTTGTACAATCCATCGGTCTTTCAACTGATTCACTCTTTCTTTTTAAAGTTAAAATTTATAATGATATGGTTCTCACAAATTAATTTTACGGCTTAGGTCGAGTTGAATTTCTCTATTTTCCACCTTAGGTTACCCACGGGCGATTTCTCTTTAAGGAAAATAATTAAATGTTGCCATTTTAATGACTCGATTGCCACTTAGTCCGTACCTTAATCTTTGTGATATTAACACTCTAGAGGTTTTCCCTGACACATATAAAAATAATACTTATTCGCTTTTGCAATAATATTTTCAAACTAGAATACGTTATCCCATATTACCACTCACGGCATGTGCTTTATTTTTTCTTGCAATTGATAAAAGGAGGTTCGTTATATGCCATTATAACTTTCCTTAAATCTAAAATTATATATCCACCCTCATCTGGGCGAAGAAAGCAGAATATATAAAGTGCTTTTCACACAATTGATAGATTTTTAGCCCTATCTTCATATTACTTATGCGACTAGAATAATGCACCACAAAATATATTATAGCAAGATTTCCTTTTTTTGTCAAAACATTTTTATCATTTTTTATGATTTTTATAAAAAGAACCTAAAAAGCTTAAAACTTAAGCTTCTTAGGTTCTTCGTTTTAACCTATTCGATAAAACTCCATCACTAGCACCCATGAGGAGTACTCATCATTGTCTTTTCTTTTAAGTTCACTACTTGAAAATTCCTCTGAAATACAGTCTAGAATCAGGCTTCTTCTGTTTATCCGACTATCTTGATTAGCATCTCTAAACTCTATTCTTAATTTAATTCCACATTCAATCTGTTTTACCGAAACCCTCTCATCTACTTTTATTACTTCTAAATTCCGTAAATCTTCCACAAGTTGTGCGACTCTTCGTAATAATGTCATTTGTTTTTCTCCTTTTAATGATATCATTTGTCTTTCCTCCTTAAATACTGTTTTAAGGTCATTTATTTGCGCTTCTTAGCACTTGCTAAACGCTTACTAAAATAGCTTTGCTAGCGATATTATAACACCCTTCTTAAATACAGTCAAATATCAAACAATTTTCCTGTACTATGTGTTGAAATTTTCTATCTTTTTTTAGCATTTTATGATATAATTTGCATGAAATAAAGGAGGAGAAATTTTGAAAAAAATTATTACTATTTGTGGCATTTTAACCTTAACTATTGTGCTTATTCTAAATTTAGTTTTAACTGCTAATTTAGATGCTAACGAACATATTACAATTACTTTTAATAGTATTATTTACATTTTAGGACTTATTTGTATGAGTCTACTTTTATTTTTCGGAACTAAATTTTTAAACACGTTTTTATATAAAGAAGGAAAAGAAAAATTAAGAAAAACTTTGCTAATTATTTTTACTATAATTTATATTGTATTTCAAATTGTTTGGGTTATTGTTGTTAGAACTTATATTGTTGGAGATCAAACCCATGTAGCTAATTTAGCACAAGTCTTTTATAGTAGCAAAAATGAAACTCTTATGCAAGGAAATACATATGCAAATATTCCTTTAGTAGATTATATGCAGGCTTATTCTCAGCAAATTCCTTTAGCATTTTTTTATAGCCTATTTTTTAGACTAATTCATTTTGATTTTATTGGTCTTTTAAGAATTATCAATATCATTTGTAATGGTTTTACCGTTTTTGCACTGTATAAAATTGGTACTCAGCTTTCTAAAAAATATAGCATAAACAAAGTACGTTTATTTACCCTTATTTTTACTTTTATTTCTTTGACTTTACTTTCTACTTTTGTTTATGGCGATATTCCTAGTATTTGTTTTTGCTTATTTTCTGTTTATTTTATGATGAAATATATAGAAACAAAACAAATTAAGCATGCTGTTTTTTCTGCTATTTTTATCATGATTGGTTATATGGTAAGGATGAACAGTTTAATTTTTATAATTGCTACTGTTATTTACTTACTACTAAATATATTTAAGGAATTTTTTAAAAAGAAGTGGAAGGAAAACTTATTAAGTGTTAGTATTGTTTTAGGTTATCTTATTATTGCTATTATTCCATCTTTGCTAATTAAAAATTATTATTTAGCAAAATATGATTTAGATAGTAGTAAATCTTACCCTACTATTAGCTATTTTCTAATGGCCATGGAAGAAGGTCCTAGGGCAAATGGTTGGTATATAGAAGATAGAGGTGTATATGCTCTTCAACATTCAGAAGATGCTAAAAATAAATACCCTGAAGAAATTAAAAATCGTTTTTCTTATTTTACTAAAAACCCTGGTTATGCTTTTCATTTTTACTTTGATAAAACGGCTTCTATGTGGACTGAAAATACTTATTCTGCCATTCGCAATAATACAATTGGTGGTTATGATGCTTTAGAAGCTTTCATTTTACCTCTTACATTTTATCAAAAAGCCCTTCTTATTTTAATGACTTGCTGTATTTTAATTATTTTAGCACAAAACAGAAAAAACATTTCTTTAGAGATACTATTTTTGATTACTATTTTTATTGGTGGATTTGCTTTTCACTTACTTTGGGAGGCCAAATCAAGATACATTTTACCTTATATTGTAGTACTAATTCCCCTAGCTTCTATTACAATACATAAATTTAAGTTTTCGAAAAAACTTTAAAAATAAAAAATCGCTTAAGTCAAAAATAAATTGCTGACTTAAGCGATTTCTATAAAGTTATAATCTAGAATATAACTAAACTAATCTTATCTATTTATCATTTGTACTATCTCCATTTCCACTTACAGGTATTGTTTCTCCTAAATACTTAGGAGTTGGCTTAAAAATACTATTTATAAAATCTTTATCTCTTGCTGCTATTTCTCTTACTTCTCTTAACGCTTGTCCTGCATATTCACGTGGATTTGATTTTACTCCATATGCTTCTAATCCTAATTGTTTTGCAATATATAAAGCCCTATATAAGTGATATTCTTGTGTAACAATAATTATTTTTTTTGCTTTAAAGATTTCTTTTGCCCTATAAATACTGTCATAAGTTGAAAAACCTGCATGGTCCATAAATATATTTTCTGAAGCTACTCCTCTTTCTATGGCAAAGTTCTTCATAACATTTACTTCATCATATTCTTCTTGTCCATGGTCTCCACTCATAATGATTTTATTTGATACACCCTTTTGGTATAAGCTAATTCCTTGCAATAATCTATCTTCTAGCATTGGGCTTGGAGTATTTCCCCAGATGCCTGCTCCTAAAACTAAAATACAATCTACTTCTTGTAAATTTTTAGCTTCTTCTTCTGAAATTATTTTTCTTTTTGTGCTTCCTACTACAAAGAAGTTTATTCCTAATATAACTACTAAAATAATAAATATCATGATAACTCCTATCCATAATATTCTTTTCCATTTTAAGTTCATTTTATTCCACCTTTTTCTTAGATAAAGAAACTGTGCTTATACAATAAAAAAGTGGGAAATGAGAGCTGTCCTCTTTTCCCGCTTTTTTCTTCTCTTCTTTTTATCTTTATTAATTTTCTATTTTTTCTACTTCTTTTTGTGCTACTTCATGGATTGCAATTTTTCTAATATGCTCAATTTTATCCCAACTTGTATCACGTTTAAATAAGCATTTAAAATTAATTAATATCCAAGAACCTAAAAATAATGGGTAACACAACAATCCTTTTAACATTGGCTTAATTGGTCTTTTATCTAATAACATAATTAATACTGCTGTTCCAATTGGTAAGAAAAACGTTGGTACTACATATCTTAATACATTAATGATTAATTCATTTGTAGTCATTCCTTGCCCTGCATACATAATAAAGTTAAATACTAATAAGGCAAGTGTTGCTATAAACATTGGTATACTTCCTATAATATACAAGAAGCCATCTACATTCATTACTGTTTTATGTTCTTTTACAGCCAATGCTAGTGGTTTTGTATATTCTTTCATACATTGTATATGTCCTACTGTCCATCTAGTTCTTTGTTTCCAGCTTTGTTTAAATCCTAAAGGTTGTTCATCATATACAATAGCACCAGTTGCCCAACCTAATTTTTTACCTTTGATAATTCTTTTTATAGAAAATTCAATATCTTCTGTTAATGTTTGTGTATCCCAACCATCTGGCTTAACACAATCAAATTTTACCATAAAACCTGTACCATTAATAAGTGGAGATAGTCCTACATTATATCTTGCTAAGTGATAAAAACGGTTCATCGTCCAGTAAAAAATTGCATAACCTGCTGTTATCCAGTTGTCTGTTGGATTTTTGATATCTCTATATCCTTGTACTACATCTTCACCTTGACAAAGTTTTTTATTCATATTTTTAATAAAATCTTTATCTACAATATTATCTGCATCGAAGATACAAAAAGCATCATAAGGTGCATCTTCTTCTATTTTTTGCCTTAAAAACCAATCTAAAGCATATCCTTTTGTTTTTCTTTCTGAATCAAATCTTTGATATACAATAGCTCCTGCTTCTCTTGCAACTTCTGCAGTATTATCTGTACAATTATCTGCAATTACATAAATGTCTAAAAGTTCTTTTGGATAATTTTGCTTTTTTAAGCTCTCTATTAATTCTGCTACTACATTTTCTTCATTATGTGCTGGAATAATTGCCATAAATCTATGATTTTTATTGATTAGCAATGGTTTATCTTTTAGTTTTACTAATGAACATACACTAATTGCTAATTGATATAACCAGAATATTGTTATAATCCATACTAAAGCTTGTTGTATGATATATAAATATTCCATTTTCTTTCTCCTTTTTCTCTATCTTGCTTGTTTGATATATTTTATGCTCTCATTTCTAACATTATTAATTATACTATTGTCTTCCAATTTTTGCAACTTTTTCTTACGGATTTAAGTATTTCTTAAGAACTTTGCTATTTTACTCTTCATTTTCTTTTGCTTCTAAATCTTTCATATTTAGGTTAATTCTGCCTTGATGATCGATATCTGAAACTTTTACTGTAACTTCATCTCCAATGTTTAATACATCTTCTACTTTTTCTACTCTTTTACTAGAAATTTTAGAAATGTGTAATAATCCCTCGTTTCCTCCACCTAAGTCAACAAATGCTCCAAATGACATGACTTTTGTTACTACTCCATTATAAATTCCACCTACTTCAATAATTTTAGCAATATCTAGAATCATGTCTAATGCTTTTTTGCCACTTTCGGTATCTGCACTATATACACATACTTTTCCATCATCTGATATATCTATTTTAACTCCTGTTTCATCAATAATTTTATTAATCATTTTTCCGCCAGGTCCGATAACATCTTTAATTTTTTCTGTGCTAATTGTTGCTGTCATAATTCTTGGTGCATATTTGGAAATATCTTCTCTTGGTTTGCTAATTACTGGTAACATAATTTCGTCTAAAATATAATCTCTTGCAACTTTTGTTCTTTCAAATGCTTCTTTGATAATGTCATAAGTTAAACCATCTATTTTAATATCTACTTGTATTGCTGTAATTCCGTCTTTGGTTCCTCCTACTTTAAAGTCCATATCTCCAAAGAAATCTTCAATTCCTTGAATATCTGTAAGCATAATGTATTTGCTTGGATCGTTTTTATCTGTTACTAAACCTGTTGAAATACCTGCTACTGGTTTTTTAATTGGTACACCTGCATCCATTAGTGCTAATGTGCTTCCACAAATACTTGCTTGTGAAGTTGAACCATTTGAAGAAAGTACTTCTGATACTACACGAATGGCATATGGGAATTCATCTTCTGATGGTATTACTGGTACTAATGCTTTTTCAGCAAGCGCTCCATGTCCTACTTCTCTTCTTCCTGGTCCACGTGATGGTCTTGCTTCTCCTACACTATAAGATGGAAAATTATATTGATGCATATATCTTTTTGCTTCTTCTTCATCTAATCCATCTAGCATTTGTTCTTCACTTTTCATTCCAAGTGTTACAATAGACATTACTTGTGTTTGCCCTCTGGTAAAAATGCCACTTCCGTGTACACGTGGAAGTAAACCTACTTCACAAGAAAGCGGTCTTATTTCGTCTATTTTTCTACCATCTGGACGTTTATGTTCTTCTAAAATCATTTGTCTTACACATACTTTTTCTAAATCATGAATACTATCTGCTATGTCTCTTTTCTTTTCTTCTAATGCTTCTTCTCCATATTTTTCTAAGAAATAATTGTTAATATCTTCTGTAATTTTTTCAACATTAGCGTCTCTTACTGTTTTATCTACAGCTTGTACTTCTTTATACATTCTTTCTTTAAAGTTTATTTCGATTTCGTTATATACTTCTTTGTCTACTGCAAATGATTGATATTCAAATTTTGGCTTTCCTATTTCATTTTTAATATCTGTAATAAAATTACAGATTTTTTTAATCTCTTCATGTGCTGTTTTAATTGCTTCTAACATAATTTCGTTAGATATTTCATCTGCTCCTGCTTCTATCATTGTAATTTTTTCTAAAGTTCCTGCAACAGTAAGTGTCAATCTTGTTTTTTCTCTTTGTTCTAGAGTTGGATTAATGATAATTTTATCATTTACATATCCTACATTTACTGCTGCTGTTGGTCCTCCAAATGGTATATCTGAAATAGATAGTGCACAAGACGCTCCTATCATAGCACATACTTCTGGGCTATTATCTGGTTCTACTGATAATACAGTTGCAACTACACAAGTATCATTTCTAAAATCTTTTGGAAATAATGGTCTTAATGGTCTATCTATTGCCCTTGAAGTAAGAATTGCTTTATCTGCTGGTTTTCCTTCTCTTTTAGTAAAACTTCCTGGAATTTTTCCAACAGAATATAATTTTTCTTCATAGTCTACTGACAATGGGAAAAAGTCAATTCCTTCTTTTGGCTGTTTTGCTGCTGTAACATTTACCATTACAACGGTTTCTCCATAGCGTACCATTACGCTTCCATTTGCAAGTTCTGCAATTTTTCCTGTTTCAATTGTTAGTTTTCTTCCTGCTAACTCGGTTTCGTAAGTTTTAAACATAATTTTTCTTCCTTTCTTATTTCTTTTTTTATTTAAAAACAAAACCCAATTAGCGTAACCTCTATTATATGCTATTTTTTAACACATAATACAAGCTACTAACTAATTTTTAGGTCTTGTTTTAAAATAGCTTAATTTTAGTATTTGTTATTCTTATTTTAGTTATCCATGAAATTTTTTACTTAAATTTAACTTATAAAATTGGACGTTTCGCTTTTTGCAAAACGTCCAAAATTATATTTATTTTCTTAAACCTAATTTTTCAACGATGTCTCTATATCTTTGAACATCTTTTTTTGCTAAGTAGTTAAGTAAGTTTCTTCTTGAACCTACCATTTTAAGTAGTCCTCTTCTTGAATGGTTGTCTTTTACATGCACTTTTAAATGCTCTGTTAATTCATTAATTCTTTCGGTTAAAAGAGCTATTTGAACTTCTGGCGAACCAGTGTCGTTTTCTTCTCTTTTATAAGTATTAATGATTTCTTGTTTTCTTTCCTTTGTCATTTTTAATTCCTCCTTTAATTTTTATTTCACCTAGAACTGAGTCTAAGTGGAGTTTTGATTCTTAAACTAAGTAAAAGGTGCTAACTTAAAAATCTTAAGTTTTCAGTTAGTATACTATCATATTTTCTTAAAAAAAGCAAGATTTTTTTAGTTTTTTATCCTTTTTATCGCCTCTATTGTATCTTTTTTACTGCCAAAGCCTGTTAGTCTAAAATACCCTTCTCCACTTAAACCAAATCCGCTTCCGTGGTGTTCCTACAATATTCTTTGTTTCTAATAGCTCATCAAAAAATTCCCACGAAGTTTTTCCTTTTGGTATTTTTAGCCATATATAAGGGCTATTTTCTCCTCCATATACTTTAAAATCTGCTTTTTGTAGTCCTTTTTTTATCATTTTAGCATTTTCTAAATATGCTTTTATATTTTGTTCTACTTGTCTTTTCCCTTCTTCTGAATATACTGCCTCTGCGCCTCTTTGTGTAACATAAGATACTCCATTAAATTTGCTACTACTTCTTCTATTCCATAAAGTATGAAGTGAAATTTTATCTTTTTCTTTGGTAAATCCTATTAGCTCTTTGGGAACTACTGTATAAG
The DNA here is from genome assembly GCA_022798335.1 of Clostridia bacterium. Classification (GTDB taxonomy): domain Bacteria; phylum Bacillota; class Clostridia; order TANB77; family CAG-508; genus CAG-273. Next base: position 19,285 of record JAAWMH010000017.1, read on the forward strand.
CACACCTTATACCTGTAAAACCCGCTGTTTTAGAAAAACTTCTAAATTCTATTGCTACTTCTTTTGCTCCTTCTATTTCATAAATAGAGTGTGGTATTTCTTTTTGTGTAATATAACTTTCATATGCAGAATCAAACAAAATAATGCTTTTATGTTCTTTAGCATAGTCTACCCACTTTTGTAATTGCTGTTTCGTAAGTACTGTTCCGAGTTGGATTATTTGGATAGCATAAATAAATTACATCTACTTCTTGTTTTGGAAGTTCTGGTATAAAATTATTTTCACTATTACAAGATAAATACACTATATTTTCATATTTTCCTTCTTCTTTTATATAGTTTCCGGCTTCTTCCTGCCATTACATTGGTATCTAAGTAAACTGGATACACAGGGTCTGGAATTGCTACTTTATTGTCTAAGGCTAAAATATCGCTTATATTACTACAATCGCATTTTGCTCCATCTGAAATAAAAATTTCTTCCTTCGTTATAGCAATTCCCCTTTTTTGATAATCCTCTTTTGCTATTTTTTCTCTTAAAAATTCATATCCTTGCTCTGGACCATATCCTTTAAAAGTAGATGCTTCTTCCATTTGGCTACATGCTTTTTTCATAGCTTCTGTAACTGCTTTTGGAAGTGGTTTTGTTACATCTCCTATTCCTAAATTAATTATTTTTCCATTTGGATATTTTTCTTTATATTCTTCTACTTTTCTCCTTACAGTAGAAAACAAATAATTATTTTGTAAATTTAAGAAATTTTCGTTTATTTTAATCATTAATCCATTCTCCTTTAAACACTGTTACTGCTGGTCCTGTCATGTAAATATGATTATCTTCTTTCCATTCTATTTCTAAATTTCCTCCTAATAATTCTATTCTTACTTTTTGATCTGTTTTTTCATTTAAAACTGCTGCTACTAAAGTAGCACATGCCCCTGTTCCACATGCTAAAGTTTCTCCTGCTCCTCTTTCCCATACTCGCATTTTTATTGTTTTTCTATCTATAATTTGTGCAAATTCAATATTTGCTTTTTGTGGAAAAATAGGGTGCGTTTCTAAAATGGATCCATATTTTTCTACTTCGAATTTTTCTACATTATCCACAAAGATCACAGCATGTGGGTTTCCCATAGATACACAAGTAGCATTAAATTCTTTTTGTTTTATTTGTATTTGAACTACTGAGTTTTCTTTTTTGTTTATTTCAATTGGTATTTCTTCTGGAGTTAATATTGGCTCTCCCATATCTACTGTAACTGTTCTTACTTTTCCTCCTGCTAAATTTAGCCTTAGTTCTTTTATTCCTGCTATTGTTTCAATTTGTACTGTATGACTTTTAATTAACCCTAATTCATACACTAATTTTGCTACACAGCGAATACCATTTCCACACATTTGTGCTTCGCTACCATCGCTATTAAACATTCTCATTTTTAGGTCTGCTATACTACTTTCGCAAATTAAAATTAATCCATCTGATCCTACTCCAAAATTTCTATTACTTATCATTCTGGCTAATTGTTCTGGTTTTTTTGGCTCTTTTTCTTTGGTACAGTCTAAATATACATAGTCATTTCCTAAACCTTGCATTTTATAAAACATCATAAGCATTTTCTCCTTTGTTTCATTTTATGAAGTGCTTTTTATGCTTATGCTGTTTTATTTTAGGCAAAAAAGAAACCCCTTTCGGGGAAAAGAATTTTTCTTTTTTATCGTATTTTAGCTTTTTTTGCTATTTAAAAGTTTAGCATAATGATTTGGTATATACACTACCAATATAGAAAATATTAAGTTTACTACGAATCTAATTAAAAATGAATTTATAATCATTTCTGTTTTTCCACCACCTGGCTTTGCTGTCATTCCAATAGCTAATGCAAATACTGCACTTATACGCATTAGTCTCAATATTCTTTTTCCTGTTTTATCGTCAGCTACTTGATGCCAAGAAGATTCCAAAACCACGAGCAGTAAAAAATAAATGAACCATCCCATAAAACCTTTAAGCATTCCCATACAAACATCTTCTACTGTTAGAATACTTCCTCCTCGTAAATAGCACCGGCATATTGCATCATATATGGTTCCTAGTATAAAAATAACAATTCCTACTACAACTATTCTTTTTTTCATAGTTTTTCCCTCCATAAATAATTATTTTACAAGGTTTATATAAATTTTCTTACTGAAGATACAGGTATTATACCATGTTTAGTATAAAATGTAAAGACTTTGAACCCCTATTAATATTGAGCCAATATAAAAAGCTAGACACGTAAATTACATATCTAGCTTTGTTGCTACATTCTTCTATGCAGCAAACTTTTTTCACCTTAAGTGAAAGTGAAATTCGATACTGAAGGTCTTCTCCTCAGTTGGTGCCTCGAACTGGAATCGAACCAGTGACACAGGGATTTTCAGTCCCTTGCTCTACCAACTGAGCTATCGAGGCATATCTATTAATTAATTTATTTACTTTTTTCATTTCCCACTATTTATCGCAGCAACTCCGCTTCGCTACGTATACTGATGTTGTAACACTCATTCTTCGTTAACAACCTCAGCATCTACCAACTGAGCTATCGAGGCATACTTAAGATTTTAATTAAATAAAAAAATGGCGACCTGGAACGGGCTCGAACCGTCGACCTCTAGCGTGACAGGCTAGCGTTCTAACCAACTGAACTACCAGGCCGTAAATAAAAATCTACTTGGCTGTTTTTGAACAAAAAAATATTTAGTATTCCTAAATATTTTTAAGAAATGGTGGGCGCAATAGGGCTCGAACCTATGACCTCCTGCTTGTAAGGCAGATGCTCTCCCAGCTGAGCTATGCGCCCATTTCCGATGACTTTTTAAGTATACTAAATTTCAAAATAATTGTCAAGACATATTTCAAAAAAATTCTATTTTTTCTTTTTTCTCTTTATTCCTTATAATTTTTTATTTATGCAATACTTTTTTAGTCTCCTCTAATTATCTTATACGAGAGATTTCAAAATAAAAACCTCTCGTATAAGAACAAAACTGAAATTATTCTTACATCTTCTTAACCGTAACCCATCTTTTTTTCATAATTATATAAAGCTTTTTACTTTTTTTCCTTTAATACTTCAATTGCTTTTTGTAATTGGGTATCTTCTTCTTGTGTTAATTCTAGTTTTCCTTTTGCCTCTTGTGATAAATCTATTTCTATATCTGGTTCTATTCCTGTTTTATTAATTTTTTTACGGTTAGGTGTAAAATATTCATTAGTAGTAATTTTTAGTCCACTACCATCTGATAATTGACGCAATTCTTGTATAACACCTTTTCCATAAGTTTTTGTTCCTACTAAAGTTGCTTTCTCATTATCTTTTAATGCTCCTGCTAATATCTCTGATGCACTTGCCGAATAACCATTTGTTAATACTACAATTGGCATTTTAATGGTTGGATTCATTGTTGCTTTTGTTACTTCCTCTTTATTATTTTTGTCTTTTGTAATTAGTAAAGTAGAACCTTTTTCTGCTATCATATCTAAAATCTCAATAGCCTCGTCTACAATTCCTCCACCATTATCACGAATATCTATAATTAGTTTTGTAATTCCCTTTTTTTCTAGTTCTTGATATTTTGTTTTAAATTCATCACTGCAACCACCATCAAAATCTGAAATAGCAATATAGCCGATATTATTTTCTAATACTTTTGTTTTGATATGACTAATTAGTACTTTTTGTCTTATAATTTCAAAAGTTTTAGTCTCTTGTCCTCTTAATATTTCTAAAGTTACTTTTGTTCCTGGCTCTCCCTTTATATTTTTAGAAGCTTCATCCATTTGGTTACCTTCATAACTTTTTCCATTTACCTTGGTAATAATATCTCCTGGTAATAATCCTGCTTTTTCTGCTGGTGAATTTTCCATTGGATTGATAATTGTTATTAAGTTTTTCTCTCTATCTAATGTCATATATATTCCAATTCCTACGTAGTTTCCATTCGTTTCTTCCATGATATCGTCCATTTCTTCTTTTGTATAATATACAGTATATGGATCTCCTAATGCCGCTATATACCCCTTAATTGCTCCTTCTAATAGTTCTTCATCATTAATTTCTCCTACATATTTCTTTTCTAGTTCACTTCTAAATTTTGAAAGCGTATATTCTAAGCCATTTAATGGACTGTCACTTCTAGTTGCTTTTACACTTCCTTCCTCTATTAAAAAATGATAAGTTGCAAAAGCAGTAATTAAAGAAGTTATCATTACAATAATTAAAGTTAACATTGCCCATTTATAAATTCTTTGTCCACTATTCTTTTCCATTTTTGTTCCTCTTTTCTATAGTTAGCTACCTTTTTTAGGTTGCAATTCTCTTTATATTATACTTCACTTTTTTAGAAGATATTATCATTTTTTCATTTTAAAAGGTATTATATTTTATAATACCTTGTTTTTATTTATGGTGCATTCACATAATTTAAAGGATTTGTTGTACTTCCATTTACTCTTACTTCAAAATGCAAGTGTGGTCCTGTTGAATTTCCTGTACTTCCTGTTTGCATAATTAGGTCTCCTTGTTTTACCTGTGCTCCTCGCTGTGTTAACACTGCCTGTCCATGCCCATATAATGTAGTAATACCGTTTCCATGATATATCATAACACAATTTCCATAAGAACCTAATTCTCCTGCATAGGTCACTACCCCATCTAATACTGCTACTACTGGTGCTCCAAATCCAGTGTTTCCAATGTCTAGCCCTTGGTGAAATCTAATTACTCCTGCTATTGGATGCTCTCTTGTTCCATAATAAGATGTAATTCCTGTTCCTGCAATAGCTACTGGCCAAATCATGGTACCTCCAGTATATTGAATATCTAATTCTCCATTATAGCTATTAGCTTGCTGAATTTTAGCTTCAATTGCCATCATTTCATTTTTGTATTCTTGGATTTTACTATTTATTTTTTGTTCTTTTTCTGATAATTCTTTTATGTATCCTTCTTGCAAAGTTTTATTATTTCTTAGTACTATTTCTGTTTGTTCTGCTCTAGCTTTTAAAACTCTTATTTCTGATCTCTCATTTTCTAATTTTCTTTTTGCAATATCCATTTCTTTTCTTTGTTCATCTACTTTTGCAATTAAATTACTATCATATTCTGCTATTTCAACCATAATATAATAAATAGATAAAAAGTCTGATAAACTTTCTGCTGCTAAAAGAACATCTAAATAAGCTATATCTCCTGCTTCATATAATGCTACTAATCTATTTTTTAGCTGGGTTCTTTTTTTATTATAGTCTTCTGTAAGAACTACTAATTTTTCTTGTGTTTGTTTTACTGAAGTTTCTAATTCTTGTAATCTTGTAGCATATTTTGCATTTTCTGCTTCATATTCTCTTACTTTATCATCTATTCTCTGTATCTCTAAAAGAGTAGCTGACATTTCTCCTTGTACATATTCTAGCTGCGAATTTACTCTTTTTAAGTTTTCTTCTGTTTCTTCTTTTTCATTATTAAGTTCATTCATACTATTTGTAGTATTTAAATTAGTAATAGTATTTTGTATATTATCTGTTGCAAAAGAAGATATAGAAATTCCTGATACTAAAATAATAGCAAGGAGAACACATAGAATTTTTTGTTTCTTCATTGTTTTCTCCCTCCTTTTAATTTTTACCATATTATCAAATTAGATGGCTTACTAAGCAATCCACAATTTAATGGGTCTATTTCTGTCATATAATATGGTGTTCTTAATACTTCAAAATGTAAATGTGGTCCTGAACCAACACCTGTATCTCCACTATAAGCAATTAGCTGTCCTCTTTTTACATGTTGTCCTTCTGAAACAGTATAACTGTTTAAATGCTGATATCTTGTATATAAATCATCTGCATGTTTTAGTAATACAAATTTTCCTCTTGCGTTAGTATGCATTACAGTTACAACATACCCATCTGCTGATGCAAATACTGGTGTTCCCTTTCTTACTGGAATATCAATTCCTCTATGATTAGAACTTGCCCCTGCTACTGGTGAAGTTCTAGAACCAAACCTTGAGCTAACTTCATTATAAAAGTCTGAGCTACTAGAAATTGGCCATCCTAGTGTTCCAGAGAAGCTTCCATTATATACCCCACCTGCATTAGCTGCAGCTTCAGCAATTTTTCTCTCTATCTCTTTAAGTTCTTTATTATAGCTTTCTAACTTTGATTGTATTTTCTTTTCTTCAGCAGATAAAGCTGCTACTTTTGATTCTTTAGATGCTTTTGCAATTTTTAAGTCTTTTTGTTTTGCATCTACTGATTTTTTCTTATTATCTAGTATTGTTTTTTCTTCTTCTAACTCTCTTTTAGCTTTTTCTACTTCTTGTCTTTTTGCTTCTAATTCATCCATTTGCTTGTTATCTGCTTTTGCCATTTCTTCTATTCTAGCATTCATAGAAATATAATCCCAAATATCATTTGAAGCAAGTAGAACATCTAAAAAGGTAATTTCTCCTTCTTCATATACTGCTACTAATCTATCTTGCAATAATTGCTTTCTTTCTTCATATTCTTTTTGTAGTTTTGCTATTTCTTCTGTTTTTGTTTTAATGGTTCTTTCTAATTTTGTTATTTCAGCATTTAATTCTTTTAGTTCTGTTTCATATTTAGCAATGGTATCTTCTAAATCTGATATTTCCTCTAATGCTGTTTTCTTTTCTTTAGAGACTTCATCCTTTTTGTCGTTTGCTGCATCTATTTTATTTTGAATATCTGTCTTGTCTCCTTCTAAACTAGCTTTAATTGTTGGCACAAATGTAATTAGTAATAATACCAAAGTTAATAAAATGGATACTATTTTCTTTTTCATATGCAAACTTTTCTCCTTTTTTCTTTATCAATTTCTTGATTTTTGTATCTTATACTTCTAAGTATTTCCTCATAGACATTCCGGCTTCCTATTGCTCCTATACCAAGTCCTAATACTAAATATACAATAATTAATATACTTAATAAATCTTGGAAAGTTAGCAATACTACATTTAGTTGTGTACTAACTAACGCTTGTTCTATTTGATTCGCAACTGCTGTATAGCAACCTCCTAAAATCAAAACAGAAATTATAGCTGATATTAAACCTATTAGCATACCTTCTACCATAAATGGCCATCTAATAAAGCCGTTAGTTGCTCCTACATATTTCATAATAGAAATTTCTTTTCTTCTAGCATGTACTGTTAATTTAATTGTGTTCATAATGATAAAAATAGAAATAAGTATTAAAATTACAATAATAACTCCTGACACTATTTTTACCCCATTTGCAATAGTTACTAATGCTTCAATGGTATCTGACCTTATTTGTATACTTGCTACAATATCTGAATTAATAATTTGATTATATACTTCTTCTGCTTTGCTTAAATCTGTTAAAGTAATAACAAAGGAAGCTTTAAAAGGATTTTCATCTCCTTCAAAAGTAGCAAGTGTTGCTTTTTTATCTTTAAACATTCTTTTTACTTGTTCTAATGCATCTTCTTTTGTTTTTGGAATAACAGTATTTACATATTCCATATTTCTTATTTTGTTACCTAATTCTGTTACTTGTGCCTCTGTAGCTTCATCATAAATAAATGCTTCCATTCCTTGTTGTTGCTCTACTGTTTCTGTAATATGTGTTATATTTTCTCCTAATACAAAGAAAATTCCAAATATAAACATAGTGGCACACATAATAATTAAAGATGCTATTGTAGATTTTTTATTTTTAAATACATTTCTAAAACCTTCTCCGATTAAATAACCAAAAATACTATATCTCACTGTCATACCCACCTTTTTTATCATCTCTTATGATATTGCCTTCTTCTATTTGAATTACCCTTTTTTTCATTCTGTCTACAATATCTTTTGCATGTGTTGCTACAACTACTGTAGTTCCTCTTGTATTAATATCATTTAAAAGTGTCATAATATCCCATGCTGTTTCTGGGTCTAAGTTTCCTGTTGGCTCATCTGCAATTAACATAGATGGATTATTTACTAGTGCTCTTGCTAAAGCTACTCTTTGTTGCTCTCCACCAGATAACTCATTTGGATACATTTTTGCTTTGTTACTTAAACCTACTAATGATAATATCATTGGCACTTGCCTTCTAATATGTCTTGGTGTTGCTCTTACAATATACATAGCATAAGCTACATTATCATAAACTGTTCTATCTGGTAATAATCTAAAGTCTTGAAAAACCACTCCCATACTTCTTCTTAAATAGGGTACTCTTTTTTGTTTTAAAAAGGTAGTATCTTTTCCATTTATAATAATATTTCCGTGAAGTTGGTTCTTCTTCTTTTAAAATCAATTTAATTAAAGTAGATTTTCCTGAACCTGAACTTCCTACTAAAAAAGCAAATTCACCTTTATCAATTACGAAATTAGCGTTATGTACTGCCTCTGTACCAGTGTCGTACGTTTTACTAACATTTCTAAATTCAATCATTGTAATAACTCCTTTTAATCCTTTAGGAACGTTTGTCTTTGGACATTATTTTGCATTTTTTTATCTTTACTCCTTTATCATAACAATAAAATACTTTCTTTGCAATAGTTTTTTTTGGAAAAAAGCAGAATAAATTGCTTTTTTATTTGCAATTATCCTGCTTTTTCTCTTGCTATCTTACTTTGTAAGTTCACACAAAATTCACAAAATAGATTTTATTTTTTCTACAATTGCTCTACTATCAATTTTAAAGTATTTTAATAGTTGCTCCGCTTTTCCTGACTTTCCAAACCTATCTTTTATTCCCATTCTTACTACTTTTGCTGGATACTCTTCTGCTAATACTTCACAAACGCTACTTCCTAATCCTCCTATTATACTATGATCTTCTACTGTAATTAATTTTTTTGTTTCTTTTGCACATTTTATAATCATTTCTTTATCTATTGGCTTTATGGTAAACATATCTATTACTCGTACATGAATATTTTCTTTTTCCAATTCTTCTTGTGCTTTTAGACTTTGTTCTACTGTTACACCTGTTGCAAAAATAGTTGCATCTGTTCCTTCCCCATGTTGAACTCCTTTTCCTATTTCAAATTTTTGCTTTTTATCATAAATAATTGGAGTAGCAAGTCTTCCAAGTCTTACATAAGTTGGCTCTTGATTTTTAGAAATTTCTTCTATTAACCATTTAGTTTGTGTATCATCTGATGGAGAAAATACTTGTATATTAGGAAGTGATCTCATTAAACTTAAATCTTCTAGCATTTGGTGAGTAGCTCCATCTTCTCCTACTGTAACACCAGCATGTGTTGCACATATTTTTACATTTAATTTTGGATAGCATATACTACTACGAATTTGATCATATGCTCTTCCTGCTGCAAAAGCCGCAAAAGTACTAACATATGGAATCTTTCCATAGGTAGCTAGCCCTGCTGCAACTCCCATCAAATTTTGTTCTGCAATTCCTACATTTTTAAATCTTTCTGGAAATTGCTTTGCAAAAATATTTGTTTTAGTAGCACTTGAAAGGTCTGCATCTAGTACTACAATTTCTCTATTTTTTTCTCCTAACTTTGCTAAAATTTCTCCATAACTTTGTCTAGTAGCTATTTTTTCTTCTTTCATTTTTCTCCTACCTTTCTTAGTTGTTTCTTTTGCATTTTTTATACTTAGTTACTTTTTATCTTGCTTTTAATTCTTCTATTGCTTGATGATATTCTTCTTCATTTGGCGCTTTCCCATGCCATTCTGCCTTGTTTTCCATAAAAGATACTCCTTTTCCTTTAATAGTATTTGCAATAATCACAGTTGGCATATCTTTTTTATGTTTTGCTGTATCAAAAGCCCCAATTAATGCTTCTACATTATGTCCATCTACTGTAAGGGTATAAAAACCAAAACTTTCAAATTTTTCTTTAATATCTACTAATCCTGCTACTTCTTCTATTCTTCCATCTATTTGTAGTCCATTATGATCTACAACAACACATAAATTGTCTAACTTATTTTTGCTAGCACACATAGCAGCTTCCCATATTTGTCCTTCTTCTATTTCCCCATCTCCTACTAAACAATATACTCTACAACCTGCACTATCTAATTTAGACCCTATCGCCATTCCTACTGCTACTGATAGTCCTTGACCTAAAGAGCCTGTAGACATATCTACTCCTGGTACCTTTTTCATATCTGGATGCCCTTGTAAAATACTTTCTACTTTACGAAAATCTTTTAATAATTCTTTATCAAAGTAACCTTTCCTTGTTAGAGTTGCATATAAGGCTGCTGCTCCATGTCCTTTTGATAATACAAATCGATCTCTTTCTTTTGCCCCTGGTTTTTTAGGATCTATATTCATTTGATTGAAATATAGTACTGCTAAAATATCACTACAAGAAAGTGAACCTCCTGGATGACCCGACTGTGCCTGATAAACCTCTTCTATTATTTCTGTTCTAATTTCTCTTGCAATTTCTTCTAATGCTTCTACTTTTGTAATTTTCATTTTTTCATCCCTTCCTTTTATTTGTATTTTAATTCATAATTTCTTCTTTTGTCAAACCTGTAATTTCCATTATCGTTTCAATTGGTATTTTCTTTTCTAACATTTTTTTTGCATTTTCTATGTTTTTAATTTTTTTTCCTTCTTCTAAGCCTTGTTCTTTTCCTTGTTCTAAACCTTCTTTTCTGCCTTCTTTTATACCCATTTTTCTTCCAGATTCTTTAAACCATATTTCATCTCTAATTGCCTTTTCTCTTAGTTCTGCTACTCTTCTCATATTTTCATCTTCACTAATTGCTTCTAACTTTTCTACTGCTTCTTTTAGTTCTTCATTTTCTTTCATTTTTTCTCTTACTCTTTCTGAGTCAGGGTCTATTAAAAAAGTTAGCCAATCTAATAATTCATCTTCATTTTCTTTATCTTTGCTCATATTTCCTAGTCCCCTTTCTAAATCTTGATTTTCCAAAGAATTTAAAAAGTTCCTGAATTCTTCTTGATTTTTTCTATTTTCTTTAACCTTTGGTAACATTATTATATGTAATTCTAACCTATCTGTCAAGATTACCTGTCTGCTATTTTCCTCTATAATTTTCCAGCTAGTATGATAGTCTAATTCTCTTAATTTATCTATTTCAAAGTTTGCAATTAGCACTGTTATTGTCTTTTTTAAGTTTCCATAATTTTCTCCTTTTTTTAATTCTCTTGTATAAATTCTACCCCAGTAATATAGCATTCTTTCAATAATATCTTCTTGATTTACTAATTGAATTTCTACATTACAATTTTCATTTCCATTTATTTGTGCAATCATATCTAATATTCCTAATTTGCTATCTTCTCTTTCTCTTCTTAAAACTAAATTTTTGCCTAAATCAATTTGGCTAATTTTTTCGTTTAAAATGCTACCTAAAAATCGACTTGTAATTTTTTCACTTCCTACTTCTCCAAAAATTGCTTGAAAAACAACGTCTAATTTTGGTGATAGCTTTTCCTTTTGTATGTTCCCTTCTTTGTTACTTTGACTTAATAAATTTTGCTCCATAGGCATTCTCCTTCTTTTGTCAACTATAAAATGACAAATATTATATTTACCTCTAAATTATTAACACGATCACTTATTTTTCATTTTTGGATTTTTTTAAGAAATTTAAATTTTTTAGATACAAATTTTTTGAAATTCTAAATAATAGGATAATAATAAAAACCATGCACTATCGTAATTAACAATTTAAGTTGCATGGTTCTATTAAATTACCTTTTTGCACTTTTGTCAAACTTTTTCGTACAACAAATTTCGACTTTTTTCTACTTTGTTCCGAAAATTCTATCTCCTGCATCTCCTAATCCTGGAACAATATATTTATTCTCATTTAATTTATCATCAATATGAGCACAATAAATTTGAACATCTGGATATGTTTGCTCTACTTTTCTTAATCCTTCTGGTGCTGCAATAATAGATAAAAATTTAAGTTTTTTAACTCCTTTTTCTTTTAGTGTTTGAATAGCATCTATTGCAGAACCACCTGTTGCAAGCATTGGATCTAAAATAATTACTTCTCTGTCTTCAATATCTTTTGGCACTTTTAAAAAATAGTTTACAGGTTCAAAAGTTTCTTCATTTCTATACATTCCAATATGCCCTATTTTTGCATTTGGTATTACTCTAATAACGCCATCAAGCATTCCTGTTCCTGCTCTTAATATAGGAACAAATGCATAGTAATCTTCATTTAATTTTCCTGCTTTCATTTTAGTTATTGGTGTTTCTACTTCTGTTTCTTCTAATTTAGCATCTTTCATAGCTTCATAACATAAAAACATAGCTATTTCTGAAATTAACTCTCTAAATTCTTTTGTTCCTGTCTTTTTATCTCTAAGCACAGATAGTTTGTGTTCAATTAAAGGATGATTTAATTCAATTGTTTTCATATTTTACCTCCTATCAACTTCGTTTAGTATTAGTCTTATGAGTTATCTGTAACTCCAGCTCCACTTCGTTACGCATAAGTTATCTGTAACTCACTTCGTTCGAACAGCTAACTTAACTTAAACTTTCATTTTTTCTTTTTTATCCTCTTTTTGTTTTTTCTTTTCTTCTACTTGTTTTGGTGTTTTTTGTGAAGGAATACATAAGTTTAATAAAATACCTACAACAGCAGCTAAACTCATTCCTGAAATTGTAACAGATAAATCTCCACTTACAATAGAGATTGCCGCTCCACCTAAACCTAAAACTAGCATAGATGCTCCTACTACTACATTTTTAGCATCTTCAAAATCTACTTGATTATGAATTAGTACTTTTAGTCCATTTACTGCTATAAATCCATATAGAAGTAATGAAACTCCTCCTAAAACTGCACTTGGTATAGTCGATACTAACGCTGTAAATTTACCTAAAAATCCTATTACAATAGCAATAATTGCAGCTAGTCCTATAACCCATACAGATGCTACTTTTGTCATTCCTACTACTGATGTGTTTTCTCCATAAGTTGTATTTGCAGGTCCACCTAAAAATCCTGCTATGAATGTTGCAATACCATCACCTAATATGGTTCTATCTAATCCTGGTTCTTTTAATAAATCTTTTCTGATAATATTACTTAAAGAAGTATGATCTCCTATATGTTCGCATAGTGTTACTAAAGCAATTGGTGCAATTGTAATTAAAGCACTTAAATTTGGTGTATAACTTACAAATGGTACTACAAATTTTGGAATGCTAAAGAAACTTGCTTCCATCACTGGCGTAAAGTCTACAATTCCTAAAATAACTGCTAGCACATAACCTGATATAATTCCTATTAAAAATGGAATTACTTTTAAAAATCCCTTTGCTCTTGTCATTACAACAGCGGTTACTAAAAAAGACACTACTGCAACTAATACAGTTTTCCATTCAAATTCCATTCCTGAAGCTAAGCCTATTTGTGAAATAGCACTTGGAGCTAGTCCTAGACCTATAATCATAATCATTGGCCCGTATTACTACTGGTGGTAACAATTTATCTAACCAATTTTTTCCTACAAAGTGAATAATTGTTGCAACTACAATGTAAATTAAGCCTACTACCATAACCCCTGTCATAGCTCCTGAAATTCCACCTTTTAGATAAGCTGCTGCAAGTGGTGCAATAAATGCAAATGAGCTTCCTAAATATACTGGTGATTTTCCTTTAGTACATAAAATATATAACAATGTACCTATTCCTGAAGTTACTAATGCTACTGGTATTGTAAGTACTTCTGCTCCTGCTGTACTATTTACTAAAATTGGTACTAATATAGTAGCACCAAACATAGCAAATACGTGTTGAATTGCTAAAATAATCCATTTCCAAACTGCTGGTTTTTCGTTTACATCTAATGTCATTTTCTTTTCTTCCATTTGAAGATTCCTCCTTTTATTTTTGTTTTGCAAAAAATAACAAATTTTATTTTCCCTTTAGCCCAAAAGAAAAACCACTAATGAAAATTAGTGGCTTAAATTATATATTTAACAAATGAAAATACAAATAGAATTGCAAAAACAGCAACTAGAACCATTGCTTTCATTTTTGCATATTTTGTTCTTTCATTTAAAAATTTTGTCATTTTTTGCACTCCTTGAAAAAGAGTGTACTATAACTTTTGATAAAATGCAAGTAGTTTTAAATAATTTTCCTATCTTTCTAGTTTTAGTATAGTACGAGCAAAGTCTAATAGCTCTTCTAAATGATTTTCTATTACATCTTTTAATATTTCTTCATCTATTTTTTTGTAATCATGTATTGCTATATTTCTAAAGCCTATCATCTTTTTCATATTGTCTGACATTTGCTTACTAATAAAATGATTTTTTTCTAATAACTCAAATGCCTCTCTTTTTTCTTGTGGTATACCTAATTTTCTACTAGACACTATATACATAGCAATATCACATGTAAGTTCACAACTTCTTTGTAAATTTAATACAATACTATCTAACCTTCTATACTCTTCTAAGTTACTACTATTTCCTTCATATTCTTCGTTTATTCTTTTAATGCATCTTTCTATGCTTTCATATTTATTTAAAACAACTGCCTCATTTTCCATAAATAGTACCTCCATTTTTTACTCTTTCAATAATGCTTTTTCTACTTTCATTTAATTCTAAATATTCTCTAAACATATCTAGTTTATATAAATCAAATTGTACCTCATCTTCGCAATATAACGTTTTACCATTCATTAATATTTCATAACGAAAACTATCTGATATCTTCTTTAAATCTACTAAGTCTACGTCTATTTTGGTAATTTCTTCTACTTTCTGTGTGATATCAAATAGTTCTGTTTTTAAAATTTCCCTTTTAGATTTTACAGCTATATCAATATCACTATCTTTTCTTTGTGTATCTCTAGCATAGCTTCCAAATAGAACAATGGCATCACAGTTTAATTGTTCTTTCAGTAGTTCTACTATTTTTGTTATTTTTGTTTCTTCCATTTTTCTATTCCTCCTATTTCATTTTTTATTATCTCACAAATATTTACTCTTTTCAATAGCATTCATTTATAAAAAATAGCAACCTAAAATATTAGATTTTTCTAACATTTTAGGTTGTTTTTGATTTTATATTTATCAATTGTTTTTATTATGCCTACTAGTTTTATATTAATCTATTTATTTTGTTTTGTCTTTATATTATGTTTGCCTGTTTGTTTTTGCTTGCTTTTTAGCCTTTTTTCTCTCGTGGCTACCTATTTTTAGATTAAAGGACCTTTTTGTGTATTTTAACCCTATATTTTTCTAAAGTCCGGCTCCACACACCGCCACTCCACGCGCATAGCCGTAGTTGCTGCTAGCGTAGACGTAGCCGTAGAAAGAGAAAATACCTCCATTGCCACGTACGAATCCGTAACCTCCATAGCTAGTAGTAGTATAGACCCAACTACTGCTCGACGCCTGATGCCATCCTGCACATCCTGGGTTCGCTGTGTCCTTTGTTCCTAGCGCGTCTCCTGCCTTTGCTGAAGTATTGCTTGCTTCATAAGCGTCATAATATCTTGCGTTTTTTCCACTAAACACTGACGCTGATTTATATCCTCCTGCTGTCCACTCCCAATTATTTGTATTTATCATTACCCCAGTCTCATTTCCTGTTGTACTTGTTATTGCTTTTTCATTACTTGGGTTTCCATACCCTGATGCTGATAGTATTGCCATTGCCCCATACTCCGTTGTTTTCATTAAATGCACATCTATATTATTACTGCTACTCGTCCCTAATAATGTACTACTATTAATCGTCTCGCTTAAGCCCATTGCTCCTCCGTGTTGCCTCCATATTCCTAAACGCTGGTAGCCAATTTGCCATCGTATCTGTCTTTTTATAGTGCGTTGACGTATTTGCTTGCGATATACTATTTACTGTGTTTGCTGTGTATTTCATGCCCCATATTCCTGCTAATGGCGCTTCTTCAAATGTAAATGCTTCTGGTATACTATATCCTTCTTCTTCTAATTTTGCCCATGCTGTTATAGCTCCACTTGCATCTTTATAATTATTTTCTTTATCTATAAATTTAATATCTGCTCTTTCTTCATCTTGATTTAGTTTAAAACAATATCTAGGTATCCATGTGTAATATGTTTGGACTCCTTCATTTTCTACACATATATTTGCCCACTCACTATTTTCATAATCATGCCAATTCTCTTCTGGTTTTTGTGTAGTGTCACTTCCTATTACTAAACTTCCTGTTTTATCTACATTTACATATTTTGTTTTTTCTGGTATAAACCCTGTTAGATCTGGTGCATTTACCCATATATCTCCTTTTTTCTCATAGCTTCCATCTTTTTTTGGCTCCTCTGGCTCTGGAGGCGTAGGCGGATTTGGCTCTTCTCCTCCTGGTTTATTTTCTCCTGATCCCCATCCTCCATTTGCTATATAATTATTTAACTCATTTAATTGGCCTTGTTCATTTTGCACTGCTTTTTCTGTTTCATTTTTTGCTTTTAATGCTGTACTTATAAGCCCTCCTTCTCCTAATACTACTGCTATTGTTATTCCTGCTAAGATTAACAAAACTACAATAGTTACTACTAAAGCAATTAAAGTTATACCTTTTGTTTTTTCGATTTTTTGAGCTATTTTATTAGAAGAGTAGCTCTCTCTAGAGTATCAACAGTTTTATGGTTCATCTTTTTTCTTTTCCTCCTTAATGTAAGTTTAAATTTCTTTTGTTTGTAGCATTCGTACTTTTTGCTGTTTTCATACATGCTTTAGCAATATTTTCATGTTTTATAAAAGTATTACTCGTATGTTTATATGTACTTATATATGCATATAATATATTACTTTGTAGTATTTGTAAATATCTTATTTTAAAATTTCTTATTTGTAATATTTTTGTAACATACTACAAAAATTTCCCGCAGCTAACTAATCATCGATAATAATTTTTATACTACTCTTGTCAATTCCTTTAATGGTCCTAATTGTTTTTATAAACTAAAATGTAAAACGGGAGCGATACATCGCTCCCTATTTTACAAACCATTATTTTTCAGAATTCTTTTTGACTTTTTGGTAAATTTTGCAAACACCTTCAAACATGAGAATTGCTACTAATATAAATAGTATTCCCATGAGTATACTCCAAAACACCGCTTCTCTGGTTTCCATATCTCGCGTCATTACAAGTTCGCTATTTTGCAATTTTGCAATAACCTTACCTCTATATAATTTATTAGCTGATTGGACTGTTATAGTAGTTGCAGTCATACTAACAGAAAAATTTTTAGGTACTTCAACTATAACACTTCTCTTTTGAGCATATATATCTCGTGCAACCTGCTCACATAACTTGAATTGACTGTCGTTCAACGGTTTTTCCATAAAATTCCACGAAACAAGGTAACCTCCGATAAAGGATGCAATCGCAAAAATTATCAAGATTGCAATTTGAACTGCATCTTTGTGTTGTGAATAGATTTCCTTTAATGTTTTCCGTTCTTTCATGGTTTTGTCCTCCTTAAAACTTTTATTGTTGTTTAATTGTTTTATATGTTAAACCAAAAAGTAAGAAACCCATCTCACTAATTAGTGAAAACTGGGAAAACAGCACTAGGCTTGCCCTACGTCTATTTAATTATAGCATAAATAAACATAAAATGCAAATTTAAAAAATCACTAGAAAATAAGCATAATTTAAATATTTCTTTAACAATTTTTGCTTCAATGGACTCTATTTCTAAATAACCTTTTTCACTTGACACAGGATTAGAGAAGTTTTTTATAATTCTTCTTTGCAAGAAAAAAGAGAGCTACTAAAAACATTTGTTAGTAACATCTCTTTAAATAAAAAAACACCACATTGAGATAACCCTTTATCCTCAGTGGTGCATACCTTTGGAGCAGGTAGCGGGAATCGAACCCGCATAGCCAGCTTGGAAGGCTGGAATTCTACCATTGAACTACACCTGCATTTCGTATGAACAAATATTATTATAATGGTTAATTTATATTTTGTCAATTGTTTTTAGTAATTTTTTTTATTTTTTTACATATAATTATGATATGAAATTTGTAGTTGATTATTTAAAAGGTATTTTAATTGGTAGTGGAGCCATTCTTCCAGGTATTAGTAGTGGTGTATTTTGTGTCATTTTTGGTATTTATGAAAAACTTGTAAATAGTATTTTAACCCTTTTTCATGATTTTAAGAAAAATTTTACTTTTCTTTTTCCTATTGGACTAGGTGCTATTACTGGCATATTATTAGTTGGAAAACTCCTAGATTTTTTATTTACCACTTATCCTATGCCTACTAAATTTTGTTTTATTGGGCTAATTTTAGGTAGTATTCCTGTTCTTTGCAAAAAAGCAAACCAAGGTAAGGGCTTTCGTTTACATTATCTTATTTTCTTGCTTGCTGCTTTCTTTATTGGGATTTTATCTATTCAATTAGAAAAAATATTACCCAATATGGTTCATATCAGTATGGATAACGGTTACTTTTTTTACTTAATTTTAGCAGGGTTTGCTATGTCAATTGGTATTGTTGTACCTGGTGTTAGTAGTAGTGTTATTTTAATGACTTTAGGTGTTTATACTACTTATTTAAATAGTGTTTCTACTGTTAATATTTCTGTTTTATTTCCTATGGCAATTGGTGTACTTATTGGTTCTCTTATTTTTTTAAAAGTTATCCAATTTTTATTAAACCACTACTATTGTCAAACTTTTTACATGATTATTGGATTTGTAATAGGTTCTGTATTTATTCTTTACCCTGGTTTTAATTTTACTTTAGAAGGATTTATTTCTATTTTATTATTTGCTACTGGCTTTTTTGTTCGGACTCAAATTTGAAAAATTAGATGCTAACAACCAAAATTCTATTAAGACAAAGAAAAGACTTAATCATTAGCTACTAATGATTAAGTCTTTTCTTTGTCTTTCAATTCAAGCCAATAGTCCGCTTCTAAAGTTTTTTTCTAACTTTTCTTTCTTCTTAAAATCCAGCCTTCTTCTACTTTTATTGGTAAATGCATTAGTACCGTTTGTCCTTGTTTTCCTGGATTTACAGTGTTAATTTTCTCTTTGGTTTCTGAATCCCATAAATTTTCTATGCTAAAACTTTTTGTTTCTATTTGACCTGGAATTAAAATTTCCATGGTATCTCCAACAGTTATCTTATTTCTAATTTCTATTAAGTATTTTTCTTGTTCTTGTTTTAACACTCTTCCACCAAATTCATAATCTGGGTTATATTGCTTTCCATCATATTCTTGAAAGTCTTTATTATTTCTATCATTAAAGTAAAAAGTAGTTAATCCTCTTGTCTTTGTTTTTTCTAATTCTTTTAAATACTTTGTATAATCATACTCTTTTGGATTTTCTATATAACTATCAATTGCATTTCTATAAGCATTTACAACAGATGCTAGATAGTACTGAGTTTTAAGTCTTCCTTCTATTTTTAAACTATCTACTCCCATTTCTATAATTTCTGGTATTTCTTTAATTAAGCACAAATCTTTTGATGAAAAGATATACGTTCCATGGTCGTCATGTTCTACTGGCATTAAGTTTCCTGGCTTGTTATTTTCTTCTACATATACATTATATGCCCATCTGCAACTTTGTGCACAATCTCCTAAATTAGCACTTCTATTTGCTAAAAAGTCGCTTAAAAAGCATCTACCAGAATAGCCAAAGCAAATTGCTCCATGAATAAACATTTCTACTTCTAAGTTTTTATCTTTATTTTTTATAATTTCTTTAATTTGTTCTTTATTTAGTTCTCTTCCTAATATAACTCTAGAAGCTCCATTTTTATGCCAAAAGTTAGAAGTATGATAGCTAACAACATTAGCTTGTGTACTTACATGTATTTCTATATCTGGTGCATATTCTTTTAATATCTCCATTACACCACCATCAGATGCAATAATCGCATCTACTTTTAGCTCATTTAACATTTTAGCTTGTTTTTTAATTTCTTCATAATAAGTATCCCAAGCATAAATATTAATAGCTGCATATACTTTTTTGCCAATCTTATGTGCATATTGTATTGTTCTTGCTAAGTCATTATCATCTACCTCTGCTCTACTTCTTAAAGAAAGCGATCCTGTTCCACAATATACTGCATCTGCTCCATAAAGATAAGCTGTTTTTGCTTTTTCAAAAGAACCTGCTGGTGCTAATAGTTCTGGTTTTTTCTTTGCTTCCATTTCTATTTCTCCATTTCTTAATTCTGAATTTTGCAATTCCTTCTATTTATCGTTTTTCAAATCTTTTTTCTTTAATTATTATACACTATGTTTCCCTTTCTGTCGAGTTTCTTATTTAAGTTTTATAATATTCTAACGAGTCTACATATTATTTTTATATATGCATAATTATTTTAGTACTACTTAAGTTTAAACAATTCTAATATGTTATTGGACATTTTAGCTAAAACTTGATATAATATTTATGTAAATATTAAAGGGGTTATAAAATTATGAATACAGGTTTAGAATTAATGGTAATTGACAAGCCAAAGAAAAAAGTAAAATTAAATAGAATACAAGTTTTCATTTTATATTTCTTCTTATTTGCTTTTCTAGGTTGGCTTATGGAAACTCTATATGCTATTTATAACTTAGGTCATTTTACGAAAAGAGGTTTTTTGTATGGTCCTATATGTCCTATTTATGGTTTTGGTGCTTTAATGTTAATTGTTTTTTTAGGAAAATACAGAAAAAATAATTTAAAACTTTTTATTTATGCAGCTATTTTATTTTCTGCTTTTGAATATGTTGTTAGCTATAGCTTAGATGCTCTATTTTCTATGCATTGGTGGGATTATACTAACGAATTTTTTAATTTGAATGGTCGTATTAGTATTTTCTATTCTTTTGCTTGGGGAATTATTGCTATTATTTTTATTAATCATATTTACCCTTTTGTAAAAAAGAAAATAAATTTAATACTATCTAAAATTCCATATGCTATTCAAGCTAGCATTTTGTACTTATTTTGTAGTATTTGGATGGTAGATACTATTTTTTCTTTTATTCGTTATTTAAATTAAAAAAGTAACGTATTTGGTAATTGTTCCAAATACGTTTTTTATTTCAATTTACACTTTTGATAAATTTTTTACTTTAGAAATAGCTAATCCATCTCCTACTTCTAAAATTTCAGTTTCTAAATTTGGATTTTGTGTAATTTTTGCAATATATTCTCTTAAATTTCTAACTGCTGTACGTTGCTTATGTTTATTATAGTCACTCATTACATATCCTTTATATAGCACATTATCTGCAATAATTACACCATCTACTTTGATCATTCTCATTGCTTCATTTAAGAAAAATGGATATTTTCCTTTTGCAGCATCTATAAACACAACATCATAACTTTCCTTTAATGTTGGTAAAATTTCTACCGCATCTCCTTCATAAATATTAATTTTTTCTTCAACTTGTACTTTTTTTATATTTTGCTTTGCTTGTACTATTCTATCAATTTCTCTTTCAATGGTGTCTATTTTTCCTCCTTCTTGTAAATACTCTGAAAAGCAAATTGCAGAATAACCTACTGCTGTTCCTATTTCTAGTATTCTTTGAGGCTCTTTTTCTTTTAAAATATTAGAAACTACTTCTAATGTATCATCCATAATAATAGGAATATGATCTTCTAAAGCTTTTTCTTTTATTTTTAACAGTTCTATTTTATTCACATTGTAATCCTTTCAATATATTTATAGGGAGATTTTGTAAATCTCCCTTTCTTTTTTATTCTGATACAGTTCTTCTTGCCATTCTTTCTCTTGTTTTATTATCTAATATTTTCTTTCTTAAACGAATATTTTTTGGTGTTACTTCTACTAATTCATCTTCTGCTATAAATTCGATTGCTTTTTCTAACGACATTTGAATTGGTGGTACTAAACGTAGTGCATCATCTGACCCAGATGCTCTTGTATTGGTTAAATGCTTTTCTTTACATACATTAATTGAAATATCTTCATTTCTAGAGTTCACTCCAACAATCATTCCTTCATATACTTCTACACCAGCGCCAATTAGTAGTTCTCCTCTTTCTTGTGCATTATATAAACCATAAGTAATTGAAGTTCCTTGTTCAAAAGCTACAAGCACTCCTCTTGTTCTTGATTGTATTTCACCTTTATATGGCTCATAGCAATCAAATATGCTATTCATGGTACCTTCCCCTTTAGTATCTGTTAAAAACTCTGTACGATAGCCAATTAAACCTCTTGCTGGTATTCTAAATTCTACCTTTGTATGTCCAGCTTCAGCTGGTTCCATATTAAGCATTTCTGCTTTTCTTCTTCCTAATTTTTCAATGACACTACCAATACTATCGTCTGGTACATTTACCACTAGCCTTTCAATTGGCTCTGATTTTACGCCATCTATTTCTTTAATAATAACTTTTGGACGAGATACTAAAAGCTCAAAACCTTCTCTTCTCATTGTTTCAATTAAAATAGATAAATGTAATTCTCCACGTCCACATACTTCAAAGCTATCTGGAGTGTCTGTTTCTTTCACACGTAAACTTACATTTCTTTCTAGTTCTTTAAATAATCTATCTCTAATATGTCTTGAAGTTACAAACTGTCCTTCTTTACCTGCAAATGGTCCATTATTAACACTAAATGTCATAGATACTGTTGGTTCGTCAATATCAACAAAATCTATTTTTTCTGGATTGTTTATATCACAAATGGTTTCTCCAATATTGATATCTGGAATACCTGAAACACATACAATGTCTCCTGCTGATACTGTTTCTATTTCTGTTCTTTTTAGTCCCTGATAGGTAAATAATTTTGCAATTTTTCCTTGGGCTACTTTGTCATCTTTTTTACAAATAGCAACTCCTGTATTAGCACTTATTGTTCCACGTTCTACTCTGCCTATTGCAATTCTTCCTAAATACTCATCATAATCTATATTAGATACTAATAATTGCATAGAACCTTCCATATCACATTCAGGAGCTTTAATTGTTTTTATAATAGTATCAAATATACAAGTAACATTATCAGATTCTTCTACTAAATTCATTTTAGCAATTCCATTTTTAGCTGATGCATAAATAACAGGAAAGTCTAGCTGTTCATCATTTGCATTTAATTCTATAAATAATTCTAATACTTGATCTACTACTTTTAGTGGATTTGCTCCTGGTCTATCTATTTTGTTAATAACTACAATTGGTTTTAAATTTAGTGCTAATGATTTTTTAAGTACTTCTCTTGTTTGTGGCATTGGACCTTCGAAGGCATCTACTAATAAAAGTACACCATCTACCATTTTTAAAACACGTTCTACTTCTCCTCCAAAGTCTGCGTGACCTGGTGTATCTACAATATTTATTTTAATTCCATCATACATAACAGAGGTATTTTTAGAAAGAATAGTAATTCCTCTTTCTTTTTCAATATCTCCTGAATCCATAACTCTTTCTGATACTTGCTCATTTTCTCTAAATACATGGCTTTGTCTTAAAAGTGCATCTACTAGTGTTGTTTTTCCATGATCTACGTGTGCAATAATTGCTATATTTCTTATTTTTTCATTGTTCATTATTTTTACCCCTTTTATATAACATATTTATAAGCATTAAACTATCTTTTATTTAAGATAATTAAATGCTTATTTCTATTCATAACTTTTTATTTATAAGTAACGTTACTATTATATGCTAAATTTCTTCTTTTGTCAACATAATAATATTGTCCATAATCTCTTTACTTACTTTATCTAAAAGTTCTTTTTCTGGTTTATTTGTTTGATACTTACTAAAATCTAATGGCTTACCATAATTTAGTTTTACCTTATGAAAAGGCTTCATTTTCCCTTGTATTCCTACTGGAATAACTGGCACTCCAGTTCTTAATGCCATAAAAGCTGCCCCATTTTGCGCCTTTCCATTCTTTTCCATACCATTTCTAGTCCCTTCTGGAAATAGCATTAATATTTCTCCCTCTTTTAATACCTTTAGCGAAAACTTCATAGATTCCATATCCATTTTTCCTCTTTTTACAGGAAATACACAACATTCTTTGGCTATCCATTTAATAAAATTATTTTTAAATAATTCTGCTTTTGCCATAACATAAAGCTTTCTTTTAGTTGATGCTACTAAAATAGGCGGATCCCAATTAGACATATGATTTGCACACATAATATAAGCCCCTTTTTTAGCAACATTTTCTTCTCCTACTTTTTTTACTCTAAATACAATTACACAAAATAAATGTAATAAAGCGTGTACTATTCTTCTAACCATTTGTTTTTTCCTTTCTTTTTCTTCTATTTTAAAGCTTTTATTTTTGTCTTTGCCTTTTGACATATTAACTGTAATACGTCTTTATTAGTATAAATACAATATAAAGCTATTCCCATAGCTGTTGCGATTTGAAGCCATATATTTTTTGTATAATAAGAAACCATGACCCATGCAAACATAATAAGTTTTAATGCATAGTCTCCTTCTTTTAGTTTTACTATTTTGCTTAATTTATGTTTTCTTAATAGATATACTACTGCAGCCGAAATTAAAGTTGAAAAAGCTGCTGCCCATATTCCAATAAATTTTATAAGAATAATATCTACTACTAAATTGATAATTGCTGAAATAATAGTTGTTTTACCCATTATTTTAGTATCTTTATAAGCTGAAAATATTCCACCATAAAACCCTGAAATATTGTTAAAATACATGGCAAGTAATAGTACTGGTATGTATAAATATGCTTCTGTAAATTCATTTTTGATTAAAATTGGAAATACAAATGGCATAAAGGCAATTATTCCTAATACTAAGGCATATAGAAATTGCTTTAATATTGTATAAATTTTATTATAAAATATAATAGAATCTGTATCGTTTACTGCCTTTGCTGCTGATTCTTTCCAGGCTGTATAAAAAAAGTTGTATACTGTATCCATTACATTAGGAAACTTATAAGACATAGAATACACTCCATTTGCAGAAGTCCCTAATACATTTGAAATAACAATTCTGTCAGATAAATTTATAATAGCCCAAGAAATGCTATTTGGTACTAATGGAATAGAATACCTAACCATTTCTTGCATTTGTTTTTTATTGCAACTTTTAAATGAAATATACTTAAATAAGTGAACCTTTATAAAAATAACTATTGAAACTAAAGTATTTGCAATAATAGCTGAATATAAAAGTCCATAATACCCATATTTAAACCATACAATAAATACAATATTTAATAAAATAACTAATATGCTTGTAATAAAATTGCTAATAGAATATAGTTTTATTTTTCCCATTCCACGTACTACTGCATTTCTTAAACCTACTAATAGATTTGTTAGTAAGTAAATAAGAAATATTGTAGTGTTTTGAATATGAAATAACTTTCCTATTATTAAAATAATGATACTAAAAACAATAGAACTTGCTAGTGTATAACACACTGTTTGAGATATTACTTGCTTTTTTTCTATTTCACTTTTAGCATCTATTAAAAATCGAAACATAGACTCTTCCATAAGTAATGTGATAAATGGTAATAAAAAAGTAGTTATGGTAATAATTAAGTCATATATTCCATATTCCTCTGTAGACAAAATAGAGGTATAAATTGGAAGTAACAAAATAGTAATTAGCTGTGTACTAAACTTTCCTATTGCTATAATAATAGTATTAAATATTAAATCTTTTCCTCTGTTCATTTTTTATTTCCTTTTATTTTTCTATATATGCGCATAATAAAATCATTTGCTTTTATTCTTTGTTTTAAAGTACGCGATTTTAAATATGCTTTTTCAAATCCTTCTTTTAGATAATATTTCATAAATTTATCATAGTTTTTAGGCACTTTAGATGGTATTCTTAACTGAGTATTTCCATTTACTGCTTCTTCTACGCTTCTTTCTTCTAGCTCTACTTCATCTTTGCATGCTTCTATAAGTTCTATTCCTTTTTGTGTAATTGGAAGTAGCACTGATACCCCTTTACTTTTATTTTTATAAAGTTTCGAATCTTCTTTTAATCCCCAAAAATCTCCAATTGTTATATCTGAAACTCTTTTAGGTTGTGCATAAATGCATTCATAACAATTTTTTCTATAAAATAGTGCATCCATAAATCCTTTATAGTAATAACTTTTTTCCATTGGTTTTGATACTTTTAGTTTACAGTTATTATATAAATTAAACGTAAAATTGCCAGTTTTGCCATCTCTAAAGGTTACTTTGTCTATACCTTCTTCTCCATATAGTTTTATTTCATCTCTTAAGTATTTTTGTGATGGTACACCATGGCATATTAAATCTATAGTTATCAATCTTTCAAAATCCTTTTTTAGAAAGTTTTTTAAGCCAGCTACCTGGCAAGGTGTTCCTATAAATAAAACTTGCAAATTGTTTTCTAAGTCTTCTTTTATTTTTCTAAAAGTATCTTTAACATAACAATGTACATACTTAGAGCCTTTTAGCTTATCTAGTTCTTCTTGGTTATCTATTCTTATAAAAGAAAAGCTTCCATCTTCTATGTTATTTGCTCCATAAACTACTCCACCACTTCTTAAAATATGTAAATAAAAAGTAGTTGCTGCTCCTCCTGAAGTACTATTACTTCTTATTCTTTCTTCCTTATGGCACATAGCATATGCTGTTATTGGCTTTTTAAACTCTACTTTTGTATTTTGTGGACATGTTTTTTGACATAATTTACAATCAATACACTTTTCTTCATCGATATGTGGATAAATGTACCCATATTCATCTTCTCTCATTTCAATACATTGTTTTGGGCATATATTACTACATGCAAAACAGCCTGTACATTTTTCTTTCTTACAAATTTCGGTCAATTTTTTCACCTTCTTTTCTTCTTATGTTATATCTAACGCTTCCTTTAAAAATTTTATGCTTTTTATCTTCTCAATTTGTATTGCTTCATTTGCTTCTTTAAAATCTATTTGATATACATTTTTTAATTTTTCTTCTATGTCGTCTTGATGAATACTTCTATTTTCTAAATGCATAGTACGTAATAAAGTACTTCTTCTATAGTCTTTATCTCCATTGATAGATAAAAATGGCTTATTAAAAATAATAGAAAAAATAGTAGCATGAAAAGAAGTTGTTAACACTAATTTAGCATGATAAATTAAATTTAAAAACTCTATTGGTCCGTACTTCGTATACTTGCTTAAAGCCTGAAAACAATTCGTATCTTCCACCATATAATGTTGTAATTACTGGCAGTTTTAATTTTTTAGCTATTTTCTTTACTAATTTTATATCTTCTTTACTAGGTCCTAAAGAATAATACAAAATGTATTCTCCATTTTGCACCTTTTCTTTTAGCAATATACTTTCCCATTCTTGTTTATCTAATAAAATAGTGGGGTCCATATTAATTTGTGCTTTTTTTCCTGTTAGCTCATAAATATTTTGATAACTTCCTTCTTCTCTTACTGATAAGGCTTTATACTGACTTATATACTTTTTTATCTTTTCTTTTTCTTCTTCTGTAAACTCAATTGCTTTAGGCCCAAAACTTGCTGCATACGAAATTTTTTGCCCCTTTGCAGTAAAACTTAAAAAGTAAGCCCAATCAAAATCATAAGCTCTTGTATTCCATAACTGGTCACTACCACTAATATAATAATCATAGTCTAAATTGTCATTTTTTATTTCTTCAAGTGAATTATATTCTTTTGTGATATTTAGCTTGTTATTTATAAAGTCTTCAAACTTTTTATTTTTAGCAAGATATTTTTCTTTATAATTTTTTATTATAAACTTTCTTACCACTTTTGATAAAAACCTATTTTCTCTATTTATAGAATACATATATTTTTGCTTATTAGGTCTTAAATTTATAATTTCATATTTACAATTACAAATTTTTTTTACTACTTCTTGAAGTGCATATGCTTGCAAACTTGAACCATAGTTATATGATGAATGAAATGTTACTGTACCTATTTTTTTCATTTGTTTCTCCCTTTAATGAAATTTTTTATGTCATAATAGCTTTTAAATAGTTTTCTATTTACATATAAAATTCTATATTCCATTTTTAATATCATACTTTTTTTATCTTTCAAAATTTCCTTTTTTAACTTTTTATAATTTTCTTTATAAAAATGATATTCTTCTAAAAATTCTTTGCTATTATACACTGTATGTTCTCTTATCTGGCATAAGTTTCTATGATAAATATATATATTTTCTATCCTATTTTTAATACATACTTGTTTAAGCTGTGGATATTTGTTACTAATGTAAGAATATCTTTCATTGGTAAATTCTCTTACATCTAGAACAAGACCTAAATTAATATTTCCTAATATACTACTTGTTCTTTGAAGATAGTAATATTCTATTTTATGTGTTAATACAATTTTATTAGCTTTTTCAAATATAAGATACATTACTGCTAAGTCTTCCATTTTTCTTCCTACTGGAAACTGTATGTTAAAAAATAGTTCTCTTTTATACAATTTATTCCATACATAACTTCCTATTTTTTCGCTAACTAATTGCTCTAAAGCTTGTTCTTTATTATATTGTAATATATCTGCTTTTTCTTGCTGCTTTTCTATAAATTGCTCATCTTCTTTCACTTTTACAAAAGAACACACTGAAATATCAGCTTCTGTTTTTTGCATATTATGATATAAAATCTCAAACATATCTTTTTTTATATAATCATCACTATCTACAAAACCTATATATTTCCCACTAGCTAATTCTAAGCCTGTATTTCTTACTACAGATATCCCTTTATTTTCTTGATTAACTATTATAATTCTACTATCTTTTTTTGCAAATTCTTCACAAATTTCTTTACTTCTATCTGTAGAATTAGCATTTACTATTATAATTTCTATATTTTGATATGTTTGATGAATTAAGCTCTCTAAACATTTTCTAACATATTTTTCAACATTATAAACTGGAACAATAATTGATATTTTTTCATTCATATACATTTCTCCATATTTTTATAGTCTTTGATATACTTTTTTCATTCCCCAAACAAATATTGACTTGTTGATGCAAAATATTGTATATAATATTTTCTCTTTTAATTTTAAATATTGAAAACTGATACTTTTAAGATTTTTTTCTACTTCTATTTTTGTTTGTTCATACTCTTTATCTTGATATAACTTAGCATAAATTTTAGCCAAACTTCGAAAATATCTTCTTTCTGCTTCTATTTTGTCCTCTTTACTTTTAGCTATTTGTTTATAAATTTGATATACTTCTATTTCAGTAGTATAAGTGTCTGCATATAATTTACTACTTTTTACATTCATAGTACTACCTTTTCTAATAACATATTTATACAAACACCTATCATAAAAAGCAATTGTATTAGCTTGCCTTAAAAGTTTATAAAAAATTGCAAAATCTTCTGCAAGCATTCCTACAGGGAACTTTACTCTTTGAGCAATTTCTTTTTTATATATTTTACTTACCGCTTCATATCTTATACTTGTTCTATATAAATTATCTAGCATCGTTTCTTCATAGGTCATCATCG
Source organism: Clostridia bacterium (assembly GCA_022798335.1). Lineage (GTDB taxonomy): Bacteria > Bacillota > Clostridia > TANB77 > CAG-508 > CAG-273. The sequence goes on from JAAWMH010000017.1 coordinate 48,833, forward strand.
TTACACTTTTAGTATTTTCGCTTCTATAAAATCCTTTATTTTCTACTATTTCTTCCGTATCTTCTTTCACATTTTTAAGATTAAAACATACAATCTCTGCATTTTTTTCTTTTATAATAGCTACTAATTCTTCACAAGCTGTTTTTTCTATATAATCATCACTATCTACATACATAATATAATCACCTGTAGCTATTTTTAATCCTTGATTTCTTGCATCTGAAGGTCCACTATTTTCTTTATGTATTACCTTTATTCTTACATCTTTTTTAGCATATTCATCGCAAATATTTCCACTATTATCTGGTGAACCATCATCTATTAAAATTAATTCTATATCTTTATATGTTTGATTAATAATACTTTCTATACATTTTTTAATATATTTTTCTACTTTATATACTGGTACTATAATACTTATTTTCATATGTGTCCTCCATTTTATCTATGTATTAAAAATCCAATTATATGGATATACTTCTTCTCCTCCTAGCATAATAATTTGATAATACATTCCTACAAATAAAATTCCTAGTGTTCCTATCTCCACTAGCATTTTAATTTTAGGATTTTTTTCCTTTTCAAATATTCTTGGAATAAGTAATATTTGAAAAATTGTAAAATAACGAACTAATCTATCTACTAAAGGAATAGAAGCTCCCATTATAATCATACAAAATCCAAAAAAATTAATATTAGTTAATAAATTATATTCTCTGTCTTCTTTATCTTTATAATATAATGTCAATGCAAATATCAAAATATTAATTAATAATAATGTTTGTGTAATTGTTCCTGTGTTGTACTCTGAATCATAGTACATATAATATTTAGTATTGACTAAAAGGTTTTGGAAAACTCCTCCTAATATACTGCTCATCAGTAAAAGTGTTATTGCAATTGCTATTTTAGTTTTTCTACCTATATTCAGTTCTGCTAAAAAATAAATTGGTACCATCAATATTGCAGTATTGTGCATTGTAAACGCTATTGCACATATTATAATATATTTTATAATTTTCTTTTCCCTTATATATTTGTATCCATAAAATATTAATGCTATTGCAATAGCTTGTCTAACCATATTCATTGAATAAAAATAACTCTGCCCAATAAATATCATTAATACACTAATTGTAACATTAGTAGAGTTTTCTTTTATTCCTTTATAAATAAAGCCTATAAATAATAAACTTGTTATTGCAAATAATATTCTATAATCACCTGTTATGTCATAAATAATCTTGTTTAAAGCATTAAATCCTACCTCTGTAAATTGCATTGTACCATTTCCTATTCCATAAAAATATGGTACATATATATAAGAATAATCTGTTCCAATTCCATATCTAACTGCACTAAAAAAATAAGTTATTATAAATGATAAAAACAATAAAACCTTGCCAACACTTTGTTTCTCTTTTTCCTCAAATTTTACTTTCCATGTTAGTATAGTAGCTACTATCATTATTACTATATATATCATTATTATTTTTTCCTTTGCAAATATTTTAATAATTTTTTAGGTAACAACCCCACTATCAGCGGTCTTATTGCAAAAATATATCCTTTTGGCATTAGCCCTAATTTTTTAAAGCCCTCACATCTTACTTTAAATTCATTTATTCTGTATTTATACTTTCTTCTATTTTTATAAGTATCTTGGTCTATTCTATAATTTAATAGCTTTTCTTGTATTGTATAAATTTTTATATTAGCAGCTATCATCCTCATAAACAAATCGTAATCTTCTGTTCTTAGTGTTTTTGGAATATCTCTATAGCCTTCTATTAATTTATAAGCCTCTTTTCTTACCATAATACTTGGATGAATGATAGGGCTATTTTTTAAAAAGTCTTCCTTTTGGATAATAACATTATAACATAACTCTTTATAAATTCCATTTTCATCAAATACATTTACATTAGATGCTACTACACCATATTCTAAATTTTCGTCTAAAAATTTTACTTGTTTTTCAAACCTTTCTAAATTAGCTTCATCATCTGCGTCCATTCTAGCAATATAAATGCCTTTTGCAACTTTAAGGCATTTATTTAATGTATATGCTAAACCTTTATTTTCCTTATTTTCCAAAATAATAACTCTATTATCATTTTTACAAATTTTCTTTACATTTTCTAATGTATTATCTTTTGAACCATCATCACAAATAATAAATTCAAAATCTTCATAAGTTTGATTTAATATAGAATAAATTGATTTTTTTAAAATTTCTTCATTTTCGGTATTAAAAACTCCCATTATTACTGAAACTTTTGGCATTTTTAACCTCCATATATCTCTTTATATTTTTTAGTCATATTATCTACATTAAATTCTTTTATAATATCTTGATATGCCTTACTAGACATTTGATGATATTTATTTTCATCTATGCTTTTTATCATATCTTGTATCTGATTTTCTTCAAAAATAAATCCATTTTCTCCATTTATAATTACATCTCTATTGCCAATGCAATTACTTACAATACAAAGCTTTTTCATATACATAGCTTCTAATAAAGAAATTGGTAATCCTTCCCATAAAGAAGTTAAAATAAATATATCATTCTCGTTTAAAATTTGCAATACTTCTTTTCTTTCTTTCCAACCAGTAATTGTTATATTAGTAGAAGTTAACTTTTCTCTTAACTCTCCATCTCCTATCCAAGTAAAATTTATATTTAGAAACTGTTTTGCAATCTCGTTAAATAACTCTGGATTTTTTTGATAAGCAATTCTTCCTACTGTGCATATTTTTAAATTTTGAAAATCTACTTGTTTTTGCCTTAACTGGCTTGTTTCTTCTTCTAATTTTGAAATATTTACTCCATTATTAATACAAATAGAATTTTTAGTTAGTTTTTTTGCTTCTTCATATTCTCCTTTAGAACAACCAACAATTGTACATTTTCTAAAGGTAAGCATTTTTTCTATTAATTTATAACAAAATCTTTTTAAGTGTGAATCATCTTTTTTCAAAAAAGAAAAACCATGTGGGTTATAAATTAGTTTCCTGTTTTTTGCACTTATTGCTAATCTTCCAATGGCTCCTGCCTTTGAAGAATGCATATGTACAATATCAGGCTTCACTTGCTTTACAATTTTTTTAACTTCACACATGGCTTTAAAATCCTTTTTAGGATTAACACTTCTATTAAAATTTTGTATTGGTATAAACTTTACTTTATCACTAAAATATTTTTTAAAATCTTCTATTGTTTCTTTTCTTATTCCATAAGCTATTGTTATTTCATATTCTTCATCTGTTTTATTTACTAAGTCTACTAAAAAGTAAAATACTCCACTTGCAAAGGATTCCACTAAGTGTAAAACTTTTTTCTTTTCTTTTGATTTTTCCATTTTTATCTAGCTCCTTCTCTTTTTATTATTTTAAGAAAGGTCTTTACTAATACTTTTATGTATAAATCAAAATTGTTATTTCTATAATATTCTAAATCAATATTTAATCTATCTTGAAAGGTAATTTCACTTCTACCACTTATTTGCCATAATCCTGTAAGTCCTGGCTTGTCCTTTATAATATATTCATAATATAAGCCCATATCCTTTTCTTCTCTAGGCAAATATGGTCTTGGCCCTACTAAGCTCATTTCTCCTTTTAATACATTGATAAATTGTGGAAATTCATCTAGGCTTGTCTTTCTAATAAACTCTCCTACTTTTGTAATTCTAGGGTCATTTCTTAATTTTTTATAAGTAGTGTATTCTTTTCTTGCTTCTTCATTTTGTGCTAAATATTTTTCTAATTTTTCATCTGCTCCTACTATCATAGATCTAAATTTATATAGCTTAAATAGCTTTCCGTCTTTTCCAATTCTTTCTTGTGTATAAAAAATAGGTCCTTTATCTTTTTGTGTTAAATTTGCTATTCCTATGATAAAAGTTAAAGGTGCTAAAATGATAATTCCACATATACTTCCTAAAATATCTATGCTTCTTTTTACAAATGCTTCTATTAATTTCTTTTTTTCAATGGGAGCTTTTCTTTCTAGCTCTGCACTAGCTATTATGTTCATAATAGTTTCATCATATGTAAGTTCACTATTTTTTATTTCCACTTTAATTTCCCTTTCTTCAATTTACATAATTACTATACATATTATACATTGTTTTGGAACATTTTTCAAGTATTTCTTAACATTTTATGTAAATTTTGTTGTTTTTTCACAAATGCTTAAACTTAGGGAACAAATGAAAAAGGACCAGTCCCTTCTTCCCCTTTTAGGGTGAAAGGAAAAAGCCCTTTTTTCTGTTTCTTGCTTTTATAGCTACTTTGCCTACTACAATTACAATTGCTATTCCTACTAAAATGCCGGCTAGTATCTATGGCTACATCTAATATTCTTGCTGTTCTTTCTGGTGTAAACAGCTGATGAATTTCGTCTAAAATAGCATAAACTGTACCTATACTAATACTTAATAGAATTTTATTTTTTTCTTTTATAGAAGTTAATTTCATAAAGCTCATTAATAATAATCCCATAAGAGTATAAATAGAAAAGTGTGCTAATTTTCTTATAATTGCTTCTATTTTTAATAAAGTTACTTCTTTCTCTTGTGGCTCTAATTTTTGTATTTGTTTTATATTTTGCGTTACTTTTTGTGTTACTGCTCTACTGAGCCCTGTTGATTTTTGTCCATTTTGACTAGAAAAGGCAAATATAACACAAGCAATGCCTAGTAAAAGTACTATTAATATTATTCTTATAACATTCTTTTTTGTTATTAACTTTTCTTTCATTCTTTTTTTATTTCCTCTGCTATTTTCTCTTTTTTTATTTTTGGAATACTACTTGCTATAATAACAATAATGCCTAATACACTCATTATAATACCTGTTATAAAAATAGTTTGTATCATATTATTGCAAATATAAACTAAGCTTTCTGAAAATGCTGCATTTAATAGCAAAATATGGTGTAGCTTATCTCCTATCCATAATTTGAAAACAATTTCTAATACTCCTGTTGCAAGGAAAGCAATTCCTAGTGCTCTTATCATTTTTCTTTTACTAATAACAAATATCACAATTAATAGTAAAATTCCTGCTATTATTAGCCCTAATTCTGCTTTGCTTACTATATTACTTATTTTTTGATAAATGTCTCCTAGATTCTCTACATATTCTTTTGCATATATAATTCCATTTTCATATACTTCTACAATAGTATCTTCAAATGTTTGTATTGCTAGTTCTTCTTCTGCATCTGGCTTTCTATTGTTTTGCTCTAATACTTCTTTTATTCTATTATCTAGTGTTTTTCTCAAATTTAGTATTTCTATGTGAATTTCTTTATTTTCATAGATGCTATCTATTACCTGATTAATATCACTATTTACCTTTTCTTGATTATATAAATTATCTAAAATGCTTTCTTCTAACCCTGATTGCATAACATAATTTTTAAATTCTTCTTGTATGTTATAATAAGTTTTTTCATAATAGTTACTTTGTTCTAAACATTTTACTACATATTGTTTATCTAAAATAGTAACCGAGGTAATATGAACCAAAAATAAAGTAACAAAACAAATTACTAGTAAAAAATTAAGAATATATATTATTGCTTTTTTTATCATTTCTCATTTATATTCCTTTCTATATTTTATATAGCTTACTATTTTTTAAGCTTATTTTTAGTCTACAAATAATTCTTCTTGTACTAAATTAGAATAAGTTAAAAATCTACTTTTAGCATGACCTAATCCATTAGTTGGATAACATGTATATAACATTAAAATTTCCTTTTCTCTTTGAATTGGTGCTTCTTCTATTTGTGTATCTTTTACAACTTTGGTATCATATACTTGATAAGTATACCTTCCATAACTTGTTTCTATTACTATTTTATCTCCTATTTTAATTTCTGGAAGTGTTTTTAAAACACCTCTATAATTGTGTCCCATGCAAAGAATAGACCCTCCTTCTCCTGGAAAATAACTTCCACTTGAGTGCCCTATTCCATATCTTAAAATAGTTAAGGTATCTCCATAGTATAAAGGTAAATCTAAATGAAGAGATTCTATTTTTAAGCTACCGTATTTGCTTCCATATTCTGGATAACTTGCTAGGTTTTTCGTGGTTAAGTCTAATTTAACTTCTTTTAATTCTTGTTTACTAGTTTCTACTGATACCATGTCAATTAGTGAAATTGCCTTACTAATTGAATTAGAAAAAAGTAAATAAATAGCTCCTATTATGATAGTAACATATAGAAAAGCAACTATTATGCTTTTAATAGTTGCTTCTATAACATTTTCCTTCTTTTCTTTATTACGCATTTGCTTTTATCTTTCTATAACCTATTACAGTAGCAATGGCAATTATTGCTACACCAGAAGCAGTTACAATATATCCTATGTAGTTTGCTCCTGTGCTAACAAATTTATATGAATTTAAAGATACAGAGTCATATTGTTTTCCATCTTTGTAAACAGCTATACTCTTATTTGTTGCATCATATGAAATAGATGCTCCTGCAAGTTTTGCAGCTTCGCTTGCAATATTTAATAATTCTTCTTTTTTTGCTTTGCTTAAGCTTGCTGGATTAGATACTCCTTCTTTATTCATTAAAGCTACTGCTTCATCTATTTTACTTATTATTTTATCAGCATTTTCACTTGATACTGGATATTCTGTAAAATAACGTTTTACTTTTACTAAATCTGCTTCTGAAAGTTTTACTTCTTTTCCTGCTATTGTATAGGTTTTTGAAGCTTTTTCAATTAATTCATTGGTAGTTGCTGCTTTTACAGTAGATACTGTGCATAATAAAATTGCCATTAAAATTAGTGTGATTTTTAATACTTTATTCATCTTCATTTTCCTTTCTAACTTTAAAATCTTTTCTTATTATAACACCATTTTTTGTAAATTGCAATATTTTTCAAACTTTTTATGTAAATTGTTTTGATTCTATTGTTCTTTATAAAATTTTCTATCTTACTATTAACTTTATTTACATATATAATTCCAAGAATCTCTGCACATATCTTCTAAAGTTTTTTCTGTTTGCCAGTTTAATTCTTCTTTTGCTTTGTTAGGATCTGCATAATATATAGCAAGGTCACCTGCTCTTCTTGGTGCTATTTTATATGGTACTTTTTGCCCTGTTACTTTTTCAAATGTTTTTACCATATCTAAAACACTATAGCCCTTTCCTGTTCCAAGGTTATAGGTATAAATTCCTGTTCCTTCTTTTTCTAACTTTTCTAATGCTTTTACATGTCCTTTTGCTAAATCTACTACATGAATATAGTCTCTTACTCCGGTTCCATCTGGTGTGTCATAGTCATTTCCAAACACAGATAATTCTTTTAATGTTCCATTTGCAACTCTTACAATATATGGCATTAAATTATTTGGTATTCCTTGTGGTTCTTCTCCAATTAGCCCACTTTCATGTGCTCCTACTGGGTTAAAATATCTAAGTATTGCAATATCCCATTGATTATCTGCAAAATATAAATCTTCTAATATTTTTTCTATCATAGATTTTGTTGTTCCATATGGGTTTGCGGTTTCTCCCCTTTTCATTTTTTCTGTATATTCTACCTCTTGTCTTGTTCCATATACTGTGGCAGATGAACTAAACACAAACTTTTTTACTCCATATTTTTGCATAGTTTGCAGTAAAGTAATTGCACCTGAAACATTGTTGTTATAATATTTTAAAGGCTCTTTTACAGATTCTCCAACTGCTTTAAATCCTGCAAAGTTAATAACCGCTTCTATAGAATTTTCCTCAAACACTTTTTCTAATTCTTTTTTATTTAAACAATTTACTTCATAAAACTTAAAGTCTTTTCCTGTAATTTGCTTTATTTTATCTATCATTTCTGGTTTACTATTTGAAAAATCATCTACTATAATAATTTCTTTTTCTTTGTTTAGTAATTCTACTGCTGTATGACTTCCTATATACCCTGCTCCTCCTGGTAATAAAATTGCCATTTAATTATTCTCCTTTGTTTCTAAAATAATTTGTTTTACCTTATTTGCTACTTCTTCTATTGTCATATTAGTTGTATCTATTACATTTGCTCCTTGTGCTATGCTAAGAGGTGATATTTCTCTATGAGAGTCTCTATAGTCTCTTTCTTCTATAGCTTTTAAAACTTCTTCATAACTTAATTCTAAATTAATGCCTTTTTCTTGATATTCTTTATACCTTCTATTTGCTCTTTCTTCTGCTGCTGCATCTAAATAAATTTTGACATTTGCATTTGGAAATACTGTTGTTCCAATATCTCTACCTTCCATAATTACTTGTTTTCCCTCTGCCATTTTTCTTTGCATATCTGTCATAATCTCACGTACTTCTGAAATAGCTGATACTGGTGAAACAAATTTAGTTACTTCTTCTGTTCTAATTTGGTAGCTTACATTTTCTCCATTTAAAAATATTTCTTGCTCTGCTCCATGGTGCTCTATTTTAACATTCGTATTTTTGGCAATTTCTATAATTTTTTCTTTTTCTTCTATTTGATTAATACCTTGATTTAGGCAATTTAAAGCAATACACCTATACATTGCTCCTGTATCAATGTTGATTAAATTTAATTCTTCTGCTATTTTCTTAGTAATGGTTCCTTTTCCTGTTCCTGATGGTCCATCTATTGCTACAACAAATGACATATCATTTCCTCCTTTTTTCTAGCTACAAGCTACCTATAGTAAGTACTATATTTGTTCTGGCATATGAATTCCTTTTGCTACTACTGTTACTTCTTGTACATTCATAGTGGTTAATATTTCTATTTCTCTTTTTATTTTTTGCTTAAATTCTCTTAAAGTTTCTATAATATTATAGCCATATTCAATAGATACTTCCATATAAATATTAGGTCCTTCTGGTGTACTTTCTACTCTTGTTCTAATGGCTTTATAAATTCCCTGCGTTCTTTTTGCTAAATATTCTACTATTTGGCGAAATACAGTATCTGAAATAGTAAAGTTTCCTAAATAACTAAAAGTTGGTCTTATAATAGATTTTTCTGCTATATAGGGCTCTGTTCCTTTTCCTTTAAACTTAAATATTTGCAAAGGGTCTAATATATAACCTGAAAAGTCTTTTTTTATTTCAAAGGTTGGAACTGGTATAACATGCTTTCCCTGTGTGGTACGTATTCTTTTTGCTGTTTCCATTTCTGTTTGTGTTGCTACATCTTGAATGTAAATTCTTTTAATTGGTCTTGGTATACCTAAATTATCTGTTATTTTATCTATCATTCCATCTGAGGTTCCTAAAACTAAAATAGATTCAGGCTTATATTTCCTGATAGCTTTTCTCATTTCGTTTCTGTCTTCTTCATTTACAAATATTGCTTTTTTAACTGTTTCTACTTTTGTTGGCGCTTTTTTAGCAGATACTCCTGCTACTACATTATTTTCATTAATTAACAAGCCGTCATCTATAATATACTCTATTTTATTCTCATTTGCTACCATTTGAGCTCTATAACTTTTTCCTGTTCCTGATGGTCCGAATAAAAGCATATACTTTTATATCTTCGTTGTTATGTGCTGCTAAGTTGTTAGCTAAATTATCAAAAAGTTGCATTTAACTTTTCTCCTCTTTTACTTTTTTTCTAATAACATAATATTATAAATATAATCTTGATACTTTGTATCAAATCTTTGAGGTCCTTCTAAAATGTTAATTCCTTCTTTTGGAAAATCATTGTATAGCCCCATATTTTCTGAATCGACTAGCCAAATTCTTCCATGATAGTCTTTTATTGTTTCTTCTACATTATAAATAGTTTCCATTCCTGGTCCATAGGATTTATAAGCTTCTTCTATATCCCAGTGTGCTCCATTGATAAAATATTGCTTATTTTCTGGGAAGAATGCAGCTATTACTCCTCCATTTCCAATATTAGAATAAATAATAATATCATCTGGTTGTATTTTTTCTTTCATATACTCAATTTGTTTCATATTGCTTTCATCATAATTAATAAAAACATTTGTAATATTACTCCATGTACCTAATGCTAATATAACTATACAAAGTGCTAAAGTTACCCATCTTCTTTTTTCTTTTGCCATAAAAAAGCTAAGTGCAAAAATATAAATTCCTGTCATAACAAATAAATAGCGTGAAAATAGCACTGGTTGTATAAATGATGGGAGTAAATAAATTCCAATTACTGCAATATATACGATTATTGCTAAAATTCCTGGCCAAATACTTTCTTTTGCTTTTTTTGCTTTATAAATTTGATAACCTACATAGATATAAACCAAAAGTGATACAACAAGTGATACTATTGTATGCCAGTTAAAAGCAAAATTTGTATCTAATTGCCTTTTAAATTGAAAACTTGGTACTTCTACTAAAGTACTAATGCCAAGTCCAATCCAAAAGCCCCCTCCTACATGTCTAATTTGTTTCCATAAGTAATATAACCATGGAACATATAAAATAACTTGAATTGCTGCTAATATTAAAAAGTTTCGTAAATCTTTTGAATTTGTTTTTCTTTTTTTTATGCAATAAATCAAAAGCATTAAATTTACTACACATGCTGTAACTAAAGCATAATAATGGGTATAACAACATAGCATACTAAAAAGTCCAAATAGACTTAAATTTTTAAGCTTATTTTCTTCTTTTTCATTTTTGATGTTCTGATAAAAACGATAAGCATAAATTGCCATAACAAAAGTAAATAAGCATGCCCATGAGTACATTCTAATTTCTTGACTATAGGTACACATGACTGGTAAAAAATATGCTAAAAACGAAAATAATAATCCTGTTTTTTCTCCAAAATCCTTACGTACATGGGTATAACCTAATATTCCAAGAATAGCAACTGCTAATACTGAAAATAGCCTAAATATAGTTACATTATTTCCAAATATTAAAAATACCATATGAAGCATCCAATAATAGACTGGTGGGTGTACGTCGTTTCCTGTTATAGTCCATATATCTGTTATTTTATGTTTTGCTATTGCTACTGAATAGCTTTCATCAAACCAAATATCTGGATGAAAAGCAGCTATACTAATAAATATAATTCCTAAAATAATTATTCCTATATGAAAATATTTTACTTTATTTTGTTTTTTCATTTTTTTCTCCTTTTTTGCTAGTTATTATATCATTATTCTATTTTGTTGTCTATTGTTTTTTCTTTTGTAAAAAAGTAAAAAAAACTATTATCAATTTTTTTTAGTTGATAATAGTCTTTTTACTTTCATGCAAGCTTTCTATTTTAATGTATATACACCATTTTCTAATTCTGTTAACTTTAATCTTGAACCACTTAAACTTACTACTGGGCGAACTGCAAACTCCTCATTCATTGAACTAGCTAATTTTCCTTTTCCGCCATATCCCATATGCGCAATCATCTCATTAGAACCCCAAGTATTTTGCCTGTAAGGTGAAGCTATCCAGAAAGGCCTATAAGAACTTGACATACTTATCTTTCCTAAAACAGGGACTTGTTTTAAATACTCTAAATCGAATACACCATAGGGATCCATTTTATCTGTAATATCGTCAAATCCAAATCTTAATGAGCCCACTCTCTTTTCTATTTCAGGCAAAGCAATAAGCCTTACATTTGTTGCTACTCCTGATTTTACAAATAATTTCGTAGCAGTTTGTGTTGTACTACTTCCTGTAGCACTATTATAGGTTGCTCCATTTATTATTGATTTATAATATCCTTGGTTATAATTGTTTCCTGCTGAAGAAGCATATCGAAACTTTATTGTTCCAAAATTATAATACATTCCCGCTGATGCTTGTAAAGAATAATATCTTTCACTTCCTGTATATAGTGTATAACCACTTCCGTAAAACATTATTTTTAAAACTATTTAATTTTGTAGTATCTGTTACATACCATTCATTATTTTCTTCATTTCTAATTGTATAATCTAGTCTTGCAGGCTTTCCTGTACTAATTAATTCTACATTTGAATAAGTTCCATCACTATTTCTAGTATAGTTTAATAATCTCCATCCATTTTCTTTTGAAAATTCATAACCTTCATCTATATCTGTATAGCTTACATCATATTCTATAAATATTCCCACTAAACTTTCTATAGTTACACTACAATTTGTGCTTATTCCTGTTCTTTCGTCTTTTATTTTTACAATTGCTGTATCTGTCATTCTACCATTTGCTACGCTTATTGCTGTTACTGTTCCTTCATCATTTACTGTAATTTTATTTATATCTATTGTACTATATGTTAAATTTGCTACAGCTCCTTCTGGTTCTAAAGTAACTTCTATTTTCTCATTTTCCCCCTCTTTTAATGTTATTGCTTTCGCTGTTATTTTTGTTACTTTTGGCGCTGTTTCTACAATACAACTTGTTTTATATTCTCCATATTTTATAACTAAGGTTGTACTTCCTTCTCCTTTTCCTCCTGTTAAAGTAATTTCATTTTCGTTAATTACTATTTCTTTTACTATTTGGGTATCATATCCTGTTTCTATCTCTATATTTTGTTCTACTACTGTTCCATCTGGCTCCTTTAGCTCTCTTTCAATAACTACACCTGTATTAGTTAATTTCATTAAATAATATTTTCCCTCTATTACTGCATAATATAAATATTTTTCTTCTGATATATCAAAGTTAACTTTAATAGTTGCTATTCCATTTTCTATAATATTAACTTTCTGTGGATTTGCCTTTATTCCTATTACATTATTAGAGCCTATCTCTCTTGTTTCTATTTTATACTTTTGCTTATTTAGCTCACTTACAATATCGTTCATAGATATTTTATCTATTTTTCCTTGTGCCTTTTGAATAGATAAATCAGCATAAATTATATTAGCTACATCTTCTATTTCTACTATTTGAGTTAATGTTTTAGCACTATTTGCCTGTTTTATAACTCCTCCTTGTAATACTATTTGTATGGTAATTCCTGCTAGTATTAAAAGTACTATAATGGTTACTACTAATGCTATTAAGGTAATACCCTTTTCTTTCATTTGCTTCTTACACTTTTTCATTTGTTCCTCCTTTGTTTTATTGCGTTTCATTAATATACGGTTGAAACGACATATTAGCATTATACCGTTTCGAACGTATAATGTCAATACGTTACATTTTTGATATTCTATATTAATAATATTAATGTGGAGATGAACATGAGTAAATTTGATAATAATAATATTGGAAATTATTTACTAAAAGTAAATGGAACTATTATTTTTCATTTACAAAATGTACTTGATAAACGCCAAATGACTAAATATAAACTTTCTAAAATTACAAACATTCGCTATGATACTATTTGCAATTATTGTAATGGCAACGTTACTTTAATTAATGTTGAATATTTAAAAATTTTTTGTAGTGTACTTAATTGTAAAATAGAAGATATTCTTGAATTTAGAGCATAAAAAAATCCCCACAGCTAGGGGATTTTTCTTTTTTATCTTCTACAGCAATGACAGCTCCAATTATTTCTTCTAGTATTTCTATCCGGTAATAAATTTGCTTCATTTGCTAAGTTAATACTCGTACATGGACTTGTATTATTGATGGTAATTGGCCTTTCTGATATTCTTGCTATTCCATTACTACTGCAATTATTGTTGCATAAAAACATGTTAATACATTTACATATTACTTGTGATAGCACTGCTGTTACATAGGCAAGTATAGTATATAATATGGCATATACTAAAAAGCTTGCATCAAAAGCTGCAAATGTTACAATTAAATAAATGGCAAAAAAAGTAGCTGCTACTAATAATGGACATTTTAGAATTTTTTGTAGCACTAAAGCTAATATAACAGTGGCAACAGGAAGTGCAAAAAATATTAATAAATTGTTCATACGTTATCTCCTTTTTAGACAGTTTTTACGAAATCTATGTAGTTTTCTTTTTACTATCTTTTTTATTTTCCTGTTATATCTTATGTTTTTTGTTTTCTATCTGTGCTATCTTCTCATTTTTTGTTTGCATTTTTTCTTACTTTTCTTCATAGTCTACTTGCATTAAAAATAGTCCTTGTGGCGGAAGTGTTTTTCCTGCTTGCTGCCTATCTTTTGCTTCTAAAATAGTTTTCATTTCTTCTGGCGTTTTTATTCCTAATCCAATTTCTACTAAAGTTCCTGCAATAATACGTACCATATTATATAAAAAGCCATTTCCTGTTAACTGAATAATTACTCTTTCTTGTTCTTTTAAAACTTGTGCTGCATAAATAGTTCTTACACTACTTTTGCTACTAGTTCCACTTGATTTAAAACTACTAAAGTCATGTTCTCCTATTAAATAGTTAGCTGCTTCTTGCATAGCTTTAGTATCTAGCATCTGTGATACATGATACACCAAATTACGGTAAATTGCAGTTCCTTGTTTTGAATTATCTATAATATAACCATATGTTTTTTGATGACAATGATATCTGCTATGAAAATCTTCTGATACTTCTTCTGCTTTTTTAATGCAAATACTTTTCTTTAGTTGAGAATTTAAAGCAATTGCTACTTTTTCGATTGGAAAGTCTGAATCAATTTTAAAATTTGCTACTTGTGCAAATGCATGTACTCCTGCATCTGTTCTTCCAGATCCAATTAATTCTACTTTTTTTCCTGTTACTGTTTCTATTGCTTTTTCTATTTCTCCTTGTATATTTAATTTATTAGGTTGCTTTTGCCACCCGTTAAAACTGCTTCCATCATATTCTATTGTTAATTTAATATTTCTCATTGTTTATTATGCTAGTTTTTCTAGCTTTCCTCCTTTTTCTCTTGTATTATACTTTTCCTTCTAGCCAATCTAAAACATTTACCTTTTTTATACCATTAAAGTCTGCTATTGGATCTAAATCTATAGTAAGTATCATTTTAGGATAATGATCATTTATAGATTGCAGAGCAGATAGCTCTCTGTGAAGTGTTTGTTCTTCTCTGGTAGTATAGGCCACTTGAAAATAAGTAAAACCTTCTTTGTTTTCGGCAACGAAATCTACTTCTTTTTCTCCTGCCTTTCCAACATATACTTTATACCCTCTTCTTATTAGTTCTAAATACACAATATTTTCTAATATATGTCCTGCATCTATATTTTTTCTGCCTAATAGACTATATCTCATAGTTACATCTGTAGCATAATATTTTTCTCCTGACTGTAAATATTGCTTTCCTTTTATATCAAATCTAGACACTTTATTAAATACATAACTTTCTACTAATGAATCCAAATAGCTTTCTACTGTATGAACCGATATGCTTCTTCCATCTGAATTTAAAGTATCTGCTATTTTTTTGATAGATAGTAAATTACCTATGTTATTAAACATAAATTTTGCAATTGTTCTTAGCATTGTAGTATCTGCTATTTTCTTTCTTAATGCTATATCTTTTACAATTATAGTGTTATATAAACTTTCTAAGTATTCGTCTATTTCTAATTCATTTTCTAATTTTAATGCATATGGAAATGAGCTTCTGTTAATATATTGTAAATACAACTTTTCATCTGCTTCTTTTTCATAATAGTTTATATATTCTTTAAATGATAATGGATACATTTTAATTTCTATATATCTTCCTGATAGCAGTGTTGCTAGTTCTCCTGATAGTAAATAGGCATTAGACCCTGTTATATATACGTCTACGTTTTTTAAAATATACAGTCCATCTACTGCTTTTTGAAACTCGGGAACATTTTGTACTTCATCTAAAAAAACGTAATAGTTTTCTCCACCTGTTATCTTTTCTTTTACATATTGATATAATTCTTTATAATCTTGAAAATCATATTGTGGATCTTCTAAATTAATAGATATAATATGATTTTCTTGTATTCCAATGCTTTTTAAATAGTCTATATATAGTTCAAATAGAGTAGATTTTCCGCATCTTCTTATTCCTGTTACTACTTTTATTAAGTCTTTATCTTTCCATTTTTTTAACTTTTCTAAATATTCACTTCTTTTTATCATGTTATCGCCTCCTAATATTATTATATACTATTTCAAAAAATAATGCAATTCATTGCAATATTTTTTATTTTTTCTTATAAATTTGCATTTCATTTCAAAATCGTGTATTTTATGCCACTTGACATTTCCTTGTTTTTTTAGCATAATAGGAAAAGAAAATATTTTAAGAAAGGCATAAAGTTATGGCTATTAAGTTAGTTGCTAGTGATTTAGATGGCACTTTTCTAGCTAAAGATAATTCTATTCCTGAGAGTAATTTAAAAGCAATTGAAGTACTAACGCAAAAACAAATTCCTTTTGCTATTTGTACTGGTAAAAGTTATGCTATTTCAAAAGATATATGCAATAGGTGTGATGCTCAATATGGTATTTTTGGAAATGGTACTCAAATTGTAGATTTAAAAGAACAAAAAGAAATCTTTCATCATTGTTTAACATTAGAAGAAATTACGTCTTGTTATGACATTGCTTCTAAATATAACTTACATATTCACGCTTATGGAGATAATTTTATTATTACAGAAGAACTAAAATTCTTAGATTTGTATAACTATGCTATGTATTTTCACTCTGATAACTCTACTTTTGGAAAATACGATTCTGAATTTAATCTTACTTTAACTGTGCAAAATAAGAATCACCTTTCTTTTTACATTGTAAAAAATTTTTTAAAATATATAAAAGAACATCATTTATCTATTTTTAATATTGTATTATCTAGCGAAGATTCTCTTACTTCTATTCAAAAAGAAATAGAGAATACAACTTTACTATCTATTCAGTATGTTTCTAAAAGAGGAGCGTATAAAGATATGGTGCTTCATAAAGAATATGACTATCTTTCTATTGCACCTAAGAGCATTGGAAAGGGTTATGCTCTAAATATTTTGAAGGATTATTTAAAAGTAGAAACTCCTGATATTTTATCTATTGGAGATAATTTTAATGATATTGATTTACTTAGAAACTCTGGTGTAGGTGTTGCTATTGCTAATGCTTATGAACCTGTAAAAAAAGTAGCTACTTATACTACTCAAAATTCTGCAAGTGATGGTGGCTTTGCCGAAGCTGTTTATCGTTATATAGACCAAAAAAAGATTTTATGAAATGAAACATAAAATCTTTTTTATTATTTATTTGCCTTTTTTTTATCTTTTATTGCTTTTATTCTGCTTTGTTTTTGACCTTCAAAGCGTTTTGTAACAACATGTTTTATTAATATATTTTTTAAAGTTTCTTCTTTTAAGTCTGCAATTAGTGTTCCATCTTTTGCTACTGATATTTTTCCTGTTTCTTCTGAAATGATAATAGCAATTGCATCTGATTCTTTAGAAACACCTATTCCTGCACGGTGCCTTGTTCCAATTTCCTTTGCAATATCTTTATCATCTGCTAATGGTAAAATACAGGCTGCTGCTGCCACTTTATTTTTAGCTATAATTACTGCTCCATCATGTAGTGGTGTATTTGGCGTGAACAAGTTTACAATTAATTGTGGTGATACTTCTGCTTCCATTTTAACACCAGTATCTATAATATCATTAATTTGAATATCTCTTTCTAATACAATTAATCCACCTGTTTTTGTTTTAGCAAGTTCTAGCGCTGCTATTACTATTTTATAAATATCTTCTTTCGTTTTTGCTTCTATATCTTTTTCTATTCCAAAATATTTTGTTAACTTACTAGTCCCTAACTGCTCTAGCATTCTTCTAAGTTCTGGCTGAAAAATTACAATTAAAGCAATTACTCCATATGGCATAAAGGATGTTAATATAAAGTTTAAAATTTTTAATTGCAATACTTCACTAAGTGCTGTAATAATCAAAATAAACAAAATTCCTTTTAATAATTGCCATACTCTTGATTTTCTAGCATATAGTATAAATTTATAAATCATATACAATACAATTAGTATATCTAATATGAGTGTTAATAATTTAAATGGATTTTGGGTTAAATCTGTCATATAACTCATAAAGGATTGCCAAATTCCATTCATACTTAAAGTAAGATTTTCAAACATATTTAACCTCTTTTATTTTCCCATAAAAATTAAACAGTAAATTAGCGTTGCTGCAATAGATAGTACCATCATTGCTGCTAATATAAGTGCCATGATTTTTGTTACAATTTTTCTTATATCTCTTTTATTGTTTTTTGCCACTTAAGTTTTCCTCCTATTTTTTATTTATAATGAAAAGTTATAGTATTGTTGTAACCAAGCTGAATAATCAAATACATCCATTGTTTTTGGAATACCATAATCTACTCCATGGGTATCTACTGTAACTTTTTTTATTACTACATTTTTCTTAGGCTTGTCTGAGGCAATTTCTTTACCATTTTCATCTTTTGGTGCTGTTTCTCCTTCTTTTAATTCAGAACTTCTATAATGTACTTCTACTTTTTCTATTTTTTCTACTACTTCCATACCTTCTATTACTTTTCCAAATGGCGCATATATTCCATTTAAAGAAGTAGTATCACTTGTCATAATGAAAAATTGTGAACCTGCTGAATTATAGCCGTAAGTAGTTAAACTAGAACTAGCTGAACCATAATCACTTCTAGCCATAGAAATAACTCCTTTTTCATGTTTTAAGTTATTTTCGTTATGACCATTTGCTAAAAACTCGCCTTCAATACTGTATTTTTTATTTTTGTATTTATCTGGTAAATCTTCAAACTTTGTTTCTGGAATTTTATCCTCTGATATTTTGCAGTTTTTATCTATTTGCTTTAGTTTTGCAACTTTTTCTTCTGCTGATAATTTTTTCCAATCTTCTTCTACGATTACATCATCTTTAATATCTTTTAATTCTGGTGAACCTGTACCATCTCCGCTTTTATCTCCACCTTGTATCATAAAATCTGGAATGGTTCTATGAAAGGTAAGTCCATCATAAAAGCCACGGTTTGCTAAACGAATAAAATTTGCTACTGTATTTGGTGCTTTATCTGGATAAAGTTCTAATTTAATTGTTCCATAATCTTCTATTTCCATAGTAACTATAGGGTTTGCTATATTGGTAGTAGCTTTTTTATAAAACCCATAACCTACAAAGCAAATTCCTGCTAGTACTAAAATAATTCCTAAAATTAACAATATTTTTTGAAATGTTTTCATATTTCCTCCTCATTTTTATAAGTAATTCTTATAATTTGCTACAAAATAGTTATACTAAATTTCTGCTTTATTATATATTTACAAAATAAAATTGTCAAACACAAATTGTTCTTGCATACGTTTTAATGATTGCTTAATTGTTCTTGCTCTTATTTCTCCTATACCATCTACATCATCTAATTGCTGCATATTTGCTGCTAAAATATGTTGGAAAGATTTAAATGATTTTACTAAATTTTCTACAATGTTATTTGGCATTCTTGGTACTTTATTTAATACACGGTACCCCCTTGTATACACACCTACTTCATCGTAATTATCAAAATCCTCATAGCCTAATAATTTAGCAATTTTCTCCATAATAATTAAATCATCATGTTCTAAGTTTTGAATTTCTACTAATATTTTCTCTGCTGCTTTTCTTTTAGTTGGTGCAATATAATCTTTAATAATTAAAAGTTCTTCTTTTTCTAAATCTCCTATTAATTCTTCTAATTGCATTTCTAGAAGCCTGCCTTCTTCTCCTAATTCAAAAATAGCTCTTTGTACCTCTTCTGCTACCTTCATTACCATTTCTGCACGTTGAATAACATGTACTACATTTTCTAATGTAACAATATCATTAAACTCATACTCATTTAATAGTGCGAGCTTATTATCAAATACTTTTTTATATTTTTCTACTGTTTGTAATGCTTGGTTTGCTTTTGAAATTACTTTTGCTGAATCTTCTAGTACATATCGACTATTTCCTTTAAAAACTGTAATAATACTTCTTCTTTGAGAAATACTAATAACTAATTCACCTGTTTGTCTTGCTGTACGTTCGGCTGTACGGTGCCTTGTACCTGTCTCTGTTGTAGCAATATCAGAAGATGGAATTAGCTGAGTATTAGCATAAAGTATTTTTTTTAAATCGTTGCTAAGTACAATTGCTCCATCCATTTTAGCAAGCTCATATAATCTTGAAGAAGTATAATCTATATCTAATTTAAAGCCACCATCTACTAAGTCTAACATCTCTTTTGTATCTCCAATTACAATTAACGCACCTGTTTTTGCTTTTAAAATATTTTCTAGTCCATCACGAATTGGTGTACCTGGCGCAATTAATTTTAACACCTCTGTAATAACACTGTCTTCTTTTTTCGCTATCATTTACTGCCTCCTTTTTGTCAGTTTAGGGACGTTCCTATTTTTGCCAAAAATGTCAGTTTGGGGACACTCTTAATTTTATAAAAAAATGTATGCAACAAAGTTGCATATAATGGTTTATAAGTACTCAGTCGCACTTGCATAAACCATTTACTTATTTTAGCCCCACTGCTCTCATAGCATCATTTACATTCTTGACCCCTATTATATCTAACTTATATTTTTCTTTCAATAGTTTTTTATTACTTTCTGGTATAATACAAGTTTTAAAGCCTAACTTTTCCGCTTCTTTTAGTCTTTTATCTATTAAATTTACTGCTCTAACTTCTCCTGTTAAACCCACTTCTCCCATAATTACTGTAGTTTTATCAATAGCCACATTTTTAAAACTTGAGGCACATACTAATACCATTCCTAAATCTACTGCTGGTTCATTAATTCGAATTCCACTTACCACATTTAAATAAATATCTTGAGAGCCAAGTGCTAGACCTGCTCTTTTTTCGAGTACTGCTACTAATAAAGTAAGTCTATTATAATCTAAACCATTTGCTGTTCTACGAGGAAGTCCAAAGACAGTTGGCGTAGTTAATGCTTGAAGCTCAATTAAAAGTGGTCTTGTTCCTTCCATACTTGCTACAATTACAGAGCCAGATGGATTATCCTCTCTTTCTGAAATAAGTACAGAAGATGGGTTTGTAATTTCTACCATTCCCTCATTTTGCATTTCAAACATACCAACTTCGTTAGTAGAGCCAAAACGATTTTTGACACCTCTTAAAATACGATAGGAGAAATATCTTTCTCCTTCAATATACAGTACTGTATCTACCATATGTTCTAAAACTCTTGGTCCTGCTATGTTTCCTTCTTTTGTAACATGCCCTATAATAATAGTAGTAATTTCATTGCTTTTGCATACTCTCATAATACGAGCTGTAATTTCACGAACTTGGCTTACTGTACCTGCAGCTGACGAAATTTCATCAGAATACATGGTTTGAATAGAATCTATAATCACTAGTTTTGGCTTTATTTCTAAAATATTATTTTCTATTAATTCGATATCTGTTTCTCCTAAAAATAAAATATTATCATTATGAATTCCGAAGTCTATCTGCTCTTATTTTAATTTGTTCTGCTGACTCTTCTCCTGAAACATATAGTACTTTGCCCTCCCCTTGCATCTTATCGCAAAGCTGTAAAATTAGAGTAGATTTTCCAATTCCTGGCTCTCCTCCTACTAACACTAAAGAGCCTTTTACTAAGCCTCCTCCTAATACTCTATCTAATTCGCCTATTCCTGTATGTGTTCTTACAGCATCTTTTCCTACTACTTCATTTAAGGGCTTAAGTGTCATTGCTTTTTTTTCTTTTGTTTTTCCGGCTGAACCACTTGCCATTTTTTCTTCATAAAAACTGTTCCATTCATTACATCCAGGGCATTTCCCTAGCCACTTTGTAGCCTCATAGCCACAGCTACTACATACAAATATCGTTTTTGTTTTTGCCATATTTCCTCTCCTTTGTCAGTTTAGGGACGTTCCTATTTTTGCCAAAAATGTCAGTTTAGGGACACTCTTTTAATTATTTTGCTTCTTTATTCTTCTTTATTGCTCTATAGATTGCTCTCTCATTTACGCCTAATATTCTTGAAAGTTGTTTTCTTTCTATTTCCTTTATTTCTACTATCTGTACAATTATTTCATCTCTTTTTTCTGGTTTCAAATTCTGAATTAAGCTCAAATTTTCTATTCCTAATAATTCCCTTATTTTTTGAATTGCAGTTTCATCATTTATACAAGTCTTATCCATTTCAAAGTCTTCTAGTAAAAATTCCTTTGTTCTACTATATCCTTTATGAAAAATTTTAAAACCCTCTTTATCCATTTGTGCCATTTGCAGCACTTCATTTGAATCTAACATTCCTTTTTTTCTAAAATATTTTTGATAACTGCTCCAATTATAAGCATCGTATTTACACATCCCTGCTTTTTCTGGATTAAAATGAATATATCTTATTAAATTCATAAAGTAGGATAACGTATCTACATTCATACTTTTAAATCGATTATAAAATACATGGCCAATTCTACTATACTTTTTATTAAAATATACTGCATAACTAGTTGCTATAGACTGAATAATTTTAGACAAATTGTTTTGATTATCTCTTATAAGCAAATGAACATGATTATCCATTAAAACATAAGCATATAAATTATATTGATATTTTTCCTTTGTATTTTTTAACGATTGTATAAATTTACTTCTATCTGTATCATCATAAAAAATTTCTTGCTGATTAATACTTCGTAAAATAATATGATAAACATTTGTATTAGATCTTTGGTAGTATCTTGCATAACGGGGCATTCTCTTGCCTTCTTTCTTTTATAAATTTGCCCCCTAAAACTATAAAAGAATATAGCACACTTTTTGGAAATATGCTATACTCTTCACAAAATTTTCATATTCTGTTTATAATAATTTTTTCAAGGTATGTCCCCAAACTGACAGTTATGGTCATTCAAGGAACGTCCCTAAACTGACAACTAAGCCGACAAAATAAACATGGCATGAGACCAAGCTAAGCCATTTACCCAATTTGGTTTCATTGTTTGATTGTCTACTTGCTCTGCTAAAAATCCATGTTCATTTGCTGTATTAACTACAAATTCAATGCATTCTTTTGCTTTTTTCTTTTCTCCTGTTTTTTGATAATACATTGCCATCCATAATGTTGCTATTGGCCATGGGCTTTTTCCTCCACGATAGTGGTCTTCTTCAAATCTTAAATAGCCTCCTGTATAAGTTCTTAAAGTCATATTTATTTTTTCTACAGTATTTTGTACCTTCTTTTCTTTTGGAGTAAAAATAGAAAATGGTACTACTATTCCTAGGTTACTTATATCTGTTTTTTTGTCATTTAGATTTCTTAAAAATGTTTTTGTGTTTTCATCATATAAATTGCTTAATATGTATTTTTTGATTTCATCTTGATATTTTATCATTTTTGTTTCTAGCTTATTCATAGCTTCTATTTTTAGCCTATTGTTTTGTTCATATCCTGGTTTTAATATTTTATGAATTTCTAGCATTGATTCAAATGCTGCATAGATAGCAGCTAGTGAATATAAATGCACCCCTTCATGCATTTCCCATAAATCATAACTTACTGGCAATTTATTTCTATTTTGGGTATGATATGTTTCTTCTATCTCTTTTTTTACAATATCTGATTCGTCTTTTGTTCCTAAGATATTGTCCATATAGATTCCTAAAAACTTTGCTGCGCTTTCGCACATTTTATAAGTATCTTTTAAAAATTTTGTTTCTTTTGTTATTTTATAATGTTCATACACACCATAAATGACACTTGCTGTTTCATCTATTTGATATCCCCAACATGGCGCTAGCTTTCCATCTGTATAAAATCTTTGCTCCCACATTCCATTTGGACTTTGTGTTTCTCTGCAAAATACCTTGTAAAATTTCTCTGCTTCTTTATGCATTTTAACACTGTCTAATGCTTTAGTAAAAAATACCGCATCTCTTGGCCAACAATAGCTATATCTTCCACATTGTGTTTGTTGTTCATCTACTTCTACTGCTGCTGATAATCCCCCGTTTTCTTCATTCATTAATAGTGGAAATAACAAAATACTTCTTTGATAAATTTGATTGAATTTTTTATTATAATTATTCGTTTCTGGAAGTAATTCTATTCCTAAATGATCTTTTACGTACTTTCTCCAATATTTTTCTACTGTTTGTTGCTCTTTTAAAATATCCATTTTTTTGATTTGTGTTATTTGTTTTTTTAAGTCTTCTGCTGATATTTTATTGCTATTTTGTCTAAAATATAAATAAATAACTAATTCTCTTTTCTCTCCTGGTTTCATTGTTCCAATGTCATAGCTAATACTTGAATCTGATGACATTCCTATATAGTCTTTATCGTGAATTTCTCCACTTCCTATGTTTTGCTTAGTATCATTTAATTGATAACTAAAAAGAGGAGTTTTTGAAAATGTATACATAGAATAATCATGACAATATTGTATTAAACAGTTATCTTTTATTTCTGCTCCTACCATATTATTAAAATCAGATAGTAGTGCTTCGTGCATTAAAAATTTTACATTTAAGTCAATGTTATTTTTATTTTCAAATTCATATTTTTTTACCAAAACATCTTCTTTTAAAAGTGCAAAGTCTGTTTGTTTTACAAGTAAGTTGAAATAAGTATTTGTAATTTCTGTATTTAATATATTTGTGTTTTCTGTATAGTATTGGTAATATTCATTATTCATGTCTTCATGTAAGTAAATCATTGCAGAGTCATTTATTTTTACTCCTGTTACAAATTCCTCTATCCAACTTCTATAATCTGGCGCTGGATACATTACTCTTAAAAGCTCTCCTGTTTTTGTATAGCTTGCTGTAATATTTTTTCCACCAATAATGGCATCATTATTATACTTATTTTTCATTCGTTTTTCCTCTTTTTCATATTTTCATAGCCTACTTTTTTTGTAGATTACTTTAACTCTTTTCTACAATCTTTACAATTTGTTCTTCGATTTCATTTAATCTTAATTTTAAAAGGTGAATACTCGTATCTGTTGCTTCTTGCGTTAAATATTCTTCTTTAATAATGGTTTCCATATCTTCTAATTCTTCTTTTAGAAGTCTCATTTTTTCTAAAATATCTCTTCTTTCTATAATTCCTGTAGATACTGGTTTTATTGTTTGCTCCATTGTTAATTCTTCGTCTAAAGTATAGGTTTGACCATAATCAGGAATTGTTACTGGAATATTTACTGTTTCTAATATCTTTTCTTTTAGTACTTCTTGCCCTTCTTGCTCTCCATGTACTAAAAAGATATGCTTTGGCTTTGTAATAAAAGAATATATAAAATTTAATAGCCATTCTTGGTCTGCGTGCCCTGAATACCCCTCTATATACTCAATTCTTGCATTTACCGCTATTTCTTCTCCAAAAATTTTTACTTTTTTTTCGCCTTCTACTAATTTTCTTCCTAAAGTGCCTTGTGCTTGATATCCTACAAATAAAATCGTACTATTTGGATCCCAAAGATGATGTTTTAAGTGATGCTTAATTCTTCCTACTTCGCACATACCACTTGCAGATATAATAATAGATGATTCATCTTTTTCATTTAAAGCTTTTGATTCATCTGCTGTTTTAGTAAATTGTAATCCTGGAAATTCTAGTGGATTGTCTCCACTTTGAATAAGTGCTTGTGTTTCTTCATCAAATAAATTTGCATTTTCTCTAAAAATTTCTGTTGCTGAAATAGCAAGTGGACTATCTACATAGACTGGTGCTTGCATTAAAGTTTTGTATTCTTTAATAAATTTTTCATCATCTTTTTTTTCTTTTAGACTATTTAATTCATATAAAATCTCTTGTGTTCTTCCTACAGCAAAGGATGGAATTACGACTGTTCCTCCTTTATCTAAGGTTTCTGATACAATATTTAAAAACATACTTGCTTTATCATCATTTCTCATATGTA
Organism: Clostridia bacterium; assembly: GCA_022798335.1. Lineage (GTDB taxonomy): Bacteria > Bacillota > Clostridia > TANB77 > CAG-508 > CAG-273. Next base: position 74,644 of record JAAWMH010000017.1, read on the forward strand.
GCCTAGAACCATAAGTAGACTCCATAACCAAATAATCTGCTGAGTCCATCATAGTTGGTGAAGAAAGTAGTGGAATATCGTTATTTCCTAAATCGCCTGTAAATACTGCTTTGGTTCGTTTTCCATTTTCGTCTACCCATAGCTCAATAATAGCTGAACCTAACATATGCCCTGCATCATTAAAACGTACATGAATATTTGGGTCTATTTCTACAATTTCATCATAATTTGCAGCTTCAAAAATTTCCATAGTATCTATGGCATCTTGTGCTGTATAAAGTGGTGGTAGTGGGTCTTTTCCTTCTCTCATTCTTTTTCTATTACGCCATTCTATTTCTTGTTCTTGAATATGACCGACTATCTGGTAGCATAATAGAGCATAAGTCTTTAGTTGCTTTTGTAGTAATAACAGGACCACGATACCCTTCTACATATAGTCTTGGAATTCTTCCTGAATGGTCTATATGGGCATGTGTTAATAACATAAAGTCTATTTCTTTTATGTCAAAGGCAAATGGTTCATGGTTTTTTCCTTCTTCTTTGCTACTGCCTTGATACATTCCACAGTCTACTAAAAACTTCTTTCCTGCTCCTTCTACTAAAAAGTTAGATCCTGTTACAGTTTTAGTTGCTCCTAAAAAGGTTATTTTCATATATTATCTTCCTTTCTGTTTACATAATTTGATTTTTGTGTTATAATATAAATACATTTTATTTATTGGAGTTTTTTTTATGAAAAGCAAACGGTTAGACATCTTTAAGGAGTATTGGCTGAATTTTGTGTGCATCCTTTTATCGGTACCTATTCTTTTTCTTCTTTACTTCTTTGTCCGTACCCCCGACCTTCAAGAATTTATCTTGATTGGTTTTGCCACACGTAGCTTCGGTGATAGCTTATGTAAGTTATATCAGCGTGGTATTTTGCCTAAACGCCCGGCTGTCATTTATGAAAAAGCATTCTTTATCTTGGGAGTTCTTATCCTGCTTTTCGGTATGCTTTTTCACCCTTGTATTCCCAACTTCTTTTTGCTTGCCTATTATTGTGGTGAGCTTTACCAAGCTTTAAAAGCTAACTAACTTGGGAAACCTTCCGCAAATAGTCCACTAGTTCAAGGGCTGGGCCCGATTTACCTTTAAAGGTGAGTCGGGCTCTTTGTTTTTATACAAACAGCTTTGTCTTTTTCTTTAGTTTTACTGTTTTATTACTTGGAATTTCGCAAGTCGTTTCTAAAATGTTGGTATCATAATACTGTGCATATAGTTTTCCATTTTCTATTTTTGTTTCAATAACAGTATGATTTAAGTCTATCATTTTACTATCAAACAAATTGCGAATAATTTTATAGTTTACATCATAATCATCTGTTACAATATCAATTGCATCTAATTTATATGCTTTTTCTAGCCATAATTCTATAGTATGTTCAAAAATTTCTTGCAATTTTTCAATGTCTTTTAATTTTATTCCTTCTTCATCAAATGGCAAAAATCTGTAATACCTTAAGATATAAAAATAGTCTATAATTTCTTGTTTTGATGTAGATTTTGCAATTTTAATTTGAAAACAAGATAAAAATAATAAACACAAATTTAATATGGTTTGTCTTTTATCTGCTTTCTTGTTAAAATCTAAAATATTTAAAAATTCTACTCTTTTTTCTATTTCGTCTTTACGTGCTACATAGCCTTTTGGATCTATTAGTTCATTATATTGCTTCATTTCATCTACATATTCTTGTCTTTCTATTTCTAATTTATTTCCTAATTGTCTAATACTAAATATTTTTTCTTTGTTTGGTAGTTTTTCATTTCTAGTTTCATATTCTTTTTGTAATAGTTCTTCACTGTTTAGCATTTTATCTATTGTGTCTATTTTTTTTGTAATTTCTTTTTTCTTTTTCGTTATTTCTTCTAGATAGTCTTTTTTATTATTTAATTTTATAAGCTGACGGCTATTTTCTTTTTTTAATTTTTCCCATAGTGCTTGTTCTTCTTTATCTTCTTTTGCTAGGTTTTCTATTGCTAATTTGCAAAGCAAATAAATTACTTTTTTAGCTCTTTCTTCTCCAAAATCATTTTTTAATTTTTCATGTGCAAGCATTAAATAATCTGCTAATTTACTATCATTTTGTATCCATTCTGACATAAATTCATGTCCTAATAAATACAAAAAGTTCTGATAGGCTAGGTTTACTGGTATATCTTCAATTTCTTTTATAACTGCATCCCAAGACCAACCATTGAAATCTCTAATTACTTCAGTTTCATGCATTTTGCTTCCTAAATTTAAAAAATGAGTAATTGATTTTTCTAATATTTTTTCTTCTTCTGGAATGCAAATTAAATTTTGCTCTATTTCTAGAATAGCAGTTAATGCTACTTGTTCATTTCCTACTAATATAATTTTTCCCTTTTCTTTATCTATTGTATAACTTTGCTGTCCTTCTAATTCTAATTTTATAATTTCTATTTCTTTGCAGTCTTCTTCTATAATTCCAATTAAGTCTTCTAAGAAGTCTCCTTTATCATATACTTCAATTTTTGTTTTTTCATAATCTGCATAAGCATTTTCTATTTTATAAAACATGCTAAGTAAAAGGTTTTTTGTTTGCAAAGAAAAATTTTTCTTTTCTAAAACCTTTTCTAAACGGTTGGTATAATCTTTTAAGTGAATTTTATGTGATTTTTTTTCTTTCCTCTCCATGATTTACCTTCTCATTTGTTTTTACAGTTTGTAAAATAATTTATTTTTATTGTGGCACTTCTTGATTTGGCACTGCTTCAGTTTCTTGTACTGCATTTGCTCCTGGTGCCATTTTTAACTCTTGCCATCTTTCTTTTGACATTAACACTTCACGTGGTTTGCTGCCTTGGTATCCTGATATAACGCCTCTTTCTTCCATTTGATCTATAATTCTTCCTGCACGTGCATATCCTACTTTAAATCTTCTTTGAATAAAAGAAGTAGATGCTTGCCTTGTTTCAATAACTGTTTCTATGGCTTCTGCTAAAAATGGATCTGCTCCATCATCATCTGCTTGTTCTGATTCTAAGTCTCTTTCTTTATCTGTTTTATTTGCATTTTCTATTTGTTCTAAAATATCTTCGTTATATGTTACTTCTCCATTTCCTTTAATAAAGTCTACAATTTCTTCTACTTCTTTATCTGATACAAACGCTCCTTGAATTCTAGTAGGTTTTGGTGCTCCTGATGGATAAAATAACATATCACCTTTTCCTAGTAATTTTTCTGCTCCTACCATATCTAATATGGTTCTAGAATCAATTTGTGAGGAAACAGCAAATGAAATTCTAGATGGAATGTTTGCTTTAATAATACCTGTAATAACGTCTACTGATGGTCTTTGTGTTGCAATTACTAAATGCATTCCGGGCAGCTCTTGCTTTTTGTGCTAAACGACAAATAGAATCTTCTACGTCTTTAGAGGCTACCATCATTAAGTCTGCAAGTTCGTCTATGATAATAACAATTTGTGGTAAAATTCCTGCTTCTTCTTGTTTTGCAGCTTCATTATAACCTTTTAAATCTCTAACTCCTTTGGTTGCAAAAAGCTGATATCTATGTTCCATTTCTTGTACTGCCCATGCTAACGCTCCTGCTGCTTTTTTAGGGTCTGTTACAACTGGAATTAGTAAATGTGGTATTCCATTATACACAGAAAGCTCTACTACTTTTGGGTCTACCATTAGTAATTTTACCTCACTTGGTTTTGCTTTATACAAAATGCTCGAAATTAAAGTATTGATACATACACTCTTTCCAGAACCTGTAGCACCTGCAATTAGTACGTGTGGCATTTTTGCAATATCTGTTACAACTGCTTCCCCTGCAACATCTTTTCCTAATCCAAAAGCAAGTTTTGATTTATGATCTTGAAATCCATTAGATTCTATAATTTCTCTAAAATGTACCATTTCATTTTCTTTGTTTGGTACTTCTATTCCTACTGCTTGTTTTCCTGGAATTGGAGCTTCGATACGTATACTTTCTGCTGCTAAATTTAAAGCTATATCATCTGCTAAATTTGCAATTTTGTTAACTCTAACACCTTCTGCTGGCTTTAGTTCATACCTTGTAATAGCTGGTCCTACTGATACATTTTCTACTTTTGCAGAAACACCAAAACTATATAAGGTTTTTTGTAGTCTTGCTGCTGTATCTGTTACCGCCTTTTTTCCACCTGGCTTTGCCTTTTTCTCTGGCTCACTTAGTAATTCGACTGGTGGCAATCTGTAATCTTCATCATCTACTGTTACAGTATGTTCTAACTGCAGCACTTCTCTTACTTTGTCTTCTTTTTGTTCTTCTACTTGTGCAAATAAACTTTCATCTTGTTCATTTGGACTGATACTTTCTGGTGCCATTTGTAAATTATTTACTAATGGTTGTTTCTCTGAAAGTTTTGTTTCTTTTTTAGAACCAAAGAATGGAATTTCTAATTCATCTTTTTCGTGATCATATTTAGATATTTCTTCTTCATCATGTAAATTAATTGTTAGCTCATCTCCTATTTGAGCTGCTAATTTTATTGCTTCTGCTTTTTCTCGTTGTTTTCTTTCTTTTCTAGTTTCTTTTCTTTCTTCTAATACTGTACTATTAGCTTTTTCATTTGCATATCTTTGCTTTTTTGCTTCTCTTTGCGTAGCTTTATTTTCTTCCATTTCGTCTAAAAGATTACTAATAATTTCTGCTGGTTTAATTCCAAAAATGAACACAATTAAAATAATAGAGATTCCTACTGTTAAAATAGCAGCACCTGTTTCTCCTAAGCTATTAATTAGTGGTACTGCAACAATGCTTCCGAATAACTCCTCCACCAATATTCTTTTCTCCTAAAGTATATGCTTCATCTATTACTTGTGAAAACTCTTTATTTTCTATTACAAGATTTCCCTTACTTACTTGAAAAATACTAAGCATAGCTGCAACACATATTAAAAAAATGGTATACTGCATTAATTTGTGCATAAAATATTCTCTATCATTATGTGTCATATAAATTGCAATTAAAAGCATTCCTATTGGAATAATATATTTAATAACCCCCATAATGCCACCTAGCATCGGGCTTAGTGCTTGTCCTATACTTCCTGATTTTGTATAAATTAAAATCATCAGTAAAATACTTAGTAATACTAATACAACTACTGCAACATTAATATCTACCTTACTTTTTTTTCTTTTTCCTTTTTTAGCCAATGTTATTTGCTCCTTCCCATTTTGCTCCTCTTTAAATTTTTTCTTCTTCTGTTTTGACCTGTCCCTAATCACCCTAAAAAGGGAGTAACCCTAAAAAATAAATCAGTAGTTCGGAAATCTCATTTTTGACCTCCGACTACTGACTTTCCGAAAATATCTATTTTAGTTCATTTCTGTTATCTTGAATAACTTTAAGTGCATCTTGCAGAGCTACTTCAATTCCTGCTAGAACTCCATCTGCATAGTCTTTTGTGCCTTTTGAAATTTCACGTGACATTTCATTTGCAGTTTCTATAATTTCTACTTTCTTTTCATATGCTTTTCTTGTTATTTCATGTTCATCTATCATAGAAATAATTCTGTTTTCTGCTTCTTTTATAATTTCATCGGCTTCATTTTGAGCTTCTACTAAAATTCTTTGTCTTTCTTCTTTTACCCATTTTGCTTGTTTCAATTCTTCTGGTAATTTTAATCTTACTTCTTTTATAATATCTAATAGTTCTTCTTTATCCACTACACATTTACCAGAAAAAGGTACATTTCTGCTTTTTTCTAACATATCTTCTATTGTTTCTAATAAGGTGAATATTTCCATTGTTTTGCCCCTTTCAACCTAAAAGTACCATACTTATATTTATAGTTACTTTTCTACTGCTAAGAATATAAGACTCACTCTTCCGTATTTTCTTATATCATAAACATTTATGTCTAATTTTTCTAATTCGAGTAATTCTCGTTTCTCATCATCGGTTTCTATGATTAGGTTTCCTTTTTCTTTTAGTAAATTTAGTGATAGTATTTTTTCTACTGCATCTACTGCTAAATTTGCGGCATATGGTGGATCAATATATACTAAGTCAAATTGTATTTTTTCTTTTTGCAATAGGTCTAATGCTTTTTTATAGTCCTTTTCTATTACCTTTGCTTTTGAGGTTAATTTTGTTTTTTCTAAATTTTCGTATATCATTTTTATAGCAAGATGACTTTTTTCACACAGATAAGCACACTCTGCACCTCTACTCAAAAATTCAATTGCGATTGCTCCGCTTCCTGCGAATAAATCTAATATGACAGCTTCTTTAATTTTAGGCATTAAAATATTAAATAGTGATTCTTTTACTCTATCTAATGTTGGCCTTGTTGAAATGCTATCAATTGATTTTAATTTTGTTCCTCTTGCAATTCCACTAATTACTCTCATAGTCCCTCTACATGATATACATCTATTTTATAGTTTTCTGCTAATATGTCAATACATTTAACATAATTGTAACATTCTTTTAATGTTGCTGTAACAAAAGTTAATAGTTTGTAATATAATAATCATCATTATTATATTACATGGTTTTGTAATTGTAAATAGAATAACTCTTAATTTTTTAATGAGACAATAGGGACTGTCCCCATTGTCTCATTTTTTTATTCTTTGTTTACTTCTTTTAATAACTCTAATTGTGAAATTAAAAGTGATTCCATTTTTGCTTTATATACGTCAAATTGTTTTTGAAGGTCATCCATTTCTTTTTGCTTTAAAGTTAATTCTTGTTCTAACTCTGCTACTGCTTGTTTTGCATTTGCTTGTGCTTCATTTACAATTTGCTCTGCCTGTTGCTTTGCTAAATTTCTAACTTCATCTGCTGCACTTTGTGCCATTACTAAAGTATTTTGCAAAGTACCTTCTATGTTTTTATATTTTGAAATATTTTCTTCCATATCGTCTAATTTATTTTTAGCTTCTGATACTTCTTTATATAACTTTTCATAATCAGTGGTTAGGTCATCTAAAAAATCATCTACTTCTTCTACGCTATATCCATTCATCATTTGTTTTGAAAATTTCTTATTTTCAATATCCAAAGGTGTAAGCATATTCCTTCCTCCTATTTCTGGTGCACTTAGTAATTTCATTTTTTTCCTAAAAAACATTCTTAGTTTCCATTTCTTAGCCATGAAACAGATAGCTTATTTTTAATTTCGTCTCTTGCTGTTTCATTTTCTATGTCATAATTAAATGGTGCAATTAATACAATAGAATTAGAAATTTTTTGCATATGTCCATCTAATGCATGTACTGCACCTGATACAACATCTATAATTCTTCTTGCAACATCTTTATTAACATATTCTAAATTAACAATCACTGATTTTTTTTGTTTTAATAAATCACAAATATTTGCTGCTTGTTCAAAGTTTGTTGGTTGTGAAATAACCATTTTTACTTGTTGTACTTGTGGCATATTAACTACTTTGTTGTTTCTTCTACCCCATAGTTTTCTTTCTTCTGGTTCTTCATCTTCTATTTCTTCTGTTTCATCTTCTATATCATAGTTTTCTAATTCCTCATCTTCTCTGTCATCTGCTGGGTCCATTCCAAATAATCCCCAAACTTTCTCCATAATTGCTCCTGCCATTTTTTAACAACCTCCTAATTTTTATTTGTCTTTCGTTTTTTCTGTTACTAGTATCTAACTTTTTATTTATCTTGTCAATAGTTTTTTTATTTGTCATCATAACTTAATCGTTTTGTAATACTTTTGTAATAATTTTATGTTGGTTTTTTTAAAATTTCGTCATATAATGTCAAAACTTTCATGTTATTTATTTCTTCATTAGAGATACCTAACTCTTGCAGTTCTGTTCTAGTATAATTTTCTATAATAGCATATTTTTCGTTTTTTCGTTTTATTTTTACAAAAATTTTATCTTCGTATCCTCCCCTAGTTCTTACTACATAATTAAGCTCATTTTCTCCTCTATTTTCTGTTCCTATTGCTTCATTGGGCACTTTTTTTCCACTATCGCTCCACCAAATAATATCAAAAGATATTTTTCGATAGCTCATTAAAGACTGTACTTGTCTATCTATTTGAAATACAACAAGTACTTTATTTTCTTCTTTTGACACATGAATAATTTTACTTGAAATTTCTGCATCATTTGGCAATCTAATTTTAACTGTTTTTCCTAACTCTGCTTCTTTTGCTTGTTCTTCATTTAAACAACATGCAATGTAACATTCAAAATTATTAATAATTTTAGCGCCTTCTTTGCTATCTGCTACTACTTGCCCTGTTTTGATATTTAGTTCCTCTAATGTTTGAATTTTTAAATTGTTAAGATTATTTGGTGTAAGTATTTCTTCATATCCATCTATTTTATAAGAAACAACTCCACTAATAGGTGCTTTTAATTGTTCTACTCCTTTATTTAATTGATTTTCATATTCCTTTCTTTCATCAATTAACTTTTTTAAGTATGAACCTGCTGGACTTTTTTCTCCTGCTATTTTAGCTTTTTTGGTAATATTACTATCTATTTCTTTTTTTATTTCTTGTATTGTTTGCATATTATTTGCTTTTTGTAAAATAACAAGGTCTTCTTCAATTTTTCTATCTAATGCTTTTATATCACTTGAATAAATTGGGTTTTCTTGTTTTTTTATTGCCTCTTCTATTTTTATATCTAGGTCTCCAATTTTCTTTACTAAGTTGTCTTCTCCACTAGAATAATAACGAAAAATAGCTTCTCCTTTTGCTGCTTTTTCTCCTTCTGATTTAATTTGTTCCATTCCATTTTTATAATTAGATCCTTTAACTACTGTTTCTTCACGTATAATGTAACCTACTGCTCTTTCTTCTTCATATATTTTTCCCTGTTCTACACTAAAAGTATCTGCTGGATTTTGAATAAATATTACTACTTTATATAAACAAAATGCAATAATGACAGCTATTATTAAAGACACTACAAAAAAAGTTTTATTTTCTATAAAACCTTTTTTAGCATCTTTGGTTTTATTTTTTACTTTTGTTTCTTGCTTTTGTTTATCTTTCACTGTATTCCTCCAAAATACATTGTATATTTTTTTCTATGGCTTCTTCCCCATCTAGCCAAATAATATCTTTATCTTTTCGAAACCAGGTAAGTTGCCTTTTAGCATATCTTCTTGTTTCCATTTTTAACTTTTCTATCATTTCTTCTTTTGTCATTTCTCCATTTAAGTAACTTACCACTTCTTTATATCCTAGTCCTTGCATTGCTGTTGGAAAATCTTGATATTTTTTTCTTAAATTTTCTACTTCTTTAATAAGTCCTTGTTCTATCATAATGTCTACTCTTTTATTAATTCTATCATATAATTTTTTTCTGTCCATATTAATCGCAAAAGTAATATATTGATATGGTGGTGGTTCTAATCTAGATTCTTGTTCTAACTGTGTTTTTGTTTTCTTAGTTTGATGAAATATCTCTAGTACTCTCATAATACGTTTTTTGTCATTTGGGCTAATTGTTTGCATTGCTTGATTATCTATTTTTTTTGCTTCTTCATATAAAAAACTTAACCCTTGTTCTTCTATTTTATTTTCTAATTCTTTACGGTAATTTAGATCTGTTTCTATTGTAGGATATTCAATATTTTTTGTCAAACTATCTACATATAGCCCTGTTCCACCTACAATAATTGGTACTTTTTGATGACTTAAAATTTCTTTTATTGCACTGCAAGCATCTTTTTTAAAATCTGCTACACTATACCTTGTACTAGGACTTACAAAATCTATCAAGTAATGTACAATTCCTTGCCTTTCTTCTATACTTGGCTTAGCAGTTCCTATATTCATGTCTTGATATATTTGCATAGAATCACAAGATATAATTTCGCCTTGCACAGCTTTTGCAAGTTCTATAGATAGCCTAGTTTTTCCAGATGCTGTAGGTCCACATAGAATAATTACTTTTGGTTTTTGTTTCATTTTTCTTTTTTATTAGAGAAGAACTTTTAAAGATTGTTCTTCTATTCCTTTCTATTTAACTACATTTGTTCCTTTTTGTAGCATTTGCATAATTCCAGATTGAATATCTTTAAAGTAGAAAAACTCAATAATTAAAATTATTATTAATACCACTGCTAATAAAATCGCTCTATTTCTAAACTTGTCCATTTTTAGTCTACCTTCTTTTAAATAGCGATATGAACTAGCTAGCATTGGTAAAATTACAATTCCATTTACTGGTACAAAAGTAAAAGTAATTAAACTTTGGGCTGATTTTGCATTTGGAAAGTTTGTATTTTGTGTGCTTAACCAATAAATTCCTGCAACAGCTAAATACATAATTGCTATTCCGAATAGCAATAAAAATTAATTTTTCTTTTTTCTCCATAGTAGTTCCTAAAAAGCGATAAGTTAAAAATATGGTTACTAAATTTAATACTAAAATACAAAAATATATAAATAAAATCATTTTTTCCTCTTTCTTTATCTTCTTGAAAATTTCTTTTCTATGTCTATTTTCGTCATTTTAATTGCAGTTGGTCTTCCATGAGGACATGTAAATGGATTTGGTAATTGTAATAATTGTTTCATTAAATTATCTACTTCTTCTTTAGTAAGTGCCATATTCGCTTTTACTGCTGCTTTACATGCTACTGTTGCAATAAACTTTTCTTCTTTTTCTTGTTTTGCTGTTCTTGCTACAGTATTTATTTCATCTAATGTTTCTAAAAATAATTCTTTAGTATCTAAATCTAAACATATATTAGGAACACCACTTAATTTTATTGTGTTTTCTCCAAATTCTTCTAATGTAAATCCTGCTTTTCGAAACATTTCTATATTTTCTTTGGCAATCTCCATTTCTTTGTGCGCTAGCGTAATAATATCTGGAAGTAACATTAGTTGAGAATCTTTTTGGTTTTCACTATAATAATTTTTCTTTACTTTTTCATATAAAATTCTTTCATGTGCTGCGTGTTGATCTAAAATATATAACTCTTTTCCTAATTCTAAAATAATATAGGTAGAAAACGCAATTCCTATAAATTTATAAGATGCAACTGGGGTTTCTTCTTTTGGAAAAATACTTATATTTTCTACTGGTTTCATTTCTTCTGGTTGCATCGTAATCTTTTCTTCTTTTTGTTTTTCTTGCTCTGCCATTTTTCTTACTTCTGATGGCATTGTTCCAAAAGTTTTCATATACATTTCATCAAAATCTTGCACTTTTTCTTCATATTTTAAATTTTCTAGTTGCTCTAAAGTATCTTTTATTTTTTCGTTTACTTCTTTTGTATCAATAACTTGTGTTTTTTCTTCTTGCTTTTGCTCTTGTTTTTGTAAGAAAGATGGCTTTTTCATCATTTGACTTACACCACCTTCTACTGGCAAGTCATATGCTGCACTTTCTGCATTTTCCGAAACAGTGTTAGAGATAGTTTCTTTGTCTTCATCAAATTTATTAGTATACATTTGTGCTATTAAATTACTTTTATCCTCTAGTGGTTTTTCTTCTTTTTCTTTTACAAATTTGCGGAAAAGACCTCCTAGTGTTCCATCTGCTTTTTTTACTTCTTCTACTGGATTACTATTTACAGCTAGCACTTCTTCTTTTGACTTTTCTGTATCTGTTACTAAATCTCCTTTTAATAAAGTATCTTTAATAGCGTGATATACTGCTTTAAATACTTTACTTTCTTCTTCAAACCTTACTTCTAATTTAGCTGGGTGTACATTAACATCTACTTTTTGTGGGCTCATTTCAATATTTAATACTAAAAATCCATATTTTCCAATGGTAATTAATCCTTTGTATCCTGCTTCTGCTGCACCTGTTAATGTTTTGTCTTTGATATATCTTTGATTTACAAAAAACAACTGGTTAGCTCTGTTTGAACGCGCTATAACTGGCTTTCCAATAACTCCTGTTATTTTCATATCTTCATATTCATAAGCTACTTCTATAATATTTTCTGCAATGTCTTTTCCATAAATACTATAAATAACTGCTTTACTATCTTTATTTCCTGGTGTTTGAATAATGGTTTTCCCATTGCTAATTAATTGAACTGCAATTTCGGGATGTACTAATGCAATTCTAGTAACTGCATCTTCGATATATCCTGCTTCTGTAAAATCTTTTTTTAAAAATTTATATCTAACTGGCGTATTATAAAATAAATCACAAATTGTAATGGTGGTTCCTTTTGGGCAACCTGCTTCTTCTTGGTTTACTACTTTTCCACCTTCTATTTGTATTTTATAACCTATTTCATTTTCTGCTGTTTTAGATAACATTTCTATTTTGCTAATTGCTGCAACACTAGCTAGTGCTTCTCCTCTGAATCCCATAGAAGTTACTGTTTCTAAGTCTTCTGCTTGTCTTATTTTAGAGGTTGCATGTCTTTCAAAGGCTATTTCCATATCATCTGCTGCAATTCCTTTTCCGTTATCTGTAATACGGATATAAGAAATTCCTCCATTTTTTATTTCTACTTTTATAGAACTTGCTCCTGCATCTATAGAATTTTCCATTAGTTCTTTTACAACTGACGCTGGTCTTTCTACTACTTCTCCTGCTGCTATTTTATTAATTGTATGATCATCTAATAATACGATGTTTCCCATTTATCTTCCTCCATTTATTCTTTTGTCTATTTTTCTTGTTTCAAATTATATCATTCTTTTTTGCTTTTTGTATAGATTTTTTATAGTTTTTTTAAATTTCTATAACACCATGCTTTTTTAGTTTATAACTATTAATCTGTAACACTTTTTTAAAGCAAAGAATAATATATACCATACGAAAGAATTAAAACAAATTCATAGGAGGTATGAAAAATGGGATGTTGTGGTAATAACGGAGAACTTTTATGGTTTATCATTCTATTCTTGTTACTTTTCTGCTGTGGTGGTAACAACTGTGGTTGTAGCAACAATTGTGGTTGCTAAAAAATAGCAATTAAAAATCATTTTAAAGGAGGGGAAAAATATGCCAGAAAATAGAGGTTGTGGATGTGGCTTTGGTTTTGGAGATGATTGCTGCATTTGGATTTTCATTATTCTAATTTTATTCTGCTGTTGTGGTAATAATGGTAGAAGTTGTTGCTAATTTTAGCACAAAAAAGGATGCTTAAAAAAGCATCCTTTTTAATTCTTTCTATTTTTTTCCTTGTGTATTTTTACCTCTTCTATCTGTTTTTCTTCTTCCGCCATCTTTATCTATTTCATTTTTTCTTCTATCTTCTGACTTTTTTCTTCTATCTTCAAATATCTTCCCTTTTCCATCTACTACCATATCTTCTCTCCTTTTTAATTATTATGGGCTTTTCTTTTTTGTTCATATTTTATTTGTAATATCTTATTTTGTTTTTCTATAATAGATTCTTTTAATTCTTGTATTTGTTTATCATATAATTTTCGTAATAGTTCTTTATCTTCTTTCTCTATTTCTTTTTGGGTTATTCTTTTTTCTCTAAGTGCCTGTTGCAATCTATTTAGTCTTTGTTCTTGCGTTTCTTCTATTTTTACTTCCCTTGCAAAACTAACTACTTTTTCTTGTGGCATTTCTAAATTTGTAACTGGCATGTGATAGGGTTCTATTGGTTCCTTTCCAAATAAGTCTTTCCACCAATTTTTTATTTTGGTAAATATTCCCTCTTTTACAGGCATTAAACTATTATTTGCCATCTTTTTCTCCTTTTTATTTAATCTTCTATTCCTACACCTTCTACATTTTTTGGCATAGTATCTTTTTCTTTCCTACTTTGCTGTTCTAATAACTCTTGTGTTTTTGCATCTAATGCTTCTAAATATTGTTTTGTTTGTTCTAGTTCTTCTAAAGATGCTTCTTTTATAGGCTTTCCTTGGAGTACTCTTTGATAATTTTCAAAAGCTTCTTTTTGCTTGATAAGTTTTTTTATAAAATATGATTCTTCTCTATTATCTTGCATAAACATTACTCTGCTTTCCAAGCTATCTATTTTAGCTTGAACTGCTTCTGGCGTAGCATACATAATTTTTACATCATCTAAAATTGCGTCTTCATAATAAATTAAACCTTCTAAAACTTGTATGCTTGGTCTTCTACTTCTTATATGCCCCATACCAGTACCAAACATTCCATATTCTCTTCTTTTTCCTACTGAATCTGCTATTTGCCTCATAACACCATTTTCAAATTCTACTAAGAAGTCTGGATTTGTTAAATTTGAGCTATGTTCTTCTAAATAATGAAAAATTTTTTCTGTTAGCATTTGCTCTGTTTCTGGTCTTAAACCATATCGATCAATAATACTTCTTTGTTTCATATGTTCTACATATGCCATTGCAATTCCTAGTGTAAATTTTATTTGTTCTAGCGTTAGCTGAGGTGTACCATTTTGCTCTACTTGCTCCTCTTCTTTTTGCATTCCTTTTTCTTGACTTTGCTCATATTGTTTGATAGCATTTCTTCTCTGATATAAATAGTTTAAGTCTCTTGGTATACTACTTGTATCTGGAAAGCCAAATTCTGTAGAATGAGCCTTTCGATATTCTTCATAGGTTTTTGCATATTGCTCCTCTGAATACATGATGTATCTATCTTCCATCCATTCTTCTTTATGAAAGTTTTTGGCATGCTCTTTGTCAAAATCTGATAATTCTTCATATCCATATTGTTCGCTAAGTTTACTTAGCTCTTCTCTTGTTTTATCTCCTCTAGCAAATTTCCTTGCCTCTACTATTTCAGCAATCATTTTTTGTTTTTCTGTTTGCTTTTGAACATCTGATAAATCTGTTCTTGATTGCAGCTGTGCTACTCTACTTGCATAAGTATCTAGTAAGTTATTTGCTTTTTCTTGCACTTTTTTTGCTTCTTCTAATATTGCCTGTTTTGCTTTTTGTTTTGCTACTAAACCATCTCTTCTTTGGTTTAACATTTCTATTACACTTTGGTATTCTTGTTCAAAACTTGCTTTTATTTCTTCTGGAATTTTGCTCTCCTGTTCCATAATTTCCATAGTAACAGCTGTTAACTCTTTTTGCTTATATGCTTCTGTCATATATAAATATTGCCAATCCATTCCATCTGTTGCCCTTACACACCTTCCTGGTTCTACATCAATTGACATTTTAAAGGGAAAAGTTAAATGTGCTGCAGCTTGCATCCTATATTCTGGCCATTCTGGTCCAAAGTCCATTTCCATAAATGCATATTCTAATTCTGGTGATGGTTTATTATCGCAATGTAAGCCTCTTGGTCCAAAACCACTACTATAAAACATTCTTCCCTGCTCTATTTCATTATCTACTGTACTGCTAATTTTTTCTAAGAAAATAGCTTCATTTTCTTTACTTAAATCTGGATATTTTTGTTTAATTACTTTTATTAAATATTCATTGATTGCTTGTTTTATTTTTTGATTAGTTTCTTCTGCTTCTCTTATCTCTGCTAGTGAAGACTTCTTTTTAGCTTTTGATTTATTTTTGCTATTTAAATCATAGCCTAACATTATAATAATATTTTTTGCCGCTTCTTCTCCTACTTTATTGTATAATTTTAGTAAAGTTGTCTTTCCTCCTAATTGATTGATATCTTCTTTACTCATATTGGCAAATACCTCTGGAAGTTCTACTTTGGGCTTTTCTTGTTTTGGTGGTAATTTTGCTCTTATTTGTGCTAAATAGGCTTTGGTACTTTCTAAACTTTCAAACTTTGCTTTTACACTATTAAAATGTTCCCATGCCGTTTCATCAATTGTTCCTTGCTCCTCTATTACTTGCTCTTTGGTAATACTCATTATTTTTTGCATAAAGTCCTGAATAATTGGCATCATTTCTTCCTCTTGCCCCATTTCTTCTGCAATCCATTGTAAATAAGTGTCTAGTGTATCTGCATCTCCATTTTTTAAGGCTACCGAATTTGCCTTTTCTGGAGAAACCATTAAGTCATAGATAAAAGCTTCTTGTATTCCATGTCTATCCATTTGATATCTATCACAGTCTACATATTGGCATTCCATATAAACTTTGCCATTTTCTTTGGTATACTCTTGCTCTTCCCATTCTAGCACTTCACCTTTATCATCATAAGGATGAGTTTCTCCATCTATTCGCACATGAATTTTATCTCTATCTTCTAGATAAGATAATATTGTTTCTATGTCTAAATCTGCACTATACCATGCTATTCTTTTGACTGCTTCTAGTTCATTTGTACCTTCTACTATTTCAAATCTTTTCTTAAAGTTTCCTATTACTAATTTAGCAGTATTCACAAACCTGCTCGAATTATTTCCTGTATATTCTAAATTCCATATTCCATACCAGCCCATTTTGTTTCCTCTACTTTCTTCTTTGTTTACTTTATACCACAACATTTTTTGATTTTCAATGAATATTACATGTCTATTTCTATTTGTCATAAAAACTTAATATTACTGTAATATTATATCTTAACTCATTTAAATTTGTAAGCATTTTTAGGTAGTATTCTTGACACACCCTAGGGTATTAGAATATAATTAGTTTACGTAATTTTTTATAGTTTTAATATGTTCTTACTTTAAAAATGGAGGGATAACTTACTATGAAATGGAAAATCGATTTTTCCCGCAAAGAAATTTACGACTTTGTTATGACTTATTGTTTTTCCCCTTTATTTAGCACTTTAGAAGAACTTGCACTTTCTTATGATATTTCTAAGCAAACAGCTAAATCACTCATCTATACTGCTATAGCTGAATGTATTGTAGAAGATGATGCTGTAAATATTCTTTGTCAAAAGGCTTATCAACGTGCTTTTATGCATTCTTGTCAAGACAAAGTTTATAAAGCACCTTCTGCTACTTATGGCAAGTATGAAGAACTTAAAAAGCTTCGGAAGTCTTTTTGCTTTTCCGATGAGCAAATTACTGAGATTATTCTGCTTTATTTAACTTCTTCTTTTGATAAAACTCATTTTTGTACTGACTACCCTATGACAAAAGCACTATTTGATAGAACTTTAAAAAAAGCAATTATTCATGGACTTGTTTCAGATGATGTAGTAGAAGACTTATATCAAAAAGCTCTTAGCTTTTCTAAAGACTCCTCCCGTGTGAATGCTCTTTTTGAAAAGCTTCGAAAAGCTCGGCTTCAGTATCAAGAGCAACATATTTAAAACTAAAAAAAGGAATTTATTCCTATAAAATCCGAGCACTTCAAATGATTTTTTGAAGTGCTCAGATTGTTTTTTATATACTATCCTCTTTAGTTCTACTTTTTTTATTTTTCTATAGTCCGGCTTCCACACACCGCCACGCCACGCGCATAGTAGGTGTAGTTGGCGCTAGCGCGGCTGTTGGAGAAGGAGAAAATACCATACTCACCACGATAGAATCCGTCACCTCCGTAGTTCGTGAAAATACCGACCCAATTACTTTGATACGCCTGATGCCATCCTGCGCATCCTGGGTTTGCTGTAGTAGCCGTTCCTAGTGCATCTCCTGCTTTTGCTGAAGTATTGCTTGCTTCATAAGCGTCATAATATCTTGCGTTTTTTCCACTAAACACTGGCGCTCCTTTATGTCCTCCTGCTGTCCACTCCCAATTACTTGTATTTATCATTACCCCTGTCTCATTTCCTGTTGTACTGGTTATTGCTTTTTCATTACTTGGATTTCCATACCCTGAGCTTGACAATATTGCCATTGCTCCATACTCTGTTGTTTTCATAAAATGCACATCTATATTATTTGACGCACTTTTCCCTAATAGAGTACTACTATCTATTGTCTCTCCGTAGCCCCATCGCTCCTCCGTGTCGCCTCCATATTTCTAAACGCTGGTAACCATATTGCCATCGTATCTACATTTTTATAGTGTGTCGATGTATTTGCTTGTAATATGTTATTTACTGTGCTTGCTGTATACTTCATTACCCAATATCCTGTCAGTGGCGTTTTATTAAATGTAAATGCTTCTGGTATTTGTAACCTTGCATCTATTGTTGTTTCTTCTTTATCTTTTACAAATGCTATTTTACTTCTTTCAGCTTCTTGGTCTAGCATAAACTGATATCTTGGTATCCATGTGTAATAGGTGCTTGTTTTTCCTCCTGTTATGGTACCATTTTCTACTGTTCCATCTGTTACTACTATATTAGCCCAGTTTCTTTTTCCATAATTATACCAGCCTGTTGGTATATT